>NZ_JACYVM010000002.1:0-651140 GCF_014842355.1 Sphingomonas sp. CFBP 13706
GCGGCCACCCCCTGGGCCAGGCAAGAGCGACCAGACGCCGGCAGGTCTCCTGGCTCACGGGTCATCACACGATGCACGGCCTTCCCAGGCCCTCATGACGAAACGTCTGGCCCAGTGGCTGCTCCTTCCTTTGCAGGAAGAAGCGAAATGCATCGCGCTCGCCGCTTACAGTTGCAGGGACAGCCTCGGCTTCAGGTGGCGAACCACCCTCACCGCGTTCCCTATTAAGCCCTTTCGGGGCACCGACGCGATCATGCCGCCCTGCTCGGATCGAACAGGTCAGCGGCGCCGGTCTATCCCGGTCAGGATCGTTCGGCAATCGTCCGGCGAGCGGCGCGATGGCGGCTCGATCGTCCTGCTCGATTGCTGTGATCCAGAAGCTCCGTTTGGCGCGATGCGCGTCCTCGATCAGGAGGCGGCGGTGCCGCACGCTCTGTGCGGGGATGCCACGCTGATGGCATGCAGGATTAAGGGATAGAGATGAAGAACGTGAAGAGCCGTCAGGCCGTGACGGCGATGCTGCTGGCTGCGACATCGGCTGGTGCCATGATTCAGCCAGTCGCCGCGCAGACGGTGGCGCCGGCCGAGACGCAGGCGGAAACCCGCATGACGACCGCGGCGGCCCCGTCCAGCGCCGGCAAGCCCGCGCTGGCGCAGGCCGGGGTTGCCGGCACCGTTGAAGCCAAGGGTGATTCAGCCAGTGTCGCCGCGCCGCAGATGACCCGCGACAATGGTGCGCCGATCGGCGAGAACCGCCACTCGAAGGCGGCGGGCGACCTTGGCCCCGTCCTGCTCGAGGACACGACGCTGATCGAGAAGCTCGCACGCTTCGACCGTGAGCGCGTGCCCGAGCGCGTCGTCCATGCCCGCGGAACCGGTGCCCACGGCGTGTTCACCGCGACCGCGGACATTTCGAGCATCACCGGTGCATCCTTGTTCATGCCCGGCAAGCAGACGCCGGTGTTCGTCCGCTTCTCGACCGTGATCCACCCCTCGGGCAGCCCCGAGGGCATGCGGGATCCGCGCGGCTTTGCGACCAAATTCTATACCGATCAGGGCAATTGGGATCTGGTCGGCAACAACCTGCCGATCTTCTTCATCCGCGACGCGATCCAGTTTCCGGACATGATCCACGCGCTCAAGCCCTCGCCGGTGACGAACAAGCAGGATCCCAATCGCTTCTTCGACTTCTTCTCGGCGACGCCCGAGGCGACCAACATGCTCGCGCATGTTTATTCGAACCTCGGTACGCCGGCATCCTACCGGACGATGGACGGCAACGGCGTCCATGCCTTCAAGCTGGTGAATGCCAAGGGCGAAACGGTGTTCGCCAAGTTCCGCTGGATCAGCCGCCAGGGCGTGCGCAACCTGAACGGCGCGCAGGTGGCGACCGCGACATGGAACTACCTGACCGACGATCTCTACGGCGAGATCGGCAAGGGCAACTTCCCCGTCTGGGACCTGATGGTGCAGACGATGTCGGCGTCGGCGTTTGCCAAGCTCGACTATAATCCGTTCGACGACACCAAGGAATGGCTGGGCGTGCCGTTCCGCAAGATCGGCGAGATGACGCTCAACAAGGTGCCGACCAACTTCTTCGACTACACCGAGCAGTCGGCGTTCGCACCGGCCAACCTCGTGCCGGGGATCGAGGCGTCGCCGGACCGGATGCTGCAGGGGCGGCTGTTCTCCTATTCGGACACGCAACGCTATCGCATCGGCGCCAATGCGATGCAGTTGCCGGTCAATCGTCCGCTCGCGAGTGTCGTCAACAATTACCAGGACGGCCAGCTCGACCACGCCAACCGGGCGTCCGACGTGAATTATTTCCCGGCGGCGACTGCGGCAAAGTCGACCGATGCCCGCTTCCGCGCCGCGCCCTATGGCATCGATGCGACCGTCGATGCGAAGCCGATCGCCAAGACCAACAACTTTGCCCAGGCGGGCGAATTCTACCGGGCGCTGAAGCCGCAGGACAAGGCGGATCTGGTGACCAACCTGGCGGGTGATCTCAATGTCGTGACGTCGGCGCGGACGAAGACGATCATGGTCAGCTATTTCTACCAGGCGGACAAGGACTTCGGCACGCGCTTGGCAACCGCGGTGAACGTGCCGATCGCCGACGTGTCGCGCGCGGTGGCGGACTATCGCGCCGCCAACCCGGGCCAGGGCGCCCGCTGATCCCGGGGCAGGAGGCGCGGCGTGGCTCGCGTCTCCTGCCGTAGCAGACTTCAAGGAAACGAGACCGACGATGCTGACTTATCTTGCCGCGCTGCTCGCCGCGGCCGGTCCACAGGCCGCTCCAACCGAGCGACGCACGCCCCCTGCGGTCGCGGCCTTGCCATCACCCGAGCGTCGCCAGCAACTGCTGTTCGAGGCGGCCCGGCTCGGCCGCACGGACATGATCGATCCGCTGCTCAACGCCGGCGCCGACATCAATGCCTATGATGAGCGCGGTTTCACGCCCCTGATCCTGGCGGCGTATAACGGACAGCTAGCTACGGTCGACGCGCTGATCGGCAAGGGCGCCGACGCCTGTCGCCCCGATCGTGACCAGGGCAACAGCGCGCAGATGGGTGTCGCGTTCAAGGGCGAGGATGCGATCGCGGCGCGGCTGCTGAAGGCGGGGTGCGACGTGAACGCGCGCAATCATGCCGGGCAGACTGCGCTGATGATGGCATCGCTGTTCAATCGCCGGGCACAGGTCGAGCTGTTGCTGGCGGCGGGTGCGGACCGGACGATCCAGGATGCGGCGGGACGATCGGCAGGTTCGGTCGCGGCAGGCCAAGGCAACGCCGCGATGGCGGAACGCGTCAAGCGCTGACGCGACCTTGCTCGGGTGTTGCGCGCGCCACAGCGGGCCGTGTCGCTACCGTTCCGCATTGACGCGGCGCGGCATCCGGGGCCATCGCGTTGGCCATGACCAAGAGCAAGGGACGCACCGGCGCACACGCGCGCGCCAATATCCAGCCTGCGCCGACAGCCGCCGAGCTCGACGCAGCCAAGCACGAGGCCGTCCAGATCGAGGGGCGGCTCGCCGGCCTCGCGGCCGGGCATCCGTCGGTGAAGATCTGGAAGGCCCGCCTCCGGGCCGCTCAGGCGGTGATCGCTCGCGCGCCGCGCGACTGAGACGCTCATAGAGGTGCGGCCGGGTCTGGATCACGGCGCACTGATGATCACGATCACACCGTCAGCTCATGTCAGTCCCGGGATTTACTCCGACAAGTGAAGCCGATAGCCTGTGTCTAAAGACGTGGCTGGGAGAGTGACATGGGTTGGACGCGTCGCGGTGCGCTAGGCGCAGGGATTGCGCTGGGGGCGGTGCCGCCATTCGCCCTGGCGGCGGCGGGTGCACCCTCGGCGGCGACCCCCTTTCCGCTGTCGCAGGTGCGGTTGCTGCCGTCGATCTTCCTGACATCGGTGCAGGCGAACCAGCGCTATCTGCTGTCGCTCGATGCGAACCGTCTGCTGCACAATTTCCATGCCGGGGCAGGGTTGCCGACCAAGGGCGAAGTCTATGGCGGATGGGAGTCACGCGGGATCGCCGGGCATTCGCTCGGTCATTATCTCAGCGCACTGTCCCTGATCTATGCGCAGACGGGTGACCAGCAATTCCGTGACCGCGCGGCCTATATCGTCGCCGAACTCAAGGCGATCCAGCTGAAGCAGGGGGATGGCTATGCCGGCGGGACGACCGTCGAGCGCGACGGCAAGACCGTCGATGGCAAGGTGGTATACGAGGAACTGCGCAAGCGGGAGATCCGGTCGACCGGGTTCAGCCTGAACGAAGGATGGGTGCCGCTGTACACCTATCACAAGGTGATGGCGGGCGTGCTCGACGCGCACCGGCATGCCGGGCTTGCCGATGGTCTGGCCGTGGCGATCGGGCTTGGGACCTATCTCGGCACGATCCTGGAAGGACTGAACGACGTCCAGATCCAGGATATCCTGCGGACCGAGCATGGCGGGCTGACCGAATCCTATGCCGAGCTGTACACGCGGACCGGCAATCGCCGCTGGCTGACACTCGCCGAACGGCTGCGGCATCACGCGATCGTCGACCCGCTCAGGGACGCGCGCGACGACCTCGCGGGGCATCATGCCAACACCCAGATCCCGAAGATCGTGGGGGAGGCGCGGCTGCATGAGCTGACCGGCGATACCGATCATGCCAGGGTCGCGCGGTCATTCTGGACGATCGTGACGCGCGACCACAGCTATGTCATCGGCGGCAATTCGGACCATGAGCATTTCGGCGAGCCGCGCAAGCTTGCCCAGCGGCTCGACCAGCAGACGTGCGAGGCGTGCAACAGCTACAACATGCTGCGCCTGACCCGGCATCTCTATGGCTGGACCGGTGATGCGCGCTATTTCGACTTTTACGAACGCGCGCATCTCAACCACATCATGAGCCAGCAGCACCCCGATACGGGGATGTTCACTTATTTCACCGCGCTGGCGCCGGGCATGGGGCGCGTGCATTCGAGCCCGACCGAGGATTTCTGGTGCTGTGTCGGGTCGGGCATGGAAAGCCATTCGAAGCATGGCGAGAGCATCTACTGGAAGCGCGGCGATGCGGTTGCGATCAACCTCTATTATGCCTCCACGCTGGATGCCCCCGAGGCGAAGCTCGACATCGATACGCAATTCCCGCTCGGCGACACGGTGCGGATCGCGGTCAGGACGGCGCCACGGACGCTGGCGCTCCGCGTGCCCGGCTGGTGCACCGCGCCGCTGTTGCAGGTGAACGGCAGAACGGCCGGCGTGCGCGACGGCGCGTATCTGCTGCTGACCGGGCTCAAGGCGGGCGACCGGATTGCCTTGTCGCTGCCCATGCCGGTGCGCGTCGAAGCGATGCCGGACGATCCAAGGCTGGTCGCGTTCCTCAGCGGCCCGCTGGTCCTTGCGGCCGATATGGGCGCGGGGGACCGTCGGTCCGACGGGCCGGACCCCGCGCTCGTCACCGACCGGACGGAACCCGTGCTGGCGGCGGCAGGCGGGTTGCACCGGTATCGACTGGGCGGGCAGGGCAAGCCGGGCGACCTGACGCTGCGACCGTTTTTCGCGCAGCACGACAACCGCACCACGGTCTATTTCCGCCGGTTCGGCACCGCCGAGTGGCCGACCGCGCAGCTCGCCTGGGCGCGTGCGTCGCAGGAGCGGGCGGCGCTGGCCGCGCGGACGGTCGATGTGATCCGGCTGGGTGAGCAGCAACCCGAGGTCGACCACGCGTTCGCCGACAGCGGCAACTCGGCGGCGGTGTCGCATGTCGCCGACCGCAGCCGCAACGTGAACGTCGGGTTCTTCGAATTCGACCTGGCGGTCGCGCTGGGGCCGCTGACGCTGCAGGTCGAATATGGCGGCGGGCAGCGCAACAAGGATTTCCGGATCTCGGTCGACGGTACGCCGTTGGCGCGCGAGCAGCTCACGGGTGACGTCACCGCCGCCCGCAACATCCGGACCTATCCGCTGCCGCCCGAGACCACGCGCGGCAAGTCGAAAATCCGCGTCCGCTTCGACTCCGATACCTGGCAGGGGGTCGAGGTCTATACGGTGCGGACGATGCGATCCGAGACGATCTGACCGGTACGACGGAAATAGGTCTGGACGGTAAAGTCGGGGGATTTCCGGCTGGTCGGTTAGGTCCGGGGGCGGTATCGGGCCATCCCGTGGATCGTCGATCGGAGACGTCATGAAGGTTGCGATCATTGGTGCAGGAATCACCGGCCTGAGCTGTGCGCTGCGCCTGCAGCAGGACGGCTGCGTGGTGACACTGTTCGACAAGGGACGTGGGGCGGGTGGTCGGATGGCGACGCGGCGGATCGAGACGCCCGGCGGCATGATCGCGTTCGACCATGGTGCGCAATATCTGACGATGCGCGACCCGGATTTCGTGGCGGCGATGCAGAGCTGGGCGGCGGCGGGCGTCGTCGCGCGCTGGCCCGCGGCGGGGCCCGATGCCTGGGTCGGGGCGCCGGGGATGAACGCGATCGTCGGGCATCTTGCGGCGCAGACGGACGTCCGCTGGAACACCCAGGTCACCGCGCTGTGCAAGACGGCGACGGGGTGGCAGCTCGATCCTGGCGAAGCGGAGCTGTTCGACAGCGTCGTCGTCGCGATCCCTGCGGAACAGGCGGCGGGGCTGCTCGCACCGCATGACGCGGCGATGGGGCGCGTCGCAGCGGACAGCCGGTCGGCGCCGTGCTGGACGGCGATGTTCGCGTTCGAGACGCCGCTCGCTATTTTTGACGACGTGCTGAAGGATCGCGGCATCATCGGCTGGGCCGCGCGCAACAGCGCGAAACCGGGACGCGATGGTCCGGAGGCGTGGGTCGTCCAGGCGACGCCAGACTGGTCTCGCGATCATCTGGAAGACGCGGCGGAGACTGTGGTCGACCAGCTACAGGCGGCGCTCGCTGCGCAGTGTGCCGACGCGCTGCCCGCGCCGATCGTCCGTGTCGGGCATCGCTGGCGCTATGCGCGCGCCGCGGCAGGTGAGTCCGGCTGTCTGTGGAATGCGGGCGAACGGATCGGGGCGGCGGGCGACTGGCTGCTGGCGCCGCGGATCGAGAGCGGCTGGTTCTCTGGCCGACGCCTTGCCGAGCAGATGCTGGCAGACGCGTAACGACGGATCCCGGCGCCGCGCCCGGTCGTCACGCGGACCACGCATCGACGCGATAGGGCCATGGTCCGGCGCATGAAAATTGCCGCGAACCTTTGCGTGGCAGGCATTATCGGTTAACGGGGCCGCATGGCCACCCGTCCGCAGACCCTCTACGAAAAGATCTGGGCATCGCACGTCGTCGAACGGCGCGACGATGGCACCTGCTTGATCTATATCGATCGCCACCTCGTTCACGAGGTGACCAGCCCACAGGCATTCGAAGGCCTGCGCGTCGCCGGACGGCGGGTGCGGCGGCCCGATCTGACGCTGGCGGTGCCCGACCATAATCTGCCGACGACCGCACGCGTCGACGCCGCGGGTGTGCCGTTGCCGATCGCCGATCCTGAGAGCGCGCAGCAGCTCGACGCGCTGCGTCGCAACACGACCGAGTTCGGGATCGACTATATCGATGCGACCGCGGTGCAGCAGGGGATCGTTCATGTCGTCGGGCCAGAGCTCGGCTTCACCCTGCCCGGATCGACGCTGGTCTGCGGCGACAGCCACACCTCGGCGCATGGTGCGCTCGGCGCGCTCGCCTTCGGGATCGGCACCAGCGAGGTCGAGCATGTTCTCGCTACGCAGACTTTGTTGCTGAGCCAGTCGAAGACGATGGAGGTCCGCGTCGACGGCACGCTGGGCTTCGGCGTCAGCCCCAAGGACGTGATCCTGGCGATCGTCGGGCGGCTCGGTGCTGCGGGCGGGACCGGTCATGTGATCGAATATACCGGCGACGTGATCCGCGCGATGTCGATCGAGGGGCGGCTGACTGTCGCCAACATGTCGATCGAGGCGGGTGCGCGGGCCGGCCTCGTCGCGCCGGACGAGACGACCGTCGCCTATATCAAGGGCCGGCCGATGGCGCCGAGTGGCGAGGCGTGGGAGCGCGCGCTGGCCTGGTGGCGGACGCTGCCGAGCGATGCGGCGGCGACCTATGACAAGACGGTCGTGTTGCAGGCGAGCGATATCGCGCCGGGCCTGACCTGGGGCACCAGTCCCGAGGACGTCGTGCCGATCACCGGTCATGTCCCCGACCCGATGAGCTTTGCCGACCCCGCCAAGCAGGCGGCGGCGCGCAAGTCGCTCGACTATATGGGGCTGACGCCGGGTACCGCGATGCAGGACGTCGCGATCCAGCATGTCTTCATCGGCAGCTGCACGAATAGCCGGATCGAGGATCTGCGCGCGGCCGCGGCGATCGCGAACGGTCGGCGGGTCGCCGATGGGGTCCGCGCGCTGGTGGTCCCCGGATCGGGCCTTGTGAAGCGTCAGGCCGAGGCCGAGGGGCTAGACCGGATCTTCACCGGCGCGGGCTTCGAATGGCGCGAGCCGGGCTGTTCGATGTGCCTGGCGATGAATCCCGACAAGGTGCCGCCGGGCGAGCGTTGCGCCTCGACGAGCAACCGCAATTTCGTCGGACGGCAGGGGCCGGGTGCGCGCACGCATCTCGTCTCGCCCGCGATGGCGGCCGCGGCCGCGGTCACGGGCCGGCTGAGCGACGTGCGCGACCTGATGGGACAAGAGTTATGAAGCGTGTGATGATGCTGTTGATGGCCGGCGCGGTGATGAGTGGCGTTGCAGCCTATATGGCGGCGGCGCGGACGCTGCCGGGCACCGGACGTGTCGCCCCGGCCGAGACCGGCCCGCGATGAAGCCCGTCTCGACGGTTTCGGGGCGCGCCTATCCCTGGGGGGCGAAGAACGTCGATACCGACGTGATCATCCCCGCGCACTGGCTGAAGACGATCACGCGGACGGGGCTCGGGCGCGGCGCGTTCGAGACGGTTCGCGCGCAGTCGGACAATGTGTTCGACGATCCGCGCTATGCCGGCGCGCCGATCCTGATCGCGGGCGACAATTTCGGCTGTGGGTCTAGCCGTGAGCATGCCGCCTGGGCGCTCGCCGACATGGGCGTCGCCGCGGTGATCGCGCCGAGCTTCTCGGACATCTTCTCGGGTAACGCGTTCAAGAACGGCATCATCGCCGTCGTCCTGCCGCAGGATGCCATCGACCGGCTGATCGAGGTGGCGCGGACCGACAGCGTGACGATCGACCTCGAATCGATGACCGTCACCACCGCGTTCCAGGACCGCTTCGTCTTCGATCTCGATGCGTTTCGCCGGCAATGTCTGATCGAAGGGCTGGACGAGGTCGGGCTGACACTGGCAAGAGATACCGCGATTTCGAAATTCGAGGAGGCGGTGGCTGAACATCGCCCCTTTCTGGAGAGGGAAAGCGGTTATGCGGGCATTGCTGTCGAAGGCGTCGGGCGGACCTGAAACTCTGATCTTGTCGGATCTGCCCGATCCGGTCGCCGCGCCGGGGCAGGTCGTGATCGCCGTGAAGGCCTGCGCGATCAACTTTCCCGACGTGCTGATCATCGAGGACAAATATCAGTTCAAGCCCGAACGTCCCTTTGCGCCCGGCGGCGAAATCGCGGGGATCGTCGCCGAGGTCGGTGACGGGGTCGAGGGCTGGGCGGTCGGCGACCGGGCGATCGCGATGCTCGGTCATGGCGGACTGTCCGAAAAGGTCGTTGCCGACCCGGCCAAGCTCTACCGCCTGCCCGAGGGGCGCGACTTTGCGGAGGGCGCTTCGCTGATCCTCACCTATGGCACGACGATCCATGCCTTGCTCGACCGTGGGCATTTGAAAGCGGGGCAGACGTTGCTCGTGCTGGGCGCGGCGGGTGGCGTCGGGCTTGCGGCGATCGAGCTTGGCAAGGCGTTCGGTGCGCGGGTCGTTGCCGCGGTCTCGTCCGAGGAGAAGGCCGCCGCCGCGCGTGCGGCGCGTGCCGACGAGACGATCGTCTATGCCCGCGCGCCGTTCGACAAGGACCAGTCCAAGGCGCTAGCCGAGCAGTTCAAGGCCGCGGTCGGCAAGGCGGGTGCCGACGTGATCTACGATCCGGTCGGCGGCGACTATGCCGAGCCCGCGCTGCGCTCGATCGCCTGGGAAGGGCGGTATCTGGTCGTCGGCTTCCCCGCCGGTATCCCGCGGCTGCCGCTCAACCTGACGTTGCTCAAGAGCTGCGACGTGTGCGGCGTATTCTGGGGTGCGTTCGCTGCCCGTGACCCGAAGGCCAACCAGGCGCATATCGAAACGCTGTTCGAGCTGTGGCGCGACGGCAAGATCGCGCCGCGGGTGACCGAGCGGTTCGCGCTGGAGGACGGTGGCAAGGCGATCGCGAAGATGGCCGCACGCGCCGCGATCGGGAAGCTGGTCGTCGAACTCGGCTGATGATGTCTCTCGCGCCGTGCCGGTTCAGAGCATGCGCGAGATCGTCATGACGATCGCCATCCACAGGATCGCGGATGCGGCCGCACCGAGTGCCATGCCATGCGCGATCGAAGGGAATCGACCGCGACCATGACCACTGGCACCGATCGGCGGCGCTGCGGGGTGACGCGATACGGCGGTGTCGGACGGCGGCGAAATGCTCCTTGGATGGTGGCCAGTCATTCTACTCTCCATGCCCGTGCCCTGTGTCACGTGACTGTCTTATAGATGATGGATGTGCCGGCATTGTTCCAGAGCCGCACCAAATTATTGCGGAGCCGCGGACCGCTACCTATCTGCTAAGCTCGACACGCCGGAGGGAACACGTGCGCCATGACGACTTTTGACGATCGCGAGCGATCTTTCGAGGCAAAATTTGCCCGCGACGATGAACTCGCATTCCGTGTCACGGCGCGGCGCAATCGGTTGCTGGGGCAATGGGCCGCGGCCGAGATGCGGCTGACCCGCGAGGAGGGCGACGCCTATGCGACGGCCCTGGTGCATGCCGATCTCGAAGGCGGGGGCGACGACGATGTCGTCCGCAAGCTGGTCGGCGACATGACTGCCGCGGGTCTCGACCATGACGAGGCGACGGTGCGCCGTGCGCTGGCGACGCAGATGATCGAGGCGCGTCGCCAATTGATGGAGGCCCAGTAATCCAATGCCGATGACCGCCGACGATATCCGCACGATGATTCGCGACGCCATTCCCGATGCCGAGGTCGAGATCACCGATCTGGCCGGGGACGGCGATCATTATGCTGCGCGCGTGACCAGCGCGAGTTTTGCCGGGCTGAGCCGGGTGAAGCAGCACAAGAGCGTTTACGACGCGCTGGGGGGCCGCATGGGCGGCGTCCTTCATGCGCTGCAACTGACCACCGTGATTGCATAAGGACGACGATATGACTGACGACACGCACGCGCGCATCGACGCGCTGGTGAAGGCCAACCCCGTGGTACTCTTCATGAAGGGCAGCCCGCTGTTCCCGCAATGCGGGTTTTCGAGCCGCGCGATCGCGATCCTCAACCATCTCGAGGTCGAGTTCGAGAGCGTCGACGTGCTGCAGGACCAGGGCATCCGCCAGGGCATCAAGGCCTATTCGGACTGGCCGACGATCCCGCAGCTCTATGTCGACGGCGAATTCCTCGGCGGATCGGACATCATGATGGAGATGTACGAGAGCGGCGAACTGAAGCAGGTCCTGGACGTGCAGAAGGCGGCAGGCTGAGTATTTGACGAGGCTCTGGATCGCGCGGGGGTATCTGGCCGCCGTGCGGTCGGGGCTTGCAGGGTGCCGGGTGAGGGTGGACCGGTGCGAGACCTGAATGACAGCGACCCGTCCACCCTGCATAAGCGCTGAACGCTCGGTAACGCATCAGACGGTGCAGACGATGTGCCAGTTCACCCGAGTTGCGGACTTTCGCCGGTCTCGGTGGTTAATCGGCCGCAGCGCCGGCCGCTGATCGTAAAGAAGCCCGACACAGACGGTCATCGGCGTCGATCGCGCGACCGTAAGAAACTGACATTGACTACGACCGTAAACGAGCTGATTACAAGCGTAGTCAGTAAGGAGCGAGTCGTGGCCGAACGGATCAGTGATGCCGAGCACAGCGTCATGGAGGTGCTGTGGGACGAATCCCCGCTGAGCGCGCAGGATGTCTCCGAACGTGTCGACCCGGCGCGCGGCTGGAGTGCCAACACGGTCAAGACGTTGCTCGGGCGACTGATCGCGAAATCGGCGATCACGCATGAGGAGGATGGCCGGCGCTATCTCTATCGTCCGACCGTCGCGCGCGGTGATTATGTCGCGGGCGAATCGCGGCGGCTGATGGACCGGCTGTTCGGCGGCAGGCTGACGCCGCTGGTCGCGCATCTCGCCGAACGCGACGAACTGACCGCGCAGGACATTGCCGAGATCGAGGCGTTGCTGAAGGACCTCAAGGCATGAGCGCGGGGCCCATCCTTTCCGGGGGGATCGGAGACGGCCCCGCCGCCGCCCTTCGGTCGATCGATACGGCGGCGCTCGCGGGCTGGGCGAGCGACGCGCTGATCGCATCGACGCTGCTGATGCTCGTCGTGCTGCTGGTCCGCGCGCCGGTGCGCCGCGCCTTCGGGGCGCAGGTCGCCTATGCGCTCTGGGCACTGCCCGTGTTGCGGCTCGTCCTGCCGTCGATGCCCGAGACCTGGCACGCGGCGGCGACGCCCATTACGCGGGCTGGCGAGACGATCAGCGTTTACATGATCGCGCCCGCTGCAACGGCCGCGACGACGGGGGCAACGATGGCTGCGGCGACACCGGATGTGGTGGAACCGTCGTTCGGCGCTGTCCTTGCAGGACTGTTCGAAGGCGGGCTCGGCAGCGCGCTGGGGGCCGCATGGGCGGTCGGGGCGCGTGGGCTGCTCGTCTGGCATCTGCTCCAGCATCGACGGTTCTGCCGGCGGATGCTCGACAGCGCGGACCGGCTCGACGATCGCGACGGGGTGCGCGTGATCGCCACCGCGGCGGCGCCGGGTCCGCTCGCCTTCGGTCTCGTCCGCCGCTACGTCGCGTTTCCGCGGGATTTCGCGGATCGCTACGATGCGGACGAGTGCGAATTGGCGCTCGCGCACGAGATTGGCCATCACCAGCGTGGCGACCTGTTCGCCAACTGGGTGGCGCTGGTCGTGCTCGCGCTTCACTGGTTCAACCCGGTCGCCTGGCATGCGTTTCGCCGGTTCCGCGCGGACCAGGAGCTTGCCAACGACGCACGTGTGCTCGCCGGGCGGTCCGCGGTCGACCGCCACATCTATGCCTGCGCGATCGTCAAGGCGGCGCATGGCGGCGCGGTGTCGGCCGCGTGTCACCTCCACACCATCACCGATCTGAAAGGGAGATTGCGCATGTTGACGACTTCTCGGATTTCACGCGGCCGGATCGCGACGGGGGCGGCCTCGGTCGGCCTGCTGGTCGCGACGGGGCTCGCGCTGACCGCTTCGGGCACCAAGGCCGCCACGGCGATCCGTGCCGGTGTCGAGGACCGCGTGGCGCCGGTTGCCCCGGCGGCACCCCTGCCGCCCCTGCCACCTATGCCAGTCTTGACCCCGGTCGCACCCGTGGCGCCTGTCGCGCCCGCTGCGCCGCTTACCGCACGCCCCGACGACGCGCGTCAGGTCACGACGATCGTCACGCGCGACGGCAAGACGGTCAGCACGCGGATCATCCGTGCGAAGCCGGGCAGTACGATCGTCGCGTCGGGGATGGTACCCGAGGTGACCGAACGCACCTGCGTCGATGGCAAGGACGGGCCGGGCAAGCACTATGTGATCGACCGGACCGAAGGCGGCGTGCGCAAGATGGTCATCTGCACCAATCGCATCGAACAGGCCGCCGCCGACGCCGCGACCGCCGCGATCAACAGCCGTGAGATCGAGGCGAGCGCCTACGCCTCCGCACTCGCCAGTCTGAAAATCGCGCGGGCGTCGATCGAGAAGAACGCCGACATGACCGCCGCGCAACGCCGCGAGGCGCTTGCCGGCATCGACGAGGGTCTGGCCGAGGTCCAGGCGGACATGGCCAAGCGCGATTGAGCCGGGTTCCGGGGTAGGGCGGTGCCTGCGGCCCTGGATCCTGACTTTCGTCCGAATGACGGGATCGGAGTGGTATTACAGGGTCGGGCGGCGGGGTCTCGGGTTCGGGTCTTGCCATGCGCGCCGCCAGCCGCCATTTCGGGGGCATGGCTGAGCATCCGACCGGCATCCCGATCCAGCTCGAGCCGCTCGTCGTCCGCGTGCTCGCGCCGAACGCGTCGCCCTATACCTTCACCGGCACACAGACGCATATCGTCGGGACGACCGCGCTGGCGGTTATCGATCCCGGGCCCGACGATCCCGCGCATCTCGATGCCTTGCTGCGCGTGATCGATGGCCGCCCCGTCGCCGCGATCGTCGTCACGCATCATCACCGCGACCATAGTCCGGCGACTCGCCCGTTGCAGGCCGCGACCGGCGCTGCGATCGTCGGCGCCGCCGCGTTCGCGCCCGGTGTCGCGGCCAATAGCTCGTTCGACGCGCTCTATGCACCCGATCGCGTGCTGGCGGACGGTGAGACGGTCGGCGCGGCGGGCTGGACGCTCGAGGCGATCGCTACGCCGGGCCACACGTCGAACCATCTCGCCTTCGCCCTGCGCGAGAGCGGGGCGCTGTTCTCGGGCGATCACGTCATGGGCTGGTCGACTAGCGTCGTCGTGCCGCCCGATGGCGACATGACCGACTATATGGCGAGCCTCGAGCGGCTGCTGGGACGGGACGACCGCGTCTATTATCCAGGGCATGGCGAGGCGATCGAGCGGCCGCAGCGGCTGGTGCGCGGGATGCTCGGCCACCGCAAGCAGCGTGAGGGGCAGATCCTCCGTCTGCTGCGCGAGGCGCCGCGGGGTGTCGCGGCGCTGGTCGAGCGCATGTATGTCGGGCTCGATCCGCGGCTGGTGCCGGGGGCGGAGGGATCGGTGCTGGCGCATCTGTATGATCTGCGCGGTCGCGGGCTGGTCGGCGAGACGGAAGGGGATGGTGCATGGCGGATGGCGTGAACGAGGACAGCCGCAGCACGGACACTGCGCGGCGTGGCGGGGTCGGGTCGTTCCTGGCCAAGGCGGCGGGGGTGTTGGTGCTGCTCGCGCTGGCCGCGCTGATCGCGCTGTGGGGCGTGCAGCGTTACGTGCAGAGCCGGCTGGCGCCCGACCCGACGACGATCGCGAGCGCCAGCCTGGAGGGGCTGCGCGAACAGAATCGGCTGTCGACCTTTGCCGCCAGGTTCGTCGCGGTGGTGACGTCGCGCCAGTCGCAACTGGGCTTCACCACCGAGAAGACGCTGATCATGCCGGGGATGGTCCGCTACGAGGTCGACCTCGGCAAGCTGTCGCAGCGCGACGTCGCCTGGGATGCCGCGACGCGGACGCTCGCGGTACGATTGCCGCCGGTCGAGGTGGAGGGGCCGCAGATCGACCTCAATGCGCTGCGCGAATATGGTTCGGGGGGTGTGCTGGCGACGCTGACCGACGCGGAGAAGCGGCTCGACACCGCCAACCGGCGCGCGGGCCAGATCGAACTGGTCCGCCAGGCGCGCGAGCCCGCGATGATCCGGCTGGCGCGCGACGCGACGCGGCGTGCGGTCGAGCGTAGCTTCGCGATGCCGCTGCGCGCCGCAGGGGTGGATGCGACCGTCAGCGTGCGCTTCGCCGACGAGGCGCAGGCGTCAACCGAGCGATGGGATACGTCGCGTTCGCTGCAGGACGTGCTAGGGAACCGCAACTAAACCGGGATACGACAATGGAACTCCACCAGAATTTTGCGGGCATCGACATTCGCGGCGAGATTGAGCGGCTCCGGAAGGAGAAGAACGCGATCATCCTCGCGCATTATTACCAGAAGCCCGAATTGCAGGACATTGCCGATTTCGTCGGCGACAGCCTCGACCTGTCGCGCAAGGCGGCAGCGACCGAGGCGGATGTCATCGCGTTCTGCGGCGTGCGGTTCATGGCGGAGACCGCCAAGATCCTGTCGCCCGACAAGATCGTCGTGCTGCCTGACATGGATGCCGGCTGCAGCCTCGAGGACAGCTGCCCCCCCGAACAGTTCGCGGCGTTCCGCGCCAAGCATCCCGATCACATCGCGCTGACGTACATCAACTGCTCGACCGAGGTGAAGGCGCTGTCCGACATCATCGTGACGTCCTCGTCGGCGGAGAAGATCCTGTCGCAGCTGCCCGCCGACCAGAAGATCATCTTCGGGCCGGACCGCAATCTCGGCGGCTATCTGGTCCGCAAGACCGGGCGCGAGATGCTGTTGTGGCCGGGCGTGTGCATCGTCCACGAGGCGTTCAGCGAGAGCGAGCTGCTCAAGCTCAAGGCCGCCAATCCGGGCGCGCCGATCGTCGCGCATCCCGAATGCCCGCCGATCATCCTCGACCATGCCGATTATATCGGGTCGACGCGCGGCATCCTCGACTATGCGATCGCGATGCCGGGCGACACGCTGATCGTCGCGACCGAGCCGCATATCATCCACCAGATGGAAAAGGCGTTGCCGAACAAGCGGTTCATCGGTGCGCCCGGCGCGGACGGCAACTGCAACTGCAATATCTGCCCGTACATGGCGCTCAACACGATGGAGAAGCTGTACGTCGCGCTGCGCGACCTGGCGCCGCGGATCGAGATCGAGGAGGGGCTGCGGCTCCAGGCGAAGAAGAGCCTCGATGCGATGCTGGCGATGGCCTCGGGCACCGTCGGGATGGGCGATCTCGGCCCGGCGCAGACGAGCGGGACGCGTTCGTGAGCGCAGCGCTGGCGGGCTTCGACATCGATAGGTTCGTCGCTGCGACGCTGGCCGAGGATCTGGGGACGATCGGCGACATCACCTCTGCGGCGGTGATCCCCGCCGAGGCGCGCTTTGCCGGGGTGATGGACAGCCGCGACGCGATCACCGTCGCCGGCCTCGCCCTTGCCGATGCCTTCTTCCGCGCGCTCGATCCCGAGGTCCGGATCGAGCATCTCGTAAAGGACGGGCAGGCGGTCGCTGCGGGTACCGAGCTGATGCGGATCGAGGGCCGCGCGCGCGCGATGCTGACCGCCGAGCGGTCCGCGCTGAACACCGTCCAGCACCTGTCGGGTGTGGCGACGATGACGCGGGCCTATGTCGATCGGATGCAGGGCACCGGCGCCATCCTGCTCGACACGCGGAAGACGATCCCCGGGCTGCGCGTGCTCGAAAAATACGCGACCCGCATGGGCGGTGCGAAGAACCACCGCATGGGGCTGTGGGATGCGGCGATGATCAAGGACAATCATGTCGCGGTCGCCGGCGACGTCGGCGAGGCGGTGCGCCGGGCGAGGGATGCGGGCATCGCGCAGATCATCGTCGAGGTCGACCATGTCGACCAGATCGAGCCCGCGCTGGCGGCGGGGGCGACGCACCTGCTGCTCGACAATATGCCACCCGAGATCCTCCGCAATGCGGTCGCGCTGGTCGATGGCCGCGTGCCGACAGAAGCATCGGGCGGCGTGTCGCTCGACACGATCCGCGCGATCGCCGAGAGCGGGGTCACCTATGTCTCGGTCGGGCGGCTGACCCAGTCCGCGCCCGCCGCCGATATCGGGCTCGATTTCGCGACGCTTTAACTGGCGCGCGGGCAGAGACGCGGTATCGTGCCGCCACGTTAGATCGCGAAGTGAACAGGGTGAAAATGCGTCCCAAATCCGTTGTATTGGCCGAATGGCTGTATCTCGCCTCGATCGGTCTGCTGATCGCGGTCAGCGTGCTGACCTGGGATGCCGCGGTTGCGCAGGGCGGCTTTGCACTGGCGGCAGGGGTGACGGCGTTCGGCGTCGGACTGTCGCTGCTGCTGCTGATCCTTACGACGCGCAGGGGTAGCCGGGTTGCCCTGTGGCTGCTCGTCGCGCTGACGGTACTCGGCGCCGCTGGGGTGATGCTGCAGGTCGCGACGGGGGTGCTTGCGACAGGGCTGATCGGGATGCTGACGATCGCGCAGCTCGTGCTGACGATCCTGCCGATCGTCCTGCTGTTCCGGCCCCGAGCGCGCGCCTGGTTCGACGAGGTCGCGGACCGCGGCATCGACGACGATGCCGAGGAGGAGATCGAGGCATGACACGGATGAACCGGCTCGCGGGCATGATGATCGTCGCGGGGCTGTCGGCACCGGGTATCGCCGCGGCGCAGGCCTATAGCTGTTCGGCGCCCATCGGCGGCACCGACCGCGTCCGCCCCGACCTGCCGTCCGCGCGCGAACCCGCGCGGATCCTGCCGATCGCCAGCTATACGCTCGCCATCACCTGGGCCCCGCAATATTGCCGCGAGAAAGGCGACCAGCCGAGCGCGCGATTCCAGTGCGGGGCGGGCAACCGGTTCGGCTTCACGCTCCACGGCCTGTGGCCCGACGGCGCAGGCAAGACCTGGCCACAATATTGTCGCGCGACCGCGATCGTCCCGCAGGCAGTGATCAAGCGCCAGCTCTGCACGACGCCGTCGGCGCAGCTGATCCAGCATGAATGGGCCAAGCACGGGACCTGCATGCCGGGCTATCAGCCCGCACGATATTTCCGCCAGTCGAGCAGCCTCTACGCCAAGCTGCGCTATCCCGACATGGACACCCTGTCGCGAAGCCCGCTGACCGCCGGGCAGTTCGCCACGGCGATGGCGAAGGCCAATCCCGGCCTTAACGCGGCCATGATGCGCGTCACGACGACCAAGCAGGGCTGGCTCGACGAGCTCTGGATCTGTCTCGACACCGCCTTCCGTTACAAACGCTGCCCCGCGCACGCAGGCGGGGTCACGCAGGGCACGCCGATCAGGATCTGGCGCGGCGAGGGCTGACTGGCACTCAGCCGGCCAGGGTGACGGTCGAGGGGTGGTGCTTGTCGAGGTGACGCTTGATGATCCGCAGGTTGCGCGTGTTCGATCGGAACATGAAATCCGCGGCGTCGCCGACGAACGGCACCAGCCCGAGCGCCGCGTCGAACCCGACATTGCCCATCATCCGGGCGAGCTGGAACTTCGACATGCCGAGGTTACGCGCCTCCCAGACGAGCCAGCTCCCCATCAGCGCACCGATCAGGTCGCCGACGACAGGGATCAGACCGACGATCGCATCGAGCCCGATCGGGCGGTTGATCCCGGGGACGATGAACGCGCGTTCGAGAATGCGCTCCAGCGCCTCGACCCGGGCGCGGACCGAGGCCGGATCCTGACCGATCGCGAAGCTGCTGGCCAGCGTGGCGGGATCGATGCGAGTGGCATTGTTGGTCATGCGACTCACTTGGTGTCGGGACGAAGCCTGTTCAACGGGTGCCAGGCCCGGCTGTTCGGCTGCCATTGTTGGAGCCGCGTCGCGACCAGCGACCAGCGGAGCGGCCGTGCGAGTGGGATGAAGGGCACGTCCTCGTTCAGCGCGGCATCGGCCGCCGCAATCCGCTGGCTGCGTTCGGCGAGCGTCGGTGCAGCACGCGCGGCGTCGAGTGCCGCCTGTGCGGGGGCGCTGCAGACGATGCAGGCGTTCGCCAGGTACCAGCGCGCGCTGTCGTAGGGCGCCACCAGGTCGATCAGCCGCAGATCGGCGGGGGCGTCGATCGCGACGCGCTCGGGCAGGATGCCGATCCGGAGCAGGGCGGCGGCGACATGCGCGTAGAGGATGGTCGCGCCGGATCCGGCGGGCAGCGCGATCCGCATCGCGATCGGCCCGCTCTGCGCCTGCTCGCGCCACGTCGCGACCCGTAACCGGGCACCTGCCCGGCGCTCGTCCTGGTTCAGCAGCGTCCATGACGGCACCTGCGGGAGCCCGGCGGAGTCGAGCGGTTCGGCGAGGATGCGGTCCGCAGCCTCCCAATTCGGGGCGATCGCGGCGGTCAGCGCGCTGCGATCGATCGCCTGTGAGATCGCCGCGCGGTTCGCTGCCTCGGCAAGGAAGCCCGTCCGCGAAACGATCGCGAGCCCGAACAATCCGACTGCCGGATCGACCCGGATTGCGGCGGGGGCGATATCGGCCGTCGCGAGAAGCGGCCAGTCGGCGAAGCTGCCGCCGCTGACCAGGTCCGAGTCGCGATGCGCAAACCGCGCGATCGCCCGCGCGGCACGCTCGCCGATCAGGCGGACGTCACGTTCGGGCTGCATCTCAAGCTGGTCTTCGGGGTCGGCGCGGTTGAGATCATAGACCGGGCGCAACAGCGGCGCGGCGCCGGGCTGGGCGATGCGGAACGGGCCGCTGCCGCCGGGCGGGCGCAGACGCAGCAGCGCGAGTTCGGGCTGTGCGAACAGCTTGAGCAGGTCGGGACGCGGCCGCAACAACCGGACCTCGATCACCTGCGGCGTCATCACCACGATCTCGTCGACCGCGCTGAGAAAGGGAGCGAGCGGATTGCGCGAAGCCGGCATGATCTGGCGTTTGAGCATCGCGACGATCTGGTCCGCGGTGATGCGGCTACCGTCGCTCCACGTGGCTTCGCGCAGGCGGAAAATATAGCTCATGCCATCATCGATGACGATCCAGCGTTCGGCGAGGCCAGGCTCGATCTGGCCGGCAGCATCGAACCGGACCAGCCCCTGCGCCGTCGAATCGATCAACAGGCGCGAGGGGAGGTCGATCGGGCCCCGGCGGGCATCCGCGGCAGCAGGCACCCCGCCGATCGCGCTGACGACGACCGCCCCCGAGTCGCGGCGCCGGTTGCAGGCCGCCGGTGCGAAGAGCAGCGCGGCGGCACAGGCAAGCGTGATGGTGCGGACGGCGGGACTCGAACCCGCACTCCAAGGGAGGGAGATTTTAAGTCTCCTGCGTCTACCGGTTTCGCCACGTCCGCACACGGGAGTCAGAAAGACGAGGTCGAGCGCAGGGTCAACCCATGTTGGACCCGCAGGTGCCGCTCAATCGACGTTAAGACGCGAGCGCATTTCCTTGCCGGGCTTGAAATAGGGGACGCGTTTGGCGTCGACCGCGACGACTTCGCCGGTCCGGGGATTGCGTCCGGTCCGCGCATCGCGCGCGCGCGTGGAGAATGCGCCGAAGCCGCGCAGTTCGACCCGGCCGTCGGCGGCCAGCCGCTTCGAGATCTCGTCGAAGAAACACGAGACGATCAATTCTACCTCGCGCGGCTCCAGGTCCGGATGCGCATCGGTCAGTTTTTGAACAAGCCCAGATCTGATCATGGTAACGAGCCCCCGCCCATATGTGATAATACTGATTTAGGTCAGTAATTGGGGCGATAGCACCAAATGAGTTTCAAGCCAAAAGCAAAAGGGACCGAAATGCATCGAGCATCCCGGTCCCAATTCGCTTACTTCTTTTCGGCTTCCGTGCGGGCCTTGAGAGCCTCGCCCAGGATGTTGCCGAGGGTCGCGCCGGAGTCCGACGAACCATACTGAGCGACGGCCTGCTTCTCTTCGGAGATCTGCATCGCCTTGATCGAGAAGGTCGGCTTCTTCGAACGATCGAAGCCCGTCACCATCGCGTCGAACTTCTGGCCGACCTGGAAACGCTCCGGACGCTGCTCGTCGCGATCGCGACCCAGATCCGTGCGCTTGATGAAGCCGGTCGCGCCATCGTCGCCCTGCTGAACTTCGAGGCCCGCGTCGCGGACTTCGAGAACGGTGACCGTGACGATCGCGTTCTTGTTCAGCTTGTCGCCTGCTGCTGCGATGCCGCCGGCCGAAGGCCCGCCACGCTCGAGCTGCTTCATGCCGAGCGAGATACGCTCCTTCTCGGCGTCGATGTCGAGCACGACGGCCTCGACGGTCTCACCCTTGCGATGCAGGTTGAGCGCGTCCTCGCCCGAAACGCCCCAGGCGATGTCGGACATGTGGACCATGCCGTCGACGTCGTTGTCGAGGCCGATGAACAGACCGAATTCGGTCGCGTTCTTGACTTCGCCCTCAACGGTCGAGCCGATCGGATGCGCGGCCGCGAAGGCCTCCCATGGATTGGCCTGAGCCTGCTTGAGGCCGAGCGAGATGCGACGCTTCTCGGAATCGACTTCGAGGACCATGACGTCGACTTCCTGCGAGGTCGACACGATCTTGCCCGGATGGACGTTCTTCTTGGTCCAGGACATTTCCGAAACGTGGACGAGGCCTTCGATGCCCGCTTCCAGCTCGACGAACGCACCATATTCGGTGATGTTCGTGACGCGGCCGGTGAGCTTTGCGCCGACCGGATACTTGACCATCGCGCCATCCCAAGGATCGCTCTCCAGCTGCTTCATGCCGAGGCTGATGCGCTGGGTGTCCTTGTTGATGCGGATGATCTGCACCTTGACGGTGTCGCCGATGTTCAGGACTTCGCTCGGGTGACCGACGCGCTTGTAGCTGAGATCGGTAACGTGCAGCAGGCCGTCGATGCCGCCGAGGTCAACGAACGCACCATAATCGGTGATGTTCTTGACGACGCCGTCGATGATCTGGCCCTCGGCGAGGCTGAGGATCAGGCCCGAACGCTGCTCTGCACGCGTCTCTTCAAGAACCGCGCGACGCGACACGACGATGTTGCCGCGCTTGCGGTCCATCTTCAGGATCTGGAAGGGCTGGGGGATGTCCATCAGCGGGGTGACGTCGCGCACGGGGCGGATGTCGACCTGCGAGCCCGGCAGGAACGCGACGGCGCCGTTCAGGTCGACGGTGAAGCCACCCTTCACGCGGCCGAAGATCACGCCCTCGACGCGGGTCGTCTTCGAGAATTCGGTTTCCAGCTTGTCCCATGCGGCTTCGCGGCGCGCACGATCGCGGCTGAGCATCGCTTCGCCATGGACGTTCTCGACGCGGTCGACATAGACTTCGACTTCGTCGCCGACCTTCAGGTCAGCCTTCTGGCCCGGCGCTGCGAATTCGCGAAGCGGCACGCGGCCTTCCGACTTCAGACCGACGTCGATGACGGCCATGTCGTTCTCGATGCCGGTCACGGTGCCATGCACCACGCGGCCCTCGAAGCTGTCGGCGTCGCCGAGCGTCTCGTTCAGCATCGCGGCGAAATCGTCGCGCGACGGCATTACCTGGGTTGCCATAGAATTCAGTAATCCTAGTCTGTTTCCGGCCAAGCGGTTGGATCCGCTGGTCTTGGCCTTCGTTGCCGCGACGACCGAACGCCGGCACGGCATCCGGACGGCACGAGGCGCAGAGGATGTAGACGCTGAATGCGAAAACGGCGCGTGAGACTCAGAGGTCTCCGCGCCTTCCTCCACGAGCATCGCTCGCCGGACGCTCCTGTGTAGCGGAAACCCCGTCTCGGAGCAAGTTCGCCGCTGCAGCGTTAGGGGCGCCTTACAACAGGAGCGAAGATTTGAGCGAACGCGGCATTCTCGTGCTGGGCTGGATCGCCACGGCGACGGCGATCGTGATGTACCTGTCGTATATCGACCAGATCATGCTGAACCTGGCCGGGCAGAAGGGTTCGGTGGTCCAGCCGTTCGCGACGATGGTCAATTGCGGGCTGTGGGTCGCGTATGGCGTGCTGAAGCCGAAGCGCGACTGGCCGATCGCGGTGGCGAACTTCCCGGGGGTGGTGCTGGGCGCGATCACGCTGGCGACGGCGTTGTAAGGGGTGTCTGGGCGCCTCCTTGTTCTCCCGCGAAGGCGGGAGCCCAGTCTGGGTCCCCGCCTTCGCGGGGAAACAGTGTTGGTGGACGATGTCTCACCCCAACCGCCGCCACCCCGGCGAAGGCCGGGGCCCAGTTGGGGGCCGTCGCTAACTGAGTGCAGCGCCTTGTTACTGCGACCTTTCCAACTGGGCCCCGGCCTCCGCCGGGGTGGTCGTCTCTGCTGGGAGGGGGAGGGGCCTACCCCGCCTTCTTCGCCCGCTGCGCCTCGACCAGCGCCACCGCGCGCTGCACCGAGGCCTCGATCGACAGGAAGCTCGTATCGAGCAACGCTGCATCCGGCGCCATCACCAGCGGTGCGATCGAGCGGCCGCTGTCCCGCGCATCGCGCGCGCGAATGTCCGCCAGTACGCGGTCCTTGCTTGCCGTCCCGCCACGTGCCTGCAATTCAGCATGGCGCCGCTGCGCGCGGATATTGGGCGTCGCCTTCACGAACAGCTTGGCATCCGCATCCGGCGCGATGACCGTGCCGATATCGCGCCCGTCGAGGATCGCGCCACCCGCCTGCGCGGCAAACCGCTTCTGCCGCTGCATCAGCGCCGCGCGGACCAGCGGGTGTGCCGACACGATCGAGGCCATCGCCCCGACATCGTCGTCGCGGAGCGCCGGGTCGGTCATCATCGCATCGTCGAAATCGCACGCGGCGACCGCATCGGCTTCCTGCTCGGGATCCAGCCCCATCCGCGCCACGTTCAGCGCGACCGCGCGGTAGAGCAGGCCGGTATCGAGATAGGGGAGGCCGTAATGCTTCGCCAAGGCGCGCGCGATCGTGCCCTTGCCCGATGCCGCCGGACCGTCGACTGCGATGATCATCTTATTCCCCTTTGCCGGTCAGCGCGTCGAGCGACCGGAAGAACACGGGATAGCTCGTCGCCACCGGCGATATGTCGTCGATCGTGATCGGCTCGGCGCTGCCAAGTCCAGCCACCACCATGCTCATTGCGATGCGATGATCGAGTTTCGAGGCGACCCGAGCGCCACCGCGAATCGCCGCCCCGCCCGAACCCGTGATCGCCATGCCGTCTTCGAATTCCTCGCACACCACGCCGCACGCCTCGAGCGCGATCCGCATCGTCGTGATGCGGTCCGATTCCTTCACCCGCAGCTCGTGCGCGCCCCTGGCGACGGTCGTGCCGGACGCAAACGCCGCGGCGACGAACAGCACCGGATATTCGTCGATCATGCTCGGCGCGAGATCGGCCGGCACCTCGATCGCGGTCAGCGCGGCATGGCGGACGCGCAGATCGGCGACGGGCTCGCCGCCGACGGTCCGCGGATCAAGCTCGGTGATGTCCGCGCCCATCATGCGCAGCGCCGTGACGATGCCGATCCGTGTCGGGTTCAGCCCGACATTGCGCACGACGATGTCCGACCCCGGCACGATCGACGCCGCGACCAGCCAGAAGGCCGAGGACGACGGGTCGCCCGGCACGACGATATCCTGTGGGGTCAGCTCCGCCTCGCCGGTGATCGAGATCACGCGGCCCTGGTCCGTTTCCTCGACGGTCAGCTGCGCGCCGAACCCGGTCAGCATCCGCTCGCTGTGATCGCGCGTCGCAACCGGCTCGATCACCGTGGTGATGCCGGGCGTGTTGAGCCCCGCCAACAGGATCGCCGACTTCACCTGTGCCGACGCGACCGGCAGCGTATAGGTGATCGGCACCGCGGGGCAGATTCCGCGCACCATCAGCGGCAGCTTGCCGCCGGGCGACGCGGTGATGTCCGCGCCCATCTGCGACAGCGGCTCGATCACGCGGCCCATCGGTCGGCCCGACAGCGAGGCGTCGCCGGTGAAGGTGCAGGTGATCGGATGGCTCGACACCAGCCCCATCAGCAATCGCGTCGAGGTGCCCGAATTGCCCATCTCGAGTGCGGTCGCGGGCTGGAGCAGCCCGCCGACGCCGACGCCGTCGACGACCCAGATGCCGTCGTCCTGCCGCTCGATCGTCGCGCCCATCGCGCGCATCGCCGCCGCGGTGGCAAGCACGTCCTCGCCCTCGAGCAGGCCGGTGATCCGGCTGGTACCGACCGCGAGGCTCGCGAACATCAGCGCGCGGTGGCTGATCGACTTGTCACCGGGAACCGCGATCGAACCGGTCAGCGGACCGCGCGCGACGACGTCCAGCGGTTGGGGGAGGGGGTGTGTCATGGGGCCGGGCTTTTGACAGTGGCCTTGCGCTATGGCAAGGCGCGCCCACTTTGCGGGGGCATCCCCCACAATCTATCCATTCGAAAGGTTCTATCGGCATGATCAAGCCGGAATGGGGCACGAAGCGTTCGTGTCCGAAATGCGCGACGCGTTTCTACGACCTCGAAAAGGCCGACCCCGTCACCTGCATCGAATGCGGGTATGCGTGGGAGCCCGAGCCGATCCTGAAGTCGAAGCAGCCGCTGCCGTTTGAGGTCGCCAAGCCCGACACCAAGAAGCCCGACGCGGATCTCGAGGGTGACGAGGAAGAGGATATCGCCTCGATCACCGGCGAGGACGAAGAGCCGTCCGCGGACGACGAAGTCGATCTGGGCGGCGACGACGACCTTGGCGTCGAGACGCCGCAGGACGAGCACGAGCGTTGAGATAAAGAAATTTGGCAGGCGGCGTTTACGCCGCTTGCCAACCCGGGCGGCTCCGGTTAGTGAGCCGCCTCCCAACGGGAATGGGGCCGTAGCTCAGCTGGGAGAGCGTTCGCATGGCATGCGAAAGGTCAGGGGTTCGATCCCCCTCGGCTCCACCATTCTCGTTGATACGCGACGCGGTCGCGATCCCTTATTTATGATGGATACCCCGCAGCGGGTCTTACCGCTGCCAACCCGTCACGAGTCTCAATAGGTCGCCTGGAAGGTCTCGGTGGCGACGCTGAGACCATGGGTCAGGGCGTGGACGGATTCGAGCTGCTGGCCGATCCGCCGGGCCAGGCTGATGAAGCGCTGGTTTCGGACTTCGAGATGCTCGACGCTGTCGGTCATCGCGCGTGCGGTGAGCGCGGTTTCGTCGATCGCGGCGGTGATCGCGAGGATCCGCTCGTTCTGATTGTGTGCGGTGTCGGTCACGATGACCGCGCGGGCCTGGATATCGGCGATGTCGTGCGCGATCGCGCGATTCGCGGCGACGACGTCGCGCGTCGCGATCTGCATCGCCGAGATCTGCGGTTCGATTCGCGCGACCGCATCGGACGTCTGCGTGGCAAGCGTCTTCACCTCGGCTGCGACCACCGCGAAGCCGCGCCCGGCCTCTCCGCTGCGCGCCGCCTCGATCGCGGCGTTGAGCGCGACCAGACCGGTCTGCCGGGCGACCGCGCGGATGATGTCGAGGATCGAGCCGATCGATCCGGCATGGTCCGACAACCCCTGAGACAGCGCGACCGTCTCGTGCGCATGCGCCATCGCGCCGCTGGCGGCGCTGCTGGTGTGGCGGACCTGGTCGACGACCGTGTCGATCATGCCGGCCATCATCGCCGAGGTCTGTGCGGCATCCTGCATCGCGGCGGTGGATTGCTGCGCGGCGACGACGACGTCGCCCAAATCGCGGCCGATCAGTTCGAGTTCGGCTTCGCCCGCGCGGCCCATCGCCTGGCCTTCCGCCGCCGCGGCATCGGTTTCGGTGACGACGGTCGCGATCTCCTTGCGGAAGCGTTCCGCCTGCGCGGCTTGCGCCGCGACGACGTCGAACAGCCGTCGCTCGACCGTGACGTCGCGGTAGGTGATCACCGCGCAGTGCCCGGGCAGCGGGGCGAAGTTGATATGCAGGATCGTCCCGTCGTCGAAATGATGATCGATATCGACGCTTTCCTGCCGGGCCTGCCAGCGACGATGATTGTCGACCACCGTCGCGATCCGTGCCGCGGACCAGCCGACGGCGGTGCCGACGACTCCGAGAAAGTCCGCCATGTCCATGCCGATCATGACGCGGTCCGGGTCGAAGCGGAACAGCGCCCCCACGCGTGGATTGACCAGCGCGATCCGCTCCGCCGGGTCGAAGACCACGACGCCGTCCGCGACCGCGGTCATCGCGATCGCCAGCAAGACGTCGGGGGGCATCGATCCGGTGCCTGGCGCGGCTTCCACCGCTGGCAAGGGGCGGGGGATTACGGCATGTCGCGTCTGCATCACCGCGGACTAGCCCAAAATGGTTTTAAGTCCGTTACTTAACCCCGATCCGTTACCCTTTACGACGGGCGTTACCGTGTCGCGGGCGGAGTCCGCCGGGCGGTCAGGATGCGGATCGGTGCGGCGATCATCTGCCCCTTCATCACGCCTTCGCCCTTGTTCGGCGAGGTGGGCGCGGCAAGGATGCCGCGGACGATGTCCATGCCCTGGACGACGTGCCCGAACGCGGCAAAGCCCGTATTGTCGCCCGGCTTCTCGGGATGCGCGTCGAGGAAGGGGATCGCGCCGACGGTGATGAAGACGTCGGCGCGCCCGGTCCCCGGCGCCAGCCGTGCGAGCGAAATCGTGCCGTCGGTGTGGAGCAGGCCGGTCTTGCTGGTCGGCTCGTGAGCGATCGGCGGGAAGGCGCGCTTGGGATCGCCCTCGATCCCGCCCTGGATCAGCCCCGTCTCCGGCCCCAGCCGCAGTGCGCGATAGAAGGTCGTGCCGTCGAGCTTGCGTGCGTCGACATAGCGCAGGAAATTCGCGGTGGTGATCGGTGCGCGCTCTTTCTCGAGTTCGAGCACGATCGGGCCGAGGCCGGTGGTCAGCGTCACGCTGATGGTCGCGGGTCGCGGCGTCGCCGCTGGCACCGGTGGCGACGCATCTGCGGGAGCGGGGGCGGGCGTAATGGCAGGGGCTGGCACCGGCGGCACGCTTTGTGCGGCAAGCGTGGCGCTGCTTAGCAGGGTGGCGAGGACGGCGTATCGCAGCATGTCGAAACTCCTGAATTCTGTCCCATTCGCGGACGGGTTAAAACGGGACGATTTTGTCGCTGGTCGAAAAGGTAAACACCGCGTTAACCGGTCGCCATGACCCGACGCCTAGTCCTGACCAACGAAGCCGCGCGCCACCCGTTTCGACGGACGCTGCCCCCGCCCGTGATCGCAGCGCCGGGCGGGCGCGACGATCAGGACGTCAAGCTGTTCGTCCTGAGCTTCGCGGCCTTCTTCACCTGTTTCTACAGCTTCATTTTCTGATCACGGGCAGGCAGGTTTCGGCATCGTCGTCACAGGCGCGGTGCAGCTTCTGCGCGATCCAGGCAGATACCAGGCACATGCCGGCGACCAGGAACAGCAGATCCTCGGGTGTCACGCCCGCCATCGTGATGCCGATGACCGCGATCGACCCGATCGTCATCGCGCCCGAATTGACGACGTTGTTTGCCGCCACCGTCCGCGCGGTCTGATCCTTTTCGACGGTCGTCGTCAGGAAGGCGTAGAGCGGCACGACGAACATCCCGCCGGTGATCGCAATCATCATCAGCGTGCCTAGCACCGGCCAAGCGCGCGGCTGTGCGAGGAACCCGGCCCAGTCGTAGAAATGGCCCGGCGCCGCCGGCGTCCAGGTCCGTACCAGGACCGAGAAGATAAGGACGAACACGCCCATCGCGGTCACCGAGGCGGGTGCGTAGCGCGCCGAGATCCGGCCCTTGAGCATCGTGTTGATCACCACCGAACCGATCGCGACGCCGATCGAGAACACCGCGATCACGAAGCTCGCGACCCGCTCGTCCGCGGTCAGCACGTTCTTGACCAGCGGCGGGAAGATCACGATCAGCACCGCGCCGATCGTCCAGAAGAAGCTGATCGCGCAGATCGCCAGGAACAGCCGCGGGATGTGCATCGTCGCGCTGATCAGCCGCCACGACGCGGTGAACGGGTTGTAGTTGAGCACCAGCGGCGGGCCCTCGCGCGGTGCCGGCGGCACCTGGCGACCCGCGAACCAGCCGATCACCGCGATCGCCAGAACCGCGATCGCGGCGCGCTCGATATGATCGGTCATGAACCCGGCAGTGATCGTCCCCATCAGGATCGCCAGATAGGTACCGGCCTCGACCAGCCCGGTGCCGCCGAGCACGTCGCAGGGCGGCAGATGCTGCGGCAGGATCGCGTATTTGATCGGCCCGAAGAACGTCGAATGCACGCCCAGGCACAGCACCGCCCCGAGCATCAGCCCGAGGCCGATCGTCGAATGGCCGCTGCGCGCCACCATCAGCCCCGCCGCGCCGAGCGCCATGATGCCGATCTCCGCGCTCTTCACGAGCCGGATGATCCGCGCCTTGTCATGGCTGTCCGCGAGCTGCCCGGCGAGTGCCGAGAGCAGAAAGAAGGGGATGATCGCAATTCCGGTGGCGAGTGCGTTGAAATTCGCCTCCATCCGCGGATCGTTGAAGATCGCATAGGTCGCGAACAACACCATCGACGTCTTGAACAGATTGTCGTTGAAGGCGCCCAGAAACTGTGTCGTGAACAGGGGCAGGAAGCGTCGTTGCTTCAGCAACCCGAGTGCGTTGCGCATGCGAGAAAAGGCCCTGATCGTGGCAATAAGACTGCCGCGGCCTTAGCCCAGCGGGGGCGGTAGGCCAATGGTTTAGCGCCGTCCGCGTCGGCCGGGTGTCCGCGTACGGGTTCCGGACGAGCCCCCGCGCCACGGTCCGGCGTCCGCGCTTGCCGCACATTAGTCGGCACCGATTGGTAAAACCCGGTTTCGCCAAGGGCATGACCGGAGTAGGGAAGGCGGGGTGTGGACCCTGCCCAACCTTCTGACGCTGTCGCGCATTGTCGCGGTACCCCTTCTCGTCGGCTTTCTGTGGTGGCCCGGCTGGGCGGCCGGCTACGGCATCGCCTTCGCGCTCTACTGCCTGATGGGCATCACCGATTATTTCGACGGCTATCTCGCGCGGTCGAACGGTGCGGTCTCACGCCTCGGGATCTTCCTCGATCCGATCGCGGACAAGATCATGGTCGCGGCGGTCATCCTGATCCTGGTCGGCACGCGCGATATTGCGGGCGTCCATGTGATCGCCGCGCTCGTCATCCTGCTCCGCGAGATTGCGGTGTCGGGCCTGCGCGAATTCCTGGCGCAGGTGCAGGTGTCCGTGCCCGTCTCGCAGCTTGCGAAATGGAAGACGACGCTGCAGCTGGTCGCGCTGGGCGGACTGATCCTCGCGGGCGCGCTGCCCGACATGCCGTGGGTACATGGCGTCGGGCTCGCCGCGCTCTGGGGGGCTGCGGTCCTGACGCTGGTGACGGGCTGGGATTACCTGCGCGTCGGCCTGAAGCATATGGATTGAGCGCATGACGGTGACGATGGTGTATTTTGCGTGGGTCCGCGAACGGATCGGGACGGGCGAGGAACGTGTCGATCCGCCCGCATCGGTGACCACGATCGCCGAACTGGTGGACTGGCTGGCGCTGTCCAGCCCGGGCCATGCCGCCGCCTTTGCCGATCCCGCCCGCCTGCGCGCCGCCCTCGATCAGGCATTCGTGCCGATCGATACCCCGATCGCCGGCGCGCGCGAGATCGCACTCTTCCCCCCGGTGACGGGCGGATGATCCGGATCATCGTCCAGACGGCGCCGATCGACCTGTTGGTAGAGATCGCGCTGGCCGAAACCGCCGGCGAACGCGGCGCGGGCGCGGTGGCGACCTTCACCGGCCTCGTGCGCGCAGATGACGGCGTCGAGACGCTCGAACTGGAACATTATCCCGGTGCGACCGAGGCTGCGCTCACCAAGGTGGCGACGGGTGCCATCGAGCGTTGGGGGCTGAGTGCGGTGACGATCGTCCACCGGGTCGGGCCGATGCATCCGGGTGAACGGATCGTCTTCGTGGCAGCCGCGTCTGCACACCGTGCGGCGTCGCTCGAGGCCTGTGCCTATCTGATCGATCGGTTGAAGACCGATGCGCCGTTCTGGAAACGCGAGACCCGCGGCACACAGGCCAGCTGGGTCGAAGCGCGCGACGCCGACAAGGACGCCGCCGCGCGCTGGACCTCCTAGACGGCGTTAGCCGATCTTGGGAACGCTCATGCCATTGGTGAGATGGACGACACCGTTGGTCGCCTTGACATCTGCCGTGTCGACATAGGCCTTGCTGCCGGCAACGTCCGTCAGTTCGATATTGCCGTTCGGACCCACCGATGCCGTCAGCGGCTGGCCGGCCAGCGTCGTGAGGACGGCCTTGCCGCCACCCGACGTGATCTGCGCCTTCAGCTGATCCGACGTCACGGCGCCTGCGACGACGTGATACTTAAGGATCGTCGCCAACGTGGGCTTCGCCTCCGGCTTCATCAGCGTATCAAGCGCGCCGGCGGGAAGCCGGGTGAACGCCTCATCACTCGGTGCGAAAACGGTAAAGGGGCCGGGGCCCGCAAGCGTCGTGCCGAGGCCGGCCGCAGTCACCAGCTTGGCGAGCGTCGCGCGGTTTGGAAGCGTCGGCAGTGCTGCCGCGATCGTCGCGGTCGCTGCCGGCTGTGCCGCGGCGGGTGCTGCAGGTGCGCCGGCCATCGGTGCGGCGGTACCGGCCTGTGCAGGCGTCTGCATCGGGGTCTGTGCCGGCGCCGTGCCAGTTGGCGCGGTCTGTGCGGGCGTCGTGCCGCTCGGCGCAGTCTGTGCGATTGCCGGTGCAGCCGCGAAAAGCGTTGCGGCAAGGACGAGAGGGGTCTTGGTGATCATGGATTTCTCCTGGCTGAAACAATCGTGAAATAAATTCTGCGATAGAACGTATGGAGTCACGCAGCGGTTTGCCAAGTTACGGATGCGCCAACAGGACCAAGTGCGCCGTTGACGCGACGAAGTGTTGGCAAGCTATCACACCTCGCTCAAGACAAGCGGGGTACGATTACCCCGTTGACGACATGAACAATGCCGTTCGACTGACGCACATCGGCGGTCTCGATATAACTTTTGTTACCGTTGACGTCGGTGAGTGCAATGATATCTCCGACGAGGGTCACCGTGATTGCATCACCTTCGACCGTCGTCAGTGCGGCAGTGCCGCCACCTGCCGCGACACGTGCCTTCAGGTCGGCAGCGGTGATGTCGCCGGGCACGACGTGATAGGTCAGCACTTTCGCCAGCGAAGCCTTGTTCTCGGGCTTGAGCAACGTCTGGACCATGCCGGGCGCGAGCCGGTCGAAAGCGGCGTCGGTCGGTGCGAAAACGGTGAACGGCCCGGTCCCGGACAGCGTCGCGGTCAGGTCCGCAGCCTTCAGCGCGGTGACCAGCGTCGCGAGATTGGGCGCGGCGGAGGCATTGTCGACGATCGTCCGCGTCGCGATCATCGGCACGCCGCCGACGGTCGGGTTGGCGACGGCGATCGGCCCGTTGGGCGTCGACAGTGCGGGGTTGGCGGGGGGCGGCGCGGTCGGCGTGCCAAGGTCGCTGTTGCCGCTGCTGCAGGCGGCGAGCGCGAGCGCGACGAGACCGGTGGTGCCCAGGCCAATATACAGGGGGCGCATGTTCGACATCGAAATCTATCTCCTCAAACGGGCGCTTGCGAACCGCAACTACGGTTGAGCCCGGAATTTGTTGCAGTGCAGGCCAGCGCGGCCGGTCAGCGGGCCTCGGCAAGCGCCTTGGCGAGCAACTGGAAATCCTTCTCGCGCGGCGAGGCCTTGCGCCACACCAGCGCGATCCGGCGAAACGCGTTCTCGGCATCGAGCGGCAGCGCGGTGATCCCGGTATTTTCGAGGATCCCGGCGTTAAGCGCCATCTCAGGCAGCATCGTGATGCCCAGGCCATTGTCGACCATCTGCACGATCGTGTGGAGTGACGTGCCCATCATCGTCGCCTCGGCGCGGATCTCTGGTCGGTTGCACGCGGCGAGCGCATGATCCTTCAGGCAATGCCCGTCCTCGAGCAGCAACAGCCGGGTCTCGTCGATCGCCGAGGCGGGAATGGCGGAGGCGGGGATCGAGGTCCGGTCTGCGGGCACGTCCTCGGTCGGGAAGGCGACGAACAGCCGGTCGTCGAACAGGGGCTCGAACGCGACTTCGCCGCAGGCATAGGGCAGCGCGAGCAGCACACAGTCGGTGCGGCCGTTGTGCAGCCCCTCGCACGCCGCGCCGCTCGGCTCCTCGCGCAGGAACAGCTTGAGGTCCGGATAGTCGCGTCGCAGCCGCGGTAGGATGCGCGGGAGCATGAACGGCGCGATCGTCGGGATCACGCTCATCCGCATGTCGCCCGACAGCGGCCGGCCGGCGGCGCGCGCCATGTCGCCAAGTTCCTCCGCCTCGCGCAGCACGCGGCGCGCCTTGTCCGCGATCCGATCCCCCAGCGGGGTGAAGCGGACGACGCGGCGCGTGCGCTCGACGAGTACCACGCCGATCAGCGTCTCGAGCTCGCGCAGGCCTGCCGACAGCGTCGACTGGGTCACGAAACAGGCCTCGGCAGCACGACCGAAATGGCCATGGTCCTTCAGCGCGACGAGATATTGCAGTTGCTTGAGCGTGGGGAGATAGGTTGCAGCCATTGATCGCCCATATCGATCGTACACCCCCTTTTGTCCATGCCGGGTCGATAATGAGGCCGTCAGCGCGGGGCGTCCGCCGCGGCGTTGCCCCCGCCCGCTGGAAATCGCCCCTGCGAACGCCTAAATGAGCGGACCGCCAAGGGGAATGCGCATGTTCAGCCGGTTAGGGGCTTATCTCGACTCGATCCGGGCGCGTGACCCGGCGCCGCATTCTCGCGCGGAGATCATGCTCTACCCCGGCGTCTGGGCGCTGGGGATGCACCGCATCGCACACCGGCTGTATAGTCGGCAGAATTTCTTCCTCGCGCGGTGCGTCAATCATTTGTCGCGCTTCCTGACCGCGATCGACATCCATCCCGGCGCGACGATCGGTCGCAACTTCTTCATCGACCACGGCTTCGTCGTGATCGGCGAAACGTCGCTGATCGGCGACGACGTGACGATCTATCAATGCGTGACGCTGGGCGGGACGAGCCCCGACAATGGCGTTGCGGGCAAGCGCCACCCGACCATTTCGGACGGCGCAATCATCGGATCGGGCGCGCAGGTTCTCGGACCGATCACGCTCGGCCGCCGCTCGCGAGTCGGCGCTAATGCGGTCGTGACGCGCGACGTGCCCGAGGGCACGACCGTCGTCGGCATCCCAGCGCGCGCGACGACGGTAGAGGGCGGCGCCGCACCCGAGGCCCCGCGCTTCGTGCCCTATGGCACGCCGTGCACCGAGGCCTTCGACCCGGCGACGCAGAAGATGGAGATCATGCGCTGTGAGCTGGAGATGATGCGCAAGCGTCTGGACTCGCTGCTCGCCGATCAGGACCTGTCGACCGATCGCGACGGGCTCCGTCGCGGCCCGGTCGAACAGGATCTGCGCGATCGGGCCTGATCCGTCCTGATGAACAACGTCACGCCCTTTCCGACCCGCAATACCGCCCCCACCCAGATCGGCTTCGATCGGCTCGAACTGATGCGGATCCTCGACCTCTACGGACGCATGGTCGCGGCGGGACATTGGCGGGACTATGCGATCGATCTCGGCCGCGAGGCGGCGGTGTTCGCCTGTTTCCGCCGCGCGGCCGAACGGCCCGAATTCCGGATCGAGAAACGCCCCGCGCTTCGCAACCGCCAGGGCATGTGGGCCCTGGTCAGCGAAGGCGGGGCGGTCATCAAGCGCGGCCATGACCTTGGCCCGATCCTGGCCCCGGTCGAGCGACGGCTGATGAAGCTCGTCGAAAGCTGAGCCCGCCGGCGCGGTGGTCAGCCGCGCTGGAGCTTCGCCAAGATCGTCATCGCCTGGTCGGCGCCCGATTGCGGAACGATCTCGCCGTTGCGGTCGGTAATCGCCGCCCAGTTGGCGGCCACCCCTTCGACCGACAAATCGTCGCCCGACAGCAATGCGCCCGGCGTCAGCGTGACATAGGCGGCCTGGAACACGCCAGCGCCGGCGCCGAGGATCATGTTGGTCGGGGCATCCTCCGACACCAGAAACACCGCGCCGGGCGCGACCTTGTCGGGGGAGAAGGCCTTGAACGCCTCTTCGGGAAAGATGTCCTGCGTCATCCGCGTGCCTGCGGTCGGCGCGATCGTGTTGACGCGGATGTTGTTCTTCGCCCCTTCGATCGCGAGCGTCTTGGTCAGGCCGGCAAGGCCGAGCTTGGCGGCGCCGTAATTGGCCTGGCCGAAATTGCCGTACAGCCCGGTCGACGACGCGGTCATCAGGATGCGGCCGTAATTCTGCGCGCGCATCCCATCCCAGACCGCCTTGGTCGCGTTGGCCGAGCCGTTCAGATGGACGTCGACGACGAAGTTGAAATCGGCGGGGTCCATCTTGGCGAAGCTCTTGTCGCGCAGCACGCCGGCATTGTTGATGAGGATATGGACGCCGCCCCATTTTTCGGACGCACGTGCCACCATCTCGACCATCTGGTCATAGTCGGTGACGCTGCCGCCATTGGCGATCGCCTCGCCGCCCACGCCCTCGATCTCCTCGACTACCTTCAGCGCGGCATCGGACTGCCCCGTCCCGTCGCGCGAGGCGCCCAGATCGTTGACGACGACCTTCGCACCGCGCCGGGCCAGCTCGAGCGCATATTCGCGGCCGAGCCCGCCGCCTGCGCCGGTGACGATCGCAACGCGGCCAGCAAAACCGAAGGATCCAAAGCTGTCGGACATGGAAAAAGGCGCCCCTCTCTTATCGTGGAGCGCCTTTCCTAGAACGTAAAGCAGTCGGCGCAAGCCGCGGCGTTAGCCACGGCCCGCACCGCTGCGGATCGCTTACTTACCGCCGCGGTTCTTGCAGCCGTCCTTGACGGTGCGCGAGCAGGTTGGATACTCGGCAGGCGCCGGGGTCGGCGGCGTCACCGTCGGCTGACCGAAGACGATGTTCGCACCACCGGGTGCAGCCATCGGAGCCTGGGGCGCTGCGGGCGGTGGCGGTGCCATTGCCGGATCGGCAGGGGCTGCAGGATCGGCTGCCATCGCCGGATCGGCGGGAGCGGCGGGATCTGCGGCTGGCGGTGCCATTGCCGGATCGGCGGGCGCGGTCTGGGCGGCCGGGTCTGCTGGCGGCATCGTCTGCGGCGCGGTCTGCGCGAGCACGGGCGAGGCGAGCAACGCTGCAGCGGCGAGAAGAATGGACTTCATGCGAATCTCCTGAATACTTGGAGCGCAAATTCGTTAGCGCCACGGTTGAACGCACTAAAACCAGCTTGGGTCCTTCGTTTCGCGTCCGATTCTAACCGGCTTGTCTTGGTCCTGCACTAATGACGCGGTCGGCGACCGCTTGCAGCACCCCGACTTTCACCCGCCAGTATCAAGCGAATAGCCAGCCGAGCGCACCGTGCGGATGATGTCGGGACGTTCGCCGGTGTTGATCGCTTTCCGCAGCCGCCGGATATGCACGTCGACGGTGCGCGATTCGATGTCCGAATCATGGCCCCACACCGCATCGAGCAGCCGTTCGCGCGAGAAGACCCAGCCGGGATGTTCGAGGAAATGCTTGAGCAGCCGGAACTCGGTTGGCCCGAGTGCGACGACCTCGCCCGAGCGGCGGACCTTGTGGCCGACGGTGTCCATCTCGATGTCGGCATAGCTCAGCGCTTCGCCGGCAAGCGCGGGGCGGACGCGGCGCAGCACCGCGCCGACGCGCGCGACCAGCTCGCGCGGCGAGAAGGGCTTGGTGACGTAATCATCAGCGCCGGTCTCGAGCCCGCGGACACGGTCTTCCTCTTCCCCACGCGCGGTCAGCATGATGATCGGCACGTTCTGCGTCTCGGGCGCGCGACGCAGGCGGCGACACACCTCGATCCCCGACAGGCCTTCGACCATCCAGTCGAGCAGGACGATATCGGGCACCTTCTCACGCGCGAGCAGCAGCGCCTCCTCGCCATCGGGGGTGTGCGCGATCTCGAAATCCTCGCGCTTGAAATGCCAGACCAGCAGTTCGGCGAGCGCCGCGTCGTCCTCGACCAGCAGCATCCTTGCACGGGCCATGTCGATTACTCCTGTATGCCGCCGCGGTCGCGGTCGGCCATCTGGGTGCCGGTCGCGGCAAAATAGACCATCTCGGCGACGTTGGTCGCGTGGTCGCCGATCCGTTCGAGATTCTTCGCGACGAACAGCAGGTGCGCGACCTGGCTGATCGTCTTTGGATTTTCGACCATGTAGGTCACCAGCGTGCGAAAGATGCTGTCGTAGAAATCGTCGAGCGCGGCGTCGCTTTCGACGACGAGCATCGCCGCCTCGAAATCACGCGCGGCAAAGGCGTCGAGCACGTCATGCACCATCTCGCTCGCCATCCGGCCCATCGCGGGCAGGATCGAGATCGGATCGATCCGGTGCTCGCTTTCGATCATCGGCACGCGCTTGGCGATGTTCTTGGCATAATCGCCGATCCGCTCGACGACGCCCGCGATCTTCAGCGCGGCGACGACCTCGCGCAGGTCGATCGCCATCGGTGCGCGCAGTGCGATGATCTGCACCGCCAGCCGCTCGACCTCCGCCTCGATCGCGTCGATCTGCTTGTCCGCCGCGCGCACCTCACGTGCGAGCGCGACGTCGTTACGCTGGAGCGCCTTCATCGCATTGGCGATCGCGTCCTCGGCGAGGCCGCCCATCTGCGAGATGAGGCCGCGCAGGCGGCCGATCTCGTCGTCGAAGACCTTTACGGTGTGCGTGTTCATCGATCCCGTCCCCATCAGCCGTAGCGGCCGGTGATGTAATCCTTGGTGCGTTCCTCGCGCGGATTGGTGAAGATGGCGGAGGTGTCGCCATATTCGACCAAGGTGCCGAGGTGGAAGAAGGCGGTGCGCTGGCTGACGCGCGCCGCCTGTTGCATGTTGTGCGTGACGATCACGATCGCATAGCGGCCGCGCAGCTCGTGGATCAGCTCCTCGATCTTGGCGGTGGCGATCGGGTCGAGCGCGCTGCACGGCTCGTCCATCAGGATCACCTCGGGATCGACCGCGATCGCGCGCGCGATGCATAGCCGCTGCTGCTGCCCGCCCGACAGCGCGGTGCCGCTGTCGGTCAGGCGATCCTTCACCTCGTCCCAGAGACCCGCACGCCGCAGCGACTTCTCGACGATCTGGTCGAGGTCGCTCTTGGCGCCCGCGAGCCCGTGGATGCGCGGGCCGTAGGCGACGTTCTCGTAGATCGACTTGGGGAAGGGGTTCGGCTTCTGGAACACCATGCCGACGCGTGCGCGCAGCTGGACCACGTCCATGTCAGGGGAATAGATGTCGTGGCCGTCGAGCTCGATCTTCCCCTCGACCCGCGCGCTGGCGACGGTGTCGTTCATGCGGTTGAGCGTGCGCAGGAAGGTCGACTTGCCACAGCCCGACGGGCCGATGAACGCGGTGACATTGTCCATGTCGACGTCGATCGACACATTGTCGATCGCGCGCTTCTGCCCGTAATAGACGCTGACGTCGCGTGCGGTCATCTTGTGGTTGGTCATCACCAGCGGGTCTCGAATTTGTTGCGGAGGTAGATCGCGACGCCGTTCATCGCGAGCAGGAAGACGAGCAGGACGATGATCGCGGCCGAGGTCTTCTCGATGAAGCCGCGGCTGACCTGGTCGGACCACAGGAAGATCTGCACCGGCAGCACGGTCGCAGGGTCGCGGAGTCCCGATGGCGGCGCGGCGATGAACGCGCGCATGCCGATCATCAGCAGCGGTGCTGTTTCACCGAGTGCACGCGCCATGCCGATGATCGTGCCGGTCAGGATGCCGGGCAGCGCGAGCGGCAGGACATGGTGGAACACGACCTGCACTGGCGACGCGCCGATGCCAAGCGCTGCGTCGCGGATCGAGGGCGGCACCGCCTTGATCGCATTGCGCCCGGCGATCACGATTACCGGCATTGTCATCAGCGCGAGCGTCAGCCCGCCGACCAGCGGCGCCGATCGCGGCATCCCGAAGGTACCCAGGAACACCGCGAGCCCGAGCAGCCCGAAGATGATCGAGGGCACCGCGGCAAGGTTGTTGATCGACACCTCGATCAGGTCGGTCCAGCGGTTCTTCGGGGCATATTCCTCGAGATACAGCGCGGACAGGACACCGATCGGGAAGGCGAGCAGCAGCGTGACGATCATGGTCAGCAGCGAACCCTTGAACGCCCCCCAGATGCCGACCCGCGTCGCATCGGTCGAATCGGCGGTGGTGAGGAACGTCATGCTCAGCCCGCGCGTCAGCACGCCACGCGCCTTGAGCCGGGCAACGACCGCCTCCGCCTCGGGCGGGCCGTCGCCCTTGGCGGCCATGTCGACCGGGCTGGCGACGGGCACTGCGATTACCGTCTTGCGTGACAGCAGACCGGGATCCGCCTTGAGCGCATCGCGTACCGTCACCCACGCGCCGTCCGACAACAGGCCTTCGCCATCCTTGCCGAACGCGCGCGTCGCCGCGCTGTCGACCGCACCCTCGAGACCGGCGCTGGCGAGCGCGAGATCGGCGCCGCGGCTTGTCAGCCGCGCGGGTTCGATCGGCAGTGCGGCGGCGGCAAAATCGATCGGCAGCGCGACGCGCGTCTCGACGAACCCGCTCGCGCCCTGCCACAGCATCGACGACAGCAGGAAGGCGAGGAACCCCGCGGAGAGCCAGACCGCGGCCAGCCCGGCGAGGCGGAACCGGCGCTCTGCGGCATAGCGGCGGCGGATGCGGCTCTGCATCGCCTTGGTGGTCCAGTCGGTCGGCACGCGCGCCGTGGCGGGCTTCGCCGAGGCCGTAGCGTCTGGCGTACCGATGAAGGGGGTGACGCTATTCATAGGCTTCGCGGTACCGTTTCACGACCGTCAGCGCGACGATGTTGAGGAGCAGGGTGACGACGAACAGCGTCAGCCCCAGCGCGAAGGCGGCGAGCGTCTTGGCGCTGTCGAACTCGGCCTCGCCGGTCAGCAGGTCGACGATCTGCTTGGTCACGGTCGTCGTGCTGGCGAACGGGTTGAGCGTCAGCGTCGCGACACCGCTCGCGGCCATCACCACGATCATCGTCTCGCCGATCGCGCGGCTGACCGCGAGCAGGACGCCGCCGACCACGCCGGGCAGCGCGGCGGGGAGCAGTACGCGGCGGATCGTCTCGGACGAGGTTGCACCCATCGCGAGGCTGCCGTCGCGCATCGACGAGGGGACCGCGGCGATCGAATCATCGGCCATCGACGAGACGAACGGGATGATCATGATCCCCATCACGAGCCCGGCCGCCAGCGCGCTCTCCGACGAGGCCCAGCTGATCCCGATCCACACCGCGAAATCGCGCACCGCAGGCGCCACCGTCAGCGCGGCGAAATAGCCATAGACGACGGTCGGCACGCCCGCGAGCACCTCGAGGATCGGCTTCATCCACTTGCGCGTGGTCGGGGCGGCATATTGCGTGAGGTAGATCGCGCTCATCAGCCCGAACGGGATCGCGACGATCATCGCGATCACCGCGCCAATGAAGAACGTCCCCCAGAACAACGGCACCGCGCCGAGCGACGCGCCCGGATCACGCGCGTCGACGACCTGCGGGCTCCAGTGCGTGCCGAACAGGAAGTCGGTGATCGGCACGATCGAGAAGAAGCGCGCGGATTCGTAGAGCAGCGAGGCGACGATGCCGACCGTGGTCAGGATCGCGATCAGCGACGCGCCGAGCAGCAGGATCATCACGATCCGCTCGACCCGCGTCCGCGCGCCGAAGCCCGGCCGCACGCGCAGGAACGCGAACGCGCCGCCGGCAAAGGTGAGCAACAGCGCGAGCGCGGTCGCGATCCAGTCGTAGCGCGACTGCGCGGCGGCATAGACTGGCGACAGGACGCGCGCGAGTTCGTGGAACGCGCCGAAGCTTCGTCCCTCCGCCAGGCTGCGCGCCTCGGACAGGATCGAGGCCCGGTCGAAGCCGGGCGGGGGCAGCTGCACCGCGGCGGGGCTGGCCAGCACGGTGTCGGTCACGAGTGCGGGTGCGACCATCGACCAGCCGACCAGGAAGAGCAGCGGCGGGATCGCGGTCCACAGCGCGACATACCAGCCGTGATGCGCGGGCAGCGAACTGAACCGCGCGGTGCTGCCTTTACGGAACCGTGCGGCGCGCATCCGCGCGCTCAGCCACGCGATCAGGCCGAGCCCGAGAACGAGGAAGAAGAGGGCGAGTGCCGACATCAGGCCGCCTCCGCCGGTTTCGGGGTGGCGGTCGTGTTCCAGTAGTGCATCACGACAGCACCGCCGGGTCGAGGATCGTCTCGTTGGCGATGATCGCCGCCGACCGGGCCTGGACCGCGGGTGGCGCGGCGATCAGGCCGCGCTTCACCAGCGGCCCGGTCGCGCTCCAGTTGGCGGCATAGAGTTTCAGGAACGTCCGCAGCCCCGGAATCGCGCTGAGATGCGCCTTCTTCACATAGATGTAGAGCGGGCGTGACCCCGGATACCGCGTGTCCGCGATCGTCGCATAGGTCGGCTCGACACCGGAGATCGCGACGCCGTTCACGTCGTTCTTGTTCTCTTCAAGATAGCTGTAGCCGAACACGCCGATCGCATTGGGGTTGGACTGGAGTTTCTGGACGATCAGGTTGTCGTTCTCGCCCGCATCGACATACATCCCGTCCTCGCGGACGCGCGTGCACAGCGCCTTGTGCGCATCGGGATCGGACTTGGCGAGCGGCTTGGCGCTGGGGTCGCTGGCCTCGCAGCCCTTGGTCAGGATCAGCTCGGCGAGCGCGTCGCGCGTGCCGCTGGTCGCGGGCGGGCCATAGACCTGGATCGGCACCGGCGGCAGCGCGGGGTTCACGTCGCGCCACACGCGCGCGGTGTTGGGCCGGCCACCGGGACTGGCGGCGAGCGCCTTATACAGGTCGGTCGGGGTAAGCTGCATCTTCGGGCCGTTCTTGGCCTCGGCAAAGGCGATGCCGTCGATCCCGACCTGGATTTCCAGGATCTGGCCGGCGCCGTTGGCGGCGCAGTCCTTATACTCGCTCGCCTTCATCCGCCGCGACGCATCCTCGATATCGGGATGGCCGGCGCCGATGCCTGCGCAGAACAGCTTCATCCCCGCGCCGGTGCCGGTCGATTCGATCACCGGTGCCTTGGCATCAGGATCGTTGGCGACGAGTTGTTCGGCGATCATCGTCGTAAAGGGGTAGACCGTCGACGATCCGACCGCGGTGATCTGATCACGCGAACCCGCGCCGCCGCCATTCGCCTGATCGACGCATCCGCCGATCAGCGTCGCGCCCGCCAGTGCCGTGACCGCCAGTCCTGAAATCGCCCCGAAACGCTGCACGTCAATTCCCGTCATGCCTGCCCGATAGCGCGGCTAGACCGGATCCTGTGTGACAGTCGCGTTACCGTTTGATGACACGCGACGAATTGGCGGGGCCGGCACCGGCCGGCGGCAGGATCACCGCGACCGTCGTGCCGACCCCGACCTGGCTCGCGATGTCGAGGCGCCCGCGATGCCGCTCGACGATATGCTTGACGATCGCCAGCCCCAGTCCGGTGCCGCCGAGCGAACGGCTGCGCCCGGCATCGGCGCGGTAGAATCGCTCGGTCAGCCGCGGGATGTGCACCGCGGCGATGCCGTCGCCCTCGTCGCGCACCGCCAGCCTGACCATGCCCGTCACGTCGCGTGCCAGGGTGATCGTCACCGGCGTCCCCGCGCGGCCATATTTCATCGCGTTGCCGACCAGATTGTGCAACATCTGCGACAGCTGAACGCGGTCGCCCGACACCGGGGGGACGGCGGGCTCGATCGTTGCGACCAGATCGAGGCCGCGGTTGCCCGCGCCGTCGGCCAGTTCGGCCCGCACGTCGCCGACCAGAATCGCCAGGTCGATCGGCGTGTCGGGGACGCGGTATTTCTCCGCCTCGATCCGGCTGAGCGAGATCAGGTCCTCGATCAGCCGCAGCATCCGCTTCGCCTCGTCGTCCATCACCTTGAGGAACCGTGCGCGGATCGCCGGATCCTCGCCCGCTTCCTCGCTCAGCGTCTCGATGAAGCCGAGGATCGAGGCGAGCGGCGTGCGCAGTTCGTGGCTTGCATTGGCGACGAAATCGACGCGCATCCGTTCGGCGGCGTAATTGCCGGTCTGGTCGATAAGATGGACGATGCGCTGCCCGTCGGACAATTCGCCGACGCGCATTTCCCAGCGCTGGTCGCGGGTGCCAAGGCCGACCAGCTCGATCGGCGGCGTCTCGCCCAGCGCGGCGGGGGACGACAGCGCTTCGGCCGCGGCGGGGTGGCGGATCGCGACGCGCGCATCGTCGCCGATGATGTGTTCGCCGAGCAGCGCGCGCGCGGCGCGGTTGGCGAGCACGACGCGGCCGTCGCGGACCAGCAGCACGGGCTCGACGATCAGGTCGAGCGTCTCGTCGAGGATCGCCGGATTGACGGGCGCGGGATCCGCGGCGGCGGGCGGCTCGTCCCCGGTCCCGGCTGCGACCAGCGCGGCGGCGATCCCGCCGACCAGCGCGACCAGCCCCGCCTGGATCGACGTGCCGATCGCGAATACCGCGATTGCGGCGCCGCCGGCCACGATGATCGCCCAAAAGGTGCGCAGTCCAAATCCGGTCAACATGCGCGCGTGTCTAGGCCATTCGCTGCCCCGCGCGCCAGCCCGTCCCGCAGCGGTACAGCGCCGGCCCCATCGCCCCCTGCACGGCCCGGTTGCTTGCGCGAGGTTCATGATTGTGAAAGGGCATGATGCTAGCGGAGACCCGATGAGCGACGACACGCGCCCCGACACCGATCCGATCGAGACGACGCCGTCGCGCCGCCGCGTCCTGACGCTCGGCGCGGTCGGTGCCGCTGCGGTCGTGTCGATCCGTCCGGCGCTGGCGCAGACCGCGGGATCGGTGCTCAATTGCGACATTCCGGTGCCCGATGCGGGCCGCGCGGGCAGCTTCATCGATGCGCAGGGCAAGATCGTGCCATCGGGGACCAAGGGCGCATTTGCGGGCGCCAGTCGGCCGTTCAAGGGCGAGGAGGTCCGGCGCGTGCTCAACAGCGGCGGCCAGCTGCCCGGCACCGACTCCGAACGCAGCCGCGCCTATGTAAATTACATCCGCCGGTTGCAGCGCGGCCAGGGCGGCTTCACCTGCTTCGCCTCGTTGCAGATGCCGCGCGGCTGAGGCCGTGGACACAGCCGCACCGGGGCCGATCTACCGCGCCGACCCGCCGGGCGGGCTGGTCGTCGTGCCGCTCGACGCGTTCACCGCGGTCTATCACCGGCGATCGGGCATGACTCACCTGCTGACCGAGCCCGCGCCGCAGATCCTGGCAATCCTCGGCGACGCCGGGCTGTCGCTGGGCGCGCTGCTCGACCGGCTGGCGGACGACTATGATCTCGCCGACGCCACAGCTTCGGCGCTGGCCGCGCGGCTCGACGAGCTGGTCGCCGCCGGGCTTGTCGCGACGTCGTGAGACACGCCTTCGCGCTGCGGATCGGTCCGATCGGGTTCCGGATCGGATCGGACTGGCGCGCGCCGATCGATCAGCTGCGCAGTCTCTACCGCGATTATCCCGCGCCGCAGGACGGGGTGGCGGATTACACCGTCCGGCTCTTTGCACGTCGACCCTGGCGGCGGTGGCTTCGCCCGTCGGTCGAGATCGGCGGCGATTACATGCTGCCCGAGGCCGCGCCGCTGCCGCTGCGGCACGGGCTGCTGGCCGCCGAAATGGCGATGAACCTCCAGATGGCGCTCGGCGCACGCCGCCACCTGTTGCTCCATGCCTCTGCGGTCGAACGCGATGGCCGGGCGGTGCTGATGACCGGGGTATCGGGTGCGGGCAAATCAACACTGGCGACGTTGCTCGCAGCGCGGGGCTGGCGGTTCATGGGTGACGAATTCGCGCTGCTCGACCCCGCGACAGGGCTGCTCCACGCGTTTCCGCGGCTGATCAGCCTGAAGAATGCCGCGATCCTTGCGGCCGAGGCCGCCTGGCCAGACGCGCGGATGGGGCCGCTGATGGCGGCGACTCCGAAGGGCAATATCCGCCACATGGTCCCCGACGCCCGCGCGATCGCCGCGATGGATCAGCCGGCGGCCCCCGCCCTGCTGCTGTTTCCCCGCTACGGCGATGCGGCGGCGGTCCGGCAGGTGCCGCCCGCCGAGGCGTTCGTGCGCATGACCCAGGCCTCGACCAATTATGTCGCGCTCGGCGAGCCGGGGTTCACCGCGATGACCCGCCTGATCGCTGATGTCCCCGCGGTCGCGATCGATTATCCCGACGGCGCCAGCGGGGTCGCGCAGGTCGAGGCGTTATGCGCAGCGCTGTGACAGACCTCCCGCCTACCGTGGCGGCGGACGCACGCCTGCTCGCCCGCGCGCTCGCCGATCCGGGACGCGTCATGGCGCTCGACGCGGAAGGCTGGACCAGCCTGCTGACGATCGCCCGGGCGGAACAGCTGATCGGGACGCTGGCGTTGCGCCTCGACGGCCTGCCGCTGCCGCACGCGGTCGAAGCGATCCTCGGCGATGCACGTGCCGCCGCGGAACAGGGCCGCCGCGCGGCGCTGTGGGAGGCGGAGATGGCGCGGCGTGCGCTTGCGCCGCTCGGCTGCCCGGTCGTGCTCCTCAAGGGGACGGCCTATGCCGCAGCGGGACTGATGGCGGGACAAGGCCGGTCGATCGGCGATCTCGACATCCTCGTGCCGCGGGCGGCGCTCGACCGGGTCGAGGCGGCGGTGCTCGGCGCGGGGTGGGAATGGGTGAAGCCCGATCCGTATGACGACGCCTATTACCGGCGCTGGATGCACGAACTGCCGCCGCTGATCCACCGCGAGCGCGACCGGATGATCGACGTCCATCACACGATCCTGCCGCTGACCGCGCGGGTCACGCCCGATCCCGCGCGGCTGATCGCGGACAGCGTCCCGCTCGGCAACGGCCTGCGCACGCTGTCGCCCAACGGCATGATCGTCCATGCCGCCGCGCATCTGTTCGCGGATGGCGACCTGGCGGGCGGCCTGCGCAATTTGTGGGACATTCGCTGTCTGGTCGAGGAGTTCGGCACCGAGGGGCTTGCAGAGAAGGCGGCGCGGCATGGTCTGCGCCTCCCCGTCGCGCGCGCGCTGCGCCTCGTCGACGGCCTGTTTGCCGGGGGGCGGACGTCGAGCAGCGACCGCCTCTATGTGCGGCGGCTGACCGCGCGCGACGGCTGGGGGCGGCCGACCCGCCCGGTCACGCGGCTGGCCTTCTACGTCCGGTCGCACGCGCTGCGGATGCCGCCGGCGATGCTCGCGCGGCATCTGTGGACGAAGTGGCGCAAGGCCTGAGCGCCCGCGCGGAGGATCAGTGCAGCGTGCGCAGCCGCGGCGGCCGTGTCCGCCGCACCATCGCGATGATCGCGACGACGACGGCGATCGCGATCGTGTCGACGATCCAGTCGCCAATGTCGCAGTCGCGGTGCAGCGACGGGATCGACTGCGCCACCTCGACCATCGCGCCAAGGAAGGACAGGCGCTCGAGCACCTTGCGTCCGCGCGCCGCCGGATAGGCGAACGACGCCAGCGCCGCGAGCGTCGCGAAGGCCAGCATGTGCTGGAACTTGTCGCCGAACGGGTCGATCGGCAGATGCGGCGGCTTGGGGAGCAGCGCCATCGTCACGGCGAAGACGATCGCCAGCGCCAGCGCGATCTTGAAGAACCCGGTCAGGTCGCGGTCGCGGCCGTTCACGCTGCGGTGCGCCGGGCGAGGTCGTCGAGCGCGGGGATCAGCGCATCGAATCCGTCGATCACCGCCTCTGCCCCAAGCTCGTCGACCGGCTGCATCAGAAAGCCGAAGCTGCACGCGATCGTCGGCAACCCTGCCGCCTGTCCCGCCTGGATATCGAAGATCGAATCGCCGACGAACGCCGCGCGGGGGGCGGCACCTTGCGCCCCGGCGCGCTTCGCGTCCGCCACCACGGCGCACTGGCGCACCATTTCGTGGATCGGCATCGGCGACGGCTTGCTCTCCGCCATGGTGTCGCCGCCGAGGATGCAGGCGAACCGGTCGGTCAGGCCGAGTTCGTCGAGCACGGTGCGCGCGAATCGTTCGATCTTGTTGGTGACGATCCCGATCGTCACGCCGCGCGCCGCCAGCGCGTCGAGCGCCTCGATCACCCCGGGATAGGGCCGTGTCAGCACACAGATATGCGCCTCGTAATAGGCGAGCAGCGCGGCGTGCAGCCGGTCGAGCATCGCCTCGTCATAGCCGCCGGTCGCGGTCAGCCCTTGTTTCAGCATGTGCCGCGCGCCGCCGCCGATCATCGGCTTGACCTGTTCGACGCTCAGCGCCGGCCGGTCCGCAAGCGCGAGTGCATGATTGACCGCCGCGGTCAGGTCGCCGCTGGTGTCGAGCAGGGTGCCGTCGAGATCGAACCCGACGATATCGAATGAAAAATGCGTCATCGCCGTGATGCCTGCCAGCGCGGCTATGGAATTGGCAAGGCTTTCGTGGCAGCGGTCCTTCCATGACGACGCATATGCACGACCAGTCCATCGCGGTGATCATCCTGGCGGCCGGCAAGGGCACCCGGATGAAGTCCGACCTGCACAAGGTGCTGCACCCGATCGCGGGGCGGCCGATGCTGCACCATCTGGTCGCGAGCGCGGCGACGCTGCACCCGGCGCGCACCGTCGTTGTGACGGGTGCCGGGCGCGAGCAGGTCGAGCGCGCGGTCGCCCCGCTCGGGATTGCCACCGCGCTGCAGGCCGAACAGCTCGGCACCGGCCACGCCGTGGCGCAGGCGCGCGATGCGCTGGCCGGGTTCGAGGGCGATGTGCTGATCCTCTATGGCGACGTCCCGCTCGTGACCGCCGCGACGATGCAGCGGATGATCGACCGGTTGCACGGCGACGATGCGCCCGCCGCAGTCGTGCTCGGTTTCCGTCCCGCCGATCCCGGCGCCTATGGCCGCGTCATCGCCGATGCCGCCGGCCGGATCGACCGGATGGTCGAATATAAGGACGCTTCCGACGCCGAACGCGCCGAGACATTGTGCAATTCGGGGCTGATGGCGGTCCATTCGTGCGACCTGTTCGCGTTGCTCGCGCGCGTCGGCAACGACAATGCGGCGGGCGAATATTATTTGCCCGACATCGTCATGCTCGCCGCCGCCGACGGCCGGGCCTCGGCGGTGATCGAGACGGGCGACGCCGAGGTGGCGGGCGTCAACAGCCGCGGCGAGCTCGCCGCGGTCGAGGCGGCCTGGCAGGCGACGCGCCGTGCCGCCGCCATGGCGGACGGCGCGACGCTGATCGCGCCCGACACGGTCTGGTTCGCGCACGATACGCTGCTCGGCCGCGACGTGACGATCGAGCCCAATGTCGTGTTCGGCCCGGGCGTTCGCGTCGCGGATGGCGCGGTCATCCATGCCTTCAGCCATGTCGAGGGTGCGGTGATCGGCGAAAAGGCGGACGTCGGCCCGTTCGCGCGCCTGCGGCCCGGCGCGGATCTCGGCGCCGGATCACGCGTCGGCAATTTCGTCGAAGTAAAGAAGGCGACGATTGGCGTCGGCGCGAAGGTCAATCATCTGAGCTATATCGGCGATGCCGAGATCGGCGCGCGCGCGAACATCGGCGCGGGCACGATCACCTGCAACTACGACGGTTACTTCAAATACCGTACCGTCGTCGGCGAGGACGCGTTCATCGGCTCGAACTCAGCACTGGTCGCGCCGGTGACCGTCGGCCGCGGCGCGATCGTCGCGGCGGGGTCGGTGCTCACGCGCGACGTCGACGCCGACGCACTCGCGCTCGTCCGTCCGCCCCAGGTCGACAAGCCCGGCTGGGCGGCGCGGTTCCGCGAAATGATGGTGGCCCGCAAAGCTGCCAGACGGTGAACTCCCGCGCGACCGATCGCGCGCGATACCCGAACCGGACCAGGATCACGCGGAGCGTGTCGCACGCCTCGCTCGACAAGACGAATGGATAGATAGCATGTGTGGCATCGTGGGAATCCTGAGCAATGATGCGGTTGCCGAGCGGTTGCTCGACGGTCTCAAGCGGCTCGAATATCGCGGCTATGACTCGGCTGGCATCGCGACCGATCATGACGGCGCGATCGAGCGCCGGCGCGCATCGGGCAAGCTGGTCAACCTGGCGAACGAGCTCGCCGCGCATCCGCTGCCGGGCAGGACCGGGATCGCGCACACGCGCTGGGCGACGCATGGCGGACCGACCACCAACAACGCGCATCCGCACGCCACCGGCGAGGTCGCGGTCGTCCACAACGGCATCATCGAGAATTTCAAACCGCTGCGCGACGAACTGATCGCGCGCGGCCGGACCTTCACCAGCGAGACCGACACCGAAGTCGTCGCGCACCTGATCAGCGAGAAGATCGAGGCCGGCAGTGATCCGATCTCGGCGGTGCGCGAGATCCTGCCGCGGCTGCACGGCGCGTTCGCCTTAGCAATCCTCTTCCGCCAGCATCCCGACCTGCTGATCGGCGCGCGGCTCGGCTCGCCGCTGGTCGTCGGCCACGGCGAGGGCGAGATGTTCCTCGGCTCGGATGCTCTCGCGCTCGCGCCGTTGACTCAGCGTATCGCCTATCTCGACGAGGGCGACTGGGTCGTGCTGACGCGCGACGGCGCGCAGGTCTATGACCGCGACAACGCGCCCGTCGAGCGCGCGATCACGCTGTCGGGGATCACCGGCGAGGTGATCTCGAAGGGCAATCACAAGCATTACATGCTGAAGGAGATCTACGAGCAGCCGATCGTCGTCGCGCAGACGCTGCGCTCGTATCTGAAGCGGATGGAGGGCGAGGTTTCGCTGCCGATCCCCGAATTCGACCTGTCGACCATCAAGCGCGTCACGATCGTCGCGTGCGGGACGAGCTTCTATGCGGGCATGGTCGCCAAATACTGGTTCGAACAGTTTGCGCGCGTGCCCGTCGACCTCGATGTCGCGTCCGAGTTCCGCTACCGCGCGCCGGTGATGGAAGAGGGTGGCCTCGCGCTGTTCATCTCGCAGTCGGGCGAGACCGCGGACACGCTGGCGGCGCTGCGCCATGCCAAGGCCGAAGGGCAGAAGATCGCGGTCGTCGTCAACGTGCCGACCAGCAGCATGGCGCGCGAGGCGGACCTGTTGCTGCCGACGCATGCCGGCCCCGAGATCGGCGTCGCCTCGACCAAGGCGTTCACCTGCCAGCTTGCGGTGCTCGCGGCGCTTGCAGCCAATCTGGCGCGCGCGAAGGGTCTGCTGACTCGCGAGCAGGAGCGCGAGATCGTCCGCCACCTCGCCGAGGCGCCCGCCGCGCTCAACGGCGCGCTCGCCTATGACGAGGCGATCGAGGCGATGGCGCACACCGTCGCGGGTGCGCGCGACGTGCTGTATCTCGGGCGCGGTACGGATTACCCGCTCGCGCTTGAGGGTGCGCTGAAGCTGAAGGAAATCAGCTATATCCACGCCGAGGGCTATGCCGCGGGCGAGATGAAGCACGGCCCGATCGCGCTGATCGACGAGCATGTGCCGGTCATCGTCATCGCACCGTCGGGGCCGCTGTTCGACAAGACCGTCAGCAACATGCAGGAAGTGATGGCGCGCGGCGGCAAGGTCGTGCTGATCAGCGACTATGACGGCATCCAGGCGGCGGGCGAGGGCTGCATGGCGACGATCACCATGCCCAAGGTCCACCCGCTGATCGCGCCTCTGGTCTATGCGGTGCCGGTCCAGCTGCTCGCCTATCACGTCGCGGTGCTCAAGGGGACCGACGTCGATCAGCCGCGCAACCTGGCGAAGTCGGTCACCGTCGAATAAGGGCGCCGCGGCTCAGGCCGCCTCGCGGTGGGGCAATGGCGGCATCTGGTCGTCGCCGTTGAACCGCGCGATCCAGGGCAGGACGTCCTGCGCTTCGAGCGGGCGGGCGAAGACATAGCCCTGTGCCTCGTCGCACGCCATCCGCGTCAGCGTGTCGACGGCGCCGACGGACTCCACGCCCTCGGCCACCACGCGGAAGCCGAGCTTTTTCGACAGCGAGATCATCGTCGCGATCACCGTCCGGCTGCGGGCGTCGTCGGTGTCGAGCGGGTCGACGAACGACTTGTCGATCTTGACCACGCTCGCGGGCAGCGTCTGGAGATAGGCCAGGCTGCTGTGGCCGGTCCCGAAATCGTCGATCGCAACGCGGACCCCGGTCGCCGCCAGCGCCTCGAGCCTGGCAAGCGACTGCGCCGAATTCTCCATCATCGCGCTTTCGGTCACCTCGACCTCGAGCATGTCGGGCGCGACATTGTGCGTGTCGAGCGCCGCGGCGATTGCCGCGACGAGTCCGTCCTCGTCGAGATTGGTCGCCGAGATGTTGATCGACAGAGGCAGCGAGACGCCACACGCCTGCCACGCCGCCAGCTGACGCAGGGCGGTGTCGAGGACGAATGCGGTGGTCGGCTTGGCGAGCGTGGTCCGCTCGACGATCGGGATGAACTCGGCGGGCGATACGTCGCCCAGCGTCGGGTCGTTCCAGCGCAGCAACGCTTCCGCCCCGACGCAGCGACGGGATCCAAGGTCGATCCGCGGCTGATAGACCAGGCGGAGCGACGCGCCGTCCTCCAGCGCGGTGCCGAACGCGCTGAGCAGCACGATATTGCGCCGGTATTCGGAATCGTTCGACGTCGCATAGACGCTGATCAGGCTGTCCTTGGCCTGCGCATCCTGTGCGGCGCTGTGGGCAGCGCGCAGGATTTCCTGCGACCGGATCGCACCCAGCGTCACGGGGACGATCCCGGCCGCCATCGTCGTCACGAACCGCGCGATCGAGCCCGCGGCACTGACCGCGAGCCCGGCGCTCACCACGTCGAGATAGCCGGGCATGGTCGCACCCGGCGCGGACAGGAAGGCAAACTGGGTCGCGGCCACGTGATAGAGCGTTCGTGCGGATCCCAGTTGCTCGCGCAAGGTCCGCGCCGATTCCTTGACCAGCGTTTCGATATAGCCGGCGCCCATCACCCGGATCAGCGCATTCAGCTGGTCGGCACGCGCGAGGTCGAGCAGCACGACGAAGCGCTGCTCGCCGGGCGTGTCACGCGCGAGATCGTCGAGATCTTCCAGAAACCGGAAGCGGTTGGGTAGCGCGCTGACCGGATCGACCCGCCCGACCGCATGCTGGAGGTCGATCTGTGCCATGACCATCGCCGCAAGGTCGGTCAGCGCGGCAAGCTCCTCGGGCGAGGCGGTTCGGGGTTCGGCGCCCAGCACGCAGAGCGACCCGAGCCCATGGCCCTCCCGCGTGATCAGCGGCGCACCCGCATAGAAGCGGATGCCGGACTGCGCGAGCGGGCTGTTGGCATAGAAGCCGTCGGCCGCCAGGTCGGGTATCACCAGACCCTGCGTCGTCTCGGCGACCTCCGCGCACGGGGCCTTGGCCCGCGCGATGTGGTCGTGCGTGATCCCGACGCGCGACTTGAACCATTGCCGGTCGGTATCGGTCAGCGAGATTGCGGCGATTGGCAGCCCGAAGATCTGGCCCGCCATCCGGGTGATGCGATCGAAGCTTTCGCTGGCGCTGGTGTCGAGCAGGCGCAATTGGCGCAATGCATCAAGCCGTGCCGCCTCTTCATACGCCCGCATTTCTATGCTCCAGTCGCCAGCATTATGCGCAACGAGTCGACTTGCGCGATAGACTTATGTTGTTAACATGGAGTAAATTACAGCAACTTGACGGATCTGCCCCGCCGGACGAATTGCTGCAGCCAAAGCATTGGTTTGGGGACAGGGATGAGCGAAATACCATTGGTGGCCGGGATCGAACTTGGCGGGACCAAGTGCATCTGTATCCTGGCGCGAGGGCCCGATGCGATCGAGGAAATCGTACGAATTCCGACAACTCGCCCCGATGAGACGCTCGCCGCGATCGAAGCCGTGCTCGACCGCTGGAGCGGGTTCGTAGCGATCGGAATTGCGAGCTTCGGCCCGGTCGGGATCGATCGGCGCGGTGGTGACTACGGCCAGATCACCTCGACGCCCAAGCCCGGTTGGGCGGGGACCGACGTCGCCGGGCGCCTGCAGCGTCGCTATGCGGTGCCGACCGGCTTCCATACCGACGTCGTCGGCGCGGCGCTGGCCGAGGCGCGCTGGGGTGCGGCGCAGGGCCTGGCGGACATCGCCTATGTGACCGTCGGCACCGGGGTCGGCGCGGGGCTGATCGCGGGGCATCGACCGGTCGACGGGCTGATGCATTCGGAACTCGGGCATATCCGGCCGGTCCGAACGCCGGGCGACGACTGGATCGGCAGTTGCCCGTTTCACGGCGCCTGCCTCGAGGGACTCGTGTCGGGGCCGGCGATCGCCGCGCGGCTCGGCCATCCCGCCGATGAGGCCCCCGCCGATCATCCGGTCTGGACGGGCGTCGCGGAGGCGCTTGGCCAGTTGTGCCACACGCTCGTGCTCACCGGGATTCCGCGCAGGATCGTCATCGGTGGCGGGGTAATGGGCGCCGGCCATCTGTTACCGCGGGTCCGTGCCGCGCTGACGCGCAGTCTCGGGGGGTATATCGCATTGCCCGAGCCGACGCTGGTCGATACGTTCGTCGTACCGCCGGCACTCGGCGGCAATGCCGGCCCGCTCGGCGCGATTATCCTTGGTGGCCAAGCGCTTGGTGACTCGGTCGGAGGGTCGGGAAGCTCGGCCTTCATGTCATATTAATTACAGATGCCTACCCACCGGGCCGCGCGATAAGGCCTGGAAAACCGCCTATACGGGCGGGGTCAGGTATCGCGAGGAACGGTGTCCGATGCGTATTCTGATTGTCGACGACGAACCCGGAGTTCATGACGACTACGCCCGTGCGATTCTCGGGACGGAACCAGCGGCGGCTGACCCGCAGGCCGACGCATTTTCGATAACCTCCGTCGGGACCGGCATCGACGCGATCGCCGCGGTCGAATCCGCCATCGCCGAGCCCGCGCCGTTCGCGGTCGCCTTCCTCGATCTGCAGATGGCGTCGGGGCTCGACGTCTGCGAGACGGCGCGCCGGATCCGTGAACTGGACCCCGACATCAATTTCGTGATCGTCACCGCGCTCGACGGTGCCTCGCTCGCCGGGATCGCCAAAGTGGCCGGGCCGGTCGACAAGGTCTTCCATATCGCCAAGCCGTTCGTCGGCGCCGAGTTGCGCCAGACCGCGCTGGCACTGACGCAGCGCTGGCAGTTCGACCATGACTGCAACGCGGTGCGTGCAGCGCTCGTGCGGCAGGTGGCGCAGCTCGAGGTCCGGGCTGCCGAGCTGGCGGCCAATGAAAGCCGTGCGATCCATCTGGCGACACATGATTCGCTGACCGACGCGCCCAATCGGCTGGCGTTCCTCCGCGCGCTTGCCGAACGCACCCGCGCGGACGGGTGGTTCGCGACGGTGATGATCGATCTCGACCGGTTCAAGCTGGTCAACGACACGCTGGGGCATCTTGCCGGCGACGCGCTGATCCGCGAGAATTGCGCGATCCTCGGCCGGTCCTCGCCCGACGGCGCGCTGGTCGCGCGGCTCGGCGGCGACGAATTCGGCGTGTTGTTCAGCACTGGGGACGAGACCAGCGCCCTGCTCGCCTGCGAACGGATGATCGCGGCCTGTTCGGTCAGCCTCCAGGTCTTTGGCAGTTCCGTCCAGGGCGGCGCCTCGGCCGGGCTGGTCGTGACGCATGGCGGGCAGGGCAGCGACCCGGTCGACGTCATGCGGCGGGCCGACCTTGCGCTGAACGATGCCAAAAGAAGCGGTCGACGCATGGCGCGCGTGTTCGACGAGAGCATGGACGAGGATATCCGCTTTCGCCGGCGGGTCGAAAGCGGGCTTGGCGAAGCGATCGCGAACAACGAGCTCAGCCTGGTGTTCCAGCCGATCGTGTCGCGCGAATCGATCGAGGTGGTCGGGTTCGAGGCGCTGCTGCGCTGGAACACGATGGCTTACGGCCCGATCAGCCCGGGCCTGTTCATGCCGATCGCGGAGGAATCGAACCTCATTCACGACCTGGGCGACTGGGTGCTGCGCAATGCGCTCGCGGTCCTGACGCAGTGGCCGGGTCAGTATGTCTCGGTCAATTTCAGCCCGCGGCAGTTCCGGCGCCACCATTTCGTTGACTATGTCAGCGAGAGCGTCCGCCGTGCCGGGGTCGATCCCAGCCGGTTGCAGATCGAGATCACCGAGACCGCGATCTTCGACGATGCCGAGCGTGCGGCAGAGACGCTGGGCGCGTTGCGCCGCATGGGGTTCCGCATCGCGCTCGACGATTTCGGGACGGGCTATTCGAGCCTGCACAACATCCGCACCTTCGCGCTCGACTGCCTGAAGATCGACCGCAGCTTCATCGAGGGGATGGGCCGCGAGCGCGAAAGCGCGGCGATCGTCCATTCGATCATCAGTCTGGGCCGCGCGCTCGGCATCGGGGTCATCGCCGAGGGCGTCGAGACCGAGGCGCAGGTCCAGGCCTTGCGCCTGGCGGGGGCCAGCCATCTCCAGGGCTTCTTCTTCTCGCACCCGGTACCTGCTGCGATCGCCCGGACCATGGCGGAAGCACGCGGTCTGGGCGGGGATCCGGCCGCTGCGCCCCGCGTCATGGCACCGTCGCCGGGCGTCTGATCCCACACCCGCGAAGCGAGCGGCGGGTCAGAGCAGGACGGGCTGTGCATCGTCCGGCTCGTCGCCGACCAGCCCCGACAGCGTCAGGCCGAGCAGCCGGACGCCCTGCGGTACCGGAAGCTGCGCCATCAGCAGGTCCAGTCCCGCGGCGACGAACGCAGCCTTGTCGACCACCGCGGCGCTCGAAGAGCGCGCGCGCGTGATCGTCCGGAAATCGGCATGGCGCAGTTTCAGCGTTACCGTTCTTCCGCGCGTGTCGTGCCGTTCGATCCGCACCCACGCCGCATCGGCGACGCGGTGCAACGCCTCGCGCAGTGCCGCCGGATCGCTCAGATTGGTCTCGAACGTCCGCTCCGCACCGACCGACTTGGCGGCACCGTTAACGCGCACCGGGCGGTGATCGATCCCGCGTGCTGCGCCGTAGAGATAGTCCGCATAGCTGCCGAAATGCGCCTGGAGGAACGCCAGCGGGCGTTCGAGCAGATCAGCACCGGTCAGGATGCCGAGCTGTTCCATACGCTTGGCAGTGACCGGGCCTACGCCGTGGAACCGCTTGACCGGCAATGACGCGACGAACGCAGCCCCGCGTTTCGGCGTGATGACGCAGATTCCGTCGGGCTTGTTCTGGTCCGACGCAAGCTTGGCGATGAACTTGTTGTAGCTGACCCCGGCCGACGCGGTCAGCCCGGTATCGGCCTTGATCCGCGCGCGGATCTCCTCGGCGATCGCCTGCGCCGATCCGACCCCGCGGATATCGGCGGTGACGTCTAGATACGCCTCGTCGAGCGACAGCGGTTCGACGAGCGGGGTGAAATGCGCGAAGATCGCGCGGATCTGGTCGGACACTGCACGGTACACGTCGAAGCGCGGCGGCACGAAGACGAGGTCGGGACAGCGCCTGAGCGCGGTGACCGATGGCATCGCGCTGTGCACCCCGAAGGTGCGCGCCTCGTAGCTCGCGGCGGCGACCACCCCGCGCGCGCGCGAACCACCCACCGCGACCGGCCGTCCCTTCAATGTCGGGTCGTCGCGCTGTTCGACCGAGGCATAGAAGGCGTCCATGTCGACATGGATGATCTTGCGCTGCACCGGCGGCGGGGTAGGAGAAGCGGCCATCTGCACCGCAGATAGGTTCTGACGATGCGCGGAAACAGAGCGTCGTTACGGCGTTGAACGAATTCGGCCGGGCGCAAGCGGCGACGACAAGGGGACCTGGACGTGCGGATCGGAACCGAATGCTGGCGTATCGAACGCGCAGACCAGATGTCCGTGATCGTCGATGCGGAGGAATATTTCCGTCAGGCGCGCGTCGCCATGCTCAACGCCAAGCGGCGGATCATGCTGATCGGCTGGGATTTCGATGCGCGGATCCAGCTCGAACCCGGGGTCGACCGCCCCGGCGAACCGCCGACGCTCGGCGCGTTCATCCTGTGGCTGGTCGAACGCGAGCCCGAGCTCGAGATATTCCTCCTCCGCTGGGATACTGGTGCGATCAAGTCGCTGTTCCGCGGCTCGACGCTGTTCACGATGATGAAGTGGATGCGGCATCCGCGCATCCATACCAAGCTCGACGGCCATCATCCGACCGCGGGGTCGCATCACCAGAAGATCGTCATCATCGACGATTGCCTCGCCTTTTGCGGCGGGATCGACATGACCGGCGACCGCTGGGACACGCGCGAGCATCGCCATGACGATGCGCGGCGGCGGCGTCCCTCGGGCCGTCCCTACAAGCCGTGGCACGACGCGATCAGCGCGGTCGCAGGCCCCGTCGCGACCGCATTGGGGCAGCTGTTCCGCGACCGCTGGGTGCTGGCAGGCGGCGTGCCGATCGCCGAGGCGAACCCTGGCGCGGCCTGCTGGCCCGACGAGCTCGGCGTGCATTTCCGCGATGTCGACGTCGCGATCGCGCGGACCGAACCCGAGATGGATGATCAGGTCCCGGTGCACGAGAGCGAGGCGCTGTTCCTCGCGCAGATCGCCGGGGCCAAGCGGCATCTCTATATCGAGAGCCAGTATTTCGCGTCGCGCAAGATCGCCGAGGCGGTCGCGCGCCGTCTCGACGAGGCGGACGGGCCTGAAATCGTGATCATCAACCCGGTGACTGCGCAGGGGTGGCTCGAGCCGATCGCGATGGACACCGCGCGCGCGCGCCTCATGACCGCGCTGGCGCACCGCGACGTCCACAAGCGGCTGCGCATGTATCATCCCTACACCAGCGGCGGGGAGGCGATCTATTGCCATGCCAAGATCCTGATCGCGGACGACCAGATCTTCCGGCTCGGGTCGTCGAACATGAACAACCGTTCGCTGCGGCTCGACACCGAATGCGACCTCGCGATCCGCGCGCATGACGAGGCGACGAGCACGGGGATCACCGCGATCCGCAACGACCTGATCGCCGAACATCTCGCGGTCGATGTCGAGGTGGTGACCACGATGATCGCCGAGACCGGGTCGCTGATCGAGACGATCGAGCGGCTGCGCGGGCAGGGCAAGTCGCTGCGCGCCTATGAGGCGCCCGACCTGACCGCGGTCGAGGAATGGCTGGCGGACAATGAGGTGCTCGATCCCGAGGGCCCCGAGGAGATGTTCGAGAGCTTCGCGAAGCGCGGCCTGTTCCGCCGCCTCCGCCACCGCCGCCCGAAGAAGAAGTGAGCGATCCTCCCCCGCCAGGGGGAGGATCAGGTTAGAACAGCCCTTCGATCAACCCATCCGCATCGAGCCGGATGGCTTCCGCCGCGGGGACGCGCGGGAGGCCGGGCATCGTCATGATCTCGCCGCAGATCGCGACGACGAAGCCCGCGCCCGCCGCCAGCCGAACCTCGCGCACCGGCACGATATGCCCGGTCGGCGCGCCGAGCAGCGCAGGGTCGCTCGAGAAGCTGTACTGCGTCTTGGCAAGGCAGACGGGCAGGTGGCCATAGCCGGCATCCTCCCAGCGCTTGAGCTGCGCGAGCACGCTGGGTTCCGCGACCGCATGTTCGGCGCGGTAGATGCGCCGGGCAACCGTGTCGATCTTGTCGAACAGCGACAGCTCGTCGCCATAAAGCGGCGCGAAATTCGCGGCATGCGTGTCGCACAGCTCGGCCACCGCGTCGGCGAGCTTGGTTGCCCCCGCGCCGCCCTCGGCCCAGTGGCGGCACAGGATCGCACGGGCGCCGTGCGCGCTCGCCGCCTCGTGCACGACCGCGATCTCGGCCTCGCTGTCGGTGTAAAAATGGTTGATCGCGACGACCGCGGGAACACCGAACTGGCGGATATTCTCGATATGGCGGACGAGATTGACCGCACCGCGCCGGACCGCCTCCACGTCCTCCGCGCCGAGATCGGCCTTGGCGACCCCGCCGTTCATCTTGAGCGCGCGGACCGTCGCGACGATCACCACCGCATCGGGGGACAGCCCCGCCTGGCGGCATTTGATGTCGAAGAACTTCTCCGCGCCCAGATCCGCGCCGAAGCCCGCCTCGGTCACGACATAGTCGCCCAGCGCCAGCGCCGCGCGCGTCGCGATCACCGAGTTGCAGCCGTGCGCGATATTGGCGAACGGCCCGCCGTGCAGGAAGGCGGGGTTGCCCTCGAGCGTCTGGACGAGGTTCGGCTTGATCGCCTCGGCCAGCAGGACCGCCATCGCGCCGTCGGCCTTCAGGTCGCGCGCGGTGATGGGGCTGCGATCGCGCGTATAGGCGACGACGATGTCACCCAGCCGCCGCTCCATGTCGGCCAGATTCTCGCTGAGGCACAGGATCGCCATGACCTCGGAGGCGACGGTGATGTCGAACCCCGATTCGCGCGGATAGCCATTGGCGACCCCGCCGATCGACTGGACGATGTCGCGCAGCGCACGGTCGTTCATGTCGAGCACGCGGCGCCACACCACGCGCCGCACGTCGATCTGCAGCGCGTTGCCCCAGTGGATATGATTGTCGATCATCGCCGCGAGCAGGTTGTGCGCCGCGGTGATCGCGTGGAAATCGCCGGTGAAATGAAGGTTGATGTCCTCCATCGGCGCGACCTGCGCCCGCCCGCCGCCGGTCGCCCCGCCCTTGGTGCCGAAGCACGGCCCCAGCGATGGCTCACGCAGTGCCAGCACGGTCTTGCGCCCCGTCAGGTTCAGCGCGTCGGCCAGCCCGACGGAGGTCGTCGTCTTGCCCTCGCCCGCGGGCGTCGGGTTGATCGCGGTGACCAGCACCAGCCGGCCACGCCGCGCCCCCTCGCGGCGGCCATGCGCCTCGAGCCAGTCGAGTGTGATCTTGGCCTTGAACCGGCCGTAAGGCTCGACCGCGTCGTCGGGGATGCCGAGCGCGTCGGCGACCCGCGCGATGGGGCGCAGCGCGACGCTGCGGGCGATGGCAATGTCGGTTGTCATGGGGCTAGTTCTTCAGTTTCCAGCCGCTTTTCAGCAGCATGTAGCACAGGGTGGCGAGCGCGACGTCGATCGCCAGGATGACGAGGCCGCCGACGATCACCGGCGAATCGGCAACGCCCAGAAAGCCGTAGCGAAAGCCCGAGATGATGTAGAAGAACGGATTGACGTGGCTGAACGCGCGGAACGCGGGCGCCAGCGTGTCGACCGAATAGAAGGTGCCCGACAGTAGCGAGAGCGGCGCGACAACGAAGTTCGTGACAGCGGCGGCATGGTCGAACTTGTCCGCCCAGATCGACGTCAGCACGCCGAGCAGCGCGAGGAAGGTCGCGCCGAGCAGGCCGAACCACAGGATTGCAAGCGGCGCATGCGGCGTGACGTGGACGCCTGGATACAGCGCCATCGCCGCCCAGACGACGCACCCGACCAGCACCGCGCGCGTCACCGCTCCGCCGACCAGCGCTGCGAGCAGCTCGGCGGTCGACAGTGGTGGCTGAAGATAGTCGACGATCGTGCCCTGCATCTTGCCGACCAGCAGCGAGAAGCTCGCATTGGCAAACGCCGGGCCCATCATGCCCTGGCTGATGATCAGCCCGGGGGCGATGAAGTCAGCGAACATCACGGTCTCGCCGCCGACCAGCACGGGGCGTTTCGCGCCCGTCGCGATGGTGAAAACGATCAGGAATAGCAATGTCGTCATCGCCGGCGCCCACACCGTCTGCAGCTGGACCTTGAAGAACCGGCGCACCTCCTTGATATAGAGGGTACGAAGTCCCTCCCAGTTCACGTTGCGAATGACGGGAACGCCGGGGGCGGATTGCACCGCCGACTGGATTTCACCGATTGGGGGCTGGCTGCTCATGGGGGTTGCGGGTAATCGCTGCCGCTGTCGCCCGCAACCCGGTTGACGAAGACTATACCGGCCGACCCGAAGACTGAGGAACGAACATGTCCTGGACCGACGAGCGTATCGAGACGCTCAAGACGATGTGGGAAGCCGGCCAGACCGCCAGCCAGATCGCCGAAGCGCTGGGTGGCGTCAGCCGCAACGCCGTGATCGGCAAGGCGCACCGCCTTGAGCTTCAGGCGCGCCCGTCGCCGGTGAAGCCGAACGACCCCGACGCGAAGAACGCAGAAGCGAGGGTCGCGGAGGCGAAGGCGGCCGAGGCCAGGCCGGCCGAGTCGTCCGTTGTCGACACGCCGCCCATGGTCGCCGCCGCGCCCGTCGCTGCAGCGCCGGCTCCCGCGCCTGAACCAGTACCCGTCGCCGCTTCACCCGAGCCGGCGCCGCGTACGGCACCCGTCGCCGCGGATGAGGACGACGACGAGGACGAGGACGAGGACGAGGACGCGGTCGAACCCGCCGCCGCACCGGTCCGCGCACCACAGCCTATCCTCCGCTCGATCGGACCCGGCGGCTTTCTCCGCCAGGCGCCCGGTGAGCAGCAGCCGCCGAGCACGCCCGCCCCGCCGCGGCGTCTCGTCCCCGCCAAGCCTTCGCCTGAAATGGCGGGCAAGACGAGCCTGCTCGAGCTCAACGACCGCATCTGCAAATGGCCGCTCGGCCATCCCGGCGAGCCCGATTTCCACTTTTGTGGTGACAAGGTGAACCCGGGCTTCCCCTATTGCGTCGCGCATTGCGGTCACGCCTATCAGGCACAGCTGCCCCGCCGCGACCGCCGTCCGACGCCGCCACTCCCCTTCGGCGGCCCGCGCGCGCGCTGAGATTGGGGGGGCGTTTTCGCTCTCCGTGCCTCGGATGTATGTCTGTCGCGGAGCCAATCCCCAGCACCACCCCGGCGGAGGCCGGGGCCCAGTTGGGAAGGCCGTGGTAACGGCGGGCAACGCGTAGTTACCTCCGTCCCCCAACTGGGCCCCGGCCTTCGCCGGGGTGGATTTTGGGGTATCCACTGACCAGAACGTTGGGCCGCTTCTCGCTGGGAGGCGGCCCGTTTTTTTGATTCGCCAAGCGCTGAACTCAAGATACGCGAGTCCCGCCGTCCAACACCTCAGCACCACCCCGGCGAAGGCCGGGGCCCGGTTGGGAAGGCCGTAGTAACGGCGGGCAACGCGTGGATGGCTTCGTCCTCCCAAATGGGCCCCGGCTTTCGCCGGGGTGGTGCCTTGGGAAACCATATTCACAAAAAAAGGGCCGCCTCCCGTGTCGGGAAGCGACCCTGTGTCCTCACCCGCGCCGCGGCGAAGCCGCGTCGTCGGACGTCGCTGGTGCGACGCCGGCCGAGCTTGGATGGTGTGACGCCGTTCGGCGTCACACCATCCTGCGCTTAGAACCGGAACGCTGCCGTCGCGCGCAGGCTGTGCCAGCGGAACTTGTCGTCGCTGCGACGGAAGTCCGTGCCGGTCGTGTTCGGCGCCAGCACGAACGGGTTCGTTGCCGGCTGCGTGCCCTGCGTCACGCGGACGCGGAAATCGTCGTCCTGATACTGGTGGAACATATATTCCATGCCGACCGAGATGTTCGGCGTGACCTTCTGCTCGATACCGCCGCCGCCGAGGATACCGAACTGCTGGCGCTTGCCGCTCTGCTGATAGGCGTTGCCGGTGTTGGTGCTGTAGAAGTCCCGGTCGATCTTGGCATAGCCCGCACCGAACGTGCCGTAGAACAGCGTGGTGTTGACCGCATAGCCCGCACGGCCGCGGATCGAGGCTTCCCAGTCGACGCTGCGCGTCATCACGTAGCTGGCAGGCGTCGTCGAGAAGGCGGTGACGCTGTCGGTGATCTCGCTCTTGCCGAATTCGCCGACCACGCCGACGACGATGTTGCCGCGCTGCGTGTCCATGCCGACGCGGCCATAATACGCGGCGCCGTCCTTGTCCTTGCGGCAGCCGCGGCCACCGGTCAGCGTCGTGGCGGTCGTCGCGCCGTTGCAGAACCCGCTGCTGAACGCGTTGGCGCCGGCTGCCGTCGTCACCGCATCCCCGAACCGCCCGTCGAGATTGCGATCGAACAGGATCGACGATCCTGCATCATTCGGCTGTACGTCATAACCGCCCGCTGCGCCGACATAGAGACCGTTGAACGGTGCGTCCTCGGTGGTCTCCTGCGCGAATGCCGGCGATGCCGTGAGACCGAGAATGACCGCGCCAGCGAGGCCGGCATAGAGGGATGTACGCATGTAAGCTCCGGATATGATTGATCTAAGACAACCAAGAAACGGAGCGTCCCGCCAATATATCCGCGAACATGACGAAAACATGACGGAAAGTTCATGTTGTGGCTTTTCCGCAACAGCGGTTGCGCGCTTGCACGGATCGCTGGCTAAGCCATATACCACGTCATGCCAGAAGACCTGCCCGAAGGCCTGTTCACGACCCAGTCCAAGACCGCCCCGACCTATGACGCGTCCTCGATCGAGGTGCTCGAGGGGCTCGAACCCGTCCGCCGCCGCCCGGGCATGTATGTCGGCGGCACCGACGAGCGCGCGCTGCACCACCTCGCCGCCGAAGTGCTCGACAATGCGATGGACGAGGCGGTCGCGGGTCACGCGACGCGGATCGAGGTCACGCTCGAGCCCGGCAACCGGCTGACGATCGTCGACAATGGCCGCGGGATCCCGGTCGATCCGCATCCCAAATTCCCCGACAAGTCCGCGCTCGAGGTGATCCTTTCGACGCTGCATTCGGGCGGCAAGTTCGCGGGCAAGGCCTATGCGACCTCGGGCGGTCTGCACGGCGTCGGCATCAGCGTCGTCAACGCGCTGTCGTCCGACACTGTCGTCGAGGTCGCGCGCGACCGCCAGCTCTATCGCCAGCGCTTCGCCAAGGGGCAGACGCTCGGCCCGATCGAGCGGCTCGGCACCACCCCCAACCGTCGCGGCACCAGCGTCGCCTTCACCCCCGATACCGAGATCTTCGGCAACGAGCTGCACTTCAAGCCGCAGCGGCTGCACAAGCTCGTCCGGTCGAAGGCCTATCTATTCGCGGGCGTCGAGATTCGCTGGCACTGCGCGCCCGAACTGATCAGCGACGATACGCCCGCGCAGGCGGTGTTCCAGTTCCCCGGCGGGCTCGCCGACCATCTGCGCGATCAGGTCGCGGGCCGCGAATGCGCGACCGCCGACTTCTTCTCCGGCTCGCAGGATTTCCCGAGCGCGCAGGGCGAGACGCAGGGGCGCGTCGAATGGGCGATCGCCTGGCCGCTGTGGAGCGACGGCTCGTACAGCTGGTATTGCAACACCATCCCGACCCCCGATGGCGGCACGCACGAACAGGGCCTGCGCCAGGCGCTGGTGCGGGGCCTGCGCGCGTTCGGCGATCTGGTCGGCAACAAGAAGACCAAGGATATCAGCGCGGACGACGTGATGATCGGCAGCGAGCTGATGCTGTCGGTGTTCATCCGCGAACCGCAGTTCCAGAGCCAGACCAAGGACCGCCTGACCAGCCCCGAGGCCGCGGGCCTCGTCGAGAAGGCGGTGCGCGACCATTTCGACCATTTCCTCAGCCACAATATGGACCGCGGCAAGGCACTGTTGAACTATGTGCTCGAGCGGATGGACGAGCGCCTGCGCCGCAAGCAGGAACGCGACGTCAAGCGCAAGACCGCGACGTCCGCCCGCAAATTGCGGCTGCCCGGCAAGCTGACCGACTGTTCCGCCAACTCGCCCGAGGGCACCGAGCTGTTCATCGTCGAGGGCGATTCGGCTGGCGGCTCGGCCAAGCAGGCGCGCGACCGCAAGACGCAGGCGATCCTGCCGATCCGCGGCAAAATCCTGAACGTCGCGTCCGCGACCAGTGCGAAGATCTTCGCGAACCAGGAAATCGCCGACCTGACGCTGGCGCTCGGCTGCGGCACGCGGAAGGACTGCGTGGCGGACAATCTGCGCTACGAGCGCGTCGTCATCATGACCGATGCCGACGTCGACGGCGCGCATATCGCGACGCTGCTGATGACGTTCTTCTTCCAGGAAATGCCCGACATCGTCCGCCGCGGGCACCTCTATCTCGCGCAGCCGCCGCTCTACCGCCTGACCGTCGGTACTAAGAGCGTCTATGCGCGCGACGACGCACACCGCGCCGAACTCGAACGCACGGTGTTCAAGGGCAAGAGGGTTGATGTCGGCCGCTTCAAGGGCCTTGGCGAGATGAACCCCGGCCAGCTCCGCGAGACGACGATGGACCCCGCCACCCGCGGCATGCTGCGCATCACCCTGCCGCAGGAATATGAGGAGCGGGCAGGGGTGAAGGACCTGGTCGACCGCCTGATGGGCAACAACCCCGCGCACCGCTTTGCCTTCATCCAGGAAAATGCCGGACGGCTGGACGAGGAAGCCATCGACGCGTGACCATTGGGGCAAGCGGGGGCCGTTCGATAGACGCCCCCGCTTGCCTCCGGGATCACTGCCTGTGCGCGACCATCGTCGAGGTCTTCCCGTGTTTCAGGTCGTTGACCGCGGTGGTCATCGTCGTGCCGTCGGGCGAGAGCGACATGCTATATGTACCAATCGGCGTGTCGCCCTCGTAATCGGTTTCGAACAGAGTCGTCGGTCCGGTCTGTTTCAGGGCGACCTTCGTCCAGCCCGGATCCCCGGTCACCGTTGCCGGCGGACCGTCGATCGTCGCGGCATAGGATATGCCGGTCGGCGTCGAGAAGGCCATGGTCTTCCCGTCCTGTGCGAAGGTGAAGACGAGGCCCGTGTCGGATACCTGCGTATCCGTGGTTTCGCGCCACGCACCCGATAACGCATGGGCACCCGCGGGGGCGGGTGCGACGCGCGCATTGACCGTCGTTCCCGACACCTCCACGCCGCTCGGTGCGGTCCGGTCGACAAAGGCGGAGGACGAACTCTGCCCGTCCGCGGCCAGGGTCACCGTCGCCTCGGCGACTGTCTTTCCGCTCTTCCGGAACGCCCGCTTGACCGTCGTCGCATCCACCACCGCGACCGATGCCTCGTCATAATAGGGATTGCCGACGATCGGGTGAAACGCGCCATCGGCGGGGAATTTCATCGCGGGCTTGCACGTCGTGCAGCTGAAGGTGCCCGCCTGCAGGAGGATGATCGAGGGCTTCTCTGCAGGCTTGCTCGCCTTCACGTCTCCCTTCCAGGTGCCGTCGAACACGCCCTTGGCAAGCGCGGGGGTGGTGGCAAGAGCCATGGCCAGCATCACTGCCAGGCCGGTCGCATAGCGTTTCATACGTCAACCTCCTCTCGATGGGGACGCGACTGGGCTTGCGCCGGCGCGTTTGCGACGTCGGATGGAGCCAAGGGGAAGATTGCGCGTGCTGCCGGGGCGCCGCAAGCGGAGTCCGCGCCTTGGTACGGATCAGACAGGGCTGCGTCGGACGTCCGCGGTGTTGACGCCCATCCCCCGTCACCGGTATTAGGCGCCTCCGGGGCGGTCCATCACGGGCCGCCCTTCTCGTTTCGAAGAGGAAGCGCCTGTGACCATCACCCCGCTCATGCCCGTCTACCCGCGGTGTGGCGTGCGTCCGGTCCGAGGCGAGGGCGCCTATCTGTTCGGTGAGGACGGCCAGCAATATCTCGACTTCGCCAGCGGCATCGCGGTCAATGCGCTCGGCCATGGCCACCCGCATCTGACCAAGGCGATCGCCGACCAGGCCGCGACGTTGATGCACGTGTCGAACCTGTACGGGTCACCGCAGGGCGAACATCTCGCGCAGCGGCTCGTCGACAATACGTTCGCCGACACCGTGTTCTTCACCAATTCGGGTGCAGAAGCGGTCGAGTGCGCGATCAAGACCGCGCGCCGCTATCATTTCGCGAACGGCAATCCCGAGCGTCACACGCTGATCACGTTCGACACCGCGTTCCACGGCCGCACGCTCGGCACGATCTCGGCGACCAACCAGGCCAAGATGCGCGACGGGTTCGAGCCGCTGCTGCCCGGATTCGCCTATGCCAAGTTCAACGACCTCGAGGGTGCGCTCGCGCTGATCGACGACAACACCGCAGGCTTCTTGGTCGAGCCGATCCAGGGCGAGGGTGGTATCCGCCAGGCGAGCCCCGAATTTCTCCAGGGCCTGCGCAAGGCCTGCGACGAGCATGGCCTCTTGCTGGTGCTCGACGAGGTCCAGTGCGGCTATGGCCGGACCGGCAAGCTGTTCGCGCATGAACTCTACGGCATTACCCCCGACATCATGTCGGTCGCCAAGGGGATCGGCGGCGGCTTCCCGCTCGGCGCGTGCCTCGCGACCGAAGAGGCGGCCAAGGGCATGGTCGCGGGGACGCACGGCTCGACCTATGGCGGCAACCCGCTCGGGATGGCGGCGGGCGAGGCGGTGCTCGACGTGATCCTCGAGGACGGGTTCCTGGAGCATGTCGCGACGATGGGCGACCGGTTGCGCCAGGGGCTCGAGCAGATGATCCCCAATCACGATCACCTGTTCGACAGCGTGCGTGGCACCGGCCTGATGCTCGGGTTGAAGCTGAAAAGCGACAGCCGTGCGTTCGTCGCGTTCGCACGCGATCATCACAACCTGCTGCTGGTGGCCGCGGGAGAGAACGTCATCCGCATCCTGCCGCCGCTGGTGATCGACGAGAGCCATATCGCCGAATGCATCGACAAGCTGTCGACCGCGGCGCGTATCTACGTGCCCGCCGCCGACGATTGAGTGCCTTTGCGCGGTCACTAAACCCCGTTCGTCCTGAGTAGCCACTGAGCGAAGTCGAAGTGGCGTATCGAAGGACTGGCCCGCTTGGGGCATTGTCCTTCGATATGGGTCTTCGGCTTCGCTCAGCCCCTACTCAGGACGAACGGAACTTCTTACGGGGTCGTTACAATGAGCAACCGCCATTTCCTGAATCTCACCGACGCCGGCGCCGACGGCATCGCCGCGATGCTTGCCGACGCGCTCGATCGCAAGGCGGCGCGCGCCGGCTTCACCAAGGGCCGCGCCGACGCCGATGCGCCGCTCGCCGGCCACACGCTGGCGATGGTGTTCGAAAAAAACTCGACGCGCACGCGGTTCAGCTTCGACATGGCGATCCGCCAGCTCGGCGGGACGTCGATCGTCGCCGATGCCGGCAGCATGCAGCTCGGGCGCGGCGAATCGATCGCCGACACCGCGCGCGTGCTGTCGGGCTATGTCGACGCGATCATGATCCGCACCGACGATCATGCCAAGGTCGAGGAGATGGCGCATCATGCCAGCGTCCCCGTCATCAACGGGCTAACCGACGCGTCGCATCCGTGCCAGATCATGGCCGACCTGCTGACGATCATCGAGAGCGGCAAGGCGCTGCCCGGGCTCAAGGTCGCGTGGCTGGGCGATGGCAACAACGTGCTCGCCTCGATTGTCGAGGCCGCCGGGCTGATGCAATTCGACGTCGTCGCCGCCTGCCCACAGGGGTTTCAGCCCGAGGAGGAGGCGATCGTCCGCGCCTCGGGGCACGCGCGCGTCGTCGCTGACCCGCGCGAGGCGGTCGAAGGTGCGGACATCATCGTCACCGACACCTGGATCTCGATGGGGCAGGCCAATGCCGAGAGCAAGCTGAAGGCCCTTGCCCCCTATCAGGTCGACGCCGCGCTGATGGCGCTCGCGCGGCCCGATGCGAAGTTCCTCCACTGCCTCCCCGCGCATCGCGGTGAGGAGGTCACGCCCGAGGTGATCGACGGCCCGCAGTCGCTGATCTGGCAGGAGGCCGAAAACCGCCTCCACGCGCAGAAATCGGTGCTGCGCTGGTGCTTCGGGCAGATCGGCTGAAGCGCCCGGTTGGTTGATCGGGCGCAGGTCAGCCCCCATTTCCGTCATTCCCGCGGAGGCGGGAATCCATAAACTCCGAGCTGGTGATCAGACCACCAGCGTATGTCGCTCTGCATCCCCGCCTGCGCGGGGATGACGCCGCGACGGGGGATGCCGAAGGAACGATGGTGAACGACCCCAACATGACCGATCTCGACCGCGCGCTGGCGTTTGCGATTCCCGCGCGCAGCGCTCGTGGCCGAATCGTCCGGCTCGGCACCGCGCTCGACGAGGTGCTCGCCGCGCACGCCTATCCGCCTGCGATCGAGAAGCTGCTCGCCGAGGCGCTGACGCTCGCCGCGCTCATCGGCTCGACGCTGAAGGACGCGAGCGGCCAGCTGACGATGCAGACCCGGACCGACAATGGCGTCGTCCAGTTGCTGGTCTGCGATTACCGCGGCGGCGAGGTGCGCGGCTATATCGAATACGATGCGGACAAGCTTGCCCAGGCGCCCGTCGAGCCGACCCTGTTCGCGTTGTTCGGCCAAGGCTATCTCGCGATCACCTTCGACATGGCGAGCAGCAACGAGCGGTATCAGGGCATCGTCCCGCTCGACGGCGATACGCTGTCTGAGGCCGCGCAGAGCTATTTTACCCAGTCCGAGCAGATCCCGACAATGGTCCGTACCGGCATGGCGAAGGGCCCCGACGGGCGCTGCGTCGCGGGCGGCCTGTTCCTCCAGCATCTGCCTGAGGGCGAGGACGGCCGCGAGCGGCTGCATACCAAGCTCGACCATCCCGAATGGGAGCATGTCGCGACGCTCGGCAACACGATGGGCGCGGACGAGCTGACCGATGCGGCGCTGCCGCTCGAGACGCTGGTGTGGCGGTTGTTCAACGAGGACAGCGACGTCCGCATCCTTGCCGATATTCCGATCACGCGCGGCTGCCGGTGCGATCCCGATTATATCCGGGGCGTGATTGCGAAATTCCCGATCGACGAACGCCGCGACATGGCGGACGAGAGTGGCTTCATCCAGGTCGACTGCGCATTCTGTGCAAAGAAATTTCCGGTTCCGGTCGAGGAATGACGCGTTTCTCATTCACGTGACGGTGGGAAATTGCGCGGCGTTAATGCGCTGTTTACCGCGCCGGGCTATACCTCCCTCGTGCTTTAGAGATTTCAGCACGTTTCTCCCTTGAGGCTGCTATTAGCGCCAACCTTTCAGGGCCGCCTTCGGGCGGCCCTTTCTTTTTGCCGCGGTCTGGCCTAGCGCGTCGCGCATCATGACATCATCAGCTCCCTTAGCGGTCGCCCTCGTCTCGGGCGGCCTCGACTCGATGGTTTCCGCCGCCATGCTGCGGGAATCCGGCCGGCGCCTGCTCGCGCTGTCATTCGACTATAACCAGCGTCACCGCGTCGAGCTCGACGCCGCGCGCCGCGTCGCCACCGCGCTTGGCGCCGAACGCCATATCGTCCTGCCGATGGACCTGTCCGCGTTCGGCGGTTCGGCGCTCACCGCCGATATCGACGTGCCCAAGGACGGTGTCGGCACCGATGATGCGGGCGGCATCCCCGTCACCTATGTTCCCGCCCGCAACACGATCTTCCTCAGCCTCGCGCTTGGCTGGGCCGAGGCGGCGGGCGCGCGCGACATCTATATCGGCGTCAATGCGCTCGATTATTCGGGCTATCCCGATTGCCGCCCCGAATTCATCGCCGCATTCGAGGGGCTGGCCGAACTCGCGACCAAGGCGGGGGTCGAGGGCGATCCGTTCCGCATCCAGGCGCCGCTCCAGCACATGACCAAGGCGGATATCGTCCGTGAGGGCACGCGGCTCGGGCTCGACCTCGGGCTCAGCTGGTCGTGCTATGATCCGACGCCCGCCGGCAAGCATTGCGGCGAGTGTGACAGCTGCCGGCTCCGCTCGCGCGGCTTCGACGAGGCTGGGATCGCCGATCCCACCGTCTACGCGGTCAAGCCGGTCTGACATGAGTTACGCGGTCAAGGAAATGTTCCTGACGCTGCAGGGTGAGGGCGTGAATGCCGGCCGCCGGGCGGTGTTCGTGCGCTTTGCCGGATGCAATCTGTGGTCGGGACGCGAACAGGACCGCGCGACCGCGGTCTGCCGGTTCTGCGATACCGATTTCGTCGGTACCGACGGACTGGGTGGCGGCAAGTTCGCCGATGCGCGTGCGCTGGCGGACGCGGTCGCAGGGTTCTGGGGCGCGGGAACACAGGACCGGTTCGTCGTGCTGACCGGGGGCGAGCCGATGCTCCAGACCGACGATGCGATCGTCGATGCGCTTCACGCCGCGGGCTTCCGGATCGCGATCGAGAGCAACGGCACCCTGCCGGTCCATCCCGGCATCGACTGGGTATGTATCAGCCCCAAGGCGGGCAGCGTCGTCGTCCAGCGTCATGGCGACGAGCTGAAGCTGGTCTGGCCGCAGCCCGGTACCGACATCGCTGATATCGAGACATGGGATTTCGCGAACCTGCTGCTCCAGCCGCTCGACGACCCGCAGGCAGATGCCAATCGCGATGCCTGTGTCGCGCTGGTGATGGAGCGTCCGCAATGGCGGCTGTCGCTCCAGACGCACAAGATGCTGGGGCTGCGCTAGGCCGTCTTCCCGCTCCGGCAGGGAAAGCCCCCGGCTCAAGGGCCGGGGGGTAATCGTTCAGCGGTTCGCGATGCCCACGCCCGCCGCGGGGGGCCAGTCGAGCGCGCCGCACTTCTTGGCAACCCATTCCGCCTTCTTGTTCCAGCAGATCGGGTCGAGCCGCGGCATCTTCACCCGGTCGCGGCCGATATAGCGCGGGAAACGCTGTTCGCCCCAGGGGATCAGGCTGTTGCGCAGCTCGCGCGTGCGCTGCAGCGTCAGATCGCCGAACTGCCCGCGCGGCGTGAACAGCGCGTCACGGCCGATCGATGCGGTCGTCTGGCAAAAGCCATATTGCGCCGCGACCGTCGCGAAGTTCGAATAGGTGCGCGTGCCGAACTGGTCGAGCGCAGCCTGGCCGGCCTTCGCACCCTTGGCCTTGTTGACACGCAGGAAGTATTTGCCGAGCGTGTCGAAGGCGCCCTGCAATTCGGTACCGTGATCGGCGAGGATCGCATTGTAGTTCGACACCGTCAGCAGCGTCGGTTCGAACTGGCACTGGAGCGCCGCGACGTTCAGCGCCGCGCGCATGTGCCAGACCATCGCCGCGCGCTTCTCCGCGCTGGTGGCGTCGGGCATCGCCTGGCCGAGATCGGCCTCGTCCCCGGTCACCGCCGGCGCGGAGAAATCGCGCGATTGCAGAAAAAACTGGGCCGAGGCGGGCTGAGCCAACGCCATCGAGCCGCTCGCCGCGCAGAGCGCCAGCGCAGTACGCACCATCTTCATTCCCAACTCCCCGGGCATTCCATCCCGAGATTTCTAAAGCGTTTCTTGCCAACTCCCAACTGTTTTGAGGGCTCCAGCAGCCGATCGCGGCTTCGGGTACGGTCCGGGCCGCAGATTTCCGTCGCAGCCGAAACGAGATCGCGCCCTGCGGGCAATAAACACGGCTAGCGGTGGCATCGCATATCCCGCCGCCCCGTCATCGACAGGGCCCCAACGACAAGGGGCCGCCCGGTTTCCCGGACGGCCCCCCGCATCACGCAATTTTCCGAAACCGGAAAATTACATCATGTTGTTGGTCATCATGGTGTCGTTCGACATCATCGTGTCGTTCGCCATCATGCCGTCGTTCATCGCGCCGTCAACGGCGGTCATGTTGTCGGTCATCGTGTCCATGCCTTCGGTGGCATTCATGTCGGTGACCATCGTGTTGTCGGTCGTGGTCTCGGTCTTCGGACCGCATGCCGAAACGGCAAGCGCTGCGCTGGCGATCAGCGAACCGGTCAGAACCTTGGAGATGAGTGAACGCATTTGGAAGCTCCCTAGATAGAGGATTTGGTAGGCTTGGAGGCCAGGTATATACCCAAATCGTAGTGGACATTAATCTGTAAAGGCCTGGCCCTCAAGCCTCGTTTTCTTGAGCCAAAGAAAGTGTTTCAAGGAACACGCCGCTCGTCAACGTCAGGGCAGCGTCAAAAGTTGCCATGTCGACGTCGATCCCGAGCGATTTCAGGCTGGTCACGGGGTATTCGGCAAGGCCACACGGCACGATTCCGCCGAAATGTGTCAGGTCCGGATCGATGTTGACCGCAAAACCGTGCAGCGTCACCCAGCGCTTCACGCGCACGCCGATCGCGCCGATCTTCGCCTCGCGGCCGCCGAGATTAGGATCGCGCGTCCAGATGCCGACACGGCCCTCGACCGAAAACGCGGCGACGCCGACCTCGCCGAGCGCCGCGATCACCCAGTCCTCGACCGCGTGGACGAACCGCCGGACGTCGCGCCCGCGCCGTCCGAGGTCGAGCACCAGATAGCCGATCCGCTGCCCCGGCCCGTGATAGGTGTATTTGCCGCCCCGTCCGGTATCGAACACGGGAAAGCGCGGATCGACCAGGTCGACCGGATCCGCGCTCGTCCCCGCGGTATAGACCGGCGGGTGCTCGAGCAGCCAGATCAGCTCGCGCGCATCGCCGGTGGTCACCGCGGCGGCGCGCGCCTCCATCTCGGCGAGCGCGGTGGCATAGGGGGTCAGGCCGGTATCGGTCCGCCATTCGAGCCCGTCGAGGCGCGACGGCGGATCGGCGGGCGCGTGGCGGCCGGAGGTCGGGAAGGGGGAAGCGGTCACGCGACCCATCTGCGCACTTGCCGCCGGTGATGCAAGCGGGCGGGGGCTTGCCACGCCGGCTGGTCCAACCGTCGCGGGAGTGGTCAAGGCCTGGGGCTTGGGCTACGTCGCGGCGGTATCGGGCATGCGTGCCAGGCGGCGAACGGGGAACAGGCGGATGGGAAGAGGCGTGAAAATCGGCACGGTCTGGGATCGTACCACCGAGGTCCTGTCAGGGCGTGCCGGCCAGATCGCGGCCGTTGCCTTGCCGACCCTGGTCCTCCCGCCGGTCGTCAACAACGCGCTCGTCCTGCTCGTCCCGCCGCAGCCGGCGGTGCAGCTCGTCGCCGGCATCGTCAGCGTGGCGTCCGCGTTGCTCGCGATCCTGGGGTCGCTCGCGATCCTCGCGCTGGCGACGCAACCCTCGACCGACCGCACCGAGGCCTATCGTCAGGCGCGGGCGCGGCTGCTGCCCGCGCTCGGCGTGTCGCTCGTCGTCGCGCTGATTGCGCTGGTCCTGATGGCGCCGGTGTTCATCGCGCTGATCGCGTCGCATTTCGACTTTGCCGCCGCGTCCGCTGCCGCCAGCGCGCCCGCGCGAATGCCGCAGCTGCCGCGCGCGACGGCGATGTTCGTCGTGCTCTACAGCGTTGCGCTGATCCTGCTCGCCATCTGGGCCAGTGCGCGGCTGATGCTGGTGACCGCGGTCGTGCTCAACGAACGCCTCGGGCTCGGCGCGATCCGCCGCTCGATCGCGCTGACCCGCGGGCTCACCTGGAAGCTGATCGGCGTGCTTTTGCTGTTCGCGATCGTGTTCGCGATCGCCACCTTCGCGGCGCAGGCCGTTGTCGGGCTCGTCTTTCGCCTGATCCTCGGCGGAGACCAGATCCCGACCGCGATGTTCCTTGCCGGGATCGCCGGCGCGCTTGCCAGTGCGGCGCTGATGGCGCTCGCCTATGTCTTCACGGCACAGCTCTATGTTGCCACCCGAGAGAAACCGATCACCGAATGAAAATCGACTTTACGGGCGTGTTGAAAGACGCCTGGGCCCTGTTCAAGCGCGACCGCGATCTGCTGCTCCGGATCGCCGGGCCCTTCCTGTTCCTGCCTGCCTTCGCGCTCGCGCTCGTCGTGCCCGACCCGCCGCTGCCCGATGCGGCGACGCGCGGCGACGAGGCGCAGGCGCTGGTCTGGGCGCAGGCGGTGACCGACTGGGCGGGGGCGAATGGCGGCTGGTACTGCCTGGCCTATGCGCTCAGCTTCTTCGGCATGGCGGCGGTCTATACGCTGTATCTCGACCGTGACCGGGTCGATATCGGTACCGCGCTGCGGCGCAGTGCCACGCTCCTGCCGCGCTATCTGCTCGCGATGATCCTGGTCTCGCTGCCAGCGGGGGCGGGGCTGCTTCTCTATGCGATCCCCGGTCTCTACATTCTCGGTCGGACGATGATGACCGGGCCGGTGCTCGTCGCCGAAGGACCGATCGGCGCGTTCGCCGCGATCCGGCGCAGCCTGTCGCTGACGCGCGGCGCCGGCCTGCCGCTCATGTCGCTCGCCGCGTTCGGCTATATGAGCGGCTGGCTGCTCGGCATGCCCTTCATGGCGCTCGATGGCGCGATGCGCGACGGTGGACAGGGCAATCCGGTGGCGATTGCGCTCGTCGATGCGGGCGCGGCGGCGGCTGCCACCGCCTCGGGGGTCGCGATGGCGCTGATCGCGGTGTCGGTTTATCGGCGGCTGGCGCGCTAGGCGGTCGCGGACCGACGTGACAAGCGTGCGTGTCTAGCGGCGTCCGCCCAGAAACGGGATCTGCGGCGCGACATCGGCGGGCAGCATCCCGGTGGCGCGCGGATCGGGAAAGGTCTCGATCGTCCGCCGCGTCGCGACGAACCCCTGAGCGCGGTAGAAGCCGAGCGCGCGTGGATGGTCGAGCGTACAGGTGTGCAGCCAGACCCGCTCGACACCCCTGGTCCAGGCCCGGGCAAGCGTCTCCGCCATCAGCCACCGGCCATGTCCCTGGCCGGCGAGTTCGGGGATCAGCCCGAAATAGGAGATCTCGCAAGCGCCCGCCCGGCGCAGGTCGAGCTCGAGCATCCCCACCTCGATCCCCGCCGGATCGATCACCGCGTGCACGGCAATGCCCGGATCGCCAAGGATCGCGGCGAGCGCGGCATCGTCCATCGCCAGCCGCGAGAACCACAGCCAGCGCGATCCGACCCGGGCGAACAGCGCGCGATAACCCTCCAGCGTCGGCCGCTCCCAGCGCAGCAGCCGCAGCCGCGACGTCGGCATCGGCCTGAGCGGCGGCCTGCGCAGCATTTCGAGCGTGGTCACGATCGTGGCGAGCACGTCGTCCGCGACGGGGATCAGCGCCACCGGGCCCCGCTCACGACCAGGTCGCGCGGGGCGGCAGGCTCATCAGGATCGCCTCGATATTGCCCCCGGTCTTCAGCCCGAACAGCGTGCCGCGGTCATAGACGAGGTTGAACTCGGCATAACGACCGCGCCATTCGAGCATCGCGGCCTCGTCCTGCGGTGTGAACGGCGTGTCCATCCGCCGCCGGACGATCCGCGGATAGGCGTCGAGAAACGCTTCGCCGACCTCGCGCGTGAACGCGAAATTGGCGTCGAAATCGCCGTCGAGATGATCGAAGAAGATCCCGCCGACGCCGCGGTTCACCTTGCGGTGGGGAATCTGGAAATAGGCCTCCGCCCAGTCGCGGAAGCGCGGGTAATAGGCCGGGTCGTGCGCGTCGCAGGCGGCCTTCATCGTTGCATGGAAATCGGCGGTGTCCTCGGCGATCGGCAGCGGCGGGTTAAGATCGCCGCCGCCGCCGAACCAGCGCTTGGTCGTGTTGAGGAAGCGGCAGTTCATGTGCACCGCGGGGACGTGCGGGTTGGCCATGTGCGCGACCAGGCTGATCCCGGTCGCGAAGAACCGTGGATCCTCGCCCGCGCCGTGGATCGACTTGGCGAACTCGCCCTCGAAAATGCCGCCCACGGTCGAGACGTTGACGCCGACCTTTTCGAACACCTTGCCCTTCATGACGCCGCGCACGCCGCCACCGCCGGGTTCACCCGACGGATCGATCCGGTCCCAGGGGGTATAGTCGAACACGGCATCCGACCCGGCTTCGCGCTCGATCGTCTCGAACTCCGCGCAGATCCGGTCGCGCAGCGATTCGAACCAAATGCGGGCGGCGGCTTGCTGGGGGTCGAGCTCGGTCATGGCACCGTCCTACAAATCCTGGTCGGGGCGGGGAAGGGGCGCGTTCGCCCGAGACTTCCCTTGGTAGGTCAGGCGGGCCAGCCGTCCGTCTGCCGCAACGCCTCTGCCGCGACGATCGCGGTCGCGACCGAGATGTTCATCGACCGCAGGCCGGGCCGCATCGGGATCAGCACGCGCAGGTCGGCGCGGGCATGGACGTCATCGGGCACGCCCGCGCCCTCGCTGCCCATCAGTAGCACGTCGTCGCTCTGGAACGTCGCCGCGTCGAGCCGGACCGCGCCCTTCGTCGTCAGCAGGACGATGCGCCCGCGGACCTGGTCGCGAAACGCCGCCCAGTCGACATGCCGGACGATCTCGACCGCGCCGACATAGTCCATCCCCGAGCGCGCGACCGCCTTTTCGTTCCAGGTGAACCCCATCGGCTCGATCAGATCGACCGCAAGTCCGAGACAGGCGGCGGTCCGCAAAATGGCGCCGACATTGCCGGCGATATCAGGTTGGTAGAGGGCGATACGCATACCGCTGCCTCTAATCCGGAACGCGCCGCAGTCAAAATGCTGTTGGCAAAGCGGGCTTGCGCCGTCTATCACCTATGGGCCTCCGTGGGGACGGTCGGGCAGGATGGGCGTGCGGTGCGGCGAACCGGCATGCGCATCGGGCCACGAGAATAAAGATAAACTGCAAGGGCGAGATGAATGGCGATAGTCGACGACATGGTTCCACCCGGCGAGTCGCCTGAACCGTTTCACGAAGAGGCGCACGACCCGCGCCGCCGCGATTTCATCAATATCGCCGCCGTATCCTTCGCCGGGGTCGGCGCCGTCGCGATCGTCCTGCCGCTGATCAACCAGATGAACCCTTCGGCCGACGTGCTGGCGCAGTCGACCACCGAGATCGACCTGTCGAAGATCCTGCCGGGCCAGGCGATCAAGACGAGCTTCCGCAAGCAGCCGCTGTTCGTGCGCAACCTGACGCCGAAGGAAATCAGCGAGGCCGACGCGGTCGACGTATCGACGTTGCGCGACCCGCAGACGCTCGAGGAGCGGACCAAGGCGGGCAAGAAGAACTGGCTGATCACGCTGGGCGTGTGCACGCATCTCGGCTGCGTTCCGCTCGGCGCCGGCGAGGGGGAGAACAAGGGGCCATTCGGCGGCTATTTCTGCCCGTGCCACGGTTCGGCCTACGACACCGCCGCGCGCATCCGCAAGGGCCCCGCACCGACCAATCTTCAGGTGCCGGACTATGCCTTCAACTCCGACACCGTCGTAACGGTAGGCTGAGGAAACAACCATGAGCTTTCCCTGGGCCAAGCAATACGAACCGAAGCTGCCGCTGATGCGGTGGCTGGATGAACGGCTCCCCGTTCCCCGGCTCGTCTACAACGCGGTCGGCGCCGGTTACCCGGTCCCGCGCAACCTCAATTATTTCTGGAATTTCGGCGTCCTTGCCGGTGCCGCGCTGGCGATCCAGATCATCACCGGCATCACGCTGGCGATGCATTACGCCGCCAACGGCACGGTCGCGTTCGACTCGGTCGAACACATCATGCGCGACGTCAATGCGGGCTGGTTCCTGCGCTATGCGCACGCCAACGGCGCGTCGATGTTCTTCATCGTCGTCTACACGCACATCTTCCGCGGGCTCTATTACGGCTCGTACAAGGCGCCGCGCGAGATGGTCTGGCTGCTCGGCGTGACGATCTTCCTGCTGATGATGGCGACCGCATTCATGGGCTATGTCCTCCCCTGGGGGCAGATGAGCTTCTGGGGCGCGCAGGTCATCACCGGGTTCTTCTCGGCGATCCCGCTCGTCGGCGACACCATCCGCATCTGGCTGCTCGGCGGATTCGCGCCGGACAACGCCGCGCTCAACCGCTTCTTCTCGTTGCACTATCTGCTGCCGTTCGTGATTGCGGGCGTCATCATCCTGCACATCTGGGCGCTGCACATCCCGGGGTCGAACAACCCGACCGGCGTCGACGTGAAGGGCAAGCAGGATACCGTGCCGTTCCACCCCTATTACACCGCGAAGGACGGCTTCGGGCTTGGCATCTTCCTGCTGGTGTTCGCCGGCCTGCTGTTCTTCTTCCCGAACTATCTCGGCCATCCGGACAATTACATCCCGGCGAACCCGCTCTCGACGCCCGCGCACATCGTCCCCGAATGGTATTTCTGGCCGTTCTACGCGATCCTGCGCGCCTTCACCGCGGACTTCATCCTGCCCGCAAAGCTGTGGGGCGTGCTGGCGATGTTCGGCTCGATCCTGCTGCTGTTCTTCCTGCCGTGGCTCGATAATTCGCCGGTCCGCTCGATGAACTACCGGCCCAAGGCGCGGATCGCGTTCTGGGTGCTGGTCGCCGACATCCTGATCCTGGGCTATTGCGGCGGTGCACCGGCGACGGCGACCTATGTGATCCTCAGCCAGATCTGCGCGGCCTATTATTTCGCGCATTTCCTGATCATCCTGCCGCTGATCTCGCGGTCCGAACGGCCCCGGCCGCTGCCCAATTCGATCACCGAGGCAGTGCTGGCCAAGCGTGGCGGGACGAGCCCGGCGCACACCGCGCTCTCCCCCAAGCCCGCGCACTGATACGGACTAGAGGATACATATATGGTTCGTCTCATCGCATCCCTGGTCGGCGCCGCCTTTGTGCTGGTGCTCGGCATCGCGCTCTTCGGCAGCGTGTCGGGCGTCATCACCGACCCCGTCGCGCCGTCTGCCGAGAGCGTCGCGCACAAGCATCCCAAGGAGCTCGAGCTCGCCTCGAACGGCGTCTTCGGCAAGTTCGACCGCCGTCAGCTCCAGCGCGGGTTCCAGGTCTACAAGGAAGTCTGCTCGGCCTGCCACTCGCTGCGGCTGGTGTCGTTCCGCGATCTCCAGAAGATCGGCTATTCGGAGCCCGAGGTTAAGGCGATCGCCAATCAGTGGGTAATCGAGCAGCCGACGATCAATCCGGAGACCGGCGAAGCCGCGACCCGCAAGAACATCCCGTCGGATCGCTTCCCGTCGCCGTTCGCCAACGAGGTCGCTGCCCGCGCCGCCAACAACAACGCGCTGCCACCCGATCTCTCGCTGATCACCAAGGCGCGCGAGGAGGGCACCGCCTATGTCCACTCGCTGCTGACGGGCTACACCGATCAGCCCGCGGCGTTGCTCAAGCAGTTCCCGGACATCAAGACGCCCGAGGGTCTCTACTACAACCCGTATTTCGCGAACCTCAACATCGCGATGCCACCGCCGATCACCGCGGACGATCAGGTGGCCTATGCGGACGGGACCAAGGCGACGAAGGAACAGATGTCGGCAGACGTCTCGGCCTTCCTGACCTGGACGGCAGAGCCGAACTTGGAGTCGCGGCACGCCGTCGGCGTCGCGTCGATCCTCTTCATCCTCGTCTTCTGCGGCCTTGCCTGGGGCGCCTATCAGAACGTCTGGCGCGACGTGAAGCATTGATCCCGCGCCGCGGCCATCGCGGCATCATGGCGTGAACAACGGCGGATCGGGGCAACCCGGTCCGCCGTTTCGCGTTTGGCGAGCCGCTGGCTGCCCGTGCCCGTGTCCGGGGCCATGCAACCCATGCCCAACCTGCAGTCCCGGCGCGCGTCAGCCGTCGTTCATGGAACCTGCGGTAGGTCGGTATTGTTGTGCGACCAATGGCGGCGCGTTGGGTCCGCTCTCCAGGTACGGGAGATTTTCGATGTTTTTCAAGCGACCAGGACTGGTCAGTCTCGCCATTGGTGTCGGCCTCGGCGTGGCCGGTTGCACCGATGGGTATGGCTATGGCGGCGGCGGGATCGGCTATGCGAGCGATCCCTATTATGGCGGCGGCTATGGCAACGGCTATTATGACGGCTATGGCGGCGGATACGGGGCCGGTTATGCCGGCGTCGGGCTCGGCTCCTATTATGGCTGGTATGGCGACTATTATTATCCGGGTACCGGCGGATACGTCTATGATCGCAACCGTCGTCCGCACCGCTGGAACGGTGCGCAGCAGCGCTACTGGCAGGGGCGTCGCGGCAATTACCGCGGTGCCGGCAACTGGGGCAATTTCGCCCGTGGCAACAGCCCCGCCGCGCGCGATTATCGCCAGGACCGGCGTGGCGCGAACCGTGACTTCCGTCAGGGTCGGCGCGATGACCGAAACCAGCTGCGCGACGGTCAGATTACGCGCGAGCAATATCGCGGCGAACGACGTGAAGCGCGGCAGAGCTATCGCGGCGAGGCACGTCAGGACCGGCGTGAATATCGTCAGGAGCGCGGCAATGGAGGCGGGTTCCGCGGTCGTGGCGGCGGCGGCGGCGGCCGGGGCGGCGCCTATATGAACGTCCCCGTCCCGAAGTGACGGGTCAGGAGGCAGGCGCGCCGGCCGGGCGCGTCTGCATCAGCGCGTTCGACACGAACGTCATCACCATGACATCGTCCTGATTGAACACCTGCATCTGGCTTTTCACGATCCCCATTTCGGGGCGGCTGGCGGAAACCCGTTTGCCGAGCACCTCGGTCACGCAGCGCAGCGTGTCCCCCGGATAGACGGGCTTCAGCCATTTGAGTTCATCGATCCCGGGCGATCCGAGACTCGCCTGACGGTGCTCACGGATGTGCTCCACCAGCATCGCCATCGTCATCGCGCAGCTATGCCAGCCGCTTGCCGACAGCCGACCGAAATGCGTCTTCGCCGCGGCCTCGTCGGACAGATGAAAGGGCTGCGGGTCGTACTTCTCGGCAAAGGCGATCACCTCGTCGCGCGTCACCGGATAGTGGCCGAACGCCGCGGTCGCCCCGACTGCGATATCTTCGAAATACTGCACGCCCGCTGCTCCTCCTATCGTCGCAGCACCTTTTGGAAGGGCGCGTCGTTGCCGTCCAGCCCCGGTTCCGCGGGCAGCCCGATCAGGTCGCGGAGCAGTGGCTCGACCGCGACATTGTCGAAGCTCGCGATGGTCTTGCCACCGATGAACGCAGGACCGTTCGCGATGAACAGCGCGCGCATTTCGGGGGCGGCATTGTCATAGCCGTGCGAGCCGCCGGCCGAGACCTTGGTGGGCGTCGTCCGATCGACGCGCCAGCCGACGTCGGCGAGGCACAGATAGCTCGGAACGCGCGGATTGCGGCCATAATGGAAGCGTGCCGGGATCTCCGCCTTGCGCCAGCATTGCAGGTGGTCGTGCTTCCGAAGCAGTCTGGCCTCGAGCGCGTCCTCATGCCCGGGCACCGCGAACAGCGTCGCATAGGCGCCCGTCTCGACGAGGCGATAGTCGGCCGGCGCCACGATCCGGTCCATCGCGACGACACGCGTGCTGCTGGTCGCCGCCATGCCGTGATCCGACACGATGACCAGATTAGCCGGCTGGCCAAGCGTCGCGAGCCCGGCGACGAGGCTGCCGATGCTGTCATCCACCTCGGCGGCTGCCTGTGTTGTCAGGGGGGAGTCGGGGCCATTGTCGTGTGCGGCCATGTCGACGGTATCGAAGTACAGTGTCACCAGCTTCGGCCGGATCGTGGCCGGTCGCCGAATCCAGTCGAGCACCGCGTTGACGCGTTGCGTGGCGCTGATCTGCTGGTTGAACTGCTGCCAATCCTGCGGCCGGGTACCGCCGTCGATCGCGCCGTGGCTGTTGGGTTTCAGCGTGCCGCCGACCGCGACATTGGCGCCCGGCCAGAACATCGTCGCGGTCCGGATTCCCGCCTTCTCGGCGTCGACCCAGATCGGCGAGCTTTGGCTCCACCAGAAGGGATCGTCGCTCGCCATGGTGAATTTCTCACCGGGCCGCGCGGGATCCTCCATCGTGTTGCCGATGATGCCGCTGCGATCGGGTCTGAGCCCGGTCACCAGGGTCCAGTGATTGGGGAAGGTGACGCTCGGGAAGGAGGGTCGCATCGCCGCAAAGACGCCGCCGGCGCGCAACTGGTTCAGGTTCGGCGTGACGCCCCGGTCGAGATAGTCGGGGCGGAAGCCATCGATCGACACGAGGATCGTCACCGGTGCCTGTACCGCCAGCGGCTGCGGGCCCTGAGGAGCGGCGGTGGCGGTCGCGGGGGCAGCCTGGGTTACCGGCGCCAGGGCAGGGGGCGTGGCCGGATAGGCACAACCCCCGAGCGCGAGTGCCAGAGCTGAAAACGTCGCGTGTCTCATGCCGTCTGTTCTGCTCGCTACGCCCGCCCCCGGCGCGTGACTACACACGCAGGGGGCGCAACATTGTTGGGATCAGCTGTGCAGGAAGTGCATCACGTCGCCGTCATGGACGACATAGGCCTTGCCCTCGGCGCGCAGCTTGCCCGCTTCGCGCGCCTTCGATTCCCCGCCCAGCGCGATAAAGTCGTCGAACGCGATCGTCTCGGCGCGGATGAAGCCCTTTTCGAAATCGCCGTGGATCTCGCCCGCCGCCTGCGGCGCGGTCGCGCCCGCATGGACGGTCCAGGCGCGTGCCTCTTTCGGGCCGACCGTGAAGAAGGTCAGCAGGTGGAGCAGCTTGTAGCCTGCGGTGATGACGCGAGCGAGGCCGGTCTCTTCCAGCCCCAGCTCGCCCAGGAACTCGCCGCGATCCTCGACCGGCATCGTCGCGATTTCCGCCTCGATCGCTGCCGATACGACGACTGCCTCGGCGCCCTCGGCCGCGGCCTTCTCGAATACGCGCGCCGACAGCGCATTGCCGTTCGCGGCATCACCCTCGTCGACGTTACAGACGTACAGGACGGGCTTGGCGGTCAGCAGCTGCGCCTGTGCGAACACGCGCGCCTCGTCCTCGTCCTTGGGTACCGTCAGCCGCGCGGGCTTGCCTTCGCGGAGCAGCTCGAGCGCCTGGCCGAGTACGGCGGCGCCGATCTTGGCTTCCTTGTCGCCCTGCATGCCCTTCTTGGCGAGGTTGGGGACGCGCTTCTCGAGGCTTTCGAGATCGCTGAGCATCAGCTCGGTCTCGACCGTCTCGGCATCGGCGATCGGATCGACTTTGTTGTCGACATGAGTCACGTCGCCATTCTCGAAACAGCGCAGCACATGGACGATCGCGTCGACCTCACGGATGTTGCCGAGGAACTGGTTGCCGAGCCCTTCGCCCTTCGACGCGCCGCGCACGAGGCCGGCGATGTCGACGAAGCCGAGCTGCGTCTCGATGATCTTCTGCGAGCCGGCGATCTTCGCCAGCGCGTCGAGCCGCTTGTCGGGCACGCCGACATTGCCGACGTTCGGCTCGATGGTGCAGAACGGATAGTTCGCCGCCTGCGCCGCGGCCGTCTCGGTCAGCGCGTTGAAGAGGGTGGACTTGCCGACGTTCGGCAGCCCCACGATGCCGCAGCGAAAACCCATGATATGCCCTTGGTATAAGATTGTGCGGGCGCTTTAGGGCAGGGCGAGGAGGAACGCCAGCAAGGACGCCTACGCACACGACCGGGCGCGACTCCCCTTATCTCTCCCACCCCGGCGAAGGCCGGGGCCCAGGTGGGGGACGTTGCTCATGAAGGTCGGCACGCCGCTACTGCGACCTTTCCAACTGGGCCCCGGCCTTCGCCGGGGTGGTCGCTGATTTCAACATTCTACTGATCGACCTAAACGATTGCCGCAATGCAGCAAAATTATCGTACCGCTCGGTAGATATTGCGAGTCCCGTGCGTATATCGCGCTCTGCCAGTCAGATTTAGGAATAGCATGACCACCACCGCCAAGGGCTACGCCGCCCAGTCGCCCGAGACGCCGCTCGCACCGTTCAGCTTCGAACGCCGCGCGCCGGGCAAGACCGACGTCGCGATCGACATCGCGTTCTGCGGCGTCTGCCATTCGGACCTCCACACCGCCAAGGGAGAGTGGGAAGGCACGTTGTATCCTTGCGTTCCGGGCCATGAGATCGTCGGCCGCGTCACTGCAGTCGGTGACGACGTCACCGAGTTCAAGGTCGGCGACATCGCCGGCGTCGGCTGCATGGTCGACAGCTGCGGCCAGTGCCCGTCCTGCACCGACGGCGAGGAGCAATATTGCGAGACGACCGGGTTCGTCGGCACGTATAACGGCCCCGACCCCGTGCTCGGCGGCCACACGTTCGGCGGCTATTCGGACCATATCGTCGTCGACGAGGGCTTCGTGCTCAAGGTCTCGCATCCCGAGGCCGATCTCGCCGCGGTCGCGCCGCTGCTCTGCGCCGGGATCACGACCTATTCGCCGCTGAAGCACTGGAAGGTCGCCCCCGGCCAGAAGGTCGGCATCGTCGGTCTCGGCGGTCTCGGTCACATGGGCGTCAAGATCGCCAACGCGATGGGCGCCGAGGTCTATGTCTTCTCGACCTCGCCGAACAAGCGCGAGGATGCCAAGCGTCTCGGCGCGAAGGACCTGATCGTGTCGAAGGACGCCGATGCGATGGCGGAGCATGCGAACAGCTTCGACTTCATCCTCAACACCGTTGCTGCGCCGCACAATCTCGACCCGTTCCTCGAGCTGCTCAAGCGTGACGGCACGATGACTCTGGTCGGCGTGCCCGCCGAGCCGCATCCGTCGCCCTCGGTCGGCAACCTGATCTTCCGCCGTCGCCAGCTGGCAGGCTCGCTGATCGGCGGGATCGCGGAGACTCAGGAAATGCTAGATTTCTGCAACGAGCATGGTCTGGTGTCGGACATCGAGATGATCAAGATGGACGAGATCGAGCCGGCCTATGACCGCATGGTCAAGAGCGACGTGAAGTATCGCTTCGTCATCGACATGGCGTCGATGAAGACGGCCTGATGGGTGAGGGGGGGCACGTGAGTTCGCGCCGCCCCCTCAAACACACCTCCCCGGCGAAGGCCGGGGTCCAGGTGGGAAGGCCGATGTAATGAGGCCAGTCCTTCGTTAGCGACCTTTCCTAACTGGGCCCCGGCCTTCGCCGGGGAACGGTCGTTTCAAACGGTCACCCGTCCCCTGCCTCACCACCGATAATTGAAACTGATGCTGATCCGCTCGCCCTTCGCAGCATTCGGCACGACCTCATGCCGCAGCCAGCTCTCCCAGAGAAACACGCTGCCCGGCTTCGGCACCGCATAGACGAACGTCCGCAGGTCCTCCGGCGCGTCGTCGAGCCGGGTCGGCGCGGCCATCATCATCGGCAGCCGCGGATCCTCCAGCTTCAGCGCGCCGGCCCCTTCCGGAATCGTCACGTACATCGTCCCCGACACGACGCTGTGCGGGTGGATATGCCCAGAATGCGCGCCGCCCGGCTTCAGGACGTTCACCCACAGGCTGTCGAGCTTCAGCTTTCGCCCGCCCAGATCGAACGCGCAATCCCTGGCGAACGCGGCGACATGCTTGTTGAGCAGCCGCACCAGATCGGCGAAACGCGGGTCGCGCAGCGGCAGGTCGTTGAGCGAGGCGTAGGACGTGTACCCGCGATAGCCATGCGCCTTCGACCAGGCGACGCCCGCGCGATCGGCCTTGGACAGTTCGAGCGAGGCGTCCTCCAGCTCCTCGACCAGATCGTCATCGCCGAGATCGGCCTCGTAGAACCGCGTGGCGAACAGCGAGCGGGTGGTCATGGTTGCATCCTCACAGCGACATCATTCATGAAGCGGACGTCGTCGCCCGCCGCCAGCCACGCCGCCTCCGCGGCGATCGCGCCGAGCATGTCGGACAGCGGCTCGATCTCGGTCTTGGCGTAATTGCCGAGCACATAGCCGGTGACCCGGTCCTTGTGCCCCGGGTGCCCGATGCCGAGCCGTACGCGGCGGAAATCGGGGCCCAGATGCTGGTCGGTCGAGCGCAGCCCGTTATGCCCCGCGGTCCCACCGCCGGTCTTCACCTTCACGCGGAAGGGCGCGATGTCGAGCTCGTCGTGGAACACCGTCAATGCGTCGACGTCCAGCTTGTAGAAGCGCAGCGCCTCGCCGATCGCGCGGCCGCTCTCGTTCATGAAGGTCGCGGGTTTCAGCAGCAGGATCTTTTCCGATCCGATCCGGCCTTCCTGCGTCCAGCCCTGGAACTGCTTCTTGACCGCGCCGAAGCCGTGCACCGCGGCGATCGCGTCGGCGACCATGAACCCGACATTGTGCCGGTGCATCGCATATTGCGCCCCCGGATTGCCGAGTCCCGCCCAGATCTGCACGTGTAATTCTCCAAAAACGATCGTTGCCCGCGCCCCAAACCGTCATTCCCGCGGAGGCGGAAACCCATAGTGGCAAACCTCTCGATTCCATAGGAAGGTCCGAGGGTCTGGATCCCCGCCTGCGCGGGGATGACGGCTTTTTTGGGTGGGCGGAATGGCTTGCAAAACGAAACGGGCGGGAAAGCCCTAGCTTTCCCGCCCGCCAGATCGTCCGAAGACGAAGGAGATTAGTCCTTCTTCTGCGGCGTGATCTTGTCGTCGTCATTGTGATCGTCGTTAGGCTCGACCACGGGCTCTTCGTCCGAAGCAGCCTCGGCAGCTTGCGCCTCGGCGACTTCAGCCTCGAGCTCTTCGTCCTCGACGGTCGGGACGGTCGGCGGCACGATCGTGGCGATCGCGAAGTCGCGGTCGTCGATCGCGGGCGTCGCGCCCTTGGGCAGCGTCACGTCGCTGATGTGGATCGAATCGCCGATTTCCATGCCGGCGAGCGAAATCGTGATCTCGCTCGGGATGTCCGATGCGTCGACGACCAGCTCGACCTCATGGCGCGTGATGTTGAGCACGCCCTTGCCGCGCTTGATGCCCGGTGCGTCGTCCTCGTCGGTGAACACGATCGGCACGGCGACCGTGACGGTCGAATGCTCGCCGATGCGCAGGAAATCGACATGGATCGGGCGATCCGTGACCGGGTGGAACGCAACGTCCTTCGGCAGCGTGCGCACGCCGTTGACCATCACGACCGAATTCATGAAGTGGCCGGTCATCAGCGCCTTCATCAGCGCCTTTTCCTCGAGGTGAACCGAGGTGGGTTCCTTGTTCAGGCCGTAGATCACGGCAGGCACGCGGCCATCACGACGCAGCGCCCGGGAGGCTCCCTTGCCAACCCGGTCACGCGTCTCGGCTGCGAGCGTCAACTGGTCGCTCATCAATATTCTCCGAAACTCGTTTGTTGTTCTTCCCGCCCACGCCTCCAGGGATGACCATGGACCGGAAGCGCGGGCGCATAGCGGAAGAAGAGCGCAAACGCAATATTTCCCCTCTCCCTTCGGGGGAGAGGGAGGGGCCCGCACGCACTTGCGTGTGGGAGGGTGAGGGCACGGTCTGCCACAAACGCGTGCCCTCACCCTTCCGTCGCCTACGGCTCCTCCCTCCCTCTCCCCCCGGGGGGGGGGAGGGTAAGTCGCTCAATACTGCACCCGCTCCGCCTTCACGCCGAGCTTCGCCAGTTGCGCCTGAACGCTGTCCTGCCCCGCAAGATGCCCGGCGCCGACCGCGACGAACACCGTCCCCGGCGATTTCATCCGGTTCGCGACCCAGTCCGCCCAGCGTGCATTGCGATCGACCAGCAGGACCTTCGCCACCTCGGGCGAATCCTTCAGGCTCTCGTTCATCTCCTTGGCGAGCGCCTCGGGATCGCCCTTCGCCCATTCGTCGACCATCGTCGCCATCGTCGTCTCGAGCTTGGGCAGTTCGTCGATCGTGCTGCCGAGGAACTGCAGCTGGGCCTGTTGCGACAGCCCGCCGAAATAGCCCAGCTGCTGCTCCGCCGTCTCCAGCCCCGTCACCGGCTTGCCCGCCGCCTTGGCCGCGGCAGTGATGACCTGCTCGGGTCCATTCGCGGCGTCATAGCCAAGCTTTGACAGCGGTGCGATCGACAGGTTGGTCGCCGCCAGCCACGGGCGGAACCGGTCGAACGCGTTCGCCGGCAGCCCGAGATCGGTCACCGCCTTGGCATAGGCGGCGCGCTTGTCCGCGGGCAGCTGTTCGGTCAACGTCGGCCCGTCCTTCGTCACGCCGGTCGCCATGACCAGGGTCTGCATCTTGGCGGGATCGGGCATCACCAGCTCGAGCACGACCTGCTGCGAGCGGTCGAACGCGGTCTTCACCGCCTCGTCGAACCATGTCATGCCGGGTTTCAGCACATGGATCGTCCCGAACAGGTAGATCGTCGTGTCCTTGTCCTTCACCACCCACAAGGCGGGATCGGCATCGTTGGCGGCCTGCGCGGGTTTGGGCGCGACCTGCGCGCAGGCGGGCAGCGCGAACGCCATCGCGATGGCGGACAGCGTCGAGCGCAGCGGGGCGGATCGGAGCGACGCGAGTCGGGAAAACAGCTTCAAGGGGAGGGCATCCTCATCGTTGGTCGGCCCCATGTAGGATGCGCGATCGCAACGCACCACTTGCCTCGCGCACCCCCATCCGCCAAAGCCCGCGCGTGACCCAGCCCCTGAAAAAGCCTCTTAGCTTCCAGCGCATGATCCTCACGCTCCATGACTATTGGAGCGATCACGGGTGCCTGATTCTGCAGCCCTATGACATGGAAATGGGTGCGGGCACCTTCCACACCGCGACGACGCTCCGCGCGCTCGGGCCGAAACCGTGGAACGCCGCGTTCGTCCAGCCCTGCCGCCGCCCCACCGATGGCCGCTATGGCGAAAATCCGAACCGGCTCCAGCATTATTACCAGTATCAGGTGATCCTGAAGCCGAGCCCTGCGAACCTTCAGGAACTCTATCTCGGCTCGCTCGCTGCGATCGGCATCGACATGCTCAAGCACGACATCCGTTTTGTCGAGGACGATTGGGAAAGCCCGACGCTCGGTGCCTGGGGGCTCGGCTGGGAGGTCTGGTGCGACGGCATGGAGGTGACTCAGTTCACCTATTTCCAGCAGATGGGCGGCTTCGACATGAAGCCCGTCGCGGGCGAGTTGACCTACGGGCTTGAGCGGCTGGCGATGTATATCCAGGACAAGGACAGCGTCTACGACCTCGCGTTCAACGATGCAGGCGTCACCTATGGCGAGGTGTTCCTGGAGAACGAGCAGGAGATGTCGAAGTGGAACTTCGAGGTCGCCGACACGGACTCGCTGTTCGACCAGTTCCGCAAGCACGTCGCCGAATGCGAGAACTCGCTCGCCGCAAAGCTGCCGATCCCGGCCTATGAGCAGGCGATCAAGGCCAGCCACATCTTCAACCTGCTGCAGGCGCGCGGGGTGATCTCGGTCGCCGAACGCCAGGCCTATATGGGCCGCGTCCGCGACTTGGCGAAAGGCGCCTGCGCCGCCTGGATGGACAAGCACGGATGGGCGGCGTGATGCACCCCCGCAGCGCCGCAGGCTGCATCTCTTCTTCTCTCCGCGTCCTTTGCGCCTCTGCGCGAACAGAATATCGCGCAGAGGCGCAGAGAGCGCAGAGTGTTTTTGCTCCGACCGGTGAGCCCGAATGACCGACTTCCTCCTGGAGCTCCGCTCCGAAGAAATTCCCGCCCGCATGCAGGCCAAGGCGCGTGAAGACCTTGCCAAGCTGTTCACCGCAGAACTCGCCAAGGCCGGGATCGCCACCAGCGCTATCGTCACCTACGCGACGCCGCGCCGGCTGGCGTTGATCGCGCGCGATCTGCCGATCGAGACTGCCGCGGTGTCCGAAGAGGTGAAGGGGCCAAAGACGTCGGCGCCCGCGCAGGCGCTCGAAGGGTTCCTGCGCAAGACCGGTCTCGCGCGCGAGCAACTGGTCGATCGCGGCGGCACGTTCTTCGCGGTCACCGAAAAGCCCGGCCGCGCCACCGCGGACGTGCTTGCCGAGGCGATCCCCGCAATCGTCCGCGCGTTTCCCTGGCCCAAGTCGATGCGCTGGGGCGATGCCTCTGCCAGCACCGAATCGCTGCGCTGGGTTCGCCCTTTGCAAGGTATCGTCGCGCTGCTCGGCGAGACGATCGTTCCGTTCGAGATCGCCGGCATCGTAAGCGGCGCTGCGACACTCGGCCACCGCTTCCACCACCCGTACCAGATCACGATCGGCGGCGCGCACGACTATGTCGAGAAGCTGCGCGCGTGCCACGTCATCGTCGACCAGGACGAGCGCGCGACGCTGATCCGCGATCATGCGCGCGAGGCTGCGATGCAGGCCGGGCTCGAACTGATCGAGGACGAGGGCCTCGTCGCCGAGAATGCCGGGCTCACCGAATGGCCGATCCCGCTGCTCGGCCGGTTCGATCCGACGTTTCTCGACGTACCGCCCGAGGTGATCCAGCTCACCGCGCGCGTGAACCAGAAATATTTCGTCTGCCGCAGCGCCGACGGGACTCTGGCGAACGCGTTCGTCTGTACCGCTAACATTGCCGCGCACGACGGCGGCGCGAAGATCGTCGAGGGCAACCGCAAGGTCCTCGCCGCGCGTCTGTCGGATGCGAAATTCTTCTACGACACCGACCTGAAGGTGCCGCTCGAAGAGCAGGCGGGGAAGCTCGAGAAGATCGTCTTCCACGAAAAGCTCGGCACGGTGGCGGACAAGGTCGACCGCATCGCCAAGCTCGCACGCTGGCTGGTCGAAGAGGGTATCGTCGGGGGTACGAGTTCGTCCTCCGCTACCTCTTCGTTCCCCGGCGAAGGCCGGGGCCCAGTTGAGAACGGCGCCTTGGCTGAGGCCGTCGCGTCGTCACAACAGCCTTCCCACCTGGACCCCGGCCTCCGCCGGGGAACAGAAGAAGTGCCCGAGGCGCGGGCGGAACTCGCTACCCTCGCCGAGCGCGCCGCGCGTCTCGCCAAGGCGGATCTCGTCACCGGCATGGTCGGCGAGTTTCCCGAATTGCAGGGCCTGATGGGCGGCTACTACGCCGCAGCCCAAGGCGAGCACCCCGCCGTCGCTGCCGCGATCCGCGACCATTACAAGCCGGTCGGGCAGGGCGATGATGTCCCGACTGACCCGGTGACGGTAGCGGTGTCGCTGGCGGACAAGCTGGATACGCTATTCTCGTTCTTTGCCGTGAAGCTATTTCCAACTGGCTCAAAAGACCCGTTCGCTTTGCGAAGGGCCGCTCTGGGTGTCTTGCGGACCATTCAAACGGCCAATCTCAAATTCAAGATCGACGCGGCAGCTCGCGCCTGGTCTGGGGAAGAGAACGCTGCGCTCGGTATAGTACTCTCCGACTTTCTGCATGATCGCCTCGGCGTTCAGCTGCGCGAAGCCGGCATCCGCTATGATTACGTCCAAGCTTCCACCGGTTGGAGCACTGGAAGCGACGACCGCATTGATCGGGTCGAAGCGCGGGCCAAAGCGCTCGCGAATTTTATATCGACCGAGGATGGGAAGAACCTGCTCGCCGGCTACAAGCGCGCGGCCAATATTCTGAAGAAGGAAGCCCCTTCTACTTCCCCTCTCCGCGTAGGGGAGAGGGAGCAGTATGCGCCCGAACCCGCAGAGGCCGCGCTCCAGTCCGCGCTCGACTCCTCGGAACCCCGCGCAACTGCAGCAATCGCGGCCGAAGACTTCGCCGCGGCGATGGCCGCGCTCGCGTCGCTGCGGGCGCCGATCGATGCGTTCTTTGATAGCGTTATCGTCAACGACCCTGATCCCGCCAAGCGCTCCGCCCGTCTCGCGCTACTTGAGCGTATTCGCGCCGCAGTGCACAACGTCGCGGACTTTTCGAAGATCGAGGGCTGACCGCCCCGCTTGCAAAGACAATCTCTGCCGCCTTGCGCGCAACAACACCTAGAGGACCTGCGATGACCCAATATGTGTACCGTTTCGGCGGCGGTGTTTCGGACGGCGGCAAGGGCGACAAGAACCTGCTCGGCGGCAAGGGCGCGAACCTCGCCGAGATGGCGTCGATCGGCCTGCCGGTGCCGCCGGGCTTCACGATCTCGACCGATTTCTGCGCGGTCTATTATGACGAGGGCGGCCAGTTCCCGCAGGGCCTGCGTGACGAGGTCGCCACCGGCCTCGCGCATATCGAGGGCGTGACCGGCAAGGTGTTCGGCGACGCCGCCGACCCGCTGCTCGTTTCGGTCCGCTCGGGTGCCCGCGCGTCGATGCCGGGGATGATGGACACCGTCCTCAACCTCGGGCTCAACGACGAGACGGTCGAGGGCCTTGCCGCCAAGGCCGAGGACGCGCGCTTTGCGTGGGACAGCTATCGCCGCTTCATCCAGATGTACGCCGACGTCGTCCTCGAGCTCGATCACGGCGCGTTCGAGGAAGCGCTCGAGATCGCCAAGGAAGATCAGGGCTTCACGCTCGACACCGAGCTGAGCGCGGACGACCTGCGCGCGCTGGTCACCGAATATAAGGGCCTCGTCGACAAGCTCTGGGGCAAGCCCTTCCCGCAGGACGTCCACGACCAGCTCTGGGGCGCGGTCGGTGCGGTGTTCGGCTCGTGGCAGTCGGAACGGGCGAAGGTCTATCGCCGGCTCAACGACATTCCCGCCAGCTGGGGCACTGCGGTCAACATCCAGGCGATGGTGTTCGGCAACATGGGCGACACGTCGGCGACCGGCGTCGCGTTCACGCGCGATCCGTCGAAGGGCGACCGCGCCTATTACGGCGAGTTCCTGATCAATGCGCAGGGCGAGGACGTCGTCGCGGGCATCCGCACCCCGCAATATCTGACCAAGGTCGCGCGCGAGGACGCCGGCGCCAAGGCCGCCTCGATGGAAGAGGCGATGCCCGAGGTGTACGGCCAGCTCGCGGGCGTGTTCGACACGCTCGAAAACCATTACCGCGACATGCAGGACATCGAGTTCACGGTCGAGAAGACCAAGCTCTGGATGCTCCAGACGCGCGCGGGCAAGCGCACCGCCAAGGCTGCGCTCAAGATCGCGGTCGACATGGCGAATGAGGGGCTGATCACGCGCGAGGAGGCGATCCTGCGCGTCGAGCCGATGGCGCTCGACCAGCTGCTCCACCCGACGCTCGATCCCAATGCCAAGCGCGACGTGCTGACCAAGGGGCTTCCCGCCTCGCCGGGCGCGGCCTCGGGCGCGGTGGTGTTTGATGCGGATGCGGCGGAGAAGAAGGCCGCCGACGGCGTCGCGGTGATCCTCGTCCGGACCGAAACCTCGCCCGACGACATTCATGGTATGCACGCGGCGCGCGGTATCCTGACCGCACGCGGCGGGATGACCAGCCATGCGGCGGTCGTCGCACGCGGCATGGGGCGCCCGTGCGTCTCGGGCGCGGGGACGCTGTCGATCGACACCAAGGCGAAGATCATGCGCTGCGGCGGCCGCGAGGTGAAGGAGGGCGACCTGCTCACGATCGACGGCAGCACCGGCGAGGTGATGATCGGCGCGGTCGCGACCGTGCAGCCCGAGCTGTCGGGTGATTTCGGCACGCTGATGACCTGGGCGGACGAGGTTCGTCGCCTCAAGGTCCGCGCCAATGCCGAGACGCCCGAGGATTGCCGGGTCGCGCGCGAGTTCGGCGCGGAAGGCGTCGGGCTGTGCCGCACCGAGCACATGTTCTTCGAGAGCAGCCGCATCACCAACGTCCGCCAGATGATCCTGGCGAGCGACGAGAAGGGCCGCCGCGCCGCGCTCGAGAAGCTGCTTCCAGAACAGCGCAAGGACTTCACCGAGATCCTCGAGGTGATGGCCGGGCTGCCGGTGACGATCCGCCTGCTCGATCCGCCGCTCCACGAATTCCTGCCGCACGAGGAGTCCGAATTCGCCGAAGTTGCGACCGCGGCGGGGATCGACGTCGACACGCTCAAGCGTCGCGCGGCGGAGTTGCACGAGTTCAACCCGATGCTCGGCCATCGCGGCTGCCGTCTCGGCGTGACCTATCCCGAGATCTACGAGATGCAGGCGCGCGCGATCTTCGAGGCGGCGGTCGACGTCGCGGAGAAGTCCGGCGCGGCCCCGATCCCCGAGGTCATGATCCCGCTGGTGGCGACCCGCCGCGAGCTGGAGCTGATGAAGGCGGTCGTCGACAAGGCGGCGCAGGCCGTGTTCGCCGACAAGGGCCGGACGATCGAATATCTGGTCGGCACGATGATCGAGCTGCCCCGCGCCGCGCTGCGGGCAGGGGAGATCGCGGAAGTCGGTGAGTTCTTCTCGTTCGGCACCAACGACCTGACGCAGACGACGCTGGGCGTCAGCCGCGACGACGCGGCCCGGTTCCTCGGTGCCTATGTCGAGCAGGGCATCTACGCGAAGGACCCGTTCGTCAGCATCGACGTCGAGGGCGTGGGTGAGCTGATCGAGATCGCCGCCGAGCGTGGTCGCAAGACGCGCTCGGGCATCAAGCTCGGCATCTGCGGCGAGCATGGCGGTGATCCGGCCAGCATCGCGTTCTGCGAGAAGGTCGGGCTCGATTACGTCTCGGCAAGCCCGTACCGCGTGCCGATCGCGCGGCTCGCTGCGGCGCAGGCGGCGCTCAACAAGGAATGAATAACCACCCCGGCGGAGGCCGGGACCCAGGTGGAATGTCCGGAGTAACTAGGACCCGTCCGCAGTTACCTAGCATTCTCATCTGGGCCCCGGCCTCCGCCAGGGTAGTGCAAAAGAGTGTTTCCCCGCGAAGGCGGGGATCCAGACTGGGCTCCCGCCTTCGCGGGAGAACAAAGTTTTGGGGGGACGGCGCCCCCCGAATCCTCACCGACGCTGGTTGAAGTCGAACCAGCCGCGCTTGGTGCCGTCGCTCGCATAGCCCGGTCGGCCCGTTGCATAGCCGTCCGAATAGGCCACATCCCGGTCCCGCGAGACGGGCGCCGCCGTCGTCCGTGCGACGGGCGCTGCCACGGGGGCCGCCACTCGCGCTGCGGCTGCCGCCTTTACCAATCGCGCATTCTCATGCTCGGCCTCGACCGCACGCTGTTCGGCGGCACTCGCGCGCAGGTCAGTCTCCTTGCGGGTCGCGCCATGCGCATCGCGCTCGGCAAGATAGCGCGCCTTCCACTTCTTGCCGCCGGGATGGCTGGCGAGGCCCAGCAGCCAGCCCGCGATCAGGACCAGCCCCAGTGCGGCGAACTGCGTCGGTGTGGAAAACAACGGCATCGTGAAAACCCTCCTGTTACGGGGGCTCAACGAACCGCTGCGGCTGGGGTTGCCTCAGCTCTTGAGCAACGCATCCGAGATCGAACAGGCCGCCGGCCCGAGGATGACGACGAACAGCACGGGCAGGATGAACAGGATCAGCGGCACGGTCATGATCGCCGGCAGCCGCGCGGCCTTTTCCTCGGCGCGCATCATCCGTTCGTTGCGAAATTCGTTCGACAGCACGCGCAGCGCGGAGGCGAGCGGCGTGCCGTATTTCTCGGTCTGGACCATCGTCGTGACGACGCCCTTCACCGCGTCGAGCTTGACCCGGCCGGCGAGATTCTCGAACGCGCTGCGCCGGTCGGTCAGGAAGCCCAGTTCGATCGCGGTCAGCGTGAATTCCTCGCCCAGTTCGGGATAGGCGCGGCCGAGTTCGCGCGCGACGCGGTGGAACGCCGCATCGATCGTCAGCCCCGCCTCCGCACAGATCACCAGCAGGTCGAGCGCGTCGGGCAGGCCCTTGCGGATCGCATCGGTGCGCTTGGTGATCTTGTTGTCGAGATACAGGTCGGGGGCCTTGTAGCTGAGGATGAAGCTGACCGCGACGAGACCGTATTTCTTGAGCGGGCTCCATGTCGCGAAGCCGTCCGTGCCATAGACCCAGATGACCATCGCGCCGCCGATCACGATCGGCAGGACGAGCCGGCCGAAGATCACCGCGGGCGCCCATTCCTTCGACCGGATCCCGGCCTGTGCCAGCTTGATCTGCACCGCCTTGACCTGGCTGTCCTGCAGGACCTTCATCGACGACAGCCAGCCGCGCATACGGTCCGCGGCATCATGGCGCTGCACGAGCTTGGCACGGCGCTTGGTCGAGGCGGTGATGCCCGCTTTAAGCTGTTCACGACGATCGTTGAGCGCCTTGACCCGCTTTGCCATCGGATCGCTGACCGTGGTGGCGGCATAAATCGCCACCATCACCGCGAAGGCGGCGACTCCCGACAGGATCGTCGCGACCCAAAGGACGTCGAATCCGAGCAGCATAGGTCCGGCGGTCTCACCCATCATCCTGCTCCTAAATCTCGAAGCTGATCATCTTGGACATGATGAACGACCCGATCGCCATCCAGCACAGCCCGCCCATGCCGATCACCATCAGCCGTTCGTCGATGAAGAACTTCTGCATGTACGTCCCGTTGATGAACCAGATCAGCCCGAACACGATGAACGGCAGCGCGCCGATGATATAGGCCGACGCCTTGGATTCGGACGACATCGCCTTGATCTTCAGCTTCATCTGCGCGCGCATCCGCAATACGTGGGCGAGATTGGCGAGCGTCTCGGCCAGATTGCCGCCGGTCTCGCGCTGGATCGCGATGGTGATGACGAAGAACTGGAATTCGGGCGTGCCGAGCCGGTCCGCGGTTTCCTGGAGCGCGACGTCCATCGTCCGGCCAATCTTCATCTTGTCGCTGACCGATCGGAATTCCTCGCCGACCGGACCATCGACCTCGGCGCCGACGACGCCGATCGTCTCGCTGATCGGCAGACCGGAGCGCAAGCCGCGTACCAGCAACTCGATCGCGTCGGGAAACTTCTGCGTAAACTTGGCCACCCGGCGCTTGAGGACCTTGCCGACCACCAGATGCGGGATGCCGATGCCGACGAACAGGCCGACGAACAGCGCGAGGAAGATCGGCATGCCACGCACCAGCATCAGGAACGCGACGACCAGCGTCAGCCCCGCGGTCGCCATGCCATATTGTCCGACGGTCCAGTCCTTGCCGGTCATCGCCAGCCGCTTGGCAAGCTCGGCACGGTTGGGCAGGAACCGCCCGACCGCCAGATCCATCCGCGTGTCGCCCGCCATCGCGATCCGCCGCATCTGCGCCTCGGGCATGGCAACGCCATCGCCGTGGCGCAGACGCAGCGACGCGACCCGGCGTGTCTGGGCGCGCCCGGTGGAGGGACCGGCAAAGGCGAACACCAGCAGGCCGAGCACGGTGCAGCCGCCCAGCGCGACCATGATGACGGGAAGCATGTCCATCGCCGCCTAGGCCCTCTGCGCCCGATCGGCGCGCATCCGCGACCCGCGCGGCGTCACGACTTGGTCGCCCGCTTGGCCATCAGCCCCTTCAGGTCGCTGAACTTGCCGAGCAGCGAGACGCCGCCCGACCGGCGGGGCGTCTTGGCGCTCGCAGCCTCCGTACCGGTGGCATCGACCGCGACCATCAGTTCGGTGACGAGCGCGACGATCGGCGCGATCGTCTTCGACGTCTTGCCGGCCTCGACGATCGGCTTGCCGAGCTTGGCGGCCTGCGCCGCGAGTTTCTGGTCGAACACCACGACATGATCGATCCGGCGCTCGATCGAGCCCTCGAAATCCTTGCGGCTGATCTCGAGCTGGCCGCCGGCATGCATCCGGTTGGCGAGCACGAGTACCCGCGTCTTCGGGGCGTTGGACTTCATCCACGACAGCAGGCGGATCGTGTCGCGCGCCGCCGCCAGCGTCAGGTCGGTGACGAGCACCGCGAGGTGGACCTCGCTGATCAAATGCGGATGCTGGACCAGCATACCGCGCGGCAGGTCGACGATGGTGCAGTCGAACGCCGCGCACATCTCCTCCTGCAGCTGGTAGAAGGCGGCGCCGTCAGTCATCAGCGGCGCGTTGATCGGCGCCTCCGCGCTCAGCACCGACAGCTTTTCCGACGCCTTGACCATCGCGCGCTCGATGAACAGCCCGTCGATCCGGCTCGGATTCTCGATCGCATCGGTCAGTCCGCGGCCCGGCTCGAGATCGAGCGACAGCGCGCCGGTGCCGAAATGCACGTCGAGATCGAGCAGCGCGGTCGCGCGCTGTTCCTTCTCCGCGATCAGCCAGGCGACCGACGTCGCGATCGTCGATGCGCCGACGCCGCCGCGCGTGCCGATGATCGCGATCGAGCATTGCGGACGCGCCGGGGCGTGTTCGACATGCTTGGGCGCGCTGAGCATCGCCTGCGCATGACCGAACGCCTCGCGCAGCATGTCGGGATGCAGCGGCTTGAGCAGATAGTCCTGGATCCCGCTGGCGACGAGATCGCGGTAGAGCCGGACATCGTTCACCTGACCCGCCGCGATCACCACCGTGCCGGGCTCGCACACTTCGGCCAGAGCATTGATGTCGTTGAGCGGATCGCCCGATTCGGCGAGGTCGACGAACAGGATCTGAGGGCTGGCGGACACCGACAGCGACTGGATCGCGTTGCGCAGGCCGCCCTTGCTGACCTTGTCGACCGACCAGCCGAGCTCGGCCGCGATCGGGCGCAGTGCCTCGGCGGTCGGTTCATCGCAGACATAGGCGGCAAAGGGTTCGCGGTGCGCGATGCCTGCCGGCTTCCACGGTGCGTTCATCACTTGCCCCCTGCGGTTTCGGACCGCAGCGCGTTGTTTGCGCCGGTCGGCACCGCGCGGCGATACACATCGATCGCCTTGAACGAGGAGGCCGGGTCATAGGTCTCGGCGTCGCCGGAGCCGCGGACGAGATCCTCGGGCCGCGCGACCATCGCCGCGAGGTTGCGGTTCATCGCGCACCCATAGTTGGACGACGTATGGCTGGCGATGTCGATGCTCGCGTCGCGCGACCAGTCGGGGCAGCCGGGGACGTCGGCGCGCATCCGCGTGACGACGATCCGGATCGCGCCGGGGCTGACCGGCGCCTGCGTGACCGGGGTGTCGGGGGACAGCAACAGGCCATAGCCCGCGACGACGTCGGCGATCTCGGCGCGCGCCATCGGTGCTTCGCCTGCAGGATCGTCGATCGCGACGCGGTCGCCATAGCCGACCCGCATCGTCGTCATCCAGCCCGCCAGCCGCCGCGCCTCACCCTGCGCCAGCGTGCCGCCGGCGGTGCCAAGGTCGAGCGCATAATTGGCGCGGCTCACGACCGGCTGGTGGACCGATTCGAGACCGCGATTCTCGGTTCCCATACAGCCGCCGAGCAGCAGCGCGGATCCGAGCGATAGCAGCAGGATCGGGTGTTTCGTCATCGTGCGAAGTCCTTGAAACATGGCGCGGCGCGGGATCAGTTGGAGAAGCCGGGCATCGGTGCGGCGCCCTTGTTCGTCTTCGGCTTGGTGCCCGTCTGGATGGCCGGCTGCTGCGGGTCGCGGGTCGGCACCGGGCCGATCGGCGCGGCAGCGCCGATCGCGGGGTTGGCATAGCCCATCGGCGCGACGCTCGGCACCGGTCGGCGCCCGCCCGTCGTTCCGCCGCCGAGATCGCCGAGCAGGACCCTACCGGCATCGGTCGGTGCCTTGTAGCCGTCGGTGGGCAGCGCGATGTCCGCCGGGTTGTTGACCGGCTTGACCAGATAGGGGGTGATGATCACCACCAGCTCGGTCTCGTTGCGCTGGAAGCTGTTCGACCGGAACAGCGCACCGATGATCGGCAGGCTCGCGAGCCCCGGCGTCTTGTCATAGGTGTTGTTGTGGTTGTTCGACAGCAGCCCGCTGATCATCATGCTCTGGCCCGAGCCGAGCTCGACCGTCGTCTCGGTCCGCCGCGTCGTCAGCCCCGGCACCCGCGTGCCGTTCAGCGTGACCGCATTGGAGTAATCGAGCTGCGACACTTCGGGGCGGACGCGAAGCGAGATGCGGCCGTCAGAGAGCACGGTCGGGGTGTAGGCCAAGCTGACGCCATATTGCTTATACTCGACCGACACCGTGCCCAGCGCCTGCGCGATCGGGATCGGCACTTCGCCGCCCGCGAGGAACGTCCCGGTCTCGCCCGACAGCGCGGTGAGGTTCGGGTTGGCGAGCGTGGAGACCTGTCCGGTCTGCTCGCCCAAATCGATCGCCGCGAGCAGATCGAGCCCGAGCAGGCGCCCGGCCATCCCGATCGTGGAGCCGGTGGTGGATTTGGCAGGGAAGCCGAACAGCGTGTTGCCGGGCAGCGCGCCGTTCGCGTCGATCGCCGTGCCGGGCACCCCGACGACTCCGGGGACCGTGGTGATCGTGCCTTGCCGCCCCTGCGCGATGTTGAACAGGAAATTGCCCGATCCGCGGCTGGTCAGGTTGACGCCGATCGTCTTGACGAAGCTGCGCGAAACCTCGGCGACGCGAACCTGCAGATTGACCTGCAGCGGCGTCGCGGTCTTGAGCCGCGACAGGACCTTGGTCGCATCGCCGACGAAGGCCTGGACCAGCCGTTCGGCCTCCGCTGCGTCCTCGGGCGCGGCGACCGTGCCGGTGAGCAGGACCAGCCCGTTCATCGGCGTCGCGACAACCTGCGCCTCGGGCATCGCCAGCCCGAGCATCTGCTGGATCGAATCGAGATTGTTGCCGACTCGGACGGTCGAGCTGTAGACGATCGCGCCGCCCTTGGCCGTCGCCGAGATCGTCGTCTCGCCGGTCTTCTTGCCGAAGATGTAGAGCTGGGTCGGCGAGCGGACCTGGACGTCGGCGATCGTGTCGTCGGCGACGAAGAGGTCGCTCATCGGCCGCGACAGCGTCACCAGCCGGCCACGCCCGGTATTGACCTGAACCAGCCCGGCGCGAGCGGCCGAGACCTGCGCCTGCGCGATGGCCGGCGCGGAGGGCGCGGTGCCTGCCGCGGCGAGCACCGCGGCGAACGACCAGCCGAGCGACGCCCGCATCCCTGTCATGCTCGTACGCATCTTACTTCCCCCCCACCGGAACGATGGTCATGCTGTTGCCGCGGGCGACCCGGACGACCGGGCCCGACGCGATCGCGCCCGAAGGGGCTCCCGCCGGCGCGCCGCCGGGTACGCCAGCCGGCATCATCATCTGTGCCGAGCCGCCCGGACCGCCGGACGCGACCGCCTTGCCCGGCACGGTGCTGCGCTGGTAGCGCGACACGTCCGCGCCGGTGACGTAGCTGCTCGCTCCCGACGAGGGCTGGCTCGCGAGACGCAGCAGCATCGCGCGCTCCGTCCTGGGATCCGACCCCGCGGGCACGCTCACGCTGCCCGACGCGATCGCGTCCTCGAGCTCGCCCGCATTGTCCGCGATCGAACGCAGCGACAGCGACAGCGTGCCCACCGTCTGCGCGACCGCGATCTCCTCGGCCATCTTGGGCGTCGTCTCGACCGTGACGGTCGAGAAGGTGCTGACGACGGTCTTGCCGTCGTCGCCGACCTTGTTGTCGGTGCGCTGGTCGGTCGCGAGCACGCGCACATTGCGCATGATCGTCTCCGATACCTTCAGCGGATCGCCGTCGCCGCCGCCCGCCACCGCCTGGGTCAGTACCAGATCGATCCGATCGCCCGGGAACACGAAGCCCGCGACCGACGCCTGTTCCGAGACGGGGACGGTCACCGCGCGCATGCCGGGCCCGAGCGCGGCCGCGAGGAAGCCGCGGTCGCCGGGCTTGACCAGCGCGCCCTGCGTCACCGGCTGACCCGCGGTGATCATGTTGCGCACCACGGTGCCCTGCAGCGCCTTCAGGTCGGTCTTGTCCTTCAGGTAATAGGCGTTGTCGACCAGCTCCTTGGGCCAGGGCTGGAACTTCAATGCGGTCGCGTCGAGGATCGTGCCGACCGGGAGCGCGCGGGTCGCGACCAGCACTTCCGGGCCGTCGATCACGGCGGGCTGCATCGCCACCGCGGTCGCCTGCGGGGCTGCGCTGCCCGCGATCAGCGTGCGGGCGAAGAAGGCCGTGGCCGCGGCCACGATCAACGCACCGACCAGCAATATGAGCTTGCGACTATCCATGACTCATCGTGCCTTTCGGGCGCCGTGTGATTGATCGAACATTAAGTATCTACCGCAGGGAGTTAAGGAGTGGTTCTTGAACCGCGACGAGCCCTGCAAAGGCGATCGCGATGCCGTAGGGCACCTCGATCGCGGCGTTTTCGACGCCCGAATCGGCGCGCCGCATGGCCAGCTTCCTTGCGATCAGCATCCCCGCGGTCAGCACGCCGCCCGCGATCGACATCACCATCAGCATCGCCATGAACGCGCCGAACGGCAGCCACAGCGACAGCGCGACGATCAGCTTGACGTCGCCGCCGCCCATCAGCCCGAAATGAAACGCGATGCAGAACAGCGCGAAGACCGTCGCGGCGATCCCGATCTGGATCGCCATGTCGGGCCAGGGTGACAGGCCGTTGGCCCACCACCACAAAGGCGCGAGCAGCACGATTGCGGCCGTCTTCGCATTGGCGATCTCCCGCGTCCGTGCGTCCTCGATCGCAGCGAGGACAAGCAGCCCGGCGAGCAGAAAAAGTAGAATTGGAAGAGTAAACGTCGACCCCATGCACTACATTTAGCGGGTATGGCTTTCGAAAAAGTAACTGTGTCGCCGATGTTTGATTCTGATCCGACCTCCGGGCCCGCCTCCGGTCCGGCCCGTCCGCATGCCCGCACCACCGTCGCACCGATCGTGCCAGCCGCGAGTCGGCGCGCGATTCCCGGCGATGCCCGCGTCAGTCGCTGGGTCGCGCCCGACGGCTGGAGCCTGAGGCGGTTCGACTGGCCGGCACCGAACGCGCGCGGACGCTTTCTCTTCCAGGCCGGTCGCGGCGACAGTTTCGAGAAATATCTCGAGACGATCGCGCATCTGCGCAGCGTCGGCTGGTCAGTGACCTCGCTCGACTGGCGCGGGCAGGGCGGGTCGGGGCGGCTGTCCCCCGACCCCTATGTCGGCCATGTCGACGACTTCGCGACCTACGATGCCGATCTCGCCGGCTTCTGGCATCAATGGCGCGGCGAAGGCGATGGCGGCATCCCGACGGCGATCCTTGGCCATTCGATGGGGGGGCTGATGGTGATGCGCGCGCTGACGGCGGGGACGATCGACCCGGCGGCGGCGATCCTTGTCGCACCGATGCTGGGACTGCGTTCACCGCTCGGCGCGCGGCTGAGCGGCCGGATCGCGCGCTACATGGCGCGGCGTGCGCCGATCCGCGCGGCCTGGCGCCAGAACGAGCGGCCCGGCCCCGTCGCTTCGCGCCAGCGTCTGCTCACCCACGACGCCGACCGCTATCACGACGAACGCTGGTGGCACGAGGCGCAGCCCGACCTGCAGCTCGGTCCGCCGAGCTGGACCTGGCTGTCCGAAGCATTTGCCGGGTCCGCCGCGCTCGCCTGCGATCCGCGCGTCGAGACGATCGCGACGCCGGTACTGATGCTGCTCGCGGATGCCGACAAGCTGGTCGATCCGCATGCGGCGGTCCGGATCGTCGAGCGGCTGCGCGACGCGCGGCTGGTGCGGTTCGGTCCTGAATCGGCGCATGAGATCCTGCGCGAATCGGATGCCGTACGTGACCGTGCGCTCGCCGCTCTCGACGCGTTTCTCGACGACACGGTGCCGCGCCGATGAAAGTCTACGACGTCGCGATCGTCGGCGCGGGAATGGCCGGCGTCAGCCTCGCCGCGATGCTCGCGCCGCATGCGCGCGTGCTGCTGCTCGAGGCGGAGGACATGCCGGGCTACCACGCGACGGGGCGGTCCGCGGCCTTCTGGTCGGAAACCTATGGTGGCCCCGACATCCAGCCGCTGACGACCGCGTCGGGCCCGGTGCTCAGGGCCGGCGGGCATCTTCAGCCGCTGGGTTCGCTCCATATCGGCCGTACGCAGGACGCGCCGGCGATCGACCGGTTCCTCGCCGAGTTCGCCGACAGCGATGTGCAGCTCGACCGGGTCGATCCCGCGGCGTTCCTCCCCGGGCTGCGCCCCGACTGGACGCTCGGCGTGCACGAGCCGAGCTGCGCCTATATCGACGTCGCCGGACTGCACGCGCTCGACCTGGCGACCGCGCGGCGGGACGGCGCGGATCTCGTCACCGGCGCCGCACTGCAGGCCGCCCGGCGCGACTCGGGGCAGTGGAGCATCGATACGCCCGCGGGGACGTTTCGCGCCGCCGTGCTGGTCAATGCGGCGGGGGCCTGGGCCGATAGCGTCGCGCGATGCGCGGGCGTGGCACCAATCGGACTTCAGCCCTACCGGCGGACGATGGTCCAGTTGCGTACCGATCCCGCAGCCGCGGCGGGCATGCCGCATGTTGCCGACATTTCGGGCGGCTTCTATTTTAAGCCCGAACCCGGCGCGCGGCTCTGGCTGAGCCCGCATGACGAGACGCCGACCGACCCCTGCGATGCCGCGCCCGAGGAGATCGACGTCGCGATCGCGATCGACCGGCTCGAACAGGCGGTCGACTGGCGTGTCACGCACGTCGAGCGGCGCTGGGCCGGCCTGCGGACCTTCGCGCCCGACCGACTGCCAGTCTATGGTTTCGGCCCGAGCGAACCCGGCTTCTTCTGGTGCGCGGGGCAGGGCGGCTTCGGCATCCAGACCGCACCGGCGGCGGCGCGTCTTGCGGCCGCTTTGCTGCTCGGGACGTCGCCTGATCCTGCGGTGGCGGGGATCGATCCGCACCGCTATTCGCCCCGCCGCTTCGTGTCAGCCTAGCGGCGGCCGGGCGTCATCGCCGCGATCGCGGCGTTGCTGGCCAGCGTGTCGGCGCGTTCGTTCTCGGGGTGGCCGGCATGGCCCTTGACCCATTGCCACTCGATCTTGTGCCGCGCGACCGCGGCGAGCAGCGCGTGCCACAGCTCGGCATTCTTCACCGGCTTCTTGTCTGCGGTCCTCCAGCCGTTGCGCTGCCAGCCCTTCACCCATTTGGTCAGGCCATCCATCACATATTTGCTGTCGGTGTACAGCGTGACCGCGCAGGGCCGGGTAAGGATGTTGAGCGCCTCGATTGCCGCAGTCATCTCCATCCGGTTGTTGGTCGTCTGCGGCTCGCCGCCCGACAATTCCTTCTCGTGCGCGCCCATCCGGATCACCGCGCCCCAGCCGCCCGGTCCCGGATTCCCCTTGCAGGCACCATCGGTATAGATCTCGACCTTGGTCATCATTGTCGCGGCAGCGTCGTCGGTCATGTGAACAGGTCGTCCTTGAGATAGGCTTCGAGCCGCCGCCAATAGGCGAGCGGATCCTTGCGCGTCACCAGCGCATCGGCCGGCGTGTTGACCCAGTCCCAGGCGCGCGTCAGCAGGAAGCGCAGGCAGGCGCCCTGCGCGAGGATCGGCAGTGCGGCGCGCTCCGCCTCGGACAGCGCGAACCGGCTTTCATAGCCCGCGATCAGCGCCGCGCCGATCGCGGGATCGTAACGCTCGCCGGTCGCGTCGAATGCCCAGGCGCTGTGCATCACCGCCAGGTCATAGGCGCGGATGTCGGTGCAGGCGAAATAGAAGTCGATCACCCCGGTCACGCGGTCGCCGAGCATCAGGACATTGTCGGGGAACAGGTCCGTATGGATCGCCGCCACCGGCAGGTCGCGCGGCCACTGGGCCAGCACCCGCGCCAGTGCCGCCTCGATCCGTGCAAACAGCCCGGGCGCGATCGTGTCGATCCCCGCACCGCACCGCTCGAGCAGCGGGCGCCAGGTGTCGGCGCCCAGCGGGTTGGCGCGGGTCGGTGCGAAGTCCGCCAGCCCGGCATGGAGCTGGCCCATCGCCGTGCCGGCCGCCCGTGCCTGCGCGGGTGTCGGGTGCGACACCGACACGCCGGTCAGGAACTCGATCAGACAGGCCGAGCGCCCGGCGAGCTGCTGGATCGCGGTACCGTCGCGATCGGGCAGCGCGCGCGGCACCGGATTGCCCGCCGCCGCCAGATGATCGAGCATCGCGAGGAAGAAGGGCAGGTCGTCGGTCGACGTCCATTCCTCGTACAGCGTCAGGATGAACCGGTCCGCGGTGGTCTCGACGAGGTAGTTGCTGTTCTGCACCCCCTCGGCGATCCCCTTGGCGGAGACCAGCGCACCCTGGTCGTACCGCGCGAGGAACGTTCCGAGCGCCTCGGCCGAGACCTGCGTATAGACCGCCATGCTAGGCGGCGGCTTCGAGCCCGCGGGGCAGCTTGAAGGCGATCGTCTCGCGCGTCGTCTCGACCTCTCGCTCGGACACCTCGAACCGCTCGGCGAGGCGCGTGACGAGTTCGCGGACCAGCAGCTCGGGCGCGGACGCGCCTGCGGTGATGCCGAGCGTGCCGACTCCGGCAAGGAAATCCCAGTCGAGCTCGCTGGCGCGCTGGATCAGCATCGCCGGCGTGCCTTCGCGCTGCGCGACCTCGACCAGCCGCACCGAATTGGACGAATTGGGCGCGCCGATCACCAGCATCGCGTCACACCCATGCGCGATCGCCTTGACCGCGGCCTGGCGGTTCGAGGTCGCGTAGCAGATGTCCTCGCCACGCGGCGGCAGCATCTCGGGGAAGCGTCGCTGCAGCGTCGCGACGACCGCCGCGGTGTCGTCGACCGACAGCGTGGTCTGCGTCAGGAAGGCGAGATTGGCGGGGTCGACCGGCGCGAAGACTTCCGCATCCTCGACCGTTTCGATCAGCGACATCGCGCCCTCGGGCACCTGGCCGAAGGTGCCGATAACCTCGGGATGGCCGGCATGGCCGATGAACACGATGTGCCGCCCCTGCGCGACCAGCCGCTCGGCCTGGCGATGGACCTTCGAGACCAGCGGGCAGGTCGCATCGAGATATTCGAGCCCGCGTGCCTGTGCGTCGAGCGGCACCGACTTGGGGACGCCGTGCGCGGAGAACACCACCGGTGCATCGTCGGGCACCTCGCTCAGATCCTCGACGAACACCGCGCCCTGCGCCTTCAGCGTGTCGACGACGAACTTGTTGTGGACGATCTCGTGGCGGACATAGACCGGCGCGCCGTGCTTCTCGATCGCCAGCTCGACAATGCGGATCGCGCGGTCGACGCCGGCGCAGAAGCCGCGCGGCGCCGCGATCAGCAGTTCGAGCGCGGGTTTGTCGCCGCGCACGGCCGGCTCAGCGAGCGAGGTTGCGGGGGTTGCGATGGGCTCTGGGGGGATGCTCATAGTCGTCGGGCTCTACGCGATTGCTTGCCTGGACGAAAGCCGGTTCCTATGGTGCGCGGTGACAGGGGCCGGTGCGGTTGCGCAGGCCCTTTCGCTCGTTCGAGAAGGTACGCGTCCCCGTGAAAGCCCCCATCCTTGCCGTTTCGATCCTCGCGCTCGCCCTGGGCGGTTGCGCTTCCAAGGGAGAGATCGACGCGACCGGCGGCATCTCCGCGATCCGCACAGCGTGCCCGACCGTCGCGGTGCCCGCCGCGACCGGCGACATCACCGTGTTCGACCCCGTCACCAGCCGCGACCAGTCGGCGATCGACGTCACCGCGCTGATGACCAATGTCCGCTCGACCTGCGTCGACGCGAACGACCCGATCCTGACGAATGTGACGTTCACCGTCCAGGCGCGACGCGCGCGGGCCGATGCGGCGCGCGACGTCGTGCTGCCCTATTTCGTGACCGTGGTGCGCGGCGGCAGCGCGGTCGTGGCCAAGCGCGTCGGCCGTGTGACGCTGCACTTCGATGCAGGCCAGCTGCGGGCGGAGGCGAATGCGCAGGGTACGGCAACGATCACGCGCGCTGCGGCGACGCTGTCGGCGGACGTGCGCGAGAAGCTGACGCGCAAGCGCAAGGCCGGTGACGAGGATGCGGCGGTCGATCCGCTGAGCACGCCCGAGGTGCGGCAGGCGGTGCTGCGCGCCAGCTTCGAGACGCTGGTCGGGTTCCAGCTGACCGCCGAGCAGCTGAAGTACAACGCGACCCGCTGAGTCGCCTTCTTAAACCGGGGCGGGCATCCGGTGATGGGGTGACAACCTTCCATGTCATCCCCGCGCAGGCGGGGATCCATATTGGCGACCGCCGATGACGGAGCGTTGACGGTATAGGATATGGGTCCCCGCCTCCGCGGGGATGACGACGGGTACGGGCGTCCTTCGGGTCGCAACTTGACGTCAGTCACGAATTTCACGTCTCGCAGGGGCCCGATCGACCAAGCCCGATTGACTAAGATTGTGCGGCGCGGCACAGCTTGACGCGTCGATGCCGGGCAACCGGCATGGCACCGCGCGGGAGAGCGTTTCCTGGTCCTTTTAGGATCGGCCCTGAAAGGGGCAGGGGGCCGCCGAAGGAGCAACCACCCCGGAATCTCTCAGGCACCAGAGACCGCGCGGGGCTGATCGACACTCTGGAAAGCGTCCTGGCTCCGTGCCGAGGGCCACCGAAGGGGTAAGCCGCCAATCAGGCGGTGAAAGCTCTCAGGTTCCGTGACAGAGGGGGTCGGATCGCAGCACCACAGGGTGCCGCGCGCCCCTTCGACGGAGACCGACATGAGCGACGCCGACATTCGAGACTATGCGAGCATCATCGACGAGGCCGACGATTACGTCGAGCCCGAGGTGCTGCCATTGCCGCTCGACGCGTGGCACCGTGCGAACGGCGCACGGATGGTCGAATTCGCCGGCTATCAGATGCCGATCCAGTATGACGGCATCATGGCCGAACACGCCTGGACGCGCGAGTCGGCCGGCCTGTTCGACGTCAGCCACATGGGCCAGCTCGTCTTCTCGGGCGAAGGCGTCGCGAGCGCGCTCGAAACCGTGCTGCCGGGCGACATCGCTGGGCTTGGCGAGGGCAAGATGCGCTATTCGCTGCTGCTCGCGCAGGATGGCGGCATCCTCGACGACCTGATGGCGACGCGCCTGCCCGACGATCAGCCCTCGCCCTTCTCGGCGCAGGACGTCGAGCCCGAGGCGTACGACCCGCTCCACCCGTCGCCGACCGCGAGCGGCAGCTTCTACGTCGTCGTCAACGGCGCGACCAAATATGACGATGTCAGCTATCTGATCGAGCATCTGCCCGACGACGTCACGATCAACATCCTCGAGGATCAGGCGCTGCTCGCGGTGCAGGGCCCCAAGGCGGTTGACGCGGTCGCGCGGATCGTCCCCGGGATCGACGGCCTCGTGTTCATGACCGCGGGCGCGTTCCACTGGAACGACGTGCCGCTCTGGATCAGCCGATCGGGCTACACCGGCGAGGACGGCGTCGAGATCTCGCTCCCCGCCGAGCATGCCGTCGCGTTCGCCGACGCGCTGCTCGCACTGCCCGAGATCAAGCCGATCGGCCTTGGCGCACGCGATTCGCTGCGTCTCGAAGCCGGTTTGCCGCTCTACGGCCACGATCTCGATCCCGAAACCACGCCAGTGATGGCCGATCTCGGCTTTGCGCTGTCGAAGCGCCGCCGTGAGGCCGCCGACTTCCCCGGCGCCCAGCGTATCCTCTCGCAGCGCGAGAATGGCACCGCCACCAAGCGCGTCGGCCTGATCGTCGAGGGCCGCCAGCCCGCGCGCGAAGGGTCCGAGGTGATCGACGACACCGGCGCGACGATCGGCCGCCTCACCAGCGGGGGCTTCGCGCCGACGCTCGGGAAGCCGATCGCGATGGCCTATGTGCCGCTCGCGCTGGCGACGCCGGGCACCCGCATCGAGATCGCACAGCGCGGCAAGGTCCACAGCGCGACCGTCACCGCAATGCCCTTCATTCCCCACCGCTACGTCCGCGCAGGAGCCAAGTGATATGAGCCGTTATTTTACGCAGGATCATGAGTGGGTCGATGTCGACGGTGACGTCGGCACGGTCGGCATCAGCGAGTACGCGCAGAGCCAGCTTGGCGACGTCGTGTTCGTCGAGGTTCCCGAGGCCGGCAAGCAGCTGACCAAGGGCGCCGATGCCGCGGTCGTCGAATCGGTCAAGGCCGCGTCGGACGTCTATTCGCCGGTGTCGGGCATTGTCATCGAGGGCAACGCCGCGCTCGCCGACGATTCGAGCCTGGTGAATTCGGACGCCGAAGCTGCCGGCTGGTTCTTCAAGCTGACGCTCAGCGATCCGAGCGAGCTCGACAGCCTGATGGACGAAGCTGCCTACGCGGCGTTCGTCGAAGGGCTTTAATTCGTCAAAGCCCCTCCCCTTCAGGGGAGGGGTTGGGGTGGGGCAGTGCGCCAAACGCGCCGCCTGTGGAAACGCCCCACCCCCAACCCCTCCCCTGAAGGGGAGGGGCAAGGAGAGTTCCATGCGCTACCTTCCCCTGACCCAGCCCGACCGCGAGGCGATGCTCGCCGTCATCGGTGCCGCGACGATCGACGACCTGTTCGTCGACGTGCCCGAGGCCGCGCGCCTCGACGGCCCCGTCCGCGACCTGCCGATGCACGCCTCAGAAATGGCGGTCGAACGCCACATGTCGGCGCTCGCCAAGAAGAACCTCACCGCGGGCGAAGCGCCGTTCTTCCTCGGCTGCGGCGCGTACAAGCATCACGTGCCTGCCAGCGTCGATCACCTGATCCAGCGCGGCGAGTTCCTGACCGCCTACACGCCGTATCAGCCCGAGATTGCGCAGGGCACGCTGCAGATGCTGTTCGAGTTCCAGACGCAGGTCGCGCGGCTGCTCGGCACCGACGTCGCCAATGCGTCGATGTACGACGGCTCGACCGCGTGCTGGGAAGCGATCGTGATGGCGCGTCGCATCACCAAGCGCGGCAAGGCGATCCTGTCGGCGGGGCTGCACCCGCATTACGTGTCGGTGTCGAACACGATGGCCAAGTTCACCGGCGACGTGCTCGACACGACCGACCCGCGGCTGGTGCCCGAAATGGACCTCGACCGGCTGATCGCGAAGATCGACGACGACACGTCGTGCGTGGTCGTCCAGTATCCCGACATCCTCGGCCGCATCGCCGATCTGCGTCCGCTCGCGGATGCGTGCCACGCGAAAAAGGCGCTGCTGATCGCGGTCGTCACGGAGCCCGTCGCGCTCGGCGCGATCACCTCGCCCGGCGAGATGGACGCGGACATCGTCGTCGGCGAGGGGCAGTCGCTCGGCGTCGGCCTCCAGTTCGGCGGGCCCTATGTCGGCCTGTTCGGGTGCAAGGACAAATATGTCCGCCAGATGCCCGGCCGGCTTTGCGGCGAAACCGTCGACGCCGATGGCCGCCGCGGCTTCGTGCTGACTCTGTCGACGCGCGAGCAGCATATTCGCCGTGAAAAGGCGACGTCGAACATCTGCACCAACTCGGGGCTGTGCGCGCTGGCTTTCTCGATCCACATGACGCTGCTCGGCGAAGCGGGACTGCGAGAGCTGGCCGAGATCAACCATGCGGGTGCCGTGGCCGCTTCCGAGCGCCTGTCGCAGATCCCCGGCGTCGAACTGATCAACGACAGCTTCTTCAACGAATTCACGCTGAAGCTGCCCGTCGAGGCGCGCCCCGTCGTCCGCACGCTCGCGGACCGCGGCATCCTCGCGGGCGTCTCGCTAGGGCGGCTTTACCCGGGCAAGGACGATCTCGCCAACGGCCTCGTCGTCGCCGTGACCGAAACGACCACCGCGGAGGACGTCGAAACGCTTGCGTCCGCACTCCAGGAGATACTGGCATGAGCATCAACCAGAGCGGCTGGCGCCCGACCGCGCCCGAGCAGGGTAAGGGTAACGTCCCCGCCAGCGTCACCGGCAACAAGGCGCTGATGCTGGAGGAAGCGCTGATCTTCGAGATCGGCGACAGCCACACCACCGGCGTCGACTTCGCGGCCGCGCCCGCACGCGCGACGACCAGCAAGCTCGGCGCGCTGGCACGCAAGGCTCCGATCGGCCTCCCCGGTCTGTCGGAGCCCGAGACCGTCCGCCATTACACGCGTCTGTCGCGCCAGAATTACGGCATCGATCTCGGCTTCTTCCCGCTCGGCAGTTGCACGATGAAGCACAATCCGCGCCTCAACGAGAAGATGGCACGGTTGCCCGGATTCTCCGACGTCCACCCGCTCCAGCCGGTCGATACCGTGCAGGGCGCGCTCGAGGTCATCCACCAGCTCGCGCACTGGCTCGTCACGCTCACCGGCATGACCTCGGTCGCGATGAGCCCCAAGGCGGGCGCGCATGGCGAGCTGTGCGGGATCCTCGCGATCCGCGCCGCGCTCGAAGCCAAGGGTGAGGGGCACCGCAAGGTCATCCTCGTTCCCGAGAGCGCGCACGGCACCAACCCCGCGACCGCCGCGTTCGCCGGCTATAGCGTCGAGGATATCCCCGCCACCGCCGAGGGTCGCGTCGACACCGAAGCGCTGAAGGCCCGGCTCGGCCCCGACGTCGCGGGCGTGATGATCACCAACCCCAACACCTGCGGGCTGTTCGAGCGCGACATGCGCGAGATTTCGGACGCAGTGCATGCGGCGGGCGGTTTCGTCTATTGCGACGGCGCGAACTTCAACGCGATCGTCGGCCGCGTCCGCCCAGGCGATCTCGGCATCGATGCGATGCACATCAACCTGCACAAGACCTTCTCGACCCCGCATGGCGGCGGTGGTCCAGGTTCGGGTCCGGTGGTGTTCTCGGCGGCGCTCACGCCCTACGCGCCGCTGCCGTTCGTCGAAAAGCAGGGCGAGACTTTTGTCCTCGTCGAGGAGGAAACCGCAGGCGAACATCATGCCGGCAGCTTTGGCCGGATGGTCGCGTTCCACGGCCAGATGGGCATGTTCACGCGCGCGCTGACCTACATCCTCAGCCACGGCGCCGATGGCCTGCGCCAGGTGTCGGAAGATGCGGTGCTCAACGCGAACTACATCCTGCGCAGCCTCGACGAGACGCTCGACGCGCCGTTCGGCCCGTCGGGTCCATGCATGCACGAGGCGCTGTTCTCCGATTCGGGTCTCGCCGAGGGCTTCTCGACGATCGACATCGCCAAGGGGCTGATCGACGAGGGTTTCCACCCGATGACGATGTACTTCCCGCTCGTCGTCCACGGCGCGATGCTGGTCGAGCCGACCGAGACCGAATCGAAGGCGGCGCTCGACCAGTTCATCGCCGCACTGCGATCGGTCGCCGAACGCGCCAAGGCGGGCGACCCCAGCCTCAAGACCGCCCCGCACTTCGCCCCCCGCGCGCGCCTCGACGAGACGCTCGCGGCACGCAAACCGGTGCTGGTCTGGAAGGATCCCGCACCGCTTGCGCAGGCGGCGGAGTAGGCCCCGAGCCAGCGACACCCCGGCTTCCCGAAGCATGGCGGAGACGGAGCGCGCATTACGCGCTCCGTCATCCTGACTTTCGTCAGGATGACGGAGATGAGGTCCGTCAGGCGATCGCGCGGTCGGTTTCGTCCTGGCGGCGGACATGTTCGCGCCAGACGATGTACAGTCCGCTCGCGACGATGACCGGTGCGCCGAACCACGTCGCCTCGGCGGGCAGCGTGTCGAACACCAGCCAGCCGAGCAATGTCGCCCATAACAGGCTCGAATAATCCATCGGCACCACCACCGACACCGGCCCGAGCCGCAACGAGGTCGTCATCGCGATCTGCGCGAGGCCCCCGAAGATCCCGACGCTCGCAAGGCATGCCCAGGTCACGAAACCATGTGACTCCGCTGCGCGCGCGTAGATCACCGACAGCGGCACCAGCGACAGCGCGGAGAACCAGAACACCGTCGTCAGCGCGCTCTCGGTCTTGCCGATCTGCCGGAGCAGGATCGACACGCTCGCGGTCCCGAACGCGCCCGCCAGCGCACAGCCCGCGCCCCATAACGGAAAATGATCGCCGCTACCGGGCTGCGCGACGATCAGCACGCCCGCAAACCCCGCCGCCACCGCCGCCCAGCGATGCCAGCCGGTCGGCTCGCGCAGCACCAGTGCCCCGAGGATCGTGGCGAAGATCGGCACGGTGAAGCCGATCGTCGTCGCTTCGGCCAGCGGCAGCGCGACGATCCCGTTGAAGGTGAACGCCATCGCCGACAGCCCGACGACCGCGCGGATGATGTGCGCGGGGAGGCGGTTCGTCGCGATCGAGGGCAGGCCGGGTCCGGCGGTGATGACGGCCGACACCAGCAGGCACGCGCCGAACTGGCGGAAGAACAGGATCTCCGACACGCTCGCGCCGTGGCGTTCGGCCAGTTTGATCGCGGTGTTCATCAGCGCGAAGATCACGACCGACAGCAACCGCATACCGATGGCGGGAAGGATGCGGTCTGAAGGCATTGCCTGCACCTACGCAAACCGCGCCCGCGATCCCACCCGAAACATCCGTCATCCTGACGAAAGTCAGGATCCAGAGCCAGAAGCGCTACGGGTGGTATCTTGGATCCTGACTTTCGTCAGGATGACGGCGGAGCGTGGGATCCACGCCGCAACGCATAGTGACGAACCCAGTCGCACCCGCTATCCGCGACGCCATGATAAAGCGCGCACTCCCCGTCACCCGCGAGGCGGATTTCTCCGCCTGGTACCAGGCCGTCATCACCGAGGCCGATCTCGCCGAGGAATCGGGCGTCCGCGGCTGCATGGTCATCCGCCCCTGGGGCTATGGCATCTGGGAGCGGATCCAGCGTCTGCTCGACGACCGGATCAAGGCGACGGGGCATGAGAACTGCTATTTCCCGCTCTTCATCCCGCTCTCCTATTTCGAGAAGGAGGCCGAGCATGTCGACGGGTTCGCCAAGGAAATGGCGGTCGTCACGCATCACAGGTTGAAGGCGGATGGCTATGGCCGACTCGTGCCCGATCCCGACGCCAAGCTCGAGGAGCCGCTGGTCGTGCGCCCCACGTCCGAGATGGTCATCGGCGCCGCATTCGCGCGCTGGGTCCAGTCGTGGCGCGACCTGCCCGTGCTGATCAACCAGTGGGCCAATGTCGTCCGCTGGGAAATGCGCACGCGTATGTTCCTGCGCACCAGCGAGTTCCTCTGGCAGGAGGGGCATACCGCGCACGCGACCGTCGACGAGGCGCGTGAAGAGACGCTCAAGATGCTCGAAGTCTACCGCGACTTCGCCGAAGAGTGCCTCGGCCTCCACGTGATCGCGGGCGAGAAGCCCGAGAATGAGCGCTTCCCGGGCGCGGTCGCGACCTATTCGATCGAGGCGATGATGCAGGACGGCAAGGCGCTCCAGGCGGGCACCTCGCATTTCCTCGGCACCAATTTCGCCTCGGCACAGAATATCCGCTTCCAGAACGCAGCCGGCGAGTTCGAACTCGCCAACACCACCAGCTGGGGCGTGTCGACGCGGATGATCGGCGGCGTCATCATGGTTCACGGCGACGACGACGGCCTGCGCGTGCCGCCGATGATCGCGCCGTGGCAGGTGGTGATCGTGCCGATGCTGCGCGACAATCCCGACGACGCGGCGATCGTCGACTATTGCAAGTCGCTTCAGGCCGAACTTGCCAAGCAGTCCGCACTCGGCGAGCCGGTTCGTGCGCTGCTCGATCTGAAACCCGCCAAGGCGGCGACTAAGCGCTGGGGCTGGGTCAAGAAGGGCGCACCGATCGTGATCGAGGTCGGCGGCCGCGACATGGCGGGCGGCAACGTCTCGGTCATCCGCCGCGACCGGCTCTACCGCGAGGACGGCAAGCTCGACAGCGTCGCGACCCCGCGCGATGCCTTTGTCGAAGCGGTGTCGGGCGTGCTGGCGGACGTGCAGGGGGCGTTGCACGTCGAGTCGATGGAGCGGCTGCGCGCGAACATCGTGCCGATCGACGACTTTGCGGCGCTCGAGACGCATTTTGCCGATGGCGTGAAGAACCCGGGCTGGGTCGATGTGCGCTGGGCGAAGCCGACCGGCGCGGCGCTCGACTCGGTCGTCGAGCGGTTGAAGGCGCTCAAGCTGACGATCCGCAACGCGCCGATCGGCCAGACCGGATGCGACGATGGCGCCTGCATCTTTACCGGCCAGCCTGCGGTCGAGCGGATCCTGATCGCCCGCGCCTATTGATCCTCCGGGACGCCCTCGTGAACCACGACGGCGTTCTCGCGCTTTTCGGGACGGATATAGATCGAGGCGAGCATGGGCACCGCAGCGCGGAGCTCGCCTTCCATCGCCTCGATCATCGTCTCGCCTTCGCCCATCGTCAGCGTGTCGACAAAGTCCGCGCTGATCGCGGCGAAGATGCTGTCGGGCGCGGTGTGGATCGTCCGGACATGGTTCACCGCGGCGATTCCAGGGTGCGCTGCGACGATGCCGCGAATCGTCGCGATCACGGCGGAGTCCGCACGCTCGCCGATCAGCAGCCCCTTCGATTCGCGTGCCAGGATCACCGCGACGAGCGCGAGGATCAGGCCGATCAGGATCGACGCGACGCCGTCGATCCGGGGGTCGGCAAAGGCGTGGCTGGCCCAGATGCCGAGCCCGGCGATCAGCAGCCCGGCCAGCGCCGCCGAATCCTCGAACAGGACGATGAAGCCTGCCGGGTCCTTCGAGCGGTGGATCGCGGTCCACCAGCCCGAATCCCCCTTGGACTTGGCGAATTCGCGAACTGCGATCGTCCAGCTGGTACCCTCGAGTAGAACCGCGACGCCCAGAACGATATAGGCGATGAGAGGGTCGGACAGCGGCTCGGGCCGCAGCATGTGCCGATACCCTTCATAGATCGACACGCCCGCGCCCACCGCGAAGATCAGGATCGCGACGACGAACGCCCAGAAATAGAGCTCGCGGCCATAGCCGAACGGGTGGGCGGCATCCGCCGGCTGCTTCGCCCGCGATTGCCCGTACAGCAGCAGGATCTGATTGCCGCTGTCGACCAGCGAATGGACACCCTCGGTCAGCATCGACGACGAGCCGGTCAGCCCCGCGGCGACGAACTTTGCGACGGCGATGCCGAGATTGGCGGCAAGTGCGCCGTAAAGGACGATATCGTCCTTGATCTTGTTGAGAATTCCATCGGCCATACCGCCTCCTAGGCGAGGACGGCGGCGTCGGCCAGACGCGGAAAAGCCCATCGATGCCTGTGCACCAATGGGCCCTTTTCCTCCCCAGGAAATCGCTCGGTCCGACGTGCGCGCCTGTTGGCGAAATGCCCGTCGAACGGTGGCGGTCAGCCGAGCCGGCCGAGCCGGTGATACAGCGCGCTAAGGCGGCTCAATTTGACGTCGTCGACCGAGACCTTGGTGATCAATTCGCCAATCGCTTCCTTGAGCAATTCGAAATCTGCGGTCGAGAAAACGGCGCGGGCGCGCATTGGTTCGGTCGTCATGCCCATCTCCTTCATGGCGAATGTGTCTCCCCGTTTACAAACTCGAGCAACCGGGGCGGCGATGGCATCATAAAGCCTGAGAATTGCGGGGTTTGGAAGCGTGAGCGGCAGCCTGGCCGGGTTGTGCTGTCGTTGGGCGTTGCGCGGACCCTGTCTCTCTGTAACTATCGTGACAAGGACGGGGAGGCGGAATGGCCGAGCGCAAATTACTGGCAGGGCACGCGATCAGGCGGCTGCGACGCGGTGCCGGACTGACCCAGGCAGCGATGGCGGAGATGCTCTCGATCAGCCCCAGCTACCTTAATCTGGTCGAGCGCAACCAGCGGCCGATCTCCGCAACGCTATTGATCAAACTGGCGGAAAGCTTCGATTTCGATCCACGGACGCTGGCAGCGGCCGAACCGGGCGGCGGTTCGGAGGCGATCCGCCGCCGTCTGGCGCACCCCATGTTCGCCGACCTGGCGATCGACCGCAACGAGGTCGAGGAATGGCTGGCCAGCGCGCCCGGTGGTGCCGAGGCCTTTGCCCGCGTGTTCGACCGGATGGGGGAGGGGGATGGTGCGATTGCGCCATCCGACGACCCGGTCGCGCTGGTGCGCCGCGAGATCGAGCGGTGGCGGAATCACTTTGCCGATCTCGACGCCGCCGCCGAAGCGCTGGCGGACGAGCTGCGGCTGGGTGCCGGCGACCTTTACGGGGCGATCACCGAGCGTCTGCGCGCCAAACACGGCATCACGATCCGCGTCCTGCCTGCCGACGTGCTGCCCGACACGTTGCGGCGGCTCGATCTCCATGCCCGGCAGCTGCAACTGAGCGAGGTGCTCGATCCCGCCTCACGGACGTTCGCGGTCGCGTTCCAGCTTGGCCAGATCGAGGCGCAGGCGGAGGTCGATGCGCTGGCCAAGGCCGCAGGCTTCACCGACCGCGCTGCCGAACGGCTGTATCGACGCCATCTGCTCAGCTATTTCGCGGCGGCGGTGATGATGCCCTATGCGCGGTTCCTGCGCGGGTGCGAGGCGACCGGCTACGATATCGAGCTGCTGCAGCGACGGTTCGGCGCAGGGTTCGAGCAGGTCGCGCACCGGCTGACGACGTTGCAGCGGGTGGGCGCGCGGGGGCTTCCCTTCTTCATGATCCGGATCGACCGCGCCGGGCAGGCGTCGAAGCGCTATCCCGGCGCGAGCGGCGCGGCACTGGTCGAGGCGGAGGGCCGGTGCCCGCTGTGGCAACTCCATCACGCGTTCGATCGTCCGGGGGACCTGGTGGTGCAGCTGGTCGAGATGGAGGACGGTGCGCGCTGGCTGACGATGGCGCGGACGGTGCGGCCGCAGGGGCGTCGCTTCGGGGCGGTACGCGCCGAGTTCGCGATCGGACTGGGGGTCGAGGCGGCGCTTGCGCGCGGGCTTGTCGCTGCGAGCGGTATCGATCTGACCGGCGCGGCCATGCCGATCGGCATCGGCTGTCGCGGATGCTTCCGCGCGGATTGCCCGCAGCGTTCCGCAGCCCCCGCAGGCCGCGCGTTGATCGTCAACGAACGCGAGCGTCGCACTTCGGCACTGACGTTCGTCGGCGACTGAACGCCTATACGGCTGGACGCGCCAGGAATGCGACAGGACGCATGTGATGCGACGAAAATCCGCGTCGGCGATGCGTCCGAATTCGCCGCCGACCGTTCATAGCGGGTTCGCGCCTCACGCGTCCCGACCTGCCTCAGGCGGGCCGATCGTGAGCCGACCCTGAATTTGTGTATGGGGTTTCCATTGTTCGCACCGCCATTGATCAGACGCCCCGCTGCGGGGATCGTTCTGATCGTCGAAGATCATCTGCTTGTTCAAATCACCGCAACGGCGCGGATCGAGGATGCCGGACTGTCGACGCTCGTCGCCGACGATGCGGACGAGGCCATGGCGATCCTCACGTCGCGTGACGATGTCGCGGCGGTTTTTACCGATATCGACATGCCGGGCTCGATGGACGGGCTGGCCCTCGCCGCGATCATTCGCCGGCGCTGGCCGCAGATCCAAGTCGTCGTCACGTCCGGCCAGCGGCCGAGCAAAGCCGCAGGTCTGCCCGATGGCGTCGCCTTCTTCCAGAAACCCTACGACTATTCGAACCTGGTGAACCATTTGCGCTGAGGCATAGACCGCGCCCGGTCACCCGGGCGCGGGACGCATCACGCCCCCGCCAGCGTCAACGCCGAAAGGTGCTCGTCAGATAGCTCAAGCGTCATGGCGGGCAGAAGATCCTCGATCTGACGCGCGCTGGTCGCACTCGCGATCGGTGCGGTGATCCCGGGCTGTGCCAGGAGCCACGCGAGCGCGACCTGCGCGTGGCTGGCGGCCGTGTCAGAGACGACCGCATCCATCGCCTCGAGGACTGCCTTCCCCTTTCCGTCGAGGAGGTCGCGCATGCCACCGCCGCGAACGCTTGCGCCCAGATCGTCGGGCGTGCAGTATTTGCCGGTGAGGAAGCCCGACGCGAGGCCGTAATAGGGAAGAACGCCGATATTCTCGGTCACGCAATAGTCCTGCAGTTCGCCTTCGAACTTGTCGCGGCTGACAAGATTATATTCGGGCTGGAGCACATGATAGCGCGGCAGGTCGCTGGCCTTTGCGGCGTCCACCGCGGATTTCAGGCGTGCGGCGTGGAAGTTCGACGCGCCGATGACGCGCACCTTTCCGGCATCGACGAGCTTGCCGAAGGCCTCGAGGACAGCCTCCTGCGGTACCGTGTCGTCATCCTGATGCGCGTAATAGAGATCGATGCGATCCGTGCCGAGACGCTTGAGCGATGCTTCGGCCGCTGCCGCGATACGCGCCGGCTGGAGTTTTTCGCCGCCTTCACCCGGCAACATGCCGACCTTGGTCGCGATCAGCACGTCATCGCGCCTGCCGCTCGTCCGCAGCCAGTCGCCGATCATCGTTTCGGATTCGCCACCCTCATGGCCGTCTACCCATGACGAATACATGTCGGCAGTGTCGATCATCGTCCCGCCACCCGCGACGAACGCGTCGAGGACCGCAAAGCTGGCAGTCTTGTCCGCTGTCCATCCGAACACATTCCCCCCGAGAACGAGGGGGGCGATCTTGAGATCGGTCGAGCCGAGGCGGCGATTCATCATTGAGGCTGGTCGCTTTGCGAAGAGGAAGGGGACGGTGTCGTGCCGTTGGCGGTCGAGTTGCCAACAGGGGGCGGGCCGTCGGGGCGCATGCTGTTCGCGTCGAGCATGGTCGCGGCATCGTTAAGTTGCGCTGCCTCGTCCCTCGTGACCGCGCCGGGTTGTTCCGGGGTCGGGGAACAGGCGCCCAGCAGGGCCAGAGACAGAACCGCCCCGAGCCGGCCGCCAGAAGCGACTCCTGCCGAGAGTCCGCGTCCCGACCAGGCAGGCCGGGACCGCAGGACCATCGACCGGATCGCCGTCGGACGACGCGGTGCGGGGCGATCCGTGACGGGGATCAGTCCTTGATCGCGTTGCCGGCGCGGGTCAGTGCGTTACCCGTCGCGTCTGCTGCGCGGTCGGCGCTGTTGTTGATCGCAGCACCCGCACGGTCGGCATTGGCCTCTGCGCGCTCGCCGGCGCGGTCGGCACTGGCGTCGAGACGGTCAGCGGCGTTGTCCATGCGCGCACCGGCATTGTCGAGCGACGCCTCAGCCGAGCCGAGCGCACGGTCGCTGGCGGCATCGACATCGGCGACCGCGTTCTGGGTCGTCGCGCTTGCGTCGGCCGCGATGGCGTTCGCCGCTTCCGCGGTCTCGTTCTGCGCATTGTTGCTGCACGCTGCGAGGCCGGCCGTCAGGACCAGCGCGGGGATCAGAAACTTCTTCATGAATAACACTCCCATCGTCAAATTCGGCGTCGATCCGGGCGGACCTGACGCTTGTGAGCCGGACGCTTTCCAGTTCATCGCGTGTTCGAACGCCGGCCAAGCGTTTCCGATCCGTCGAGGTCGGGACGTACCTAAGGCCAGCATTCCTCCAGCGACACGCTACGGCCTGCGTTGACCTCATATAAAGAATTCTTTATATGACTTCTCATGACGATGGCGCTCGAAATCTTCCGTGCGATGGCGGATGCGACCCGATTGCGCATTCTCGCGCTTCTGCGTCGCATGGAGCTGTCGGTTGGCGAACTCGCGCAGGTGCTCGGGCAGAGCCAGCCACGCGTGTCGCGCCATGTGAAGATCCTGTGCGATGCCGGTCTGGCGGAGCGTCGCAAGGAGGGCAGCTGGGTGTTCGTCGGCGTGGGGCGCAGCGATGTCGTCGATCCGGTCGCTGCCGCTCTCGATAGCTGGGCCAAGGCTGAACCCGATCACTGGGCGGTTGCCGACGCGGCGCGGCTTGCTGCGGTGCGCGCCGATCGGGCGGCGAGCGCGGCGGCGTGGTTCGAGGGGCATGCCGACGAATGGGATGCGATCCGTTCGCTGCACGTCGCCGAAAGCGAGGTCGAGGCGGCGATGGCGGCGATGCTCGGCGATGCGAGGGTCGGGACGCTGATCGACATCGGCACGGGGACGGGCCGGATGCTCGAGCTGTTCGGTGGACATGCCCGGCTGGCGCTGGGGATCGATCGCAGTTCGGAGATGCTGCGCCTGGCGCGCGCCAAGCTGCACGACATGGCGCATGCCGAATTACGGCAGGCGGATCTGTACGCCCTGCCGCTCGACGACGGGGCGGCGGACGTCGCGATCCTGCATCACGTGCTCCATTTCGCACAGCAGCCGGGCGCCGCGGTCCGCGAGGCGGCACGCGTGCTGGCGCCGGGCGGGCGGTTGCTGATCGCGGATTTTGCGAGCCACGACCGCGAGGAATTGCGGTTGAGCGATGCGCATACGCGTCTCGGCTTTGCCGACGATCAGATGACGGCTTGGTTCGACGCGGCCGGTTTGCAGACCGCGCGCGTCGAGACGCTCGAGGGCGGTGAGCTGACGGTGAAATTATGGCTCGGCCGCAGGATTGGCCTGAGTTTGCGTGAGGTGAAGGCGGCATGACGACAATCACTATTCCCCAACTGGCCGAGGCGCGGCGTGCGCTCGAAGAGCCGCTCTTTGCTGATCTGGCGGGTGACGTGGGGATCAGCTTCGAGTTCTTTCCGCCCAAGAGCGACAAGATGGACGCCCAGCTTTGGGATGCGATCCGCACGCTCGAGCCGCTCGGTCCCGATTTCGTGTCGGTGACCTATGGCGCGGGCGGGTCGACGCGCGAGCGGACGCACGCGACCGTTGCGCGGATCCAGCGCGAGACGTCGATGAATGCTGCCGCGCACCTGACCTGCGTCGAGGCGACCAAGGCCGAGATCGATCAGGTTGCCGAGGAATATTGGGCGGCGGGCGTACGGCACATCGTCGCGCTGCGCGGCGACATGCCGACGCTGGGTCAGCCCTATCGGGCGCATCCCGGCGGGTATGAGAATGCGGCGGCGCTGGTCGCCGGGCTGGCGCGGCTGCACCCGTTCGAGATTTCGGTCGCCGCCTATCCCGAATGCCACCCCGAATCCGGCGGGCATGACGTCGATCTCGACAACCTCAAGCGCAAGCTCGACGCGGGCGCGACGCGGGCGATCACGCAGTTCTTCTTCTCGCCGGAAGCCTATTTCCGGTTCCGCGACCGGGTGGCCGCAGCGGGAATCACCGCGCAGATCCTGCCGGGTATCCTCCCGGTCTCGAACGTCGCGCAGACGCGCAAGTTCGCGAGCGCGTGCGGGGCGGAGATCCCGGCCTGGATGGACCGGCTGTTCGAGGGGCTCGACGACCACCCTGCGGCCCGACAGCTGGTCGCGGCGACGATCGCGGCCGAGATGTGCCGGCGGCTCTATGCCGGCGGCGTGAAGGATTTCCACTTCTACACGCTCAACCGCGCCGAACTCGCCTATGCTATCTGTCACATGCTCGGCGTCCGCGCGAAGCCGAGCGAAAAGGTCGCCGCGGCATAATTCATCACCCCTCCCGCAGGCGGGAGGGGCAGGGGGTGGGCTCGCGTTCGCCCCCAACGATACCGCCCGAGGATAGCGGGCGCCCACCCCCCGACCCCTCCCGCTTTGCGGGAGGGGGGAGTCCAATCGATGACACCACGTGAACGTTTCAACGCGGAAGCCGCCAAGCGCATCCTGATCACCGACGGCGCGTTCGGCACCGAGATCCAGAACTGGAAGCTCGACGAGGCGGCCTATGCGGGCGACCTCGGGCTCAGCCACGACCAGAAGGGCAATAACGACATTCTGGCGATTACCAGGCCGGACGTGCCCCAGACGATCACGCGCGAATATCTCGACGCGGGGTCGGACATCGTCTCGACCAATACGTTCAGCGCGAACATCATCAGCCAGGCGGATTACGGCGCCGAGCATCTGGTCCGCGCGATCAACGTCGAAAGCGCGAAGATCGCACGGGCGCTTGCGACCGAATATGAGGCGAAGGACGGCCGGCCGCGGTTCGTGGCCGGCGCGATCGGGCCGACGAACAAGACGCTGTCGCTGTCCCCCGACGTCAACGATCCCGGCTATCGCGAGATCGATTTCGATTACCTGAAGGGCGTCTACCGCGAACAGATCGACGCGCTGCTCGAGGGCGGCGAGGGGGTCGGCGTCGACTTCATCCTGATCGAGACGGTGTTCGATACGCTCAACGCCAAGGCCGGGATCATGGCCGCGATCGAGGCGGGCGACGACCTGGGGCGCGACGTGCCGATCATGCTGTCGATGACGCTGACCGATCTGTCGGGCCGCAACCTGTCGGGGCACACGGTCGAGGCGTTCTGGCACGCGGTGCGGCATGCTAAGCCGATCACGATCGGGCTCAACTGCTCGTTCGGTGCGGAGCAGCTGCGGCCGCATGTGAAGACCCTGTCCGGCATCGCCGACACGCTGATCATGATCTACCCGAACGCCGGGCTGCCCAACGAACTCGGCGAATATGACGAGATGCCGGCGACGACCGCCGGGCTGGTCGGCGAATGGGCGGTGGCCAAGCAGGTCAACGTACTCGGCGGCTGCTGTGGCTCGACCCCTGCGCATATCAAGGCGATGGCCGACGGCGTGCGCGGGCTGGAACCGCGGGCGGTCTCGCGGCCGGAGGTGCGGACCAAGCTTGCCGGGCTCGAACCGTTCACGATGGCGGCCTGACTTTCTTCCCCTCCCGCAAGCGGGAGGGGGCAGGGGGTGGGCTCGCGCTCTCCCCCAACGACTAGGCCCGCGGATGCCGGGCGCCCACCCCCCGACCCCCTCCCGCTTGCGGGAGGGGGGGAAGAAATGAACCGATGACCACTCCCTCCTCCACGTCCTTCGTCAACATCGGCGAGCGAACCAACGTCACCGGATCGGCCCGCTTCAAGAAGCTGATCATGGCGGGCGACTATCCTGCCGCGGTCGAGGTCGCGCGCCAGCAGGTCGAGAGCGGCGCACAGGTGCTCGACGTCAACATGGACGAGGGGCTGCTCGACGCGCACCACGCGATGACGACGTTCTTGAAGCTGATCGCCGCCGAACCCGACATCGCGCGCATCCCGTTCATGGTCGACAGCTCGAAATGGAGCGTGATCGAGGCGGGGCTGAAATGCGTCAGCGGCAAGCCGATCGTCAATTCGATCAGCATGAAGGAGGGCGAGGAGCAGTTCCTCAGCCAGGCCAAGAAGTGCATGGCATACGGCGCCGCGGTGGTCGTGATGGCGTTCGACGAGGTCGGGCAGGCGGACACCAAGGACCGCAAGGTCGAGATCTGCGAGCGCGCCTACAAGCTGCTCGTTGGGATCGGTTTTCCGCCCGAGGATATCATCTTCGATCCCAACGTCTTCGCGGTCGCGACGGGGATCGAGGAGCACGATAATTACGGCGTCGACTTCATCGAGGCGTGCCGCGAGATAAAGGCGCGCTGCCCGCACGTCCATATCTCGGGCGGGCTGTCGAACTTCAGCTTCTCGTTCCGCGGCAATGAGCCCGTGCGCCGCGCGATGCACAGCGTGTTCCTGTATTACGCGATCCCCGCGGGCATGGACATGGCGATCGTCAACGCCGGCCAGCTCGACATCTATGACGACATCGACCCCGAGCTGCGTCAGGCGGTCGAGGACGTCGTGCTCAACAAGGATCCCGAAGCGGGTGAGCGGCTCGTCCAGCTCGCCGAGCGCTATCGCGGCACTGATGTCGTCGCGGAGAAGGCGGCCGCCGAATGGCGTTCGCTGGGCGTCAACAAGCGGCTCGAATATGCGCTGGTCAAGGGCATCGACCTCCACGTCGTCGAGGATACCGAGGAAGCGCGGCTGATCATCGACGGCAATGGCGGTCGTCCGATCGAGGTGATCGAGGGGCCGCTGATGGACGGGATGAACGTCGTCGGCGACCTGTTCGGCAGCGGCAAGATGTTCCTCCCGCAGGTCGTGAAATCGGCGCGCGTGATGAAGAAGGCGGTCGCGCATCTGCTGCCGTACATCGAGGCGGCCAAGGAGCCCGGCGCGCGCGGCAAGGGCAAGATCATCATGGCGACGGTCAAGGGCGACGTGCATGACATCGGCAAGAACATCGTTGGCGTGGTGCTCCAGTGCAACGGCTTCGACGTGGTCGATCTGGGCGTCATGGTCCCGTGGTCGAAGATCCTCGAGGCCGCGAACGAGAATGACGCGGACATGATCGGGCTGTCGGGCCTCATCACGCCGAGCCTTGACGAGATGGTGACCGTCGCCGAGGAGATGAAGCGCGCGGGCATGACGATGCCGCTGCTGATCGGTGGTGCGACCACGTCGAAAGTGCATACTGCGCTCAGGATCGCGCCCGCCTATGACGGCCCGGTGGTGCATGTGCTCGATGCGAGCCGCGCGGTGGGTGTCGCGTCGACGCTCGTCAGCGACACGATCCGCGACGAGTTCGTGACGAAGACCGCGGACGAATATGAAGCGGTGAGGGTGGCGCGTGCCAACAAGGGCCAGAGCGAGCTTATCCCGATCGAGACGGCGCGCGAGCGTGGGTTCGTCGCGGACTTCGCGTTGAAGCCCGGTGCGCCCGCGAAGCCCGGCGTCCATGTGTTCGCGGACTGGGATTTGACCGATCTGCGCGACTATATCGACTGGACGCCGTTCTTCCGCGCCTGGGAGCTGGCGGGCAACTTCCCGGCGATCCTGACCGACGAGGTCGTCGGCGAGAGCGCGAGTTCGCTCTATGCGGATGCGCAGGCGATGCTCGACACGATCGTCGCGGAGAAATGGCTGACGCCGCGCGGGGTCGTGGGGCTGTGGCCGGCGCGGCGCGAGGGGGACGATGTGGTCGTCTCGCACACGCGCGGCCACGACATGCCGCACGAGGACGTGCGCCTGCCGATGCTGCGCCAGCAGATTTCGAAGCGCGAGGGGCGCGCGTCCATGTGCCTCGCCGATTTCGTCGATCCCGCAGGCGACTGGTTCGGTGGGTTTGCAGTCGGCATCCACGGGATCGACGCGCATATCGCGCGCTTCAAGGCCGGGCATGACGATTACAACGACATCCTGCTCAAGGCGCTCGCCGATCGCTTCGCCGAGGCGTTTGCCGAACGGCTGCACAAGCATGTCCGTCAGGAGCTGTGGGGCTATGCGCCCGAGGAACAGCTGACCAACGATGCGCTGATCAAGGAGCAGTATCGCGGCATCCGCCCGGCGCCGGGCTATCCTGCATGCCCCGATCACAGCCTCAAGCCGATCCTGTTCGACCTGCTCGATGCCGAGACCGCGACCGGGCTCGAACTGACCGAGAGCTTCGCGATGTTCCCGACCGCAGCCGTCTCGGGCTTTTATTTCGGCCACCCGCAGGCGGAGTATTTTGGTGTCGCCCGCGTCGGTCGCGACCAGTTGGAAGACTATGCGGCGCGGCGCGGCGTCGACCTGCCGATTGCGGAGCGCTGGCTGCGGCCGAACCTGGACTGACCCTCGAACCATGGCGTCACCTCGGCCGTCGCCGGGGTGGCGCCATGATTATGGCTGTCAGGCGCTACGCCCGACCAATGCCGCCAGCTTCTTCAATTTCGGTGCGACCATCGGCACGGTCAGCATCGTGCTCGCCAACGCCATCAGCAGCAACGCAGTGAACGTCTCGTTGGTGATGATCGCCTTGTCGAGCAGGATGTTGACGAAGATGATCATGATCAGCGCCTTGGTCTGAAGCAGCCAGCCGATCGCCGACGCCTCGCCCGGGCGCCATTTGAGGATCCGCCCGGCGGCGTGGACGCCCGCCAGCTTGCCGCCGACCGAGGCGAGCAGCAACAATGCGGCGGCGGCGAACACCGCGATCCCGCCGACCGCCCACTGCGTCTTCAGGCCGGTCGACAGGAAGAACACCGGCATCACCGCGAGCAGCACGAAGCGGCGGAAGTCGTCCATCCGGACCTGGTCGAACCATTTCGCGTCGAGCACCGCGCCCGACAGGAACGCGCCGACCATGAAATGCAGTCCCGCCCAGTCCGCGGCGAACCCGCAGCCGGCGAGCCAGATCAGGCTGACATACCAGCGATCGCGCTCAGGGATCCGCGCCATCAGTCGGCGGATCAGCAGGGTGGCGACCGCGAAGCCGATCAGAAAGCCCGCCTGCCGGCCAACCCGCTCCCAATCGAGCAGGATCAGCGCGAGCACGCCCCAGATCGCGATATCGTCGAGGCTGGCATAGCGCAGGATGCGCTGGCCGATCGGCTCACGCAGGACCTCGAGCTTTTCAAGGAACAGCACGAGGATCGGCAGCGCGGTGACCGCGCAGGCCATGCCGATGCCCAGAATGACCTGCCACCGCGCGCCCGACACGCCTGCCCAGCCCGGATAGCGCAGCATCAGCGCGGCGGCGATGCTGCCGGTCGCGAGCGGCACCGCCAGCGCGAGGCCGGCGGTGACCGCGGTCTCGCGGCGATGTCGCCATGCCGCGCCGAGATCGAGTTCGATGCCAGCGACCCACACGAACATCATGACCGCCCACCAGGCGACGCCGTTCAGCGATCCGATCGTCGCAGGCGTGAAGATCGTCGCGTAATAGTCGGGGAAGAGCGCGCCGAGCACGCCCGGTCCGAGCAGGATGCCGCCGAAGATCTGCACCACGACCAGCGGTGCCCAGTAATCGGTCCGGCCCAGCCGCCAGACCAGATAGGGGACGCTGAAGATGATGAGCATCGCAAGGAGGAAGACCTCCGTCGGTGTCATGGCGTGCATGCATTCCCCCTCTCGCGCGGTCGGGGGCCCCCCGCCGGCTTTATGTTGCGGGGTGGTATGCGGCTGGGCAGGCGGCGGCAATATGCTTCGGTACGGTCGAACCGGTGTCGATCCGTTTGCAGGCTGCGCCATTGCGGGACGCAGGGCGGGCCCCCGCTATCGGCAGCCGGGGCGCATCCGCGCTAAGGACGGGGCGTGGCGGCGCAATCGTGGCGAGCCGATGAGGGAGTGCCCTGCTTGAACCGATCGCTCTTATTGCTCGTGCTGGTCGCCGCGTCCGCCTCGGCCCAGGCGCCGGTGGGCCGCGCGTCGCCCTTTACCGTCGACGGGCAGGGTTTTGCGACGTTGCAGGAGGCTGTGTCGTCGATCCGGCTCGGCACCGCGACGATCCTGATCGCGCCGGGTACCTACCGGCAATGCGCGGTGCAGGCGGGCGGGCGGATCACCTTCAAGGCGGCGGAGCCGGGCACCGCGATCTTCGAAGGCGTGGCCTGCGAGGAGAAGGCGGCACTGGTGCTGCGCGGGCAGGGATCGGTCGTCGATGGCCTGGTCTTTCGCGGCTACAGCGTTCCCGACGGCAATGGCGCGGGGATCCGCACCGAGATGGGCGACCTCAGCGTCGTCAACGCGATGTTCCTCGACAGCCAGGAGGGCATCCTCGGCGGCGAGCCGAGCGGGCAGCGGATCACGATCGACCGGTCGACCTTTTCGGGGCTCGGCCAGTGCGACCAGTCGCCGAGCTGTTCGCATGCCGTGTATCTGGCGAACCAGGGCAGCGTGACGATCACCCGCTCGCGGTTCGAGCGCGGGACCGGCGGGCATTACGTCAAGCTGCGCGTGCCGACCGTCTCGATCACCGACAACAGCTTCGACGACAGCGCGGGGCGCAAGACCAACTACATGATCGACCTGCCCGAAGGCGCGACCGGGCTGATCGCGCGCAACACCTTCGTGCAGGGACGGCAGAAGGAAAACCACACCGGGCTGATCGTCGTCGCGGCGGAGGCGAAGACCTATCGCTCGACCGGGTTGCGCGTCGAGGACAATGACGCGCGGCTGGCACCGGGCGATGCGACCAGCCCCGCATTCCTGGCGGATTACAGCCATGACCGACTGGCGCTGGGGGCGAACCGGCTGGGGCCGGGGTTGCGGGCGTTCGAGACGCGGTAGTTTTTGGAAGAGCCGTCGGGAAAAGTGGGCCGGTAGCACCGGCCTCCATACCCCCCGTCATCCCGGCTTTCGCTGGGATGATGGAAGGGGCGGGGGTGGCGAGCCCCCTCAATTCGGGCAGGTGCTCGCCGCGCCGGCGTCGAGGTCGAGGCAGCGGCCGTCGAGTCCCGATACCGGCAGGCCGATCGTCGCGGCGAGCGTCGGGACGATGTCGACGGTTTCCACCGACAGCGGCTGTTCGAACCCGGCGATCCCCTTGCGCCAGAACAGGATCGGCACGCGGCGATCATAGTCCCACGGGCTGCCGTGTGTTTCGACATAGCCGCCGGCGGGCGACACGATCGTCGTCACGCGCGGCTTCAGGAGCGTGACGAACTGACCCGAGCGGCCCTCGGCATAGGAGGCGCGCGCGCGTTCGATCAGCGTCCAGGTCTCGGGCGGGGTGGTCGGCATCGGCGTCGCCATGATCTCGGCAGCCGAGAAGGCGGCGGCGACCTGCGGCAGCGCGCGATAGCGGCGCAGCGCCTCGGTCAGCACCCTGGCGCGTGTCTTGGCGGGCAGCGCATCGTCGATATAGACGTCGCCCTCGGTCCCAAGCAGGACGCTGCCGGGCAGGCCCAGATCCTTGGCGATCGCAGTGCCGACCTGCTTGGCGAGCACATTCTCGTCCATATGCGCCTCCATCGGCATCGCGCGCTGCTGCTGCCGCTCGGTCGCGTCGTGCGCGCCGTGATCCGCGGTCAGCACGACCTCGTAATCCACGCCGGTCTCGTCCAGCACCGCGAAGAAGCCGCCGAGCGTCTTGTCGAGCTCGGCCATCTGGATGCACATCTCGGACCCCTGCGTGCCGTAGGTGTGGCCGATATAATCGGTCGCCGACGCGCCGATGTCGATGATGTCGGTCTGCGGCCCCTGGCCGAGCTTCATGTCCTGCACCAGCGCCGCTGCCATCGCGAACACCGCGGCATCGGACGCGGGCGACACGCGGAAGCCCTTGGCGTCGCCCGCCTCGCGCTCGAAGCGGCCCTGGCCGTACGTCTTGCCTGCGATCACGATCGGGTGGTTCACGCCCGTGCAATAGCCGGGCAGCGGCAGCGCGGCCTGGGGCAGCGCGATCAGCCCGGCGACCGCGGTGCGCGTGCGCTGCACCGCCGGCGGTACCGCGCGGCCCGCATAGGAGACATAGGTCTTGCCGTCCCACCACCAGAGCTCGTCGACCTTGTGGCCGCCCATCATCACCGCCGCGCGATCCTTGCCCGCGACCGAGACCGAGCGGGTGCGCGGATCGCGCGCCTTCATCATCTCGCCGAGCGTCGGTACCTTCAGGTGCATGTCGGACACGGTGTAGCTGTCATGCGTGCTGCCGGCGACGCGCTCGTCCTCCGAGCAATAGACGATCTTGTCGGGGCGGCCGGCGCGCTGGTCGACCCAGTTGTTTGCGATGATCCCGGTATGCGCGGGACGCATGCCCGTCAGGATGGTCGAGTGGCCGGGGCAGGTCTCGGTCGCAGCATGGCTCTGATAGCCGCTCGGAAACACCACCCCGTTCAGCAGGCGGGTGAAGCCGCCGGTGAAATGGTTGCGATATTGCTGGAACAGGTCGGCGGCGAACTGGTCGACCGAAATCGCCACGATCAGCTTGGGCGGCGTGGCGGGCGTCGGTGCCGCAACCGCCGGGGCCGGGGCCGGGGCCGGAGCGGTCTGCGCGGACGCGGTCACGGACGCGGCCGGGGTCAGGAGCAACGCGGCGATAAGTGCTTTCACGGACAGTCCTTTGACGAGCAGCAGCATGACTGCTTTCGGATGTAATGCGGTGTCGTACTCGCTATGGCTGTGGCCGATGAACGAAACAAGGATGGCCATGCGCAGTTTACGTTGCGTCCTGATGACGATGCTGCTCGCGCTGTATGGCCTCGTGGCGACGCCGGCGCTGGCGGACTCGCTCGACGGCTTGAGCCGGCATCTGAGCATGCGCCTCGTTGCCGAAAGCGACCATCCGAAAGCGGGCGCACCGCTGACCATCGCGATCGCAACGACCCCCGATACGGGCTGGCATGGCTATTGGGCCAATCCGGGCGATGCGGGGTTTCCCGCGACGTTCGACTGGACGCTGCCGCGCGGGGCGACGGCGGGGCAGCCCGAATGGCCCGTCCCGACGACGCTGCTCATCGCGGGGCTGATGAACTATGTCTACGAGGCGCCCTATGCGCCGCTCGTCACGATCCAGGTGCCGGCGGGGCTGGCGGCGGGCGTCAAGCTCCCGATCCGGCTGAAGACGTCTTATCTGGTCTGTTCGGCGACGATCTGCGTGCCCGAGGAGCAGGCGCTCTCGCTCGACCTGACGATTGGTGACGGCGCGCCGTCGCAGGCGAGCGCCTTTGCCGGATGGCGGCGGGCGATCCCCAAGCCGCTCGATGCGGGCGCGACCTATGCGGTCGACCAGGGCGTGCTGCGCGTCGCGGTGCCGTTCCCGGCCGGGGCCAGGGCCCAGGACGCATATTTCTTCCCGCTCACCACCGGCGTAATCGACAATGGCGCGCGCCAGACCGTGACGCGGTCGGGCGATACGCTGACGATCGCGACGCGACTGGCGGCCAATGGCAAGGCCAATGCGCCGATCGAGGGTGTGCTGCGGATCGGCGACGCGCAGGGGCTCGCGGTCAGCGCCGCGCCCGGGGTCGTTGCGGCGGGGCCATCGGATGATGCGGGCGGGCTGTGGGCGACCGCACTGGCGGCGTTTGCGGGCGCGGTGCTCGGCGGGCTGATCCTCAACATCATGCCCTGCGTCTTCCCGATCCTGAGCCTTAAGGCGCTCAGCCTCGCGCGCGGTGGCGCAAGTGAGCGCGAGGCGCGGCACGAGGCGCTCGCCTATACCGCGGGCGTCGTGCTGGTGTGCCTCGGCCTTGGCGCGGCGATCCTCGCGCTGCGTGCGGGCGGGTCTGCGGTCGGCTGGGCGTTCCAGTTGCAGCATCCCGCGGCGATCATCGTGCTGCTGCTGCTGAGCACTGCGATCGCGTTCAATCTGGCCGGGCTGTTCGAGGTGCCGACGCCGCGGTTCGCGGGCGAAAGCGGTGCGAGCGGTGCGTTTGCGACCGGTGCGCTGGCCGCATTCATCGCGACGCCGTGCACCGGGCCGTTCATGGGCGCAGCGCTGGGCGCTGCGCTCGTGCTGCCCTGGCCCGCGGCGATGGCGGTGTTCGCCGGGCTGGGACTCGGGCTGTCGCTGCCGTTTCTCGCAATCGGCTTCGTACCCGCGTGGCGGCGCTGGTTGCCCAAGCCCGGCGCGTGGATGGAGACGTTCCGGCATGTCCTGTCGGTGCCGATGTTCCTGACGGCGATCGCACTCGCCTGGGTGCTGGGCCGCCAGACCGGCGTCGACAGCCTGACTCTCGCGCTCGTCGCGGTGCTGGCGATCGGCGCGGTGCTGTGGGTTGGCGGCACCCGGCAGCGCAAGGGCAAGGCGTTCGGCGCAGTGACCCTTGCCGCGCTGGCAATCGTGTTCGTCGGCAGTGCGGTCGTCATCGCCCGCGCGCCGCCGGCCGCGGCCAAGACGGCAGTCGCTGGCGACGAGGCGTTCAGCGTGGCGAAGCTCGCCGCGCTGCGCGCCGAGAAGCGCGGCGTGTTCGTCTACTTCACCGCCGACTGGTGCCTGACATGCAAGGTCAACGAGAAGGCGGCGATCGAGACCGCGACGGTCCGCGACGCGTTTGCGAAAAACAAGGTCGCGGTGCTGATCGGCGACTGGACCGATGGCGACCCGGTCATGGGCCGCTTTATCGAGGCCCATAACCGCGCCGGCGTGCCGCTCTATCTCTATTATGCGCCGGGCGCGGCCGAGCCGACCGTCCTGCCGCAGGTCCTCACCCCGGCGCTGCTGGCGGGGCTGGGCGTCTAATCCGGCTTGTGCAGCGCGGTGAAGCGTTGCAGCATGGAACCGCAACGCTTGATGGGGAATTTACCATTTCGATGGGGAAACAAGCGTTCGACGAAATCATGGGGGCACCGGGTGATACCCGCGTCCGTCCCGAACTGGCCGCTCTGGGCCGCTGGATCGAGGAGACGCCCGACGCCGAGTTGCGGCGTCGACAGCAGGCGGCTGAAACGACGTTTCGGCAGCTCGGCATTACCTTTGCTGTCTATGGCGAGAATGAGGCGGCCGAGCGGATCATCCCGTTCGACATCGTCCCGCGGGTGTTCCTGCATGACGAATGGACGCGGCTGTCCGAAGGGCTCGTCCAGCGCGTCGAGGCGATCAATGCGTTCCTCGAGGATATCTATGGCGAACGGCGCATCCTGAAGGAGGGGATCCTCCCCGAGGATCTCGTCATGGGTAATGCGCAGTTCCGTCCCGAAATCGCCGGGATGCGCCCGCCGCACGGGGTCTGGGCGCATATCTGCGGGATCGATCTGGTACGCACCGGACCCGACGACTTCTTCGTGCTCGAGGATAATGCGCGGACGCCCTCGGGGGTCAGCTACATGCTCGAGAATCGCGAGGCGATGCTGCGGCTGTGCCCCGAGCTGTTCCGCGAGTTCCGCGTCGCGGCGGTCGACAGTTATCCCGACCGGCTGCTCGAGACGATGAAGTCGGTCGCGCCGCACGGCGTCAGCGCACCGACCTGCGTCGTGCTGACGCCGGGGCATTATAACTCGGCCTATTACGAGCACAGCTTCCTCGCCGATACGATGGGCGTCGAGCTGGTCGAGGCGGCCGATCTAGTGGTCGACGATGATGTCGTATGGATGCGGACGATCGCGGGGCGCGTGAAGGTCGACGTGATCTATCGCCGGATCGACGACGATTATCTCGACCCGCTGGTCTTCCGTCCCGACAGCGCGCTTGGCGTGCCGGGGCTTATCGCCGCCTATGCCGCGGGCAATGTCGCGATCATCAACGCGCCGGGCAACGGCATCGCCGACGACAAGGCGATCTACAGCTACATGCCCGACATCGTGAAATTCTATTCGGGTGGCGACTGCAAGCTGCCCAATGTCGAGACGTGGCGGTGCCGGGAGCCGCAGGCGCTGAAATATGTTCTCGACAATCTCGAGGACGTCGTCGTCAAGCTGGTCGACGGTTCGGGCGGCTATGGCATGCTGGTCGGCCCGACCGCGACGAAGCAGGAGATCGAGGATTTCCGTGCCGCGCTGATCGCCGAGCCGCATCGCTACATCGCACAACCGACGCTCGCGCTGTCGACCGTACCGACGATGGCCGAATCCGGACTGTGCCCGCGCCATGTCGATTTCCGGCCGTTCGTGCTGACCGGGTCGAAGGGCGTCCAGGTCGTGCCGGGCGGGCTGACCCGTGTCGCACTGAAGCAGGGATCGCTGGTCGTGAATTCGAGCCAAGGTGGCGGCACGAAGGACAGCTTCGTACTGATGGCGGATCAATCGCAGCGCATGGGGGCGGGCGGCATGACGCAGACGCTGGGCGGAATGACGCAGACCCTCGGCGAAGGCATGCCCGGGCCGGAGGCGCAATCCTGATGCTGTCGAGGACCGCCTCGTCCCTCTACTGGCTGGGACGCTATTTCGAACGTGCCGATTTCATCGCGCGCCTTGTCGAGGCGACGGTGCGCCTCGACGTGCTGTCGTCGCAGCCTGCGGGCGAGGCGGCCTGGGCATCGGCGCTGGCGGTCACCGAGACCGACGAGGCCTTTGCCAAGACCGGGGTGCCGGTCGGGCAGCGCGACGTGGTGCGCTTTCTCACGCTCGACGCCAGCCATCCGGGATCGATCGTCCGCTGCCTCGACATGGCGCGCAACAATGCCAAGGCGGTGCGGACCGCGCTGACGCGGGAATCATGGACCGCGATCAACCGTGCGTGGCTGTTGTTCGAAAACCGCGCGACCCCCGGCAGCACGACCGCGCAGCTCAACCTGGTCGAGGCGGTCAAGACCGAGACGCGCGGGTTCGAAGGTGCGATCCACCGCATGCTGCGCAATCAGACGACCTGGTTCATCCGGCTCGGCCAGGCGGTCGAGCGCGCGGACAACACCGCGCGGCTGCTCGACGTCAAATATCATATTCTGCTGCCGGAGGGACAGAAGCTGGGCGGCGCGATCGATCGCGACCAGTGGACGACCATATTGCAGACGGTGTCGGCGGTGACCGCCTATCGCTGGATGTACAATGACGGCCTTCGGCCGGCCGACGTGATCGATTTGTTGCTGGCGCGCGCGGAGTTGCCGCGTAGTCTTGCAGCCTCGGTCGAGGAGACGGTGGACGTGCTCAATCTGCTTGCGAAACGCACCGGCCAGCATGGCGAGGCGGACCGGATGGCGCGGCTCCGTGCCTCGCGGCTGGGGCGAACCCGATCCGGCGAGGTGATCGCATCGGGCTTGCACCAGTATCTGCAGGCCTTCATCCAGGAAAATGCGCTGCTTCACGGTGCGATCGGCCGGCAGTTCAAGTTCCTTTGATGCGGTTGTCGGTCGATCACCGCACGATCTATCGCTTCACCGAGCCGCAGAGCCGACTCGTCCAGATGCTTCGCATGACCCCGCAGAACACGCATGACCAGACGGTCGCGCAGTGGCGGATCGATATCGATTGCGATGCCCGGCTGCGGCAGGGGCGCGACGGGTTCGGCAATGCCATCACGATGCTCTATATCGACGGCCCGATCGACGGGATCGAGATCGACGTCACGGGCGAGGTGTTGACCAGCCATTCCGACGGCGTCGTCCACGGCGCTTATGAGGTGCTGCCGCCGGCGCTGTTCCTCCGGCCGACCGAGACCACTGCGCAGGACAAGGCCATTGCCGATTTCGCCGCACGCGTCACGACCCCTGCGCAGGGCCGGATCGGCGCGCTGCACCGGGTGAACGAGGCGTTGCACGAACGTTTTGCCGCCAATCCCGGCCGTCCCGAGCCAAACCTCGGCGCGGCGGCGGCGTTCCGGCTCGACAGCGCCACCTCGCGGGATCTTGCGCAGATGTTCATCGTCGCCGCGCGTTCGCTGGGGGCGCCGGCGCGCTATGTGTCGGGCTATCTGCTGACCGAACGCGAGGATGATCACCGCCCGACGCCGCATGGCTGGGCAGAGGCTCATGTCGACGGGCTGGGCTGGATCGGTTTCGACCCGTTCACCGGGGACTGTCCTGAGGAGCATCATGTCCGGGTCGCGGTGGCGCTCGATGCCGCAGGGGCCGCGCCGGTAGCGGGCTCGCGGCTCGGCGAAGGCGGCGAGCGGCTGGAGGTCGATGTCGTCGTGTCGCGGGACGGCCAGTGACCGTCGGCGACTAGTCCTTCCCCTGCCCTGGGGCGGCGGCCAGCAGGTCCTCCTCGCTCAGGCGGCTCCATCCGCCCGGGCCAAGCGCCTCGATCGGGCGGTACCGGATCTTGTATTCCATCCGGCCCGATCCCTTCACCCAATAGCCCAGATAGACATAGGGTAGCCCCGCACCGCGTGCGCGCAGGATGTGGTCGATGATGATATAGTTGCCGAAGCCCGGCCGCGATGCGTCGTCCGCCGCGAAGAAGCTGTAGATCATCGACAGCCCGTCGGCCTGGCGATCGGTGAGGCAGGCGCCGACCAGCCGGCCCGGGGCACTGCCAATGCCCGGTTCGCGATATTCGACGATCAGCGAGTCGACGGGGGAATGCTCGACCATGTCGGCATAATCGTCCTCGTCCATCCCGGCCATGCCGCCGTCCGGATGACGCGCCGACAGATAGCGGCGCAGCAGCTGGAACTGTTCGTCAGTCGCCCATGCGCGACAGACGGTCGCGGTGATGTCGCCGTGCCGCTTGAGCAATTTGCGCTGCGTCGCATTGGGCGTGAATTCCGGCGTCACGACACGGACCGACACACAGGCGCTGCAGCCGGTGCAGCTCGGCCGATAGGCGACGCCCTGACTCCGTCGAAATCCGATCCGGCTCAGCGCGTCGTTGAGCTCGACCGCATGCGGCCCGTTCAGCTCGGTGAAGACCTTCCGCTCCTCCCGATCGGGCAGATAGGGGCAGGGGCCGGGGCTGGTCACGAAGAACCGGGGAAACCGAAAAGGCGCAGTCATCGCGAAGTGCCCCTCTCTCGGCTTCATGCGCTCTCAGGCGCGGGCGGTATATGATTCCTGTGCGGGCCGCTGGAAAGTGGGGCGGCCCGCGGTGGTAAAAGAAATTCCCGTCGGCGCCGGGCGGCGTTGGCCGGGGATCAGGCCAGTTCGACGGTGCTCGTCTCATAGCCCGCCGCCTTCAGCGCGGTGACCAGCCGATCGAGATGCGCACGATCGCGGGCCTCGCATTCGATATCGGTGATCAGCCCCTTTGCCGGCAGCGTGGTGAAGACGCGCTGATGATACACCTCGATGATGTTCACGCGCTCCTGATCGAAGATCCGGGCGACATTGTACAGCGCGCCGGGCTGATCCTGCAGGCGGATGCGCAGCCGTGCGAGCCGGCCCGAGCGGGCGAGATCGCGCAGCAGGACGTTGGCGAGCAGCCGCGTGTCGATATTGCCGCCGCACAGGATGATTCCGACGGTCCGCCCCTTGAAGCGCTCGGGATGCTGGAGCAGCGCGGCGAGGCCGGCGGCGCCGGCGCCCTCGACGACCGTCTTCTCGATCTGGAGCAGCAGGCTGACCGCCATCTCCAGGCTGCGCTCGCTGACCAGGACTATGTCGTCGACGAGTTCGGCGACCATCTTGGAGGTGATGCCGCCGGGCTCCTTGACCGCGATCCCCTCGGCCAGCGTGTCGCCGGCGCAGGGCATCGTCGTCCCGTTGATGCGGTTGTACATCGACGGGAACAGCTCGGCCTCGACGCCGACCACCTCGATCGCATGACCGCCCTGCGCGGCGTTGGCCCGTGTCACGGTCGCGACGCCCGAGATCAGGCCGCCGCCGCCGATCGGGACGACCATCATGTCGATCTCGGGCACGTCCTCGAGCATCTCGATCGCGGTCGTGCCCTGGCCGGCAATGACGCGGGCGTCATCGAAGGGATGGACGAAGGTGAAGCCGCATTCGCCCTCAAGGATGCGGGCATGCGCATAGGCGGCGTCGAAGGTGTCGCCGAACAGCACGACCTTGGCGCCGTGCCCTTCGGTCTGCGTGACCTTCACGGTCGGGGTGTTGGTCGGCATCACGATCGTCGCGGGGATGCCGAGCCGGTTGGCGTGATAGGCAAGACCCTGTGCGTGATTGCCCGCCGACGCAGCGATCACGCCCTTTGCGCACGCTTCGGGCGATAGCTGCAACAGCGTGTTGAGCGCGCCGCGTTCCTTGTAGGCCGCGGTGAACTGAAGATTCTCGAACTTCAGATAGACCGTCGCGCCGGTCATCTGGCTCAGCGTGCGGCTGATCAGCGTCGGCGTGCGGACGATCGAGGCGCGGATCCGGTCATGCGCGGCGCGAACGTCGTCGATGGACACGGGAAGGGTGGGTGCCGCTACGGCAGCGAGGGTAGCCATAGGCGTTGCGCTAGACCATCTGGCGCGCAGGGGAAACACCGCTTATGCGCTTGATCCATGGCAAAACTGGCATTCATCGGGACTGGCGTGATGGGCGCGCCGATGGCGGGGCATCTCGTCGCGGCAGGGCACGACGTCACCGTCTATAATCGCTCCCAGGCCAAGGCTTTGGCATGGGCCGATAAATATGGCGGATCGGTCGCGGACACGCCGGCTCTGGCGGCGCGCGACGCGGATGCCGTGTTCACCTGTGTCGGCAATGACGATGATCTTGCCGCGGTGACATTGGGTGACGACGGTGTGTTCGCGGCAATGCGCGACGACGCGGTATTCGTCGACCATACCACCGTGTCCGCCGCGATCGCGCGCCGCCTGGCGGATGCCCGCGCGCTCGTCGTCGATGCGCCGGTGTCGGGTGGGCAGGCGGGGGCCGAGAACGGCAAATTGTCGATCATGTGCGGCGGTTCCGCCGACGCCGTGGCGAAGGCCGAGCCGTATATGCAGGCCTATGCCGCACGGATCGTCCATGTCGGCGACGCGGGCGCTGGCCAGACGACCAAGATGTGCAACCAGATCGCGATCGCCGGGGTGATCCAGGGCGTGTCCGAATCGATCCGCTTCGCGCAGAATGCCGGGCTCGACCTCGACAAGGTGTTCGAGGCGATTTCGGGCGGCGCGGCGCAGAGCTGGCAGATGGTCAATCGCTGGCCGACGATGGCGAAGGAAGAATTCGACTTCGGCTTTGCGGTCGACTGGATGCGCAAGGATCTGGGGCTCGCGCTCGACGAGGCGCGGCGCAACGGTGCCGTTCTGCCAGTCGCGGCGCTGGTCGATCAATTCTATGCCGATGTGCAGGCCATGGGCGGCGCGCGGCAGGATACGAGTGCGTTGGTGCGGAGATTGCCGAAGTGAAGCCTGTCCTGTTCGCAAGTGCCGCCCTGTCGCTGTTCGCCACCCCGGCGCTGGCCGACGGGATCGTCGACAACGTCAACGGCCTGACCATCACCGAGGGCGGCAAGATCGTTCGGTTCAAGGCGATCCTGGTCGACAAGGACGGCCGCGTCACCCGGCTGGTGCCGCCGGGGGAGGAGCCCCCCAAGCTCAGCCGCAAGGAATTGAAAAAGAATGCGGGCAAGCCGCTCTATGACTGGCGCACCGACATGGGCGGCAAGACTGTGCTGCCCGGCTTCGTCGATGCGCATGGCCATGTGATCGAGCTTGGCTTCGGCGCGCTGTCGCTCGATTTGTCGGCCGCGACCTCGCTCGACGACGCGAAGTCGCGGATCGCGGCCTATGTCGCGGCCAATCCCGATCGCAAATGGGTGCTCGGCCGCGGCTGGAACCAGGAAGCCTGGGGGCTCGGGCGGTTCCCGACCGCCGCGGATCTCGACTCGGTGTCGGGCGGCCATCCGATCTGGCTGTCGCGCGCGGACGGCCATGCCGGCTGGGCGAACAGTGTCGCGATGCGCGAGGCGGGAATCACCGGCGCCACGGTCGCCCCGGCGGGCGGGCGGATCGAGAAGAGCGGCGGCGCGCCGTCGGGCGTGTTCGTCGATGCCGCGCAATCGCTGGTGGAGAAGGTCGTGCCGCAGCCTTTGCCCAAGGAGCGCGATGCGGCCTTCCTGACCGCGCAGCGGATCCTGCTGGGGTACGGCGTGACCGCGGTCGCCGACATGGGCACCACGCTCGACGACTGGCTGACCTATCGGCGGATGGCGGATATCGGTGGGTTGCGCGTCCGGATCATGAGCTATGCGCTCGGCGTCGAGACCGCGGGGCGGATCGGCGGCAAGGGGCCGACGCCGTGGCTGTATGACGACCATCTGCGGATGGGCGGGGTGAAGCTCTATGCCGATGGCGCGCTCGGCTCGCGCGGCGCGTGGCTGCTGAAGCCTTATGCCGATGCGCCGGGGCAGACCGGGCTGGGCTTCCTGACCGATGCGCAGCTCCAGAACCAGATGAGCCGCGCGGCGATGGACGGGTTCCAGGTCGCGGTGCATGCGATCGGCGATCGGGCGGACCAGCAGGTGCTCGACGCGATCCAGGTCGAGAGCGAGACCTACAAGGGCGATCGTCGCTGGCGTGTCGAGCATGCGCAGATCGTCGATCCCGCCGACCTGCCGCGCTTCGGCAAGTTCGGCACGATCGCCTCGATGCAGCCGACGCACCAGACCAGCGACCGGACGATGGCGGAAGCGCGGCTCGGGCCGGGGCGGCTGACCGGCGCATATGCATGGAAGTCGATGCTGGCGAACGGGTCGAAGCTCGCCTTTGGTACAGATTTCCCGGTCGAGAAGCCCGATCCGTTCGCCACCTGGGCCGCGGCGTTCACCCGGCAGGATGCGAACGGTCAGCCGCTGGGCGGGTGGCAGCCGCAGGAGCTCATCTCGCGCGAACAGGCGTGGTGGGCGATGACCGGCGCCGCCGCCTATGCAGGGTTTGCGGAAACCAAGTTCGGTGCGCTCGCCGCCGGACAGCGCGCGGACTTCATCGTCGTCGACCGCGATCCGATGATCGCTTCACCGACCGAACTGCGCGCGATCAAAGTTGCCGAGACCTGGGTCGGGGGCGAGAAGGTTTGGGTTCGGAAATAGCCGGGCAATAGCCTCAAAGGTCGCCGCTGGCGTCCTTCGATGCGCGCGCGTTGATCCGCGCCCATACCGCCTTGTGTTCGGCCTTTGCGTAGAGCGCAGCCCGCTGGCGGGGCGGTGCGGCTGCGAGAGTGGTCGGCAGGTCGGGGAAGGTCGCCAGGACGAGCCGCAACCGCGCCTCGCGCTCGCGTTGCATCGTCGGCGTGATCGACGGGGGCGAAATGTTCGTGCGCGGCGTCCAGCCGGGATTGCCGGGAAACGGCGCGCTGGTACCTATCAAGCCGCTAGGGCCAGGAACGCCGAGTTGCGCAGAAGCTGCCGCAGAACAGGCAATCAGTCCGACAGCGAATAGGATAGTCTTCATGGAACACCTCCGTTGAAGACTAAACTGACACCATCAGGCAAGGTTGCAAGCCTAAACCTGTGAAGTGAAGCGACGCGACCTTGGCCTTTGGGTCGCGCAGCCGAGCAGATCAGGCGACCTGCGCTTCGACCATCTCGTCGGGTTCGCGCAGGACATAGCCGCGGCCCCAGACGGTCTCGATGTAATTCTCACCGTCGCACGCCAGGCTGAGCTTCTTGCGCAGCTTGCAGATGAAGACGTCGATGATCTTGAGTTCCGGCTCGTCCATCCCGCCATAGAGGTGGTTGAGGAACATTTCCTTGGTCAGCGTGGTGCCCTTGCGCAGCGAGAGCAGCTCGAGCATCGCATATTCCTTGCCGGTCAGGTGGACGCGGCTGCCATCGACTTCGACCGTCTTGGCATCGAGGTTCACGGCGAGCTTGCCGGTGCGGATGACCGACTGCGAATGGCCCTTCGAACGGCGCACGACGGCATGGATCCGCGCGACGAGTTCCTCGCGGTGGAACGGCTTGGTGACGTAATCGTCCGCGCCGAACCCGAAGCTGCGAACCTTGGAGTCCATCTCGTTGACGCCCGACAGGATCAACACCGGCGTCGCAACACGCGCAACACGAAGACGCTTCAGGACATCATAGCCGTGCATGTCAGGCAAGTTCAGATCGAGCAGGATGATGTCGTAATCATACAGCTTGCCAAGATCGAGGCCCTCTTCGCCCAGATCGGTGATGTACACGTTGAAGCCCTCGGTCGTGAGCATAAGCTCAATGGCCTTGGCGGTGGTAGGCTCATCCTCGATCAGCAGCACGCGCATGGGTTGTCCCCCGTTTAGCGAAAACGCCAGCCCCTGCTAAGCGATCCGCCGTTGATTCATTAACCAAAGAACATCTGAAAGCAAAAGGTTAATTCCGTCTTAAATGAGAGCGTTATACGAACTCTTGGTACGGAACCGACCAAAACTCCGTGTCGAGACCCCGGCAACCGAGTCGCAGCGCGGGCTCACGTCTTTGCCGGGTCGAGCGTGTGCCAGGCAAACCCGTCGCGCGCGAGCAGTTCGTCTGCCGCCGCCGGTCCGGTCGTACCCGCGGCGTAAGTGTCGGGTGCGCCTTCGCTTGCCCATGCGTCGAGAAACGGCTGAACCGCGGCCCATCCCGCCTCGATCGCGTCGGCGCGCTGGAACAGCGTCTGGTCGCCTGCGAACAGATCGTGGATCAGCGACTCATACCCGGTCATCGCGCCGATATCGAACGAGTCGGCGTAGCGGAAATCCAGCGCGATCGGCGCGGTGTCGACCTCGAGCCCGGGGCGCTTGATGTTGATGTCCATGCTGAGCCCCTCGTCGGGCTGAATCTGGATGATCAGGCGGTTGGGCGGCAGCTTCTCGGCGGCGGTCGCGTGAAACTGTGCGAACGGCACGGGCTTGAAGGTGATCACGACCTCGGTATCGCGAATCTCCATCGCCTTGCCGGTGCGAAGGTAGAAGGGCACGCCCGCCCAGCGCCACGTGTCGACCATCAGCTTCAGCGCGACATAGGTCTCGGTGGTGCTGTCGGGGGAAATGTCGGGCGATGCCGTGAAGGCGGGGACGGCGCGCTCGCCGATCGTCCCCGCGCCATAGGCGCCGCGGACGCCGTTGCGGCGTGCCTTGGCGGGTGAATAAGCCCGAACGGCTTTCAGCACCTTGCCCTTTTCATTGCGGATGGCCTCCGCGTCGAAACTCGCAGGGGGTTCCATCGCGACCATCGCCAGCAACTGGAACAGATGGTTCGGGACCATGTCGCGTAACGCACCCGTCGCATCGTAGAACGCACCGCGCGTGCCGACGTCGACGGTCTCGGCGGCGGTGATCTGGACGTGCGCGATGCAGTCGGCATTCCAGACCCGTTCGATCATCATGTTCGCAAAGCGCGCGGTCATGATGTTCTGGACGGTTTCCTTGCCGAGGAAATGGTCGATCCGGTAGATCTGTGTCTCGGCGACGTGCGACAGGATGCGCGCGTTCAGCGCCTGCGCGGAAGCGAGGTCGTGGCCGAACGGCTTCTCGATCGCGATCCGGCGAAACGCGGATTTGCTTTCATGCGTCAGCCCGTTGGCCGCGAGCCGATCGACGATGTCGCCGAAGAATCGCGCGGGCACGGCGAGATAGAAGGCGGCGTTGCCCGATAGCCGGTCTCTCAGCCGTGCATAGACGTCGTCCTGTGTGAAATCGCCTTGAATATACTGGACGCGCGCCTGCAACCGGTCCCAGGCGGCCTCCTGCTCGGGCGAGGCATGCGCCGTGGTAGCGCTGGCGCGAAAGGTGGCGAGCGCGGTGCGCAGCGTGTCGTCGTCGCCGGGTTCGATACCGATCCCGAGGACCGAGAAATCGTCACCGATCATGCCCAGCCGGGTCATGTTGGTCAGCGCCGGCATCAGCAACCGGCGGGTCAGGTCGCCCATCGCACCGAAGATGACGAGCGTGGTCGGCGGGGCGGGATGGATCGCGCCGGTCATGCGCGGCGGGTCCGGGGCGCGGTCTGGTAGGGGAGCATCGACATCCTTCCGTGGTGACTCACAGCAATAGCCTGGCGGCGGGCATTGTTCCGTCCGGGGTTCCGTCCGCGGTTCCGTCGGGGGCCAGCCAGCGCAGTTCAGCCGGGGTCGCGAAGCCGCGCGCCGAGGAACGCGATGAGCGCCTCGACCCGGGCCGGGCGGAGCGGACTGGGCGGGGTCAGCAGGTGGAGGCCGATCGGTGCGGGCGCCCAGTCGTCGAGCAGCGTCACCAGCGCACCCGACGCGAGCTGCGCCTCGATGATGAAATGGGGCAGCCGCGCGATGCCGAGACCGGCGACGAGCGCCGGGACGACCGCCTCGCCGCTATTGGCGTTGAGCTGACCCTGCAGCCGCACCGAAACGTCACTTTCACCGGGGCGCTGAAACCGCCAGGGACCGACGACGTTCGAATAGCCGATCAGGCGGTGCTCGCCGAGCTGCGCGGGATGCGTCGGCGTTCCGTGCGCCGCCAGATAGGCAGGCGCGGCGACGGTGTGCGCCTGGATGCTGCACAGCCGTCGCGCGCGCAGCGAACTGTCAGGCAGCTCGGCGATCCGCAGCGCCACGTCGAACCCTTCGGCGACGATGTCGACTCGCGCGTCGGACAGATGCAGGTCGATCTCGATGCCGGGATGCGCTGCCAGGAACTCGGCCAGCAGCGGCGCGACATTGGTGATGCCGAAACTCATCGGCGCCGCCAGCCTCACGCGACCCGTCGGCGCGCTTGCGGCATCGTTCGCCGATTCCTCTGCGAGGCGCGCTTCGCCGAGGATCCGCGCGGCGTGCTCGGCAAGCGGCTTACCCGCCTCGGTCAGCGCGAGCCGGCGCGAGGTGCGATGAAACAGCGACTGGCCGAGATGCGCCTCGAGCCGGGTAATCGCCTTGGATACGGTCGCCTTGCTCAGTCCGATCGCGTCGGCGGCGGCGCTGAACGAGCGATGTTCGACGACGCTGGCAAAGATCGCCCAGGCTTCGAGGTCGGGAAGGCGCATCATTCACTCTCCGCAGCGGTCACGTTTGCTAGCAATCGAAACGATCGGTTTCCAGCGTTTCTATTTACGGTGCGATGCCAGTGTCTATCTTGGTGGCAACAAGTGGAGACCTCTCATGACGACCACGACTCTCAACACCGTAGACCGCCGCCCCTTCGACAGCCTGGGCCATGCCGATCATGGCTGGCTGAATGCGCGGCATCATTTCTCGTTCGCGAGCTATTATGATCCTGCGCGGATGGGCTGGGGCGCGATCCGCGTCTGGAACGACGACCAGATCGCCGCCAATTCGGGTTTCCCGCCGCATCCGCACCAGGACATGGAGATCATCACCTATGTCCGCAGCGGCGCAATCACGCATCAGGACTCGCTCGGCAACAAGGGCCGCACCGAGGCTGGCGACGTCCAGGTAATGAGTGCCGGTTCGGGCGTCCGCCATGCCGAATATAATCTGGAGCCCGAGACGACGACGATCTTCCAGATCTGGATCGAGCCCAGCCGCAAGGGTGGTTCGCCGAGTTGGGGTGCAAAGCCGTTCCCCAAGGGCGAGCGCTCGGGGCAGTTCGTGACGCTGGCAAGCGGTTTTGCCAACGACGGTGACGCGCTGCCGATCCGGGCGAATGCGCGGGTGCTGGCCGCGACGCTGAAGGCGGGCGACAGTGTCGACTATGCTGTGGGCGAGGGGCGTCACGCCTATCTTGTCCCGGCGACCGGCGCGATCACGATCGACGACGAGACCATCAACACGCGCGACGGTGCGGCGCTTTCGGGCGGCCAGACGGTGCGGATCACGGCACTCGACGAGGCCGAGATCGTTCTGGTCGATTCCGAGTAATTTTACCGATCATCCTATGACCATTCCGGCCTGTGCCGGGATGGTCTGCCTTTGAGGAGACTGACATGACCAAGGTTCTGGTTCTCTATTATTCGTCCTACGGCCATATCGAGCAGATGGCGGATGCCGTCGCCGAAGGCGCGCGCGCGGGCGGCGCGGAAGTCGACATCCGCCGGGTCGCCGAGACCGCACCGCAGGCGGTCGTCGAGTCGGCGCATTTCAAGACCGACAGCGCGCATGCCGAGATCGAGGGCCCCGATGCACTGAAGGACTATGACGCGATCATCGTCGGTGCACCGACCCGGTTCGGGCGGATGCCTGCGCAGATGGCGTCCTTCTGGGACACGACCGGTGGCCTGTGGTTCTCCGGCGCGCTGGTCGGCAAGGTCGGCGGTGCGTTCACCTCGACCGCGAGCCAGCATGGCGGGCAGGAGACGACGTTGTTCTCGATCCTGACCAACCTGCTCCATCACGGCATGACGATCGTCGGTCTGGACTATGGCTTCCAGGGGCAGATGGGCGTCGACGCGGTCAAGGGCGGCTCGCCCTACGGCGCGACGACGATCTCCGATGGCGATGGCAGCCGGATGCCGAGCAGCGTCGAACTCGACGGTGCGCGCTATCAGGGCAAGCGGATCGCCGAGACGGCCGCGAAGCTGAAGTAAGCGCGAACGTTCCCTCCGGGCGACCGGAGGGATCAGCGCTTGCGGCGTTTGCCCTTTTCGAGCGGGAGCACGGGCATGGGCGCGACAGGCACCGCGGGTGCGACGACCGGCGGGGGCGCGGGCGGCAGGATCGCCGGGTCGGCGGGATAGAACCGCCGCGCCCTGGCGAAGACGAACCGCGCCTTTGCCGCGCCGGGTGCAGCGGCGGTCACGCCGACCCAGCGCCAGTGCCAGGGTTCCCATTTGACGTTCTGCTTGTTGCCGCCGGGAAAGGATTGTTCGAATCCGAACCGCGTCGCGTTCGCGCGCAGCCAGCGCGCGGCGGGGGTCGCCGCCATGCACGCCTCGGCATCGCGACAGCCATTGGCGGGACGAATGGCGAAGTCGACGACATAGCCGGTCGAATGTTCGCTATAGCCCGGCGGCGCGACCGAGATCGCGCGTTCGGCCGCCGATGTCCCCGACTCGCGGCAGAACACGCTGCGCTGCTGGGCGATCGAACGCTGGCACGACAGGCCGCGCAATTCCCCCATCACCGCCGGGTCCGCTTTGGCTGCGGCGAGCAGGCGGAGCAGGTCGGGCAGCATGTCGCGGCGGACCACGCACGTCTGGCGGACGCCGAAGTCGGACGGGGCGGCGACCAGCTCGGACGGGGCGGCGTCGCCGTAAGGCAGATGCCCGAATGCGCGACCATCGGCGGCGATCGCCGCGCTCTGTCCGGCACAGAGTTGCGCATTGGCGGCGGCCGGGATCAGCAGCAACGAAAGAACTAGGGGGCTACGCAACATCGTGCGGGCTCTGGCATGCGGGCGCAGATGCTGGCAAGGGCGGCACATGCATGGTGAACGCGTACTTTTCCTCGACGGCGAGGCCCTGATCATCGACAAGCCCGCTGGGCTGCCGGTCGATCCCCCTCGTGACGGCTCGCTGAGCCTCGAGAATCATCTCGAAAGTCTCAAATTTGGATTCCAGCGCTGGCCGATGCCGGTGCACCGGCTCGATCGCGACACGAGCGGCTGCCTGCTGCTGTCGCGCAATCCCAAGGCGCATGCGCGATTGCAGCAGGCGTTCGAGCAGGGCCTGGTCTCGAAGCGATACCTCGCGGTGCTCGACGGCGTCCCCGCCGAAGAGACCGGGACGATCGACATGCCGCTCGGCAAGATCAGCAGCGCCGAAGAGGGCTGGCGGATGGTCGAGGACGCCAAGGGCAAGGCGGCGCGGACCGGCTGGCGCGTGCTTGCGACCCGCGACGGACGCTCGCTGGTCGAATTCATCCCCCAGACCGGGCGGACGCATCAGATCCGTGTCCATGCCGCGCTGGGCCTCGGCGCAGCAGTCGTCGGTGATCCGGTCTATGGCCAGAAGGATCGCCTGGGCATGATGCTCCACGCGCAGCGGCTGGTCGTGCCGCGGCCGGGCAAGGCCGATGTCGTTGGTATCGCGCCGCTGCCAGAACGGTTCGCGACCGCGGGCTTCGGCGAGGAACCGGGCGTCGAGGCGACGCCGTCCCCGCAGGACGCACCCGCGCCGGATCCGCGTCCCGAACCCGATAATGGCTGACGTGATCGACGCCTCCCTGCTTGAGGGGGCGATCGAGGAGAAGTTCCTCGCGGCCTCCGGGCCGGGCGGGCAGAACGTCAACAAGGTGGCGACCGCGTGCCAGTTGCGCGTCGACATATTCGCGCTGGGCCTGCACCCCGAAACCTATCGCCGGCTGAAGCTGGTCGCGGGCAGCCGGATGACCGCGGCGGGGGTGCTGGTCATCACCGCGCGCCGGTTTCGCACGCAGGAGGCCAATCGCGCCGATGCGCGCGACCGCGTGCTCGAACTGATCGCACAGGCGCAGCACCGCGACGCGCACCGGGTCAAGACCAAGCCGTCCAGGGCCGCCAAGGCACGGCGGGTGGATACGAAGAAGGTCCGCAGTTCGGTCAAGGCCGGGCGCGGGCGGGTTCGCGAAGACTAACCGCAGACACGAGGCGACGATGTACCAGTTCGATATTTCCGGCGGTTCGAAGGCCGATCTGTACCGCGACCTGCTCGCGGCGCTCGACGCGCTGACCGTGGACGAGCGCGATCCGATCGCGAACATGGCGAATGCGGCGGCGCTGGTCTGGGAATATCTGCCCGATCTCAACTGGGCGGGCTTCTACCGTGCGGTCGAGGGCGAGCTGGTCCTGGGGCCGTTCCAGGGCAAGGTTGCCTGTATCCGGATCGCAATGGGCAAGGGCGTGTGCGGCACTGCGGCGGCGGAGCGGACGACGCAGCTGGTCGAGGACGTCCATGCGTTTCCCGGGCATATCGCCTGCGACGCGGCAAGCCGGTCCGAGCTCGTCGTGCCGGTCGTCAGCGACGGGCGGTTGATCGGCGTGCTCGATCTCGACAGCCCCGAGCCTGCACGGTTCGATGCCGAGGATGCAGCCGGGTGCGAGGCGCTGGTCGCGTTGCTGGCGTCGCGGATCGGCTGACGCCCGGACCTGACGCCTGCTCCGAATCGGGACCGGGTTGCGGCTGGCCGTGTCAGGGCGGCTTTGGTACGCACTGCGGCAGCATAGGACGCGGCCCCGAAGCGTGCGGTGCGTCAGGGGAGAAGATGTCATGCGCATGAAGGTGATCGTTGGTCTCGCGCTGATCGTGTCGGTGGCGGGCACGACGGCCGAGGCGCAGCGGCGTCCGGACGGGGCATCGCTGCCCGGTGCGACCTATCCTGTTCCGACCCGCAGCGCGGTCAGCGTAAGCCCGGAGCCCGCCGCGTCCCGCGACCCGCGCCGGGGCAGCAGCGTCGATGGTGGCTGGTCGGCCGGGGCGAACGCGCCGGGCGGCTGGAGCGGTTATCGTCGGCCGTACCGGGGTTGGGCGCTGCCGGCCTATTGGATCGCGCCCCGGTTCGGGATCGTCGACTGGCGCGACTATGGGTTGGCACCGCCGCCGCCGGGCTATCGCTGGACGCGCTATTTCGACGACGCGGTGCTGATCGATGCGCGGGGATCGATCTTCGATACGCGTACCGGGGTCGACTGGAACGGCGCCGTCGGCGGCGATGCCGCCCCGCGCTATGACGTGCAAAGCTTCGACGGGCGGGCGGACGACCGGGTCTATGCCCGCCGCCAGCCGCGGCCGGTAACGCGGCGGACCTATGTGACGACCCGCGTCGAAGCGGCGCCGGACTTTGCGGGGGCCGCCTATCGCGACCAGCCATTGCCGCCCGTGCAGCAGCGTGGCGGGACATGGGTGTCGCCCGACGGGATGACCACCGTGACGACCACCGGCGGCGGCTATCCCGGCGGCACAGCCTATGCCGGCGACGGGACGACGACGGTCACCGTCCAGTCGGTGCCGGTCACGACGACCACGACGACGACCGAATATATCACCGAACCCGTGACCTACCGGCGGACGACCCCGCGTCGTGGACCGAGCCGGACGCGGGGCCGGACGCGGGGCGGCACCCTGGGGTCGGCGAGATAGCGCTCAGCGGCGGCGTTCGCGACCCGCGAAACTGACGACGCTCTCGCTGCCATCCGCGCCGAGTGCGGACACGCCGACGAAATGGTCGTCGACGGGGGTCTGGGCGAGCAGCGTCTCGGTGCCGGTGACGTCGCGCACGTCCTTCCAGTCCTGCGTGTCGTTGCGCCGCCAGCGGACGCGGTAGCCTGCCGCACCCGGAACCGCGGCCCATTTGACCTGGATGTCGCGCGACAGGGCACCGGCGATCGATACGTCACCCGGTGCCGCGGGCGCGGCGGCGAGGCGGGCGAGCGTGGCGATGTTGATCGCGGTCACCTTGGCCAGATAGGGGAAGTCCATCCCGGCGATCGTGTCGCCATAGTCGACACCGTTTTCGGTGCGCAGGTCCTGGTGCTGGCGATCCCAGTTCTCCGCGGCGACCGAGAAGCGGACCGCGGGATAGCCGAGCTTCAGAAAGGGTTCGTGATCGCCGCCGCGGCCGAACCGGTCAGGGCGACGGTCGAGCATCACGTCGAGCCCGCCGGGGATCGTCCCCGCGACGCCGTCGATCGTCTTGGCGAGCGCGCGGCTGGGGCCATCGTCCTCGCCACCCTCGGCGCGGCGACCGATCTGCGCGGCAAGGTCTTCGGATGCGCGAATGCCTTCGGAAAAGACGCGGACGCTCGACGCCATGCGCACGCCGCCCTGGCCGATCGTGTTGCCGACAATGTCGTTGTTGAGCATCGCGGTGACGGTCCAGCCGCGCGCCTTGGCGGTGTCGGCGAGCAGCTCGGCGCCCCACAGACCCTGTTCCTCACCCGAGAAGACCGCATAGACGATGGTCGCGTCGAACTGCCGCTTTGACAGCGCGCGGGCGGCTTCGAGCACCAGCGCGACGCCCGAGGCATTGTCGTTCGCGCCCGGCGCATCGCTCGTCACGTTCATGACGTCGGTGACGCGGCTGTCGATATGCGCGCCGACGATCACGACGCGATTCGGGTCGCGCCCCTTCTGGATGCCCAGCACGTCCTCGACATAGACGCCGGTCGGTGCGCGCGGACCCGACACGGTGCGGCCGATCCGCTCGACCGTGACGCAGCCGCCACAGGCGCGGCCGATCTCGGTGAAGCGCGCCGCGGCCCAGCTGCGGGCGGCGCCGATGCCGCGCTTCGGATCGGTGGTGGTCGATGCGGTGTGGCGCGTGCCGAACCCGACCATCGCGGTCACATCGGCCTTGAGGCGGGTGGCGGAGGGCGCGGGAAGCGCGGCGGCGGCTGCGGCGAGCAGCGGAAGGGCGAGGATCGGCATCGGCGTCACCGTGGCGGCTTCGGCCGGGGACCTCAAGCGGGGAGTGTTGGATTCGCTCGGTTTAGCCCTCCGCCTCCGTAATCTCCCGCCGCCGTCAGCTCAGCCGGTCGATCGCCTCGCTGGTCAGCGACCCCGGGATGATCATGACCGGTACGGGCAGCGCACCCGCATCGGTGCCGGAGAAATGCGCGATCAGCGCACCCGGTGCACCGCTCGCCGCGGCGCCGAGCACCAGCGCGGCGATATTGGGGTTGGCGGCGATCATCTCGCGGATGATCTTGGGGCCTTCGCCCTCGCGAACGGTGATCGACGGGCGCAGATCCGATTCCTCGATCAGCGTGCCGGCCGCAGCCGCGACGAGGCCCTCGGCATGCAGCCGCGCCTCCTCCTCGATCGTCGCCTGGACACCGCCGAACGCGATGAATTCCTGCGGCGGGATCAGCGTGAGGATCTCGACGCCGCCGCCGGTCTTCACCGCGCGCCGCGCCGCAAAGCGCAACGCGATACCCGCCTCGGGCGACTCGTCGATGACCACCAGATAGACACGCATCATATTCCCCTGTTTATCGGGCTTAGGTGCCGTGCAGATGCGGTTCGCGCAAGGGGAAGGCGGCTTCGCGGGGTTGACCCGGACGGGCGGGGGCGCGAGTAGGCATGCCGTTACGTAACGCCCTGGGGACCTCCATGTCGATCGAGATCAAAATGCCTGCCCTGTCGCCGACCATGGAGGAGGGCACCCTCGCCAAATGGCTGGTGAAGGAAGGCGATACGGTGAAGTCCGGCGACATCATGGCCGAGATCGAGACCGACAAGGCGACGATGGAATTCGAAGCGGTCGACGAAGGCGTGATCGCCAAGATCCTGGTTGCCGAGGCGACCGACAATGTGAAGGTCGGCACCGTCATCGCGATCCTGGCCGAGGAAGGGGAGGATGCGTCCTCGGTGTCCGCGCCGACCAAGAGCGAGACGCCCGTCCCCGCGGCCAAGGAATCGGAGGCCAAGCCCGATCCCAAGGATCCCAACGACACCGGCAGCGAGGCCAAGCCCGTCGCCCGGACCGAGACGTCGGCCGAGGATCATGGTCGTCCCGCCGATGCAGGCGCCGCGTCCGCGTCCACGCCCGAATCGAAGCCTCAGTCGAAGCCCGCCAGCGGTGACCGTGTGAAGGCGAGCCCGCTCGCCCGCCGCCTCGCCGCCGACAAGGGGATCGACCTTGGTTCGGTGTCGGGTTCGGGGCCGAAGGGTCGCATCGTCAAGGCTGATGTCGACAGCGCGAAGCCCGGGGCCGCACCTGCCGCCGCGCCCGAAGCCGCCGCACCGGCCGCCTCCGCTGCCGTGCCAGCACCCGCGGCCAAGCCTGCCGTCGTGCCGGATATCCCGCACGAGTCGACCAAGCTCAGCAACGTGCGCAAGACGATCGCGCGCCGCCTGACCGAGTCGAAGCAGACCGTTCCGCACATTTACCTGACCGTGGACGTGCGTCTCGACGCGCTGCTCAAGCTGCGCGGCGAGCTGAACAAGAGCCTCGAAGCGCGCGGCGTGAAGCTGTCGGTCAACGATCTGCTGATCAAGGCGCAGGCCGTCGCGCTGATGCAGGTCCCGACCTGCAACGTGATGTTCACGCCCGACCAGCTGATCAGCTTCCAGCGCGCCGACATCTCGGTCGCGGTCAGCACGCCGTCGGGTCTGATCACGCCGATCATCGTCGGTGCGGACACCGCCTCGCTGTCGTCGATCTCGACGCAGATGAAGGACCTTGCTGCCCGCGCACGCGACGGCAAGCTGAAGCCCGAGGAATATCAGGGCGGCACCGCCTCGATCAGCAACATGGGCATGTTCGGCATCACGCAGTTCGACGCGGTCATCAACCCGCCCCAGGCGATGATCCTCGCGATCGGTGCAGGCGAGAAGCGTCCGTACGTGATCGGCGACGAGCTCACCGTGGCGACCGTTATGTCGGCGACCGGCAGCTTCGACCACCGCGCGATCGACGGCGCGGACGGCGCGCAGTTCATGAAGGCGTTCAAGCAGCTCGTCGAGAACCCGCTGGGCATGCTGGCGTAAGACCGTGACCGCTGTGGCCCCTCTCCCGTTCGCCGTGAGCGAAGTCGAAGGGCATGAGTCCCATGTGCCTCGACTTCGCTCGGCACGAACGGGGTCGGGCCGGGTCGCGCCATGACCAGGACGCTCATCGAGATCCTGCACATCCTCGTCGGGCTCGGCGTCGCGGTCGCGATCACCTGGGCGGCGGCTTGGTCCTATCCGCTCGGGCAGGACGTGATCTGGTGGTGCGGGGCGGCGGCGATGGTCGTGACCGTGATCATGGGAATCGGGCCGCTGCGGCAGGCCCGCATCCTCGACCGACAGACCAGCAGGAGCCACGCGTGACCGACCTGCCCCCCGACAAGGCGCCGACGATCCGCGTCACCGCGATGCCTGCGGACGCCAACCCTTACGGCGACATCTTCGGCGGATGGCTGATGGGGCAGATGGATCTGGCCGCCGGTTCGGTCGCCTCGCGCCGCAGCGGCGGGCGTGCGGTGACCATTGCGGCGGACGCCATGAAGTTCCACATGCCCGTCGTCGTCGGCGACGAGGTGTCGGTCTATGCAGAGCTGATCGCGGTCGGCCGCACGTCGATGACGATCGAGGTCGAGGCATGGCGCCGCGCGCGGCACAGCAACGACAGCTGCAAGGTGACACAGGCGCGCTTCATCTTCGTCGCGGTCGGCGACGACCGCAAACCGCGGCCCGTGCCGCCCGCTTCTAACTGATTCACTTGAAGGACTCTCCACGTGGCTGACACCTATGATCTGGTCATCCTTGGTTCGGGCCCCGGCGGCTATGTCGCGGCAATCCGCGCGAGCCAGCTCGGCCTCAAGGTCGCGATCGTCGAGCGCGAGCGCCTGGGCGGCATCTGCCTCAACTGGGGCTGCATCCCGACCAAGGCGCTACTGCGCACGTCGGAAATCTATCATTACATGCAGAACGCCGAGAGCTATGGTCTGAAGGCGGACAATGTCGGCTTCGATCTCGCCAAGGTCGTCGACCGCAGCCGCAAGGTCGCAGGCCAGCTGAACGCGGGCGTGAAGGGCCTGATGAAGAAGAACAAGGTGACCGTCGTCGAAGGCGTCGGCACCGTGACCGCAAAAGGCAAGCTGAGCGTCAAGCAGGGCGACAAGACCGTCGAGCTCGAAGCCAAGAACATCATCGTCGCGACCGGCGCCCGTGCGCGCGACCTGCCGTTCGCCAAGGCCGACGGGAAGACGATCTGGACCTATCGTCACGCGATGGTGCCGACCGAGATGCCGACCAAGCTGCTGGTCATCGGATCGGGCGCGATCGGCGTCGAGTTCGCCAGCTTCTACAACGACATGGGCGCCGACGTGACGATCGTCGAGATGCTCCCGCGGATCCTGCCGGTCGAGGACGAGGAAGTCTCCGCGTTCATGGACAAGGCGCTGACCAAGCAGGGCATCAAGCTTTTGACCGGCACCGGCCTCGAAGGCCTTGCGCCATCGGGCAGCGGCGTGACTGCGAAGATCAAGCACAAGGACGGCAAGGTCGTCGAGGAAACGTTCAGCCACGCGATCGTCGCGATCGGCATCGTCCCCAACACCGAGAATATCGGGCTGGAAGCGCTCGGCGTCGAAACCGACCGCGGGCACATCAAGACCGACGGCTATGGTCGCACCAATGTCGACGGCATCTGGGCGATCGGCGACGTCACCGGCGCGCCGTGGCTCGCGCACAAGGCCAGCCATGAGGGCATCATCGCGGTCGAGAAGATCGCAGGCGGGTCGCCGCACCAGATGGACAAGGCCAACATCCCCGGCTGCACCTATTCGCGCCCGCAGGTCGCGAGCGTCGGCATGACCGAGGCGAAGGCCAAGGAAGCCGGGTACGAGCTGAAGGTCGGCAAATTCCCGTTCATCGGCAACGGCAAGGCGATCGCGCTCGGCGAGGCCGAGGGCTTCGTGAAGACGGTGTTCGACGCGAAGACCGGCGAGCTGCTCGGCGCGCACATGGTCGGCGCGGAAGTCACCGAACTGATCCAGGGCTATGTCGTCGCACGCCAGCTCGAGACGACCGAGGCCGAGCTGATGGAGACGGTGTTCGCGCATCCGACGCTCAGCGAGATGATGCACGAGAGCGTGCTGGGCGCCTACGGCCGCTCGATCCACTACTGAACCCGACCGCGTGACGTCACCCCCGCTTCGGCACGGCGGGTGGCGGCACCGTATACGATGCGGCGCGCGATCAGACCGATCGTGCGCCGTTTTGCCGTCGCCCCGAGACGGTCAGCGTCCCGGCCAAAATGGACCAATGAATCGACTTGCCGTTTATCGATAGGCCCCATATCGTTTTGCAATATGCAGGCGGGGGCGGCGATGAGCAGGGATCGGGTTCTTTGGGGGGCGACGGGGCTGCTTCGGCTGATGCTCGTCCTCAATATCGTTTGCGCCGCGGTGTTCGCGCTGGCGTTGCTGCTGTCCTGGCCGATGCAGGACATGCTGAGCGCGCGGCTGGCGCATAAATACGGCGCGATGCTCGATCTGGACCAGGCGGTGCTGGCGATCCGCATGATGCTGTTCGTCGGCATTGCCGGCGGCGTCGCGCTGCATCCGATCTTCTCGAACCTGCTCCGAATCGTCGCGACGGTCGAGGCGGGGGATCCGTTCGTCGACGACAATGCCACACGGCTCGCGCGGATTGGCTGGGCGCTGCTGGCGCTGCAATGCCTCGATCTCGCCTTTGGCGGGGTCGTCCGCTGGATCTCGCTGCTCAAGCTCGACGTGACCTCATGGACGCCGTCGCTGGGCGGGTGGATCGCGGTCGTGATGATCTTCGTGCTTGCGCGCGTCTTCCGGATCGGCGCGCGGATGCGCGACGACCTGGCGATGACGGTCTGATGCCGGTCGCGGTCAGCCTGGACGCCATGCTGCATGCGCGGCGGATGACGCTGACCGAGTTGTCGGAGGCGGTCGGCATCACGCTCGCCAATCTGTCGATCCTGAAGACGGGCAAGGCCAAGGCGATCCGCTTCACAACGCTGGAGGCGATCTGCCGCGTGCTCGACTGCCAGCCGGGCGACCTGCTGCGGGTCGTCGACGAGGATGAACGGGGCGAAGACGGAATTTAACGGGGGGATGGTCCGATGGACGCACTGGTTCTGGACGGGGTGACGAAACGGTTCGGGGAGCGGACCGCGGTCGACGCGCTGAGTTTTGCGGTACGGCCGGGGGAGATATTCGGCTTTCTCGGCGGGAATGGCGCGGGCAAGACGACGTCGCTGCGCATGGTGCTCGACATCGTGCGGCCGACGGCGGGGCGGATCTCGGTACTCGGCTGTCCACCGGGTCGAGAAAATGCCGCCGATCTGGGGTTCATGCCCGAGGAACGCGGGCTGTACCGCGGAATGACCGCGATCGACACCGTCACCTATTTCGGGCGGCTGAAGGGCATGTCGGCGGCCGCGGCGCGCGCGAAGGGCCATGCGCTGCTCGACCGGTTCGGCCTTGCGGCATCGGCCAAGATGCAGATCGACAAGCTGTCCAAGGGTATGGCGCAGAAGGTCCAGCTTGCCGCGACGCTGGTCAACGGCCCGAAGCTGCTGCTGCTCGACGAACCCTTTTCGGGTCTTGACCCGGTGAACCAGGGGCTGCTGGAGCACGAGATCCTGGAGGCCGCACGGGGCGGGGCGACCGTGGTGTTCTCGACGCATGTGATGCAGCATGCCGAGCGGCTGTGCGACCGGCTGTTGCTGCTCTCGCAAGGGCGCAAGGTGTTCGAGGGCACGCAGGCGGAGGCGCGCGGGCGGTTGCCGGCCCGCCTGACGATCGTCGCGCGCGATACGCCGATGCGGTGTCCCGGCGTCGAGCGCGCGGAGCCCGGCGCCGCCGACGCGCAGGGCTGGCGCGATTATGACGTGACGCTGGCCGAGGGGATCGATCCTGCCGACGTGCTGCAATGCCTGACCGAGCAAGGCGTGACGCTGCGGCGGTTCGACCAGCACCGCGTCAGCCTGCACGACGTCTTTCTCCATCTTGTCGGCACCCCTCCAGCCGGGCCTGCCGACCCGGCTATGGCGGAGCATGCAGCATGACCCACAATATCCTGCTCGTCGCGATGCGCGAGTTCCGACAGATCACGGGCATGCGCAGCTTCTGGCTGACGCTGCTGATCCTACCGCTGGCGCTGGCGGTCGGGCCGATCGCGAGCCGCCTGACGCAGTCCGAAAAGACCCAGCGCGTCATGCTGATCGATGCCGATGGCCGTGCTGCGGCGGCGATCCGCGCGCGGCTCGATACCGATCACCAGCGGCGGGTCCTGACCGCACTGTCGCGCTACGCGCAGCGCTACGGGCTCGATCGCGCCGATCCGGGCGCGCTGTGGGCGCAGCATGACCGGCTGTTCGGTGATGCCGACGTCGCGATGTTCGCCAAGGCCGGCGGCCTGCCTGCCGCGTTGGCGGCGATGCGGCCGGCGACGACTTCGGAAACGCCGAAGTTCGACGCGCCCGACGCCGATTTCGCGGTCCTGCCGACGCCGCCCGCCATCGCGCGCGCGGCGCCCGGCGCGCTTGACGCGCAGCTCAAGCCGCTGCTCCAGCCGGGCGAATTCGAGGACAAGACGGCCAAGCCGCTCGACTATGCGGTCTATGTCCCACGCGGTTTCGGCGTGCAGACCGCCGATGTGCGGCTCTGGTCGAGCGAGCAGCCTGGCGCGAATTTCGTCCAGCCGTTGCAGACCGTGCTCACGCAGGACCTGCGTACCGCCTATCTCGAGTCGACCGGGCTTGCGCGCGATCAGGCGCGCACCGCGACCAGTCTGGTCCCGGCGATCGCGGTTTCGACCCCGGCGCCGGGGGGCGGGCGCGAACGGATGCTGGTGCGATCGGTGGTGCCGTTGCTCAGCGCCTATATCCTGCTGATGTCGCTGCTGTTGTCCGGCAACTGGATCCTGCAGGGGCTGGTCGAGGAGCGGTCGAACAAGCTGATCGAGACGGTACTCGCCTGCATCAGCCCCGACGAGTTGCTCTATGGCAAGCTCGCGGGGACGGTCGCGGTCGGGCTGACGATGGTCCTTGTCTGGGGGCTGTGCGCGACCGGCGCCGCGGTGGCGGCACAGGGTGCGGTGGGCGCGTTCCTGCAGGCGGCGCTTGCGCCGCTCGCCTCGCCCTGGATCATCCTGGTGATGCTGTACTTCTTCCTCGCAGGCTATCTGATGGTGTCGATGATCCTGCTGGCGATCGGCGCGATGAGCGATTCGATGCGTGATGCGCAGAGCTATCTGACGCCCGTGCTGCTGGTCATCGCGATGCCGTTCACGGTCGTCGCGCAAGGCGTCCTGTCGAACAGCGGCGCGACCGCGATCAAGGTGCTGACCTGGATCCCGATCTACACGCCGTTCACGATGCTCGCGCGGCTCGGCAGCGGGGTTTCGACCATGGAGATCGTCGGCAGCGGCCTGATGCTGGCGGTGTTCATCGGCATCGAGTTCGTCTTGCTCGCCCGCGTGTTTCGCGCCAGCCTGCTCAATGCGGGGCAGAAGCCCAACCTCGCCGCACTGGCCCGGTTGATGCAGCGTACGCCCGCCTGACGCATGCGTACCGTTCATATCATTTCGGGGATCCAACCCCGGTTTTCTGGAGGAGCTATGATGTCGTTCAATCGTATTTCGCGTCTGTCGCTGGGGGTGGCGCTGCTTGCCCTGTCCGCACCCGGTCTGGCCCAGACCGGCACGCCGGCCGGCGCACGCTATGGCAGCTTCGGGATCGACCTGACCGCTGCCGACAAGGCCGTGAAGCCTGGTGACGATTTCTGGACGCACGCCAATGGCGCCTGGGACAAGCGCACCACCATTGCGCCGGATCGCACGTCCGCGGGCGGCAGCGTGATCCTGGCGGATCAGGCCGAGCAGCAGGTCCGCGCGATCCTCGACGATGCCGCGCGCGACCCCGCCGCGGTCGGCGCCGGGGCCAAGCAGTTCGGCGATCTCTATGCGAGCTTCATGGACGAGGCCGCGATCGAGCGCGCCGGCGCCGCACCGCTCAAGCCCTATTTCGCGAAGATCGACGCCGCGACCGACAAGCAGAAGCTGCAGACGCTGTTCTCGACGGTCGGCTATGCGTCGCCGGTCGAGGTCGGGCAGCTGCCCGATCCCGCCGATCCGAAGCGCTACGCGGTGGCCGCAGGGCAGGGGTCGCTCGGCATGGGCGGCCGCGACTATTATCTCGAGCAGGGCGCCAAATACGACACCTTCCGCACGGCCTATCGCGCCTATGTCGAGAAGATGCTGACGCTGTCCGGCGTGGCGGATGCGTCGGCCAGGGCGGACCGGATCGTCGCGCTCGAAACCGCGATGGCCAAGGTCCAGTGGTCGCCGGTCCAGTCGCGCGACCTGCAGGCGATGCTGAAGCCGATGGATGCGGCGGGCCGCAAGGCGCTGGCCCCCGATTTCGACTGGCCGCTGTTGCTGTCGACCGCGGGCTATGCGCAATTCCCGGTCGTCTACATGACCAACTCGACCGCGCTGACCGAGCTCGGCAAGATCTTCGCCGCGACGCCCGTGTCGACGTGGCAGGACTGGATGAAGTTCCGCCTCGCCTCGGCAAGCGCCGGTGCGCTGCCCAAGGCGTTCGATCAGGCGACGTTCGATTTCTACGGCAAGACGCTGGCCGATCAGCCGGAGCAACGCGCGCGGTGGAAGCGCGGCATCGCGCTGGTCAACGGCACGATGGGTGAGGCCGTCGGCGAAGTCTATGTGAAGCGGCATTACCCGCCCGAGAGCGAAGCGAAGATGGGCGAGCTGATCGCCAACCTGCGCGCGGCGTACAAGGAGCGCATCACCGCGAACAGCTGGATGGATGGCGCGACCAAGACCCAGGCGCTGGCCAAGCTCGCCGCGTTCGATCCGCGGATCGGCCATCCGGTCAAATATATCGACTATTCATCGCTCAACGTCGTCCGGGGCGATCCGGTCGGCAATGCGATGCGTGCGGGCGAATTCCAGCATCAGCTCGACCTCTCGCGGCTCGGCAAGCCCGTCGATCGTACGCTCTGGGGCATGACGCCGCAGACGGTGAACGCCTATTACGACCCGCTCAACAACCAGATCACCTTCCCCGCGGCGATCCTGCAGCCACCCTATTTCGATCCCAAGGCGGATGCGGCGGTGAATTACGGCGCGATCGGCGCGATCATCGGGCATGAGATGGGGCATGGTTTCGACGACCAGGGCAGCCAGTTCAGCGCGACGGGCAAGTTCGAGAACTGGTGGACGCCGGCCGCTCGCACCGCCTTCACGCAGCGCACCGCCGCGCTGTCGAAGCAGTTTGATGCCTATGAGCCGATCCCGGGTGTCCGCGTGAAGGGTGCGTTGACGCTGGGCGAGAATATCGGCGATCTGGGCGGCGTCGAGACCGCCTATGCCGCGTATCAGAAATACCAGGCGGAGCATGGCAAGGCGCCCGTGATCGGCGGGCTGACCGGCGACCAGCGCTTCTTCCTCGCTTACGCGCAGGCGTGGCAGGCGAAGCTGCGTGAGGGCGCCGCGCGCGCACGGTTGCTCACCGATCCGCACTCGCCGCCCTTCTACCGCGTTAACGGGATCGTCCGTAACGTCGATGCCTGGTATACGGCGTTCGGGGTCAAGCCCGGCGATGCGCTGTATCTGGCGCCCGGCGACCGCGTTCATATCTGGTAACATCTCGCGGGGCGTGTGGTCGTCCACACGCCCCGATTGTCCTGTGCGCACCACGCGCGACCCGGCCGTGATATCGCTATCCGAGATAGCGCCCAACTGCGACCCGAAGGCCGTTGCGCCCGACGAGGGCAATGGATACGGGACCAGGCTAGCCTGACGGGCCGGCGGGCACTCAGCAACAAAGGTAAGCACCCGTGTCGCAAATATCGGCTCACAGCTGCCTGTTTGCTTGGTTTTAACAAAATCAATTTATGATTTGATTGCTTTCGTTTAAGTCTCACATCCTCGCTTTGTCTCTATTGTCTTCTAAATCAGATCAGCCTAACGGCGGTAGCGGTAGCATTCGTTTACAGATGCGCCGTTGCTGATGTGGTGCGTCTGATGCGCTGCGGCATGGGGAGGGGTTATGAAGGCGTTCGTTCTGAATTCGGGGCCACGTGGGCGTGTGGCGATCGCGATGCGGGTCGGTGTGTCGCTTGCGGCGCTGCTGGCAGCAGGCGCGGGCAGCGCTGCATGGGCGCAGGCGGAAACGCAGACCGTGTCGCCCGACACGACCCAGGCCGCGACGCCGGCACAGGAGGTCGGTCAACCCGCCGCCGATGCGACCGGGGACGGTGATATCGTCATCACCGGCCGTCGCGCCGCGCTCGAGGCGGCGGACGAGCGCAAGCGTCGCAGCGAGACGATCGTCGATTCGGTCGTCGCCGATGATGCCGGCAAGCTGCCCGACAACTCGATCACCGAAGTCCTGCAGCGCGTCTCGGGCGTCTCGATCGTCCGCTTTGCCGCGCTGGGCGATCCCGACCATTATTCGGTGCAGGGGTCGGGCGTGCAGGTCCGTGGCCTGACGGGCGTCGCGTCGCGGCTGAACGGCCGCGAGATCTTCAGCGCAAACAACGGCCGCGCAATCCTGTGGAGCGACGTCACGCCCGAACTGATGGCGGCGGTCGACGTCTACAAGGCATCGACGGCTGACCTGATCGAAGGCGGCACCGGCGGCCAGATCGACCTGCGCACCAAGATGCCGTTCGACTTCAACGGCAAGTTCCACATTGCTGGCACCGGCGAACTCGCGCTCGGCGACATGGCGAACAAGGCGGATCCGTCGGGATCGGTCCTGATCACCGATTCGTTCGATACGCCGATCGGCCGGATCGGCCTGCTCGGCGACGTCGCGTTCAGCCAGTTCAGCTCGCTGTCGCAGTTCATCCGCGTCAGCCCGTATTTCAAGACCAAGCTCAGCGATGGCAACGAGCGGTACGTCCCCAGCGGCTTCGCCTATGGCGACGAGGCGTTCCAGTACAAGCGTTACGGCATCTATGGCGCGGCACAGTGGCAGCCGGCCGAATCGCTGACCTTCACCGGCAGCTTCTTCCAGTCGCGCTACAAGAGCCAGTCGAGCGATTACGGCACGCAGCTGGATTCGCAGACTCTGGCGGTCGATCCGGCGAGCAGCTCGTTCGACAGCAACGGCCTGCTCACCAAGACGAGCGCGCTGTTCAACCGCGACACGGCGACGTTTGCCCCGACGGGTGGGTCGGTCAACAGCAGCGGCAACAAGGGGTTCGTCGAGAGCAACACGCGGACGCGCGATTATTCGCTGTCGTTCGTCTGGGCACCCACAGACAGCCATGTGTCGCTGAAGGGATCGCTGCAGCGCGTCGATTCGCGGCAGATCTATGATCGCCTCGACATCTTCCGCGACGTCGGCTTTGGCCAGAGCTTCGGCATGGATCTTACGGGTGACCTGCCGCAGATCACCGTCAGTCCTGCGACGCAGGCGTCGTTCGCCGATCCGGCCAATTATTTCTGGACGGCGTCGATGCCGCACAACGAACGGAACAAGGGGCGGCTCGATTCAGGGCAGCTCGATGCCGAATATACGTTCGACAACAGCTTCTTCCGGTCGGTCAAGGTCGGCGGGCGCTATGCCAAGCGGACCGAGCGCGATCTGTCGAACGGCTATAACTGGACCGCGCTGGGGCGCGGCTGGAACGGCGATCCGCAGCTGACCTATGCCAACGCCGCGCCGGGCGACGTCGCCAGCCATGCATTCAAGGACTTCTTCCGCGGCAACACGACGCTGCCGGGCAACCTGATGTTCGCGTCGGAGGATCTGGCGTCGCGCTTCAATGAAAACCGCACCGGGCTGGTAACGGCACCGCCTGCCGGCTTCTGCACCGGCAATGAATTCAACTGCTCGGTCGCGGGGCAGCTCCCGGTCACCGGCTATGGCGGCCAGTTCAACCCCGACGGCACGCTGGCGATCCGGCCTGTCGGGTTCGTCCTGCCGGGCGATCAGGTGAATAACCGTACCGAGAATATCGCGGGCTATGCACTGCTCCGCTTCGGGCCCGAGGAAGGCGCACGCGGCATTTCCGGTAACGTCGGCGTGCGTGTCGTGCATATCGAGAATGAAGGCAGCGGGTTCATCCAGCAGAATGGCGGGACCGTCTTCATCCGCGACGGCGCGCAGGTGACGCTGGCGAACACGTTCCTCGCCCGCGGCGGCAAGGCGGACTTCACGCGCGTGCTGCCGTCGATCAATCTCGAATATTCGCCGACCGACCGGATCAAGGTCCGCGGCGGGTACAACATCACGATGGATCTGCCGAGCTTCAACGCGCTGCGTGCGTCGGGTTCGATCGGCGTGGCAACGACCCCCAGCCAGACGCCCGGCGGGATCGGCACGTTCAACAACTTTACCGCGGACACGGGCAATCCGTTGCTGAAGCCGACGCTGTCGAACAATGTCGACCTCTCGCTCGAATATTACGGGCGAGCGGGCACGTCCTTCCATCTCGCCCCGTTCTACAAGCGGCTGACCAACCTGCCGATCTATGCGCTGACCAGCCGGCAGGTCACGATCCAGTTCACTGACGGGACGACCGAAAACGTGGCTGCGTCGGCGACCGACTATGTCAACTCGACCAAGGCCGCGACCGTCAAGGGCGTCGAGGCCGGTGGCCGCTTCTTCCTCGACATGCTGCCCGGTGCGCTTGCCGGGATCGGGTTCGAGGGCAATTACACCTTCATCAAGAGCAGCAATCCGGGCGATGTCTATCGCGACATCACCGGCGCCGCTCGCAACGACGCGCCGCTGGTCGGGTTGTCCAAGCATAATCTGAACGCGACGCTGTTGTACGAGCGCAACCCGATCTCGTTGCGCGTCGCCTATTCCTGGCGCTCGCGCTATCTGTTGTCGACGAACAGCAACGGCACGAACGGCACCTATACCTATTATAGCGCGCCGGGCGTCGTGACCAACCAGGATGGCGGCCAAGATGCGTCGACCCAGATCGCGTTGCCGATCTATGGCGGCAATTATGGCTCGGTCGATGCGGGTGTGCGGTTCAAGGTGAACGACCAGTTCTCGTTCGGCGTGCAGGGGACCAACCTGACCGCCGCGACGCAGCGGACGCTGATGGGTGGCTATCCCGGCGGCAAGCTGGTCGGACGCAGCTGGTTCCAGGCCGATCGCCGTATCAGCACTGGCATAAACCTCGCCTTCTGACGATGATGCGTCCCCTGTCGACGCGCTGTCGGCAGGGGACGAAGCGGAGCGCGTGATGCGGAAGAGGATCTTGATCGTTGGCGGCGGTACCGCCGGCTGGCTGACCGCGGGTTATCTGGCGAAGCGTTTGGGCGCCGATCTGGCGGGCGGGGTCTCGATCACGCTGGTCGAATCCAAGGACATCGGCATCCTCGGCGTGGGGGAAGGGACCTTCCCGACGATCCGGCGGACCCTGGCGACGATCGGCATCGACGAGGCCGAGCTGATCCGGCGATGCGGCGCGACGTTCAAGCAGGGCGCGAAGTTCGTCCACTGGCGTCACGCGCCCGGGCAGGGCCGCACCGATCATTATTCGCACCCGTTCCAGATCGCCGATTCGAGCGACGGCCTAGACCTGCTGCCCTATTGGCTGCTGGGGCATGGCGGCGCGGCGAATTGGGACGAGGTCTCCAATCCGCAGAAAAAGGCCGCGGATGCGATGCGCGCGCCCAAGCTGGCGACCAACCCCGATTATGTCGGGCCGCTCAACTATGCGTTTCACTTCGATGCGGTGGCGCTCGCCGGGCTGTTGCGCGAACATGCGGTCAGGAACGGTGTCCGGCATCTGACCGACACCGTGTCCGAGGTGCTGCTCGCGGAAGATGGTGCGATCGGCGGGGTGCGCACCGAGCGGAACGGGATGCTCGACGCGGATCTCTATATCGATTGCACAGGCTTTCGTGCCGAACTGATCGGCAAGGCGATGAAGGTGCCGTTCCGGTCGTGCCGCGATGTGCTGTTCTGCAACCGCGCGATCGCTGCGCAGCGGCCCTATGCAAAGCCCGGCGATCCGATCGCGTCCTATACGATTTCGACCGCGCAGGAGTCGGGCTGGATCTGGGACATCGGGCTCGATCGCAGGCGTGGCATCGGGCATGTCTACTCGTCCGACCATAGCGACGACGAGACCGCCGAACGCGTGCTCCGCGGCTATCTGGGCGCGGGCGGCGACAAGGCCGAGGTGCGCCATTTTAAGTTCGATGCGGGGTACCGCGAGGTCAACTGGGTCAAGAATTGCGTCGCGGTCGGGCTGTCGAGCGGGTTTTTCGAGCCGCTCGAGGCGACGGGGATCGCGTTTGCCGAAGTCTCGGCGGGGATGATCGCGAACCTGTTCCCCTGGGGCGGCGATTACGAGACGTCGGCGCGCCAGTTCAACGCCAACATGCTGCGCCGCTACGAGCGCGCGCTCGATTTCATCAAGCTGCATTACTGCATCTCGGAACGGCGCGACACGGCGTTCTGGCGCGACAATGTGGCCGACGCTTCGGTCCCCGACAGCCTGCTCGAGCTGTTCGACCGGTGGCGGTTCCGGCCGCCCAACGAGCTCGACATCGACGGGCAGGTCGACATCTTCACCGATGCGAGCTGGCAATATGTCCTGTACGGCATGGGCTGGAAAACCGACCTGAGCGCGAAGGCCGGCGCGCTGCGCTATGCCGAGGATGCGCGGCGTGCGTTTGCCGAGGTCCGGCGTCAGGCCGACTATGCGGTCCGCAACCTGCCGTCGAACCGCGATCTGGTCACCTATGCGCAGCACCATCATTTCGGTGCGCGAGCGGCGGCGTGACGGATCCCGGCCCGGCCCGCATCACCCGGATCGTCATCGTCGGCGGGGGGACGGCGGGGTGGATGGCCGCCGCCGCGATGGCGCGGCTGGTCGAGAGCGGCGTCGCGGTGACGTTGGTCGAATCCGAGGAGATCGGCACGGTCGGGGTGGGCGAGGCGACGATCCCTTCGCTGCTCGACTATAACCGGATGCTCGGCATCGACGAGGACGAGTTCGTCCGCGCGACGGGGGCGACGTTCAAGCTCGGGATCGAGTTTCGCGACTGGGGGCGGCTGGGCGACACGTATATCAACCCGTTCGGCACGCATGGCCGCGATGTCGAGGGGGTGGCCTTCCATCAACTCTGGCTGCGTCAGGCCCGGCTTGGGCGAGCCGACATGCCGGGGCCTATCGGCGACTATTGCTTGTCCGCCGTGGCGGCGCGCAACGGGCGTTTCATGCGACCGTCGGCCAATCCGCAATCGGTCCTGTCGACGCTGTCCTATGCCTTCCACTTCGATGCCGCGCTCTATGCCAGATATCTGCGCGACCTTGCCGAGGCGGGGGGTGTGGTGCGGATCGAGGGGCGCGTGGCGGCGGTCGATCGGCAGGCCGGGACTGGCTTCATCGAAGCGGTCCGGCTCGCGGACGGGCGTGCGATCAACGGAGACCTGTTCATCGATTGCAGCGGGTTTCGATCGCTGCTGCTCGGCGACGCGATGGACGTCGGGTTCACGAGCTGGCAGCACTGGTTGCCGTGCGATCGCGCCTGGGCGGTGCCGAGTTCACCCCGCGATGCGCCGGCCCCGCATACGCGCGCGACCGCGGAAGCGGCCGGCTGGCGCTGGCGGATCCCGCTCCAGCACCGCGTCGGCAACGGCCATGTCTATGCCAGCGACCATGTCGACGATGACACCGCGCTGCGCGTGCTGCTGGACGGACTGGACGGCCCGCCGCTCGCCGATCCGCGCCAGTTGCGGTTCGTCGCGGGGCGGCGCGACCGGCTGTGGGAGCGCAATTGCGTCGCGATCGGGCTGGCCGGCGGCTTTCTCGAGCCGCTGGAATCGACGAGCATCCATCTGATCCAGTCGGGTATCGCGCGGCTGATGAGCCTGTTCCCCGATACCGGGTTCAGCGCGGTCGAGATCGCCGAATATAACCGGCAGATGCTCCGGGAGTATGATCAGGTCCGCGACTTCATCATCCTTCACTACCATGCGACGACGCGGACGGATTCGGCGTTCTGGCGCCATTGCCAAAGCATGACGCTGCCGCCGTCGCTGCAGGCCAAGCTCGATCTCTGGGCGGGCCGGGCGCGGATCTTTCGCGAACAGGGCGAATTGTTCACCCCCGACAGCTGGATTGCGGTCCTGCTCGGCCAGGGCATCTGGCCCGCGTCGGTCGATCCGCTGACCGCGGGACTGCCGGTGGCGGAGAGCGCCATGTTCCTCGACCATGTGCGGGAGATGGTCGCTAAGACCGCCGAGGCGATGCCGCGCCACGCCGACTTTATCGCCCGGCATTGTGCGGCACCGCTGCGGACCGCGGCATGATACGATCGGCACGTATCGGCAACCGCTAAAAAGCTTATTTGTCGGACAAAGCTTGCCCTTCCGCCTGATCGCGCTACCATCATGGCAATTCGTATAAGAACGGGAGCGGGTATGCGGTGGGCATCGAGCGCGGGAATGGCTGCGTCAATAGTCGTAGCGTTGGGCACTCTGCCGGCTGCAGCGGCCCCCGTTGCCGGCGGAGGCGAACGGCGCGTCGTCATCGATGCCGCCAAGGTCGCAGGCCCGGTCGATCGATCCTTCGACCTGTCGATCGGTTCGGATTTCCCGGGCACGCTGATCCGCAGCGACAGCCAGACGCAGCTCAAGACCGCGGTCGACGAGCTCGGCTTCCGCTACATCCGCTTCCACGACATCTTCCACGACGTCCTCGGCACGGTGCGCAAGACCGATGCGGGGATCGTCTATGACTGGACGAAGATCGACCAGCTCTATGATGCGCTGCTGGCGAAGAAGATCCGGCCCTTCGTCGAGCTCGGCTTCACGCCCAATGCGATGCGGACGTCGGAGCAGACGATCTTTTACTGGAAGGGCAATACCTCGCATCCCGATCCGGCGCTGTGGCGCGGGCTGATCGATGCCTATGTCCGCCATGTTCGGCAGCGTTATGGCGCCGACGAGGTTCGCCGCTGGTATTTCGAGGTCTGGAACGAGCCCAATCTCGACGGCTTCTGGGAAAAGGCCGATCAGAAGGCGTATTTCGATCTCTATGCGGACACCGCGCGGACGATCAAGGCGATCGATCCGGCGTTGCGGGTCGGTGGGCCATCGACCGCGGGCGCGGCCTGGGTGCCCGAGCTCCTTGCCTTTACGAAGCGGAACGCCGTGCCGATCGATTTCGTGACGACGCACACCTATGGCGTCGAGGGCGGTTTTCTCGACGAGGAGGGCAAACAGGACACCAAGCTGTCGGCGTCGCCCGACGCGGTGGTCGGCGACGTGCGCCGCGTTCGCGAGCAGATCGAAGCCTCGGCCTATCCGGGGCTGCCGCTCTACTTCACCGAATGGAGCACGAGCTACACGCCGCGCGACTTCGTCCATGACAGCTATATCAGCGCGCCGTACATCCTGACCAAGCTGAAGCAATCGCGGGCCTATGCGCAGGGTATGAGCTACTGGACCTATACCGACCTGTTCGAGGAGCCGGGCCCGCCGCCGACGCCCTTCCATGGCGGGTTCGGGTTGATGAACCGCGAGGGCATCCGCAAGCCGGCCTGGTTCGCGTATAAATATCTGAACGCGTTGAAGGGCCGCGCGATACCCGTGGCGGATGACACGGTGCTCGCCGCCGCCGATGGTCAGCGGATCGCGGCCGTGGTCTGGGACTGGCAACAGCCGGTCCAGACGCTGAGCAACAAGCCCTTCTACACGCGGCAGGTGCCCGCGGTTGTGGCCCGGCCGATCGCGCTGACCTTCGATCACGTGCCTGCGGGGACGTACCGGCTGACCATCCGCCGGACCGGCTATCGCCGGAACGACCCGCTCTCGCTCTATATCGACATGGGTATGCCCGCGTCGCTCGATCCCGCGCAGCGCAAGGGGCTCGAGCAGGCCACGCAGGATCTGCCCGAACAGGCGCGGACCGTCCGGGTCGGTCGCAGCGGATCGACGCGCGTCACAGTGCCGATGCGCAGCAACGACATCGCGCTCGTCACGCTGGAACCCGCAGGCACCGCGGGCATCGAAGAATAATCGGGCAAAAGGGGAGAAGACATGGCGGGATTTAGCAAGCGCGACGTGCTGGCCGCACCGCTGCTCGGCGCCCTGGGGGTCGGCGCGGCGCGGCTGGGGGCTGCGGCGGCTCCGGCAGGCGCAGCACGCGGCGGCCCGGCAATCCCCGCGGGACGGTTCGACGCGTCGGTCGCCTCGCTCAAGACCTATCAGACGCCCGACTGGTTTCGTGACGCGAAGTTCGGGATCTGGGCGCATTGGGGCCCGCAGGCGGTACCCCGCCAGGGCGACTGGTACGCGCGCTTCATGTATGTCCCCGGCCACCCGCATTACGAGCATCATCTCAAGACCTACGGCCATCCGTCGGAGCACGGCTACAAGGACCTGCTGCCGTTATGGACCGCGGCGCGGTTCGACCCGGACGCGCTGATGGACAAATATGCCGCCGCCGGTGCCAAATATTTCGTCTCGATGGCGGTGCATCACGACAATTTCGACCTTTGGCGCTCCAAGCATCAGCGGTGGAACGCGGTGGCGATGGGGCCGAAGCGCGACGTGGTGGGGGAATGGAAGGCCGCGGCCACGCGGCGCGGGCTGCGCTTCGGCGTGTCCGAACATCTCGCCGCAAGCTATACCTGGTGGTATCCGAACCAGATGTACGATCAGTTCTGGCCGAAGCTCGGGCTGGACTATGACGGTGCCGATCCCGCTAACGCCGATCTCTATCACGGCAATCGCGACGAACCCTACCGCAACACGCCGGCCTCCTGGTACACCACGAACGCCGCCTATCAGCGGCACTGGTTCGACCGGATCGTCGATCTGGTCGACAGCTATCAGCCCGACCTGCTCTATTCGGATGGCGGGCTGCCGTTCGGGGCCGTAGGCCGCGCCCTCGTCGCGCATCTCTACAATGGCAGCATCGCGCGGCGCGGCCGGCTCGAAGCGGTCTATACCTGCAAGAATTCGGGGTCGGGGGAGTTCCACCGCGAGGCGTCGGTCGAGGATGTCGAGCGCGGGGTGCTCAAGGGCATTAATGCGCTGCCGTGGCAGACCGATACGTCGAATGGCGACTGGTTCTTCAATGACCGCCACCCCTACAAGACGACCAGCCAGATCGTCACGATGCTCGCCGATATCGTAAGCAAGAACGGCAACATGCTGCTCAACGTCGTGATGTATCCCGATGGCAGCCTGCCACCGGAGTCCGAGACGCTTCTGGCGGAACTGGCGCCGTGGATGGCGGTCAACGCGCCGGCGATCCATGGCACGCGGCCCTGGAAGATCTTCGGCGAGGGGCCGACCGAAACCGCCGCGGGCATGTTCTCGGAAAAAGCGGATTACACGCCGCGCGATATACGGTTCACGACCAAGAAGGACGAGCTCTTCGCGATCACGCTCGGGGAGCCTGCGGGGACCGTGGCGATCACCGCGCTGGCGCTTGGCAATCCGAACGAGCCGCGCGCGGTGCGGGCGGTCCGCCTGCTCGGCCATCGCGGGCCGATCCGCTTTCGTCAGACCGGACAGGCGCTGGTGATCGACGTGCCCGCGACACTCCCGACCCGCCACGCCAGCGCGTTCCGGATCGACTTTGCTTGAGCGTCAGGTCCCCGCGTCACCGATCCACGCATTCGCCAGCTTGGCGCAGTACCGGCGCCCCCCGACGGGGGGCATCGCTTCGATAAGGACGACCATCTCCATGTTACGCCGCCGCACGCGATCCATCGCCCTGATGTTGACCCTTGCAACGGCCGCGCCGGCGCTGCTTGCGGCTCCTGCGTGCGCGCAGAGCGCCGCCGGCCATCCCGGCTGGCCCGGCAAGGGGCAGCTGTTCGTCGGCACCTGTTATCAGCCCGTCGACCGCAGCCCGGCGCAGATCACCAGCGATATCGCGGTGATGAAAGCGGCCGGGTTCAACATGGTCCGGATGGGGGATCTGTCCTGGGACTATTTCGAACCCGAAGAGGGGCGGTTCACCTTCGAGCGCTTCGACGATGTGCTGCGTCAGATGCAGGCGGCGGGCATCCGGGTCATCGTCGACATTCCGGGCCAGCCGGCACCGATCTGGCTGCACAAGCGCTATCCGGGCGTCGACATCGTCACGCAGGACGGAGTGCGGGTCAACGCCGCCTCGCGCTACTGGGACAATATCAGCGACCCCGATTATCGCCGCCTCGCCGGTCGTCTCGCCGAGCGGATGATGCAACGTTATGCCAAACATCCCGCGGTGATCGCGCTGGGCTATGACAATGAGATCGGCAATGGCCAGATGTCCTATTCGGCGGCGGACCGGGATCGGTTCGTCGTCTGGCTGAAGCAGAAATACGGGACGGTCGACGCGCTCAACACCGCATGGGCGACGCAGCGCTGGTCCCGCCGGATCGGCGACTGGGATCAGGTCGACCTGCCCTATGGCCGGGGTCCGGGACCCAATGAGCGCTATCTCGACCTGCGCCGCTTCTGGTCGGACGACACGATCGGCGCGCTAAAGGACCTCGAATCGATCCGCAAGCGCTTTGCCCCGAACCTGCCGGTCGCGTCGAACTTCTGGCCGACCGCAGGGACCAAGGGGTTCGATTATCTCCGCTCCTGGGAAGATGTCTCGACCTATGGTGCGCAGGGATTCTACCCCGGCGACCCGCTCGGTGCGGGATTCGAGGTCATGATGAACCGGGCAGGGCATCAGACGCCGGTCTGGTTCAACGAGTTCACTGCCGGAGGCGGGGGCTATTACGGCACGCCCGGGCGGTCGCGGATGTGGGCGTATTTCGGGCTGCTGCATTATGCGCAGACGGTGCTCGCCTGGACCTTCAATTCCCATCTCGGCGGAGAGGAGCAGGCCTTGTTCGGGCTGGTCGACCATGACGACCGGCCGTCGTGGAAGGTGGGCGAATTCGCGCAGATCGCGCGCGAGTTCCGCCAGCTCCAGACGATGGGTTTCCCCCGCTACGACCCGCCGCAGGTCGCGGTGCATTATTCGTTCGACACGATGTGGCTGACCAGCCCGCCGCCGGGGCCGAACACCACGCCCGAATATTTCAAGACCGACTACACCACCGCGGTAAAGGCGGCCTTTGCGCCGCTCTACCGCGACAATATCGATGCGGCGGTGATCGACATCGGCCACGACCCGATCGACGCCTATAAGCTCGTCATCGTGTCGAGCGCGTATCTGGTCGATACGAAGATCGCGGCGGCGCTTCGCGGTTACGTCGAGCGGGGCGGTACGGTGGTCATGACGGGCTATTCGGCGAAGGTGGACGCGACCGGGAAATGGTTCGGCACGCCGTTGCCGGGCGGCATGACCGACGTGTTCGGGCTGCGGACCAACGCCTTCTACCGATCCGAACAGCCGCTCCGCGTCCGCTTCGAGGGCCGCGAACTCAGCGGTACGGACCCCTATTACGAGGTGCTCGAGCCGAGCACGGCAAAGGTCCTCGCGCGGTTCGAAAACACGCCCGACAAGAGCCCGGCGATCACCGTCAACACATTCGGCAAGGGGCAGGCGATCTATCTCGCGACCGCGGCGCAACCGGGGTTGATCGATCCGCTGATTCGGTCGCTCTACGCCGAGCTGAAGATCCGGACGGGGCCGGCAACTCCCGACGGGGTGGTCGCGCGCACGGTCGAAGGACGGACGCTCTACGTCAATACGACGTCCGGTGCGCTGAGCGTGGCGATGCCCGGCGCGAAGTCGGGTACGGCCCGCGACGTTCTGACGGGACGCAAGCTGCCCGGCGCGCTCGACCTCGCGGGCTATGGCGTCGCCCTGGTCGAGTAAGGGGCGTCGCGCTGGGGGCTCGAGGCTGATGCTTCGAGCCCCAGCGCGACAACACTCGTCAGGCGGGCTGGCCATTGCCGCCGGTCGACCCGAAGATCTGCCCGGTCGAATAGCTGAGCGACGGATCAGCCGCTGCGACATAGAGCGCGGCGATTTCAGCCGGCTGGCCCGCACGCGCCATGGGCGAATCGCCGCCGAAGCTGCGCAGTTTTTCAGGCGTAGCGCCGCCGCTGACCTGCAACGGTGTCCAGAACGGGCCCGGCGCGACCGCATTGACGCGGATCCCGCGGCTGGCGACCTGCTTTGCCATGCTCTTGGTGAAGTTCAGCACCGCCGCGCGGGTGAGTGCATAATCGACGATGTCGGGCGACGGGTTGCCGGCCTGCTCCGAAGAGGTGTTCACGATCACCGCGCCTGCACCCATCCGCTCGAGCGCGGCCTTGGTCAGCCAGAACGGCGCATAGACGTTGGTCTTCATCGTATCGTCGAAATCCTGGCTCGAGATATCGGCGATGCCCGGGCGGGTCTGCTGGCGCGCGGCATTGTTGACGAGGATGTCGAGCCCGCCAAGCTGTTCGGCGGCCTGTTGCACCAGCTTGCGGCAGAAGCGTTCGTCACGCAGGTCGCCGGGAATCGCGACCGCCTTGCGTCCCTCGGCCCGGATCAGCGCAACGACCTCGCGCGCGTCAGGTTCTTCGGCCGGCAGGTAGTTGATCGCGACGTCCGCGCCTTCGCGCGCATAGGCGATCGCCGCGGCACGCCCGATCCCGCTATCGCCGCCGGTGATCAGCGCCCGCATGCCGGTCAGCTTTCCCGACCCCTTGTAGCTCGTCTCGCCATGATCGGGCCGCGGCGTCATCTTCGACGCGAGACCCGGCCAGGGCTGACGCTGGACGGGATAGGGCGGCTTTGGATAGGCCGCAGCGGCCGGCGTCGGTGTCGCGGCGGGCTTGCCCCCACCCTGAGCCGCAGCGGCAACGGTGGTCGCGGCGAGCGCGCCAGCGGTGACGGCGGCGCCCGACACGAAGGTGCGGCGTGTTGGATCGGTCATGGTTCAGCTCCCGGGATGCGTGACATCCAAAGCGCCAACCGACTGTGTCTGTTCCGGATCCTACCGAGATTGTTTCAGGGGGCGGACCGCGGTGCTTTGCGCAATTCTTAAGTCGGTATCGCCGAGTGAAACACGCCGACGACCAGCAACACGAGCACTAGCGAGACAACACTCGACAGTGCGACGAGGACGGCTGCGGCCTTGCGGTTCGTATCGAGCAGGGTTGCGAACAGCGTTACGTTGCTCGCGATCGGAAACAGTGCGATCAGCCCGACAATGACGCGGTCGCGGGGCGCGAGGATGCCGATGAACGCGGCTTCGAGCACAAGTGCGGTGGCGATCAGCACGAGTCCGCTGGCCTGTCTGACGCCGAGGATCCGAGTCATCAGGCGGGGCCGCCAGTCGTCGCGACCGGTCTCGGCGAGATTGAGGCCAATGACCGCCATGCCGAGAACCGACACCAGCGTACCGGCAACCGACAGGATCGGCGACGCCGCCTCGGGCATCGTGACACCGGCCGCCTTCGCGATGATCGCGCCGACGATCACATAGACGACGGGCACGCGCAGCGCCTTGGTCGCGGCCTTGCGCGTACCCTCCTTGGTCCGCGCAATCAGGAAATAGCCGATCGTGTCGCCGTACAGCGCGCTGCCGATATAGGCGCAGATCACCGTCGAGACGCCGACCTCGCCGAACAGCGCCTGGCTGACCGGCACGCCGAAGAACGCGACGTTGAAGAACGAGAACGAGGCCGACAGCAATTTGGGGTCGAAATCGTCGCCGACCCGCTTGGCCAACCGGTAGGCAGGGATGCTCATCAGCGCGGCGACCGCGAACATCAGCGGGGGGATCACGAGCAACTGCTGCGTTTCCGCGCCGAGCACCTTGTCGATGACCAGCAACGGAATAAGGCCGAAGACGAGGATGGTCGAGAACAGCTTCGCCGCCCAGGGCACACGCGCCCCGACGCCCCAAGCGAGCAGGATCACGCCATAAAGCGGCAGCAGTACCGCCGCGATGTTGCCCAGCGCGCTCATTGCTGGCGCAGGATATCGTCGATCGCGCGGCCCGCGCACTCGACGTTGAACCAGACTGCGTTGGTGTCGCGCAACTCGCCGTTGAGCAACTGGCCGAGCGCGTAGATGCGTGGTGCGTCTCGGCTGGCGGAGATGATCCGGCAGGTCGCGCGGTGTGCGATGGCACCACCGACCGGGTGTGGTTGCAGCCAGTCCTTGGCGAGCAGATCCTTGACCAGCGATTCCTTCATCTCGGCGAGGGTGGTCGCCTGGCCGGTGGCGTTGACGACGATCGGCGTCTCCAGCGTGTCGCCCGTCGTGAACCGGACGACGAAGCCGCTGCCGGTCGGGTTGGCGACGGTTTCATCGACCCGCCCGCGGACGCTGAGCTGCCCGCGCGTCATCGCCTCGGCGAGGCGCCGCGCGTTCACCATCGGCGTGACGAACCGCGCTGCGGCGAAATGCGGCGCCAGCCATTGGCCGAACCGTTTCTGGTCGACGGGCCGCAACAGGTTCCAGATCGCGGTGGAATCATGGCGGGCGGCGGTCAAGATGCGCTGGAACGGCTCGTCGCCGGCCTCCGCGGCGGCGATGTCGTGTAGCAGTGCGGCTTGGGCGTCACCGTCGGCGCGATCCTCGGCCTGCCAGTCGATCGTCCGTCCCGCGGCAGTCTCGGCCTCGATGCGGAAGAGGCGGAACAGGTCCACGACCGAGAAGGCGGCGCCGCGTTCGCGGATATGCCGGTGGACGTTTTCAAGCGTGAGATGCTGGCGGTCATACCCCGTCTCGGGTGCGGGAATTTCGACACGCGGCAGTAGGCCTTCCTTCGAAATCAGGTGGATATGTCCGCGGTGCCCTTCGTCGAGCAGCGTCATCACCGCGTCGATCGCGCTGAGGCCGCTGCCGAGGATGACGACGGACTGATCGCTGTCGATACCCCTGATCATGCGATCGGCGGGGTAGGGCGAGTCGAAATAGCCGGGCTTGCCGTTCAGGGTGCCGAACCGGTCGGGATCGGGCGTGCCGATCGTCAGTAGCACGACGTCCGTCGCGATCGTCGATCCGTCCGAGAACGTGATGGTCGCCGCATCATGGTCGCCCTCGATGCTGACGGCTTCCTGATGATGGATCCGGACATCGATCCCCGCGCGCCGGGCTTGGTCGAGCGCCCGGTCGAGCACGTCCTGCATGTAGAGGCGATATTCCCGGCGCTCGGGATATTCGACGCCATCGGGATCGAGCGGAGTCCCGGCTGCCGCGCGCCGTGCCTTGAGCCAGGTCCGGAAGTGACCCGGCTCGCGGTCATAGAGCCCCATGAGACGCGATTCGGTGTTCAGGCGATGCCCCGGCTGTTCCGTGCCGAATGCCAGGCCGCGTGCGAGTTCGTCGTCCCGCTCGACCAGATGGAGGATCCATCCATCGCCCGGGTCATAGCAAAGTCGCGTGACGGCTTCGGCGAAGGCGGCGACGCCACAGGCCCCCATGCCGATAATAGTCAATGTTTTCGGCATGATATCCCATTCTCTGACGAACGGCGACAACGCTCGGGCGCTATATGGTGCCACGGCCGAGATGAAAATTTTGTCATGTCGGCGGCGCCTCGTTCCGGCGGCGGTTCGGTGGCTTCGCGGTGGTGACTAAGGCTGTTGCCGAGGGGATTGGTCGCGACATCACCAAATTAATCCGCGGCGCTGGTAGCCTCATGGATATCGTTGATTGTGAGAGGGTTACACTCTTGTCATGTTCTGGGAGACATTATGAGGACGATCCTTGCCGCCGTCAGCGCATTGGGTTTGGCAGCTGGCGCGATGGCGCAGACCCCGCCGCCGGTGCTGGGTCTGAAGACGCAGGCTGAGCCCTATGCGACTGCGTCCGTGGTCAACCATCCCAAGACGATCGGCTGGCCCGACGGGCGCAAGCCCGTGGCGCCGCGGGGGTATGAGGTCATCAAGTTTGCGGGCGGGCTGGACTATCCGCGCCAGGCGCTGCTGCTGCCCAATGGCGACATGTTGGTCGCGGAGGCGCGCACGAAGCCCAAACTGGATGCCGAACCCGACGTCGAGCGCGGTCAGGCGCTGTCGAAGACGACGGGCTTCAGCGCCAACCGTATCACCCTGTTGCGCGACGCGAACCGCGACGGAGTCGCGGAACAGCGTTTCGTGTTGATCGACGGGCTCAACCAGCCGTTCGGGATGCAATATGCGAACGGGCGGCTGTACGTCGCCAATACCGACGGCGTCGTCAGCGTTCCGTTCTCGCCCGGCCAGACGCGCGTGACCGCAACCCCGCAGCCGCTCGTGTCGCTGCCCGCGGGGGGCTACAACAATCACTGGACGCGCAACCTGTTGCTGAGCGCCGATGCGCGGACGTTGTACGTGTCAGTCGGTTCCGCCTCGAATGTCGGCGAGCATGGCATGGACGAGGAGAAGCGACGAGCGGCCATCCTCGCGATCGATCTGCGGAGCGGGCGCGAGCGTCTCTACGCGTCGGGGCTTCGCAACCCGGTCGGCATGGCTTGGGCACCCGGTACGGGTACTTTATGGGCTGCGGTGAACGAACGCGACCAGCTCGGCGACGATATCGCGCCCGACTATCTCGTCGGCGTTCGCGACGGCGGGTTCTATGGATGGCCTTACAGCTATTATGGCAAGCAGGATCCGCGTCACGCCAATACCAGGCGCGAGTTGCTGGCGACGACGTTGCTTCCCGATGTTGCCGTCGGGCCCCATGCCGCGGCGCTGGGCGTGGCGTTTGCGAAGGGAACGTCCGCCGCGCAACAGGTCGCTTATGTCGCGCGGCACGGTTCGTGGAACCGATCCGCGTTCATCGGCTATGACGTCCTCGCGGTCCCCTTTGCCAATGGCAGGCCGACCGCCGCGCCGCAGCCATTCCTGACGGGGTTCGTCGCGAACGAGAAGACGGGCGAAGTCTATGGTCGACCGGTCAGCGTGCAGACACGCGACGATGGCGCGATCTTCGTCGTCGACGATGCCGGGGATACCGTCTGGCTGGTGCGACGCACCGCGTGACCGCCAAGGCGCTGATCGGTCTGGCGGCGATGTGTGCGTGTGTCGATGCGTCCCGCGCGTCGGCGCAGACCGTGCCGTTCATCGATACCGAAGACGCGACGCTGTCGGAGGTCGATGTCGGCGACGCGACGGTCCATCCGATCGTCACGGTCGACGTCCGCAACGGCGATTATGCGCGCGGCGCCTATGACGACGATGATGCTGGCCTTGGCAGAGTCCCGGTCCATCTCTCGGTCGGCGGTGCCGCAGTGCTGACGCGCCGCGCGGACGGGCAGGGCGCCCTGTTCCTGGTCGGGCAAAGCTCGAACGGCTTTCACGCGCCGCGCGCCGACGAACGGTCGCGCCCGCGCAGTTGGTACGAAAGCAATACGATCGTCGGTCTTGCATGGCGACCTGTCGATGGGCTGTCCGCTGCGGCCGCCTATGCCATCAAGGCCAGCCCCAACGGGGTGGCGAGCACGAACCACGAGGCCAGCCTGACGATCCTCTACACCGGCGATAATGCGGTGGGATTTCTCGCGCCGCGTTTCGCCGCGACGAAGCGGACCAAAGGCGAGGGGGGTTTTTACACGATCGCCGGCATCGCCCCCGGCTTTGCCCTGACACGGGCAAAGGACGGTCCGACGCTCACGGTGCCGGTTTCGGCCGGTGTCGGCTGGCGGGGCTTCTATGCGGCGGACAGCGGCGACAGGGTATATGGCAGCGCCGGGGTGGCGGTCGCGCAGCCCGTCAAGATCGCCGGTGCGGCGGCATCGTTGCAGGGGGAAATCCTCGCCGTGGTCCGTGACCATCATCTGGCCCGGCTCGACGCTCCCGGTGGCACGACCGCCGATGTCGTGCCGTTGGCGACCCTGTCGATCACCATGGCCTGGTGACTCCCGCGCGCAAGCGGTTGCCGCCTCCCATTTTGGCGGCGAGGCTCGGGCGCCCTTTTCACGGGTGAAAGCTCCGAGAGCGTCAGTGCATCATCATGCGCGCAGCAAATTGAAATTCACAATTTGCGGTTAATGCACTTTAAACCGCTTGCAGTCGCAATTACGAAATGAATTTGCTGCATATGTCTCCTTGTCGAAAGACAGACACTTTTTCAACGAGGGGGATTCACATGCGCTACTGGCCAATCGGCAAGCCCATCAGGGGCTAAACAGTCAACAGCCTGTGCTTTTATATTCTCTAATTAACGCATACTGCACGGCATAATGCAATGTGTTACTAGAGAAATAGTAAGGCGTACAGGAGTGATGACTGGCAAATATTGTCATGAATAAAATCATGAGCCAATTTGCGATATTGGAATACCGTGAAGCCCTATAACGGCTGAACTCGAAAATGCCCGGCTTTCCAAGCTGGGCATTTTTTTTGCCATCAAGACCTGGCCATAGCCTTTACCGGCATCTCAAAGGTGAAGGCCCGAGGAACAAGCCCAAGTACTTTTACAGCCTTTTGCATGGCTTCGTTATGCGTCGATATCGTGAAGTGGATTTCGGTGAACCAACCGTTCAGATGAGTTTTCCGAAATCGCGATAGCACGGCAGCAAAGGCTGCGGGAGCGGTAGGCGAACCCCACGCGAACGTGATCGTGAGCGTTCGATCATCATGGTCCTCGCCCCAATTGATACCGCCAACGCACGTTCCGCTTTCGTCAAAAGCCAGAATTGCGGGATGATCCCATTTGCATGGGGGATATCTCAGCCAGCCATTCTGCTGATGATCAACACCCGCGGCGTAGGCCGCTCTCAGGCCTTCTTTGCTGTGTGCAAGTTTGGTAACATGCTCTAACCGTAAACTCATGTTACAGCTCTCCGCCTGTACTTGAGGATCTAGAGATCGCAGAACGGCGCACACGGGTGCTCATTGCCACTCGCAGCCGCCTACCTGGCTGGGAGCGGTTGTCGACCGATGGGTGCCGATACCAGGCCTTGTGCTTAGTAACTGGCGGCATCCATTCAGGCAGGTTCGCGATCTCGGGGTTTGTGCCTTTGGGCGCAGCATGGACCATCCCGCCTGCCCAAGTATCGATCAACGGCGCTGGTCGCGCCGCATGGATCCTTTCGTCGACCCGTCCGCGCCGTAGACTAAACAAAAACAGCCGCCAACCTCGAAAGGTTGACGGCTGCCTTCACACAGATGGGCGCTGGGACCAGCTGTGAAATGCGCTTAGGCGAATGCGATCTTCGCCTGGCGACGACGAACGCGCATCGATGCGCCGATGCCGCCGATACCGAACAGCATGATTGCCCAAGTACCAGCCTCGGGAACTGCCGAAGGCTCAAAGGTTGCGGTGCCGGCATAAGAGCCGTTGCCACGCGACATGCCGTTCACGACAATCTTGTTCGTCGCACCCGATGTGATCGCGACGTTGTTGATCTCGAAGAACTCGGCGTTGCCGACGATGGTCTTCGTGGCTGCGAAGCCATTGATGAACACCGACAGGATGTCGAGATCGGTCGAGCTCGTCAGACGCGTGGTGTTCGTGCTCAGCGTGCCGCTGGCCAGACCAGTCTGATCGATGATGAAGTTGAAGGTATCCGTGAACATGCCCGACGCAATGCCCGAACGACCGAAGTCTGCCGAAACAGTACCGTCCGTGATGTCACCGCTTACGGTGAACTCGGGGTTGCCCGGAACGAAATCCGCTGCGTGAGCTGCAGGGGCCATCGCGAAAGCCGATGCGAATGCCATGGTCGAGAGTAGTAGACGCTTCATGATGGTTCCCTCTATTTGATACTTAACAAGCTGTTACCGGGGGGCATGGCGATTCGCAAACCGATATAACGCTGAGATTTCCCCATGATCTCAATAATGTCCAAGTTTGGGACAATCGGCCTTCCTTCGTCGCAGACGGGGCCGGAAGGCACGTTCCGCTTCGAGCACCGCTAGGCCTTATGCTCTCCTGGGGGCGGCCCCCAGGCAGCCGGAAAGCGCGGTTTCGGCGCATGGGCGCGCGCTGCTTGATAGGGGTGGTATGGCCTCGCCTTGTCCCGGGGCGATACGGGTGGCCTATCAATGGTGCGGGCGATGGCATTCTCGGCGATCGTGGGGATGGCTTTGAATATTGGGTAAAAGACGCTAGCTTTGCCGCTCATAAGTCGTCGGGAGAAATGCGTGATACGGGTAGAGGCGCGGCCGCAGCCAAGCGGGTCGTGGACTGACGTCGGTAGCGGCCTGGCGCGCTGGACAGCGCGGTGGTGGCCGCTTCTGATAGGATTGGCGTGCCTCATCCTGCCGACGCTGAGCCGGCTGGCGACCGTCAGCTGGTCCACCGAACAGGGCGCGCACGGGCCCATTATCTTCATTTCCGCGCTGTGGCTGATCTGGCGCGCGCGGCCGTGGGAGGTTGCCAAGCGCCAATCCTTCCTTCCTGTCGGCTTGCTGCTGGTCCCCGCGCTGCTCCTCTATTCCGTAGGGCGAATTACCAGCATCTTGGCGATCGAGGCGCTGTCCCTCTACGCCGTGATCGTAGTATTATTATGGACTTATCTCGGTAAGGAGGCACTCAAGAGGCTGTGGTTCCCCCTGGTGTACCTGCTGTTCATCATCACGCCGCCGGAGAACTGGGTTTTCGTCGCTACGCGTCCCATCAAGGACTTGATCTCCGATGCTTCCGTAAACTTGCTGGCTGCATTTGGTCTCCCCATCGGGAGTACCGGAACGGTTATTCAGATTGGCGGATATCAGTTGCTGGTCGCGACGGCGTGCTCCGGGATAAACTCCCTGATCGGCATTTGTGCGTTGGGTGTTTTCTACGTCTATCTTCGGCATGGCAATGCGCCGCGCTACGCGCTCTTGCTGATATCGCTGATGATACCATTGGCTATAGCGGCAAACTTTCTGCGTATCATCATCTTGGTCTTAATGACCTATTACATCTCGGAAGAGGCCGCGCAGGGCCTGGCGCACGAGCTGGTCGGCATGGGCATGTTTATCCTGGCATTGCTTATGCTGCTGGGACTGGATGCGGTGCTGCATCCTATTGTTTCACGTTGGGCCCGAAAGTAACGACATGACAATCGCTCGATTTACCCGACGAGAAGCTGCCCTGGGTCTCGCCTTCGGCATAACCGCAGGCGTCACCTATGCTCGACGCCCTACCGAGCTTGTCGTTGCCATTCCTTCCGGAAACCTGAACGACGCCATTCCAAAGCAAGCAGCCCCTTGGGCGATGGTGCCGGATGTCAGCTTTGTTCTACCCCCCGAGGATGAAGCAAAAGCGGCAGCCGTCTATGAGAAGCAGCTGATGCGCAGTTACGGTGCCGATGGCGCTCCGCCTATCATGCTTCTGATCGCCTATGCGTATCGGCAGAGCGGCATGTTGATGGTGCATCGTCCAGAGTCCTGCTACCCCGGATCCGGTTTTACCATCACCGATATACGAGACGTGGATATTCCTCTGGGCAAAGGCGTAAGTGCACCAGGGCGCTTCCTAACGACCGTGCGCGATACCCGTACAGAGCAGGTTCTTTATTGGACTCGCCTGGGGAATCGTTTTCCGGTGTCGTGGGATGATCAGCGGCGGTCCATCGCAATGCAGAACCTGGCCGGCCTTGTCCCAGACGGGGCGTTGATACGATTTTCGATCATCGATCCCGATGCCAAGGCTGCAGAGGCAACCATGATGGGCTTTGCGAAAACATTGTTCGAGTCCTGCGGCCCCTCCGGCCGCGCACTTCTCGCTGGCCCGATCAACGCATAGGCGATGAGGGTCGCAAGGCACTGAATATATCGTCAAGTCTCGCCGCGACCATAATATGGTGGGAGCGGCAGCGCCCTCATTGCCACGTCACTTGCTCAGCGCGCACAGCAAATAGCACCACACCGTATCAACCGGCTTTTCATCCATCGATCGCCGCAGGTATAAAACGCGCAAGCCCTGCAAAAATCACGACGCTTAACCAGTTCTATACGGTTCCCATCTCGTTTTCTTCTGCATTATGTCTAAGGTAATTGCTTATGTCAGCATCCTCCAGGTTCCTCATCACCAAGCGGCAAACCCTGTCTGCCGCAGCACTCGCACTCACGCTGGCGGCAGCGGCCTGCAATAAGGCCGGACCGAGCGGTCAGACGGTTGCTACGGTCAATGGCGAAGCCATCACGCAAAGCGAACTCAATTTCGAGCTGGGGTTGAGCGGGGCCAACGCGCAAAACTCGAAAGACCTTCAGCCAAAGGCCTTGCAGGCCCTTATCGATCGAAAGCTGGTCATTCAGGCCGGCGAGCGCGATGGTCTTTACAAGAAGCCGAACGCCGTTCTTGCCGTAGAGCGTGCCAAAAATATCGTGATGGCGAACCTTGCGCTGCAATCGGTCGCAGCAGGTGTACCTCAACCGGTCACGACGCGCGACGTCGAGACGTATCTAGCGAAGCATCCCGAACTGAGTAGGGAGCGCCGGACACTGTCGGTGGAACAGATTCGTTTTCCAGCACCAAATAATCCGAGCCTAATCGCGGCTATGAAGCCGGCAAAGACACTGGCGGAATTGACAGCAGTTCTGGATAGCCGGGGCGTGAGCTATCAGCGGGCAACGGTGGAACTCGACAGCGCAAGTCTGGATCGTAACGCACTCGGTCGATTGATGACGACGGTGAACGGTGAGCCTCTGGTTATTCTCGAAGGTGCAACGGCGATCGCCAATCATGTTATAAGCGTCCGTCCAGCCGAAGCGAGCTCTGCTGCTATCAATGAACTCGCCAAGCAGGGGATCGCACGTGACCGCATCCAGGCAGGCATCGTTCAGCATCAGGCGGCGCTGCGGAACGCGGCGAAGATCGAGTATGCCAAACCCCTCGATCCCAAGGCGAAGGCTTCTCAGTAATTCCTATTGAAGGCTCTTTCGATCGGCGCCCGTTGGCGCGGAGTGCGCCGGCCTCCGCTACAACGGGCAAGGACGTGCCGCTGACGTCCGCGACAGAGGGGACTCTGCGGATCTGACATGCCGCTGGGCGAAGTTTCGTCTGAGGGCGGCAGCGTCGCGGACGCATGCGGGCGCGGCCGCGATGATGCCGTGTCGACTCTATGTCAGGCAAGCGTCGCCGGCTTGGATAGGACCGGCAGATGTATCGCGGGTTGCACCGTTTGCCAGCGGACGTCTCGGTGCGATCAGGCCGTCGTTCACGCCGCCGCACCGACCCGCGGCGCGATCGTAATACGTAAAATGATGAACTTGTATCGCCCGAAGTCTGGTGAACTGACCGCTTTGCGGTTCGGTAAGGTCGCGCCGATGCGGACCAAGAGTGCCTCGCCGGCTTTGCGTGCGATCCTGCCTACGCGCTGGAAAGCAGCGAGTACTTATTCTCGGTGTGTATCAAGCTGAGTTCAAGTACGGCGTTCACTCTGTCGAGCAGCGTCCGCCACCTGATAAGATCCGCGAATTAGCGCTGGGTGAAAGGGCCCTGAAGAGCCATCGGCGCCGTCATTCGGCGCTAAATTACCGGTTACCGCGCAATGTGGGCAGCAGGAGGTAAAGATGATTTAGATTATGGTCGGCAGAGCATGTCTCATGCCTGGCGCCAACATCTTCGGTATGATCACAGCAACCCTAAGGCGGCTGAAAACCGTCAGACAGGCTATTCCGATCCAAAAGTTATCCGGGATAAGAACTTAGAAGCCGTCGCTTGTCGCAAGAATGAATCTTTTCCAGTCGACTCATCATAACGTAAAAAGCTGTAACAATTTTATCAATGCCATAGCATGCAAAAACAAAGGACGACCCACTATCAGATAGCGAGTCGTCCTTTATGTTCGACTTAACCCTTGAAAGGCTTGCCGTTCTGCCAATAACGCATAAAATTTCCTTTGAGTTAAATGGATTATGCTGCCGCCCCGCGGCAAGACCGTCCTGCCCGGTCGTGGTTAATATGGCAATCTACTAAAACCGAGTCGGGATCCAATATTCGTTGAACAGAGCGTTTTGGCCGACGAATCGGTGGAACTCCCGTTACTAGGGTGACGACTCGTTAATCAGTGTTACACCAGGCCCGTGGTGGCGAGGTCGATTGCGGAGAGGAAGGCCTTCGGGCATCGATCGTCGCGACTGACGACGCCGCGCCCGTCTCTAAAACGACCGAACATGGCCTCGATACGGCTCCGGCTTCGGCAGCGGCGCCGGTGATATCTCGGCCTGAAGGTTATAGGGCTTGGTCCAAGGCAAGGCCGCTCTTAGGCATCAGCAATGCGGCTAGCTACATTTCCGATCCGTGCCCTCACAGGCGTATTGATGCTCGTAACCGGGCTCAGCATCATCGAGTCCAATGAATGGTGGATCAGGATCTGGGACTTTCCCCGGGTTCAGATACTCGGCCTCCTGCTGTTGGGCGGAGGCCTGGCGCTGTGGCTGGATCGGCAGGCAGGACGATGGATCGCGTTGGGGTGCGCCGTCGCAGCTGGGTGGCAACTCTATCGCATCTATCCGTATACACCGCTTGCCAAGACGGAGCTGGCCTTTGCGGATGATGCCTCAACCGCGCAGAGCCGGTGTTTCGGCGTCCTTTCGCTGAACGTGTTGGAGTCCAATCGAGACTATGGGCGAACGGCGCGGCTGATCGATCGGGTTCGGCCCGATATCCTGCTATTGATGGAAACCGACCAGCGCTGGGCCGACGCATTGGCCAAGCAGCTTGCGCGCTATCCACACCGGCTCGAACAACCGATCGGCAATACCTACGGCATGATCTTCGCCACGCGGCTGCCGATGCGCGATGGGCGGATCGAAACGATCGCATAAAAGGATACGCCGTCGGTCCATGCGGAGCTGACGGCCGGTGATCGATTTCGCGTGATAGCACTTCACCCGCGCCCGCCCGTTCCCGGGCAGGATACCGAGGCACGCGACGCCGAGATCGCGATCGCGGCAAGTCGCGCCGCCCGCGCGAAGCTACCGGTATTGGCGATCGGCGACTTCAACGATGTCGCATGGTCGCACACGTCGCAGCTGTTCAAGCGGGTCGGTGGCTATCTCGATGCTCGGATCGGCCGTGGCACGTTCGCGACCTTCCCCGCGCGCACGCCGCTGCTCGGTTGGCCGCTCGACCACATGTTCGTCACCCCCGAGTTCAAGGTGCATAGCCTGGAGGTGCTGGAAGATGTGGGTTCAGACCATCTCCCGATACATTCGCGTCTTTGCCTGACCGGCCGGTCAGGCGCCAACAAGGCGCCTGACGCAGTGTCGAACGAAGACCGCAAGGACGTAAAGGAGGTCCTTCAGGAGTATCACGAGGATCAGCGCGAGCGGTAAGCCAAGCTCACCGATTTGACGTACATGATTGGGACAGAGCCGTTGCACGACGACCAGCTCAAGACACTGGTATCTGGCGAACGGCTTTGGCGTCGCATGACAGGGCAGGGGGCACAGAGATGGTGCCGATCAATCGCCGGGCAACTCGCCCGTGCTTCGCGCTACTTCACCAGCTATCCCTTGCCCAGAATGGCGCAAACGGCACGGCGGTAACGCGCATGACGTACAAGGGCTGACCGGGGTGCCAACTCCGTTTAACAGGGATCTGGCGACCAGATGGGAATGACGCTGTGATTGTCGGGTGACCGACGCCGACGAGATGGCATTGGAGAACCGGTTGGAACATGATGCCTGGTGGCAGACCTATCTGGATCAATGGACGGCGTTCCCGTTTCATGACCTGATCGCGGCTGTCGCGATCCTGAGCACGGCCCTTCTGCTGGGTATCGTTGCAGCGCGCCTTGCCTGTAGATACCTCCTGCCGGCCTTGACGCCGCGCCACGCCGACGTGGTCGCGCCGCGCCTGATGGCGATTACCCGTGCCGGCATGACGGCGCTGGTCCTGACTGCCTTTCTTGGCGTTCGGGGGCTCAACCCCGGCGCCGATCTTCTGCTTGCGGCGGGTCTCGGCATCGCGGTCGCGGTGCTGGCCTATGAGTTCGGCCGTGCGCTCGGTCTTCGGAGCCGACCAGCGTCGCTGATTGCCGCCACCTTGTTCCTCATCGTGCTGGCAAGTCGACTGGGGGGCCTCGCTCCGTTGATCGCCGGACTGGACCGCGCCAGCATGGGGGTCGGCACCCGGCGTATTTCGCTGCTCGACATCGTCAACGCGGTCGGCTTGTCGCTGCTTCTGTTCCTCGCCGCACGCGCGCTGCTAGGGCTGATCCTGCGCTGGATCGGGCAGGCTCGACTGCTCGACGCGGCGCAACGCGTGCTGTTCCAGAAACTCGCCCAGATTGCGGTCGTCACCGTCGCGATCTTCGTCGGTATCGATCTTCTCGGCATCGATCTCACGGCGCTGGCCGTGTTCTCCGGCGCGTTCGGGCTCGCGATCGGTTTCGGCTTGCAGAAGACGCTCGGCAATCTGATCGCCGGCCTCATCCTGCTGCTCGACCGATCGATCAAGCCCGGCGACGTCATCGCGGTCGGCGACACCTTCGGTTGGGTCAACAAGATCGGCGTTCGTGCGGTCTCGGTACTGACCCGCGATGGCAAGGAGCATTTGATCCCGAACGAACGGCTGATGACCGACGAAGTCGAAAACTGGTCTTTCTCCAGCCGGGACGTCAGGGTTCATGTCGGGTTTCGGGTGTCGTTCGATTGCGATCTGCGACTGGCGCAGCGGCTTGCCGTCGAGGCCGCGTCCGTCTCGCCCCGCGTGCTGACCGAACCCGCCCCTGTCTGCTGGATCAAGGAATTCGGCGACAATGGGGTGGAATTCGACCTGCGGATCTGGATCGACAGCCCCGAGGCGGGGGTTGGGAACGTCACAAGCGACGTGTTCTTTCGCATCTGGGACCTGTTCAAAGAACACGGCGTCACCATCCCGGTGCCTCAGCGCGATCTCCGTTTTCATTCTACATCAGGCGAGCAAGCGCCCCCGGCCTAGGTCACTGCCGCAGTGATCAGGGCGCCCGTTGGATAAAGCGGGGCACTGCTCCGCGGCGTACGGCCCTGATCCTGTTCGGGATCCTCATGTCGATCCACCGTAAGCGATTGCAGACCGGCGCTGTCGAGAATCTGTAACTTCCCCAAATGCCAACCAATCAAGCGGATCACCGAAAGACTTCACAGCGGCACAGCGGAGAGGCAAGAGACGGCATGCACACTGACGATGCAGACACGGTGCACTATCGCCTTCGCCGCCAGAGCCGAACCCCGGCGTGGCTGGCCCTGTCCTGGAGGGCGCTGGTTGCGCTGGCGCTGATCGGCATCGCGCTCGCGGTGCACTGGTTCGATCGCGGCGGTCTGCGGCAGAACTCGGGCGAGCCCGTAACGTTCGCCGACATTCTGTATTTCACGATGATTACCGTCACGACGGTCGGCTACGGCGACATCGTGCCGGTGACGCAGCAGGCGCGGATGTTCGATACCTTCGTCGTGACGCCCATCCGGCTCTTCGTATGGCTCATCTTTTTAGGTACCGCATATGATTTTCTGCTCAAGGGCGTCTGGGAGAAATGGCGTATGTCGGTGATCCAGCGACACCTCGAAGACCATGTCGTGGTCGCCGGTTTCGGTACGAGCGGGTCTGAGGCGGTCAGCGAACTCATCCGTCGCGGTGCCGATCCGGGCATGATCGTCGTCGTCGACGAGCGCGCCGCGGCGTTACGCACGGCGGAGAGTTGCGGCACGACGGTGATGGAGGGAAACGCCACGCGCAACGCCGCGCTGGAGGCAGCTCGTCTCTCCAAGGCCCGCGCGCTCATCGTCTCCGCCGGCCGTGACGATACCTCGATCCTTATCGTACTGACAGCGCGGCGGATCGCGCCCGATCTACCGATCAGCGTGGTGATCCGGTCGGAGGACAATGAAGCGATTGCGCATCAGGCAGGCGCAAACGTCGTCATCAACCCGGCCAGCTTCGCCGGCCTTCTGCTCGCCGGGTCCACGCACGGCGCTCACACCGCCGAATACATGGCCGATCTTGCCGCGTCGGGCGGGCGTGTAGTCCTGCGGGAACGCGAGGTCGCTGCCGACGAGGTCGGCAAACCGCTTGCCGCCATCGCCACCGGACTCGGCCACCGCATCTATCGTGGGCATCAGGACTTCTGCTTCTGGGAACCCGAGGCCGCCCGTCTGGAAGCGGGCGATATTATCGTTGAGGTTGTCCCCCGGCGCTAAATTACCACCAAATGTCCGGCCAGCGCCGTTATTTGCGGGGGCACCTCGTCTACCGGATCCATGGCGTTCTTCACCAAGATAGGGCGAGGCCTCGTTTCGATCGCCTGACGGCCGAACCGAAATCGTCGCCGGCCGGCTGAAAATGGCGGATTGGCCGTTCGAATCCGGCATGACGATCGTGATGTCGTCGCCCCCTCGGACGTCGGTTTGCGGCCAGAGGGTGATGCGTACGGGCCCATGATCATCGAAGGCTCAGAGGCTGTTGCGTCGGCCAACATTGATGAAGCGCGACACGGGGAATTGCTGGTCAGGGGGCGTGAGCTCAATGGCGGTAAACGGGCATTCCCGCTGCGCCTGCGGGCCTATGATCAGGGCGCAGCGTTCAGGCTCGAGATTCCTGCCGAGCCAAGACAGGGAGAAATACGGCTTTCGTCCGAGACGACCGCGCTTCGCTTCCCGCGCGATTACGCATGCCGAGGGCGAGACGTATCGATAACAGGTTCCCGACACCGTCCATCGCTTGTCGAGCTCGATCGACGCGCCGGCATAGAGGTCGGTTTCGTACCAGCCCGGCAAGGCGCCATCGTTCGGCTGGCCGAGCCCGGGCTTCAACCCCTGGATACTGTTCCATGTTCCGGCAAGCACACTGGCCTTCTTCTCGGCCGGCAGCATCGTCTCGGTCAGACGCTCATCGCTTTGCTTAACCGGGCGTCCTGCGCTGCCGCCGACGACAGCACCACCGACAGGGCGAGGCCGCAAGCGAGACCTGGTCAATCGTTTCCGCATCGTAACACTCGTTCGCAACTGACAAGGCTCAGCGTCGTTCCGTTCACTGGACAGGAAATTAACCATGAATAGGGGGTACATTGACCGAGCCGGTACCGAGTGACGCGCCACAGCCAGCCGCGGGACGCAAGGCGGAGATCAATCCGCCTGTATTCTTCGTTTCGGCTGGCCTGATCCTGGCCTTCGCCCTCTTCGGCGCGCTCGCCCCGGAGACCGCGAACCGGGTGTTCACGACCGTGCAGGCGCTGATCGTCGCGGATTTCGGCTGGTTCTACATCGCCGCCGTCGCGGGGTTCCTGATCTTCGCCATCTTCCTGATGTTCAGTCGCTATGGCGATGTGAAGCTCGGGCCCGACGACAGCGAACCGGATTACAGCTACCTGTCCTGGTTCGCGATGCTGTTCAGTGCGGGGATGGGGATCGGCCTGATTTTCTTCGGCGTGGCCGAGCCGATCCAGCATTATGCATCGCCACCCGTGGGTGAGGGGAAGACGATCGCAGCCGCGCGCGAAGCGATGGTCCTCACCTTCTTCCACTGGGGCCTGCACGCCTGGGCGATCTACATCGTGGTCGGGCTGGCGCTTGCCTATTTCGCGTTTCGCCGCGGACTACCGCTCACCATCCGCTCGGCACTATACCCGCTGATCGGCAACCGGATCTACGGCCCGATCGGCCACGCCGTCGACATCTTCGCGGTGCTGGGCACGATGTTCGGCGTTGCGACGTCGCTTGGTCTCGGCGTGCTCCAGGTGAATGCCGGGTTCAATTACCTGTTCGGCCTGCCGACGAGCATCCCCGTTCAGCTCGTCCTGATCGCCGCCATCACCGGCATGGCCACGCTGTCGGTCGTCGCCGGACTGGACAAGGGCGTGAAGCGCCTGTCCGAACTCAATATCATCCTGGCCGGACTGCTGCTCGCCTTCGTCCTCGTCACCGGGTCGACGGTGTTCCTGCTCCAGGCCTTTGTGCAGAACATCGGCACCTATCTCGGCGAAGTCGTGCCGCGTACCTTCCGCCTCTACGCCTATGAACCCAACCCGTGGCTGGGCAATTGGACGTTGTTCTACTGGGGTTGGTGGATCGCCTGGTCGCCCTTCGTCGGCATGTTCATCGCCCGCATCTCGCGTGGGCGCACGATCCGCGAATTCATCGGCGGCGTGCTGCTGGTGCCGACCCTATTCACCTTCCTCTGGATGACGGTGTTCGGCAACACCGCGATCGCGCTGGACATGGCTGGTACGGCCGCCATCGCCGACACCGTCGCCAACAATCTGCCGGTGGCGTTGTTCGAGACACTGGAGCAACTGCCTCTTGCCACGATTGTCTCAGGTATCGCGACACTCTTGATCATCACCTTCTTCGTCACGTCGGCGGATTCCGGGGCATTGGTCATCGACATGATCACATCGGGCGCGGCGGAGAACCCGCCGGTGTGGCAGCGTGTATTCTGGGCGGTATCCGCGGGCGGCGTCGCCGCGGTGCTGCTGGTCGCCGGGGGGCTTCAGGCCCTTCAGACGGCCGCGATCGCCAGTGCACTGCCATTCGCGGTGGTGATGGTGTTCATCTGCTATGGGCTGCTGCGCGCCTTGCAGACCGAGGGTCAGGAAGCGATGGACCTGTCCGCCGCGGGTTCCGATCCGATCGCCGAAACGCCGTTGAGCTGGCAGCAGCGCCTCGCGACCATCACGCGCTTCCACGACAAGCGTGAAGTTGCGGCGTTCCTCACCGATACGGCAAGCCCGGCGCTCGACGCAGTAGCGGCACAGATGCGCGACAGCGGCCTCTCGCCAACCCTCGTTCAGGATGAAAACCAGGTCGAGCTGCGCATCCCGCACGGCGAGCGTGGGGAGTTCCGCTACGGGGTTCGGGCACGCGGCTTCCGCCAGGCAAGCTTTGCCTGGGCGGCGTCGCGCAAGGCGAACGAACAGGAGCGTCTCCACTACCGGGCGGTGGCGCATTCCTCGGAGGGAGAGCCCGCGCATGATGTGACCGGCCTGAGCGACGAACAGCTGATCAACGATCTCCTCAACCGGTATGCGCGCTTCCGCCACGTTCGGCGGATGACCTGAGCGAGGGCTGTTCGCCGACCAAGAGCCGCCGCGGCCGAGAATGACATGCCGAACAGAGAGAAGATCACGGACAGTGCCAACAAGCGCGCCATCGACAAGCCGATTGCCGGTACCCCGCAAGGCCGTCCCGATGGCGGGCTCTCGCCTGCCGAGGACCTGCCGGAGGAGCGAAGCGACGAGGACGTTGCGTGGGTCGCGGCCAAGCTCGGTGCGCCTGACCAAACCAAAAACTTCCTAGGTCTGCGATAGGCCTGGTTTTTCCGGGTCAATCGGCGTGACTTCGTCGGCAGGTTCGAAGCGCAGGGTCCACTGGGGGTAGCCTTCCGGTGAAATCTCGATGTCGGGCAGGCCGACCGGGTCCGAGCCGGTTTCTACCCATCCAGCGCCATGGCACCGATCGCAGGCAGTGCGCTTGCAGCGGAAGCTTACGAGATCAATCTCGGTATTCCATTGGCCCCGGCCTTTGCACAATGGGCACATTGCATCCAAGCTCCCCTTACGGGGCTGGATCGGAACGATGTCAAAGGCGTGGGGGCTGTCTGGACCGTCGCAATAGACGATGTTGCTGGCGTGAGGCATGCGCCGCAGTCGCGGAACAGCCGTCTCAATGCAATACGGCCTTGGTGCGTTCAGCGACCATTTGTCAGGCGGTGATCCCGTCTCGCGCTGCCTGATCTCGGCAGGCATCCGATAACCGGCACGGCGCGCTTCCTACGCGCCAGGAACGGGCCGGATGTTCTCAGACACCCTGTCGACGCCGTATTGCCGATGACCCCTCGGACACCCTCCGCAACGATCATTCGAAACTGCGAGAAACGCGATCTGCCGCGCTCGACGGAATGCGGTATGGGACGCCGTCTGTAGCACTGGGCGCCTCGCGAGGCGTTGATTCTATTGATATTTTGCCAATCTCAGCCGCTTGGCGATGAGATGGTGACCCCTACGGGAATCGAACCCGTGCTTCAGCCGTGAAAGGGCCGCGTCCTAACCGCTAGACGAAGGGGCCTGCGTGGTTGGAGGCGCCTAAGGCCAAGTGGCTGGCCCGTCAACCCTTCAATCGGCCCAGGCGGCATCTTCGACGTGCAATTCTGCTGCGGGGCGCGATGCCCAGTCGTCGATCTTGGCGCGACCGGCGAGCCAGAGCTTGCGGTGCGGGGCCGCACCGAGCAGCGCCTGGCCGAGCGGCGTCTCGGCGGCGCGGAACGCCATCGCCTTGACGCTGCGGCCGTCGTCGCCCGCGACGATCGTGCGGACATGGCCATTGCCCACCACATCCGCCTTGATCACGCGGACTGGCCCCATCGCGACGCGCGGTGCGGGCCAGCCCATGCCATAGGGTCCGCCTGCGTCCATCGATTCGACCAGCGCAGGATTGACCCCGCCCGCGGCAAGGACCGCATCGAGCAGCAGCGCGCGGCCGTCATTCGACTGCGCCACCGCCGCGGCGAGTCGCTCCTCGAGGAAATCGGCGAAAGCCGGGATCGCCGCTTCGGCAATCGTCAGTCCGGCCGCCATCGCGTGGCCGCCCCCTGAAACGAGCAGGCCCTGCTCACGCGCCGCCATCACCGCCGCGCCGAGGTCCACGCCCGGGATCGACCGGCCCGATCCCTTGCCGATGCCGTGTTCGTCGATAGCGATGACGATCGCGGGCCGGCCGAGCTTTTCCTTCAGGCGGCCCGCGACGATGCCGATGACGCCGGGATGCCAGCCATGTCCCGCAACGACCGCGACGCTGCGGTCGCGACTGGCGAGCAGGTCGGCGGCCTCCTGCACCGCGGTCTCGATCGCGCGGCGTTCCTCGTTGAGACGGTCGAGCTCCTCGGCGATCCCGCGCGCCTCGTCGGGGTCCTGCGTCGTCAGCAGGCGGACGCCGAGATCGGCGCGACCCACGCGCCCGCCGGCGTTGATCCGCGGGCCGAGCGCGAAGCCGAGATCGGTGCAGGTCGGGTTGCGCGTCAGTCGCGACGCCGCGATCAACGCGGCAACGCCGATGTTGCGGCGCGCGCCCATGACCTTCAGCCCCTGCGCGACGAACGCACGATTGAGCCCGCGCAACTGCGCGACGTCGGCGACCGTGCCGAGCGCGACGATGTCGAGCAGGTCGATGAGCTTGGGCTCGGCGCGGTTCTCAAAGAAGCCGCGCGTGCGCAGCGTGCGGACGAGCGCGGCAGCAGCGAGGAAGCACATGCCGACCGCGGCGAGATGGCCGTGCGCGGCGCCCTCGTCCTCGTCGAGCCGGTTGGGGTTCACAAGGGCGAGCGCGTGCGGGAGTGCGGTCGAGCATTTGTGATGGTCGATCACGATCACGTCGACCTTCGCATCGCGCGCGGCGTCGAGCGCGTCGAACGCCTGCGCGCCGCAGTCTACCGTGACGATCAGCGAGGCGCCTTCGCCCGCGAGCCGGACCATGGCCTCGCCCGACGGGCCATAGCCTTCGAGCAGGCGGTCGGGGATATAGGCGCGTGCCTCGATCCCCAGATCGCGGAGCACGAGGATCATCAGCGCGGCGGAAGTCGCGCCGTCGACGTCGTAATCGCCGAAGATCGCGACCTGTTCGCCCGCCTGCACCGCATCGGCGAGCCGGTCGGCGGCGCGGTCCATGTCGCGGAAGATCGACGGGTCGGGCATGAACGCGCGGATCGACGGCGTGCGGTGCGCGTCGAGCGCCTCGCGCGGGCAGCCGCGTGCGAGAAGGAGCTGGGTCACCAGATCGTCGCCGCCGAACCCGTCGCGCGCGTCCGCGGCGAGCGAGCGCCAGCGCCAGGGCTGGCCGAGGATCGAGGAGGTTACGCCGAGAACTGTCATGCGCCGGAGGTAGTGGCTGCGGGGGGATTGTCGAGCGGGTTCACCGACGCGGGCAGGCGATCCTCCGCCGATGGGGGAGGGGCGTCACTTGATCCAGGGGCGTTCGCGAAACCATTTCGTGACGATATATTTGACGCCCTCGACCACCGGCATGCCTTCGTGGAGCGTCAGGCCATTGGGGCTGCCGTCGGGGCTCATGTTGTTCCACGCGAGCAGCAGCCCGCGCTTGGGTGCAACCTTAACGCCTGCCTGCGGGAACCACGTGGCGCCGCCCTCGGGCACGTCGTTCAGATAGACCATCGCGGTCCAGGTGCGCTGGCCGCCCTGTTCCTGCATCTTGTCCCAATAGCTTTCGCTCGCATGGAAATAATCGTGATGCGCGCGAAATTGCTGGCCGGGGGCGTAACGCTGCCCCTGCATCGTCTCGCCATGCGGCAGGTCGATGCCGAGCAGCGCGGCGATCGCCTCGTCGGTGGGTTGCACATCGGGGGACCAGCGATCCATGTCGCAGCTCTCCGACGTGCGGAAACTGCTATTCGGGCGGTCGGACAGCAGCGTCGATGGCCGCCGTTTCGAGTCGATCAGCGCGATGAGCGCACGACAGGTCGCAGCGTCGAGGAAGTTGGCGTGGTGATAGAATTGCACGCCGTCGATCGCGACCCGCTGGACCTTCGGATTGGCGTCGAGCCGCGCGGCGACGCTGGTGCCCGCCGCCTGCCGTGTCGGCGCCATCGGATCCTGCGGCTTGGCTTTGGTGAATAAACCCATGGATCCGAATTTGCGCAGCCGTCCGCGAAACGCAAGGGGGCGAACGCGTGCGGCACGACGGGCGCGGCGTCCCGTCGTGCCGCGATGCGCCTACCAGAAGATGTCGTAGACCGTATCGACGACCCGCCCGCTGTCGAGATCGACGAGCAGCGCGTCGTTGTAATAGCGGACCCAGCGATACGGGCCGTAAGCCTCGGGCAGGCGATAGGTGTAGGGATCCTGGATCCAGTAATTCTGGTTGTACAGGATGCTGTTCAGCGAAAAGCCGACGCCGAAGCGGCGATAGCCCGAGCCCCATCCGTTCGGCGCATAATAGCGCGGCAGGCGGTAGGCGCCGCGGTTGCTCGCGCGATAGTCGCTCCAGCCATAGCGAGTGTCACTGCGCCAGCCGCGGTTCCATGCGCCGCGCTGGCCATATCCGCCGCGGCCATAGCCCTGGACGGTGCCGTAGCCGCCGAAATGTTGGCCGTTGCGATAGCCGCTCCGATCCCGATCGCCGTCGCGGCCACGCCAGTCGTCGCGCCCACGCCCATCCGGGCGGCCGCGAAGGTCGTCGCGCCCGCGTGGATCGTCACGATAGCCGCGGTCCTCGCCGGGGCGGCCGTCGAAGCGGGCGCGGTCGGGCTGACCGCGGCGATCGTTTCGGACGTCCTGGCGGGCGGCATCGCGCTGCGCGTTACCGCGAACCCAGTTCTCGCGAACCTGGTCGGCCTGCCGGTCCGACCCCACACGCGCATTCCAGTCCTGCCGGGGGCCGTCCGGTCGGCCGTTGCGCGCATCGGGCGTATCGCCGCGTGCCGTACCCTGCACGATCGCCCCCCGGTCGGGACGCTGCGGCCGATCGCCGCGATCGCCGCGATCGCCGCGATCGCTCCAATCACCACGCATCTCGCCATTCCCCGGCGCCTCGGCACCGAACCGCTGCGCCTGTGCGGCAACCGGCACCAGTGCGGATGCCACGAGCAAGATCTTCAGGAAACTCCGCGTCATTGCCGTCGTCCTCGACTGCCGGCGCACGAGCCGGCTCCTATGGTGCACCCCGTCTAGCCTTACGGGCGTGAGGCGACGCTGAATGGCTTGGTCAGCGATCCGACAGGATTCGTGCGCGGGCGGCCTAGCGCGCGGGCGGCGGGACGAGCGCGGGGACGAGCCGTGCGGAATCCGCCGGGTCGATCCCGGGGCGCGGGCCGGCGGGCAGGACCTCCTCGCCGCGGGTCGCGCGGCCCGCGCGCTGGATCGCCTCGACGACGCGCGGATAGACGCCGCAACGGCACAGATTGGTGATCTGTTCGCGGATCAGCGCCTCGCTGGGGTCTGCATCGCGTTTCAGCAGTGCGGCGGCGGCCATGATCATGCCGGGGATGCAGAAGCCGCATTGCGGCACCGCTTCGGCAATGAAGGCGAGCTGCAGCGGGTGGTTGCGTTCGTGCGACAGCCCCTCGATCGTGGTGACATAGCGCCCCTCGATCGACCCGATCGGCACGCGGCAGCTGCGCACCGCACGACCGTCGATATCGACCGTGCAGGCGCCGCAATGGCCGGTGCCGCAGCCATATTTGGTCCCCGTCAGGTTCGACGCGTCGCGCAGCGCCCAGAGCAGCGGCGTCGCGGGATCGAGCCGATATTCGATCGCCTGGTTGTTGACGGTGAAGCGGGTCATCCCCGCGCGCTAGCCGATCCCCCGGGCGGAGGGGAGGGGGCTATTGCCGCCAGCTCGTGTCGCGCTTGTCGACCAGCCGGACCATCGCCTCGAAATCCGCCTTGCCCGCACCACCGGGCAGCGAGACCTTGCCGAGATCGCGCTGGTGCACCTTGACCACATCGTCGGGGATCAGGATCGGCGTGCCCATCGATGCGGTCGCGACCTGGATCTCGCAGGCGCGCTGCAGCGACCAGTGCTTGATGAACGCCTCGGGCAGCGTCCGGCCCATGACCAGGATGCCGTGATTGCGCAGCAGCATCACGCGCTTGTCGCCGAGATGCTCGATCAGCCGTTCGCCCTCTTCCGACCGGACGGTGACGCCCTCGAAATCATGATAGGCGATCTGGCCGATGAAGTTGCATGCATAGAAATTTGTCGGCTGAAGCCCGCCCTCGAGCGCGCTGACCGCCATGCCTGCGGTGGTGTGCGTGTGCATGATGCAATGCGCGTCGGGCAGGTGTTTGTGGAACAGCGCGTGCTGCGTGAAGCCCGCGAGATTGACCGGATAGGGGTTCTGGTCGAGCTTGTTGCCGTCGATGTCGATCTTGACGAGGCTCGACGCGGTCACCTCGCTGAAATGCAGCCCGAACGGGTTGATCAGGAACGCGCCGTCCTCGCCGGGGATCTTCAACGTGATGTGGTTGTAGATCATCTCGGACCAGCCGAGCATGTCGAACACGCGGTAGCAGGCGGCAAGCTGCTGGCGGGCCTCCCATTCCGCGGGTGAAACCGTCGAATTGCGCAGCGCTGCGGTCGCCATCTCATGCTCTCCCTTGTCGCGTTTGCAAATGGCATACCCGATGCCCGAAAGCGCGGCAATCGACGGGTGGCACGCCGCAGCCGGGCGCGCGAACGCGCCTCTGCCATTGCCACGCGCGGTCGCCCCGGCTTATGCCGCCGCCCAACAAGACCGCGAGAGGGCGCAATTTATCATGCATGTCGACACCCATCACACCGCCGCCGCGGGAGGCACCGCCGCAGAGGGCGATGCCAATCACGGCTACGACGCCCCCGACCTGCGCGTCTTCGTCTTCGCCCTGTTCTTCATCTTCGGTGGCATCACCTCGCTGAACGACATCATCATTCCGAAGATGAAGGAGCTGTTCACGCTCGACCATGCGACCGCGATGCTGGTCCAGTCGGCCTTCTTCCTCGCCTATGCGCTGTTCTCGATTCCCGCTGCGGCGATCGTGCGCAAGGCCGGCTATATGCGCACCGCCTCGATCGGGCTGGTGACGATGACCGTCGGGTGCCTGTTGTTCATCCCGGCGGCGGGCAAGGCCAGCTTCGAGATGTTCCTGTTCGCGCTGTTCGTGCTGGGCGCGGGCATCACCGTCGTCCAGGTCGTCGCCAACCCGCTAATCTCGGCGCTCGGCGCGCCGAAATCGGCATCGAGCCGGCTGACCTTCGCGCAGGCGTTCAACTCGCTCGGCACGACGATCTTCCCCTATGTCGGTTCCGCGGTCATCCTCGGTGGTCTCGCGACGGTGGATTCATCGACGCTGACCGGCGCCGCGCTTGACGCCTACCGGACCGAATCGTCGCGGACCGTCGTCCACACCTATATCGGCCTTGCCATCGCGCTGCTGATCGTCGCCGCCGTCGTCTGGACGCGGCGGAACCGGCTGAACGAGGAGCAGGAGCAGACGGGCAGCATCCTCCACGCCTTCACGCTGCTCAAGCGCCCGCGCTTCGCGATGGGGACGGCGTGCATCTTCCTTTATGTCGGCGCCGAGGTCGCGGTCGGCTCGCTGATCGTCAACTACCTGATGCAGCCGAGCGTGATGGGCCTGAGCGATGTCGCTGCCGGTCAGCACGTGCCCTTCTACTGGGGCGGCGCGCTGATCGGGCGGTTCATCGGGGCCTATGTCCTCAACAAGGTGTCGCCAGGCAAGGTTCTGGCCGGCGTCGCGACCGGGACGCTGGCGCTGATCCTGATCTCGGCGAATACCGAGGGTGCCGTGTCGGGTTGGGCCTTGCTGTCGATCGGGCTCATGAATTCGGTGATGTTCCCGACGATCTTCGCCTTGGCATCCGAAGGCCTTGGCAAGCGTGCGGCCGAGGGGTCGGGCGTGATCGCCACGGCGATCGTCGGCGGCGCGATCATACCCTATTTCACGGGCGTGCTCGCGGATTCCTCGGGCAGCCTGCACTTCGCGCTGCTGCTGCCGGCGATCTGCTACGCGCTGATTCTCGCTTATGGACTTTATGCACGCAAGCCGGCGGTGACGGCCGCCTGACCCCTTTCGTCATCCTGGGCTCGACCCAGGATCCAGAGCTAGGAACGCTAGCGCAACTGGCTCTGGATCCTGACTTTCGTCAGGATGACGGGTGTCTTGGCAGCATCGGTGCCGCCCGGCCGGTCGCAAGATCGGCATCTGAGAAGCGGATCGGCGTGCGCAAACCCGGCACGCTCGATCCATCCGAACGCACGACGTCGATCGCCATGCCGCGCGCGATCACCTGCGGATCGTCGAACGCCTGCGCGACGGTGTTGATCGGCCCGGCGGGGACACCGACCGCCTCCAGCCGCGCGAGCAGCTCCAGTTTTGGCACCAGCGAGGTCGCCGCCTCGATCCCCGCGAACAGGATGTCCTTGAAGGCAAGTCGCCCGGCATTGGTCGCGAACCGCGGATCGTCGCGCATTTCGGGCAAGCCCATAGCGTCGCAGAACCGCCGGAACTGGCCGTCATTCCCGACCGCGAGGATGAACCACCCGTCGCTGGTCGGGAAGACCGCATAGGGGCACACGTTCATGTGCGCGTTGCCAACCCGCGTCGGCGAGACGCCGCTTGCGAACCAGTTCATCGCCTGATTGGCGAGGACGCCGGTCATCGTGTCGAGCAGCGCCATGTCGATCTGCTGCCCCCGGCCGGTCCGCTCGCGCATCGCGAGCGCTGCTTGGATCGCGATCACCGAATACAGCCCGGTCATGATGTCGGCGAACGCGACCCCGATCTTCTGCGGAGCGCCATCAGGCTCGCCGGTGAGATCCATGATCCCGCTCATGCCCTGGACGATGAAGTCATAGCCCGCGCGTGGTGCGTAGGGCCCGTCCTGTCCGAAGCCGGTGATCGAGCAATAGACGAGCCGCGGATTGATCGCGGCGAGCGTCGGATAGTCGAGCCCGTATCTGGCGAGCCCGCCGACCTTGAAATTCTCGATCACGACATCGGCGTCGGCGATCAGCGCACGAACCGCGGCCTGCCCCTCGGACGTCGTGAAGTCCGCCACGACCGAGCGCTTGCCGCGGTTGGCGGCGTGGAAATAGGCTGCATCGCTGGTGCCGTCGGGGTTGTCGATGAACGGCGGGCCCCATGTCCGGGTGTCGTCGCCGGCGGGGCTCTCGACTTTGACGACGTCGGCGCCGAGGTCGGCGAGCACCTGGCCTGCCCAGGGCCCGGCGAGGATGCGGGCGAGCTCGACGACCTTGAGATCGGAAAGGGGCGGCGGTCTTCTCAGCCCCTCCCCTTCAGGGGAGGGGTCGGGGTGGGGCAGCGCCCCAAACTTCTCGGCTGCGTTCATGGAAAACCCCCACCCCAACCCCTCCCCTGAAGGGGAGGGGCTTGTCGCTTTCAAAACGCCGCAATACCCGTGATCGCGCGGCCGAGGATCAGCGCGTGGACGTCGTGTGCGCCCTCATAGGTGTTGACCGTCTCGAGGTTCATCATGTGACGCATCACCTGATATTCCCCCGAAATGCCGTTGCCGCCGTGCATGTCCCGGCTCATCCGCGCGATGTCGAGCGCCTTGCCGACATTGTTGCGCTTGACGATCGAGACCATCTCGGGCGCGAACCGCCCCTCGTCCATCAGCCGCCCGACGCGCAGTGACGCCTGGAGCCCGAGCGCGATCTCGGTCTCCATGTCGGCGAGCTTCTTCTGATAGAGCTGCCGCCCGGCGAGCGGGGTGCCGAACTGGTTGCGATCGAGGCCATATTGCCGCGCGGCGTGGAAGCAGAACTCCGCCGCACCGAGCGCCCCCCATGAAATCCCGTAGCGCGCACGGTTGAGACAGCCGAACGGCCCCTTCAGCCCCTGGATGTCGGGGAGCAACGCGTCCTCGCCGACCTCGACCTCGTCCATCAGGATCATGCCGGTGATCGACGCCCGCAGCGACAGCTTGCCCTCGATCTTGGGCGTCTCGAGCCCCTTCATCCCGCGTTCCAGGATGAAGCCGCGGATGCCGCCGCCATGCTCGTCGGACTTCGCCCAGATCACGAACACGTCGGCGATCGGCGAATTGGAGATCCAGGTCTTGGCGCCCGAGATCACATAGCCGTTCGCGGTCTTCTTCGCGCGCGTCGTCATGCCGCCGGGGTCCGAACCCGCATCGGGCTCGGTCAATCCGAAGCACCCGATGAACTCGCCGGTCGCGAGCTTCGGCAGATATTTGCGCTTCTGTGCTTCGGAACCGAACGCGTTGATCGGGTACATCACCAGGCTCGACTGGACCGACATCATCGAGCGATAACCCGAGTCGATCCGCTCGACCTCGCGCGCGACTAGGCCGTACGCGACATAGGAGGCGCCGACGCCGCCATATTCCTCTGGGATAGTCGGTCCGAGCAGGCCGAGATCACCCATCTCGCGGAAAATCGCGGGATCGGTATGTTCGTGCTGGAACGCGTCGATGATCCGCGGCGCGAGCTTGTCCTCGGCATAGGCGCGCGCGGTATCGCGGATCATGCGTTCGTCTTCGCTCAGCTGGTCGTCAAGCAGGAACGGATCCGCCCATTCGAACTTGCCCATTCCGGCGCCGGTGCCTGCCATCGTCATCTCCTTCATTGGCCGCCGACTTCGTGTTTCCAAGGCCGAAAGTCCAGCCCCAAGGCATGGCTATGCGTCGATCAGCGTCAACGCCGCGATGGTGACACGCAGCCGCGACCCGACCTGCTCCACCGCGTCGATCGCGAGATCGGCGAGGATGTGCCCCCGCAGTGGCAGCTCGGCATCGGGCAGGGTGGCAAGCCAGGATCGAAAACCGGGTATGGGATCCGCCAGGATGACCAGATGGTGTTGCTCGCCCGAGAAGGTCGCGCTCGCCCATGGGCGTGAAACCGTCTCGATCACCTCAACTGACGTGCCAGATGCTGCGGCACTGGCGTGAAGTGCGCGGATCAACCGCGTCGCGACATCGGGGCCGCGCAGGGGGTCCATCCTCACGACCGGCCGCGCCCGGACGTGTTCGCGATGAACGCCTCGATCCGCGCGACCAGGCCCGCGCGTGGTTGGCGACCGCGTCTGAGATCTGCGACGAGCCGGGAATCATTCACTGCACGCCGTCCGAAGGTCGCCGCCCCCATGTCGGTCTGCCGCAGATATCGGTTGATCTTGACCAGTACGGACATCGTTTGCTCCTTGTGATTCCCTCTGTCTGTTCACGATCTGTTCCTTGAAATCCAACTTGTCTAGGATTTTTCCTGCGCTATGGTTTCACCATGTCCGATCCCGATCCCCGAGCAGCGCTGGCACGGTTTGCGGCTGCGCGCGGGGACAGTCTGGCGGCCCTGTCGGCGATGCTGGGACGCAACGCGGCCTATCTGCAGCAGTATGTGAAGCGCGGGTCGCCACGACGACTGGCGGAGGACGATCGCCGGCTGCTCGCGCAGTATCTCGGCGTCGAGGATCATGTTCTCGGTGGGAGCGGGGGAAAGACGGGGGCGAGCCGCACCGGATTCCAGATCGCCCGGCTGGCGGTGCAGGCGTCGGCCGGGCCGGGTGCGCTGGTCGATGACGAGGTGTTGCTGGGCACGGATGTGATCGACCCCGCGCTGGCGCGGCGGCTCGGGCTGCGCGACGGGCAGGCGGCGATCATTCGGGTCCGGGGAACATCGATGGAGCCCGGCCTGCAGGATGGCGATCACATCATCGTCGATATGGCGACCACGGTGCCGGGCGCGCGCGGACGCCTTCACGTCATCCGGGTCGACGGCCTGACGATGGTCAAGCGCGTCGCGTTGCGGGATGGGACGCTCAGCGTGTCGAGCGACAATCCTGCTGCACCGCCGGTGCCCGACGGCCCGGTCGACATTGTCGGCCGCGTCGTCTGGCAGATGCGCGAACCTAGCTAGCGGCGGTCGCGGATCCAGACGAGGAGCGCGGCGGCGACGCCGATTGCGGTGCCGATGAGGAGACCGGGCGTGGCCTGGCCGATCGCAAATCCGACCCCCGCGCCGCCAAGGATGCCGAGTGCGATCAGGAAGCCGCCAGCAGCGGTCGGACGTTTGTCAGCCATGTCCCGCACCTGCCACGTCGCGCGCGCGGACGCCAGTGCCGGCTGCCGACGCGGACAATGCACCGCGCAACACGCTGATTGTCCGGCAGAGTATTTCGATGTCATGACGAAACGTGGCGAAAATGCGTCACGAACGACTGTTGCGGGGGGCCAAGCCCGGCTAGGAGGCGAGCATGGTGTACCGCTTCGGGTGGGTCGGGATCGGTACGGCCACCGCCGTCCTTGTCGTGCCGATGCTGACGGCGCCCCCGCGCGCCGCCGCCCAGACACGCGTGTCCACGCCGCAGGAGGGCGATGCGGCCGCGGACGCGCCGGTGTCGTTCGATCCCATGTCGCCGCTCGCGCCGCTGCCCGATATCGGCGTCGCCTGGCCCGATCTTGCTGCCGCCACCGATGATCCGGTCACCGTCGCGACCAACACCGATGCGACGACCGAGACGCGCTATTCCTGGCGGCTGGAAGGGATCGACTCGATCGAGAATACGCTGTTGAAACAGCGGTTTGACCAGCTCTCGACGCTCAATGCGAACGACGGCGAGGTTGCCAATGCCGCGCAGCTCGATCGCCGTGCGCGCGAGGACGGCGACCTGCTCAACAGCCTGTTGCGCGCCGAGGGCTATTATGACGCGCGCGTCACCACCCGGGTCGAGCCGGGGCAGAAGCCGCTGGTGATCGTCTCGGCCGAGCCCGGCACGCGCTACACCTTCACGGGCGTGACGATCGACGGTCTGGCGGCGGCGGGGGACAAGGCGCCCGCGCTGGCCCAGGCCTTCGGCATCAAGCCTGCCGACCCGGTCAATTCGGACGCGATCGTCGCAGGCGAGGCCAAGCTGACGACGCAGATCGGGCGTGAGGGCTTTCCCTTCGCCAAGGTCGGCGATCCGGCGATCGTGGTGGACCATGCGACGCGCACCGCCACGCTCGACCTGTCGATCGTCCCGGGCGGCCAGAAGCGCTTTGGCCGGATCGTCGCGCTGCCCGGCAACCGCGTGTTCGATGCGGAGCATGTGCAGGAAATCGCGCGGTTCACGCCCGGCCAACCCTATGACGCAGGCGAACTGGACGATCTCCGCCGGGCGCTCGTCCAGACCAGCCTGGTGTCGTCGGTCGAGGTCAGGCCGATCCCCGGCAGCACCGCGGACAGCGTCGATATCGGCGTAAAGCTCGACCGCGCGCCGCCGCGCACGGTCGCAGGCGAGCTTGGGTATGGCACGGGCGAGGGCGCACGCGCCGAGGTCAGCTGGACGCATCGCAACCTGTTCCCGCCCGAAGGCGCGCTCACGCTGCGCAGCGTCATCGGGACGCAGGAGCAGCTTGGCGCGATCGTCTATCGGCGGAACAACTTCCATGCGCGCGATCGCGTGCTGACCGCGCAGGTCTCCGCGGTGCATATCAACCGCGATGCCTATGAGGCCAAGACCTTCACGCTGGCCGGCAGCATCGAACGCCAGACGAACATCTTCTTCCAGAAGACCTGGACCTGGTCGCTCGGCGCGGAGCTGATCGCATCGGACGAACGCGACGTGATCGTGTCGACCGGCGACCCGCGGCGCCGCACCTTCTTCATCGGCGCGCTGCCGACCACACTGAATTATGACGGATCGGACGACCTGCTCAACCCGACGCGCGGGTTCCGGCTCGGCGGGCGGCTGAGCCCCGAGGCCTCGTTCCAGGGATCGGTGTTCGGCTATGCGCGGACGCAGATCGATGCGAGCGTGTACAGGACGATCAGCGACGGGATCGTGCTGGCGGGGCGGACCCGGCTCGGCACGATCGTCGGCGCGCCGCGCGATCAGGTGGCACCGTCGCGGCGCTTCTATGCCGGCGGCGGCGCATCGATACGCGGCTATGGCTATCAGTCGATCGGTCCGCGCGATCCGAACAACGATCCGATCGGCGGCCGCAGCTTGACCGAATTCTCGATCGAGGCGCGGATCAAGGCGTTCGGCAATTTCGGGGTCGTGCCGTTCCTCGATGCGGGCAACATCTACACGTCGCCGCTGCCCAAATTCACCGGCCTGCAATATGGCACGGGGATCGGGGTGCGCTATTATTCGAACTTCGGCCCGATCCGATTCGATGTCGGGACGCCGATCAACCCGCAACCGGGCGACAGCCGGATCGCGGTCTATGTATCGCTGGGACAGGCGTTTTGACCGACGCCGCGACCGAGACGACAGAGCCGGGCCGGCCTGTGCCACGGCGCCGCTGGTGGCGCTGGCTTGCGGCGGCATTCCTGGCCCTGGTGGCGATCCTGGGTGCTGCACTGCTCATCGTCGATACCGATATCGGCCACCGCTATGTTGCCAAACGGGTCGGCGCGATCCGTGCGGCCAACGGGCTGCGTTTCACGATCGGGCGGATCGACGGGTCGCTCTATGGCGACACGCGGCTGACCGATCTGCGCGTCTATGATCTCGACGGGCTCGTGTTCCAGGCACCGCGCGTCGCGCTCGACTGGTCGCCCATCCGCTGGTTTTCGAACCGGCTCGAGATCCGCCGGCTCGCGATCGATCGCGCGACGCTGTTCCACGTCCCGCGCACGCGACCGTCGAAGAGGCGCACGCCGATCCTGCCGGATTTCGACATCCGGATCGGGCGGCTCACGGTCGGACGCCTGCTGCTCGACACCCGCGTGCTCGGCACCGCACGCGTCGCGCGGCTCGACGGCCGTGCCGATATCCGCTCGGGACGCGCGCTCGTCGACGTGAACGCGCTGGTCGCGGGCAGCGACCGGCTCAAGCTGCGGATCGATGCGGAGCCAGCGCGCGACCGGTTCGATCTGGACGTAGCGGCGCGCGGGGCGGCGAACGGGGTGCTCGCGCGGATGGTCGGTGCCCGGAGCAACGTCGCGCTCGTCGTCACCGGTGACGGCCGCTGGGCGCGCTGGACGGGCCGCGCACAGGGTAATGTCGGCACGGCACGCGCGGTCGATCTCGCGCTCTCACAGGCGAGCGGACGCTATACGCTGTCGGGAACGCTCGCCCCCTCGGGGCTGCTCAGCGGACGGCTCGCGGCGCTCACGACGCCACGGGTTCTGGTCAATGGCGCCGCGACGTTCGTCGAACGCCGGCTCGACGGGCGGCTGTCGCTGCGGTCGCCGGCCGTCTCGCTCGACACGACAGGTATCGTCGATCTGGGCGCGAACGCATTTCGCGATTTTCGCGTGAAGGCACGGCTGCTGCGGCCGACGGCGCTGATCGGGACGATGGGGGGCAGCGACATCGAACTGCGCGCCATTCTCGACGGTGCCTTCGCAACCGCCAGTCTCGACTACCGCCTCGATGCGGCACGACTGACCTTCGACAAGACCGGCTTCGATTCCGTGCGGATCGCCGGCAAGGGGCGTCTGTCGGCGGCGCCGGTCACCGTCCCGATCCGCGTCACCGCCGCCCGCGTGACCGGGGTGGGCGATGTTGCCGGGGGGATCCTGCGCAACCTGTCGGTCGATGGGCGGCTGCGGATCACGCCTGCGCTGTTGACCGGTGACGACCTCGTGCTGCGCTCCGACAAGCTCAACGGACGGATCGGCATCCGGGTCGACCTGCGCACCGGGCGGTTCGACGTCGGGGTAAATGGCCGGCTTGGTCGCTATCTGATCCCGGGGCTGGGGATCGTCGACGTCACGTCGACGCTGCGCGTCGTTCCGGGGCCGAACGGCAAGGGGACGCGCGTGATCGGGCAGGGAGCGGCACAGGTGCTGCGACTCGACAACGCCTTCTTCCGCAGTCTCGCAGGCGGTCTGCCGCGGCTCACCGCCAATCTCGAACGAACGACGGACGGAGTCCTGCATTTCAGCAACCTCGTCCTTGTCGCGCCGCAGATCCGGTTGAGCGGCAACGGCTACAGACGGCGCGACGGCAGCTTCCGGTTCGAGGGCGGTGGGCGCCAGCAAAACTACGGGCCGGTCACGCTGACGCTGGACGGCAGGATCGAGCGGCCGACGCTCGACCTCGTCCTTGCCAGCCCCAGTCCGGCCTTGGGGCTGACCAACGTGCGGGCGCATCTCGATCCGACCGCGCAGGGCTATGCCTTTGCCGCTGCGGGTGGCTCGCGGCTTGGCCCCTTTACCGCGACCGGAACGCTGCTCCTGCCGCGCGGCGCGGGTGCCACGATCGCGATCGCCGCGCTGGACGTCAGCGGGACCCGCGCGACGGGGACGCTCGCGATCGTCGATGGCGGCTTCAACGGGCGGCTTGCGGTGGCGGGCGGCGGTCTAGCGGGTGAACTGCTCTTCCGGCCGGTCGGCGAGAATCAGCGCGTCGAGGCGCATCTCGATGCGCGCGCGGGGACGCTTGCCGGCTGGACGTTGCGGCGTGGCCATATGGACCTCGTCACGATTCTCGACCCCGCGGGAACCTCGATCGAGGCGACCGCGACCGGCGCAGGCTTGCAACGCGGCGCGCTCAGCATCGGGCGGCTGGCGGGCAGCGCGTCGCTGCGCGGCGGAGTGGGGCAGATCAAGGCGTCGATCGCGGGGTCGCGCGGACGCGCTTTCGATATCGAGAGCGTGACCGACGTGACCGCAGACAGCTATCGCATCGCCGCGCAAGGGACGCTCGACCGGCGGCCGCTGCGCCTGCTGAGCCCGGCGATCGTGACCCACGACGGCGATGGCTGGCGCCTCGCACCGACGCGGCTGAGCTTCTCGGGGGGCGAGGCGCAGATCGGCGGACGCTTCACCGGATCGACCAGCGCGATCGACGCGAGCATGACGCGGATGCCGCTGGCCATCCTCGACATCGGCTATCCCGGCCTCGGGCTTGGTGGCCTGGCATCGGGGACGTTCAGCGTCGCGACGAGCGGCGGCAACCCGCCGACGGGCAAGGCGGACGTGACGATCCGTGGCCTCAGCCGTGCGGGGCTCGTGCTGTCGTCGCGGCCGATCGATGTCGGGGTCGCAGCGCTTCTGTCGCCCGACAAGCTCGGCCTGCGTGCGGTGATCGCCTCGGGCGGCAAGACGATCGGTCGCGCACAGGCGCAGCTCGCACCGCTCGGTGAGGGCGACCTTGCCACGCGGATCGCACGCGCGCGGCTGTTCGGACAGCTGCGCTACAGCGGGCCCGCGGACACGCTGTGGCGGCTGACGGGGGTCGAGCTGTTCGACCTGTCGGGACCGGTGGCGATCGGCGCGGATGTCGCGGGTACGCTCGAGGCGCCGGTAATCCGGGGTGTCGTCCGTGCGACCAACGCTCGCATCGAAAGCGGCACGACGGGGACGATCCTGTCAAACGTCCAGGCCAGCGGCCGCTTCGGCGGCTCGCGCCTGGTGATCGACCGTTTCGCCGCAGACGCGGGCAAGGGCGGCCGGGTGACGGGGGTCGGCCAGTTTGATTTCGCGGCTAGGAACGGGCTCGGCATCGACCTGCGGCTTCAGGCCGCGAACGCTGTGATGATCAATCGCGACGATATCGGCGCGACCGTGACGGGGCCGCTGACGTTCACGTCGGACGGGATAGGCGGCGTAATCGCGGGCGACGTGGTGATGAACAAGAGCCGCTATCGGCTAGGCCAGGCGACCGCGGCAAGCGCGGTGCCGCAACTCAACATCCGGGAAATCAACCTGCCCGAGGGCGGCGAGGAAAAGGCCGCGCCGACGCGCCCCTGGACGCTCGCGATCAAGGCCCGCGCGCCGAACCAGGTCATGGTCAGCGGACTGGGGCTGACGAGCGAATGGTCCGCCAATCTCCAGATCGCCGGCGAACCGCAGAACCCCGCGATCACGGGCCGTGCGACGCTGATCCGCGGCGATTACGAATTTGCCGGGCGCGAATTCGAACTGGCGCGCGGCGTCATCCGGTTCGATGGCGGCGTGCCTGCGAACCCCGCGCTCGACATCGAAGCGAACGCTGATTCGACGGGGCTGAACGCCTCGATCCGCGTCACGGGCTATGCGCTCAAGCCCGAGATCGGGTTCACGAGCACGCCCGCGCTGCCGCAGGACGAACTGCTGTCGCGCCTGCTGTTCGGGACGTCGATCACCAACCTGTCCGCGCCCGAGGCCCTGCAGCTCGCGGCGGCGGTGGCGGCGTTGCAGGACGGCGGCAACGGGATCAACCCGATCAACGCAGTGCGGCGTGCAGCGGGTCTCGACCGGTTGCGCATCCTGCCTGCCGATCCGCAGACGGGGCAGGGCACGTCGATCGCCGCGGGCAAATATGTGACGCGGCGGCTCTATGCGGAGATCGTCACCGACGGCCAGGGCTATAGCGCGACGCAGGTCGAGTTCCAGGTCACGCGCTGGCTGTCGCTGCTGTCGAGCATCTCCACGCTTGGCAGGCAGAGTGCGAACGTCCGCATTTCGAAGGACTATTGAGCCGGCGGCAAACGCCAGAGGACCCCTTGTCGTGGGAACCAGGCCTGTCGGGCATGGTTGATCGGCAGTCACATATCGAGGCCAGATGACCCTTCCCCAATCCCTTTCGATCGCCACGCTCATCGGCATGATGATGCTCTTCATCTGGGGACGGTTTCGCTATGACGTCACCGCCATCCTGGCGTTGCTCGCGAGCATCGCGCTGGGAATCGTCAGTCCCAAGGACGCCTTCAAGGGCTTTTCCGACGACATCGTCATCATCGTCGGTTCGGCTCTCGTCATCTCGGCGGCGGTTCAGCGCTCGGGGGTGATCGAACTGGCGCTGTCGAAGCTTGCAAAGCGGGTCACGCGGGTGCGGTCGCAGCTTGTCGTGCTGACGGCGTCGGTGGGGTTCTCGTCCGCGCTGGTCAAGAATATCGGCGCGCTGGCGATGCTGATGCCTGCCGCGTTCCAGATGGCCAAGAAGAACGACACCTCGCCATCGGTGTTCCTGATGCCGATGGCGACCGCGTCGCTGCTCGGCGGTCTCATCACGCTCGTCGGTACCTCGCCCAACATCATCGTCAGCCGCGTCCGCGAGCAGATGACCGGGCAGCCGTTCGGGATGTTCGACTATACCCCGGTCGGGCTCGGGCTGACGGTGATGGGGCTGATCTATCTGCGCTTCGCCTATCGCCTGCTGCCGCGCGACCGGCGGGCTGCGCCAACGATGGGTGAGGCGCTCGACATCAAGGGGTATATCACCGAAGCCGCGATCCCCGAGACGTCCCCTGCGGTCGACGAGTCGGTCGAGGACTTTCTCGCACGGCACGACGGCGAGGTGTCGATCACGCGGATTCTGCGCGCGGGCATGCGCAGCGCGCCGAACGAGCATACGCACCTGAGGGCGGGCGACGTACTGATCCTCGGCGGCGAACCCGATGCGCTCGAACGCGTGATCGCGCGCGACCGGCTGAAGCTGGAAGGCGAGGACCGCGAAAAGGCGGATCAGGCGGACGACGATGAAGTCGGCGTGATCGAGGCGGTCGTCAATGTCGGTTCGCCGCTGGCGGGCCGGACCGCGGCGCGGCTTGCGCTGCAGGCGCGGTTCGGGGTCAACCTTATCGCGATCTCGCGACAGGGCGAGCATCTGTCGCGCAGGCTGGCGAATATCGAGCTGCGCGCGGGTGACGTGCTGGTCCTGCAGGGGCCGCTCGAGCAGCTACCCGGCAAGCTGCGCGACTTGGGCTGCCTGCCGCTGGCACAGCGCGAAATGCGGCTTGGCGTGTCGAAGCGCAGCTGGCTGCCGATCGGTATCCTCGGCGTCGCGATGGGGGCAACGGCGATGGGGTTCGTGCCCGTGGCGGTGGCGTTCTTCGCGGCGGCGGGGCTGATCATGGCGACCGGCGTGCTGCCGGTGCGCGAGGCCTATGACCATGTCGAATGGCCGATCCTGATCATGCTCGGGGCGTTGATACCGGTCAGTGATTCGCTTCGCACCACCGGCGCGTCGGACGTCATCGCGACCTGGCTGTCCGCGACCGCATCGACGCTGCCGCCCTGGGGGGCGGTCGCGCTGATCCTGGCGGCGGCGATGGCGGTCACCCCGTTCCTGAACAATGCCGCGACCGTGCTGGTGATGGCGCCGATCGCGGCGACGTTTGCGGGCGATCTGGGCTATCGGCCCGAGGCGTTCCTGATGGCGACCGCGGTCGGGGCGGGGTGCGACTTCCTCACGCCGATCGGTCATCAGTGCAATACGCTGGTGATGGGGCCGGGCGGCTACAAGTTCAGCGATTACGCCCGGCTCGGCGCGCCACTGTCGCTGCTGGTGCTGCTGGTCGGCACGCCGCTGATCGTGGCGGTCTGGCCGATGCACTGAGCCCCCTCCCGCAGGGGAGGGGGCGTCGGCGGGGTCAGCCGGGCAGGCCTACCACGGTCTTCACCTCCATGAAGTCCGTTAGCCCGTAACGGCCGTTCTCGCGGCCATTGCCCGATTGCTTGTAGCCGCCGAACGGCGCGCCGATGTCGGGGCTCCACGAATTGATCGTGACCAGCCCCGCACGCAGCTTAGGCGCGACCTTCGCGGCGGCGGCGGGGTCACCGGAGATCGTCGCAGAGAGGCCGTATTCGGTTGCGTTGGCGATGCGGATGCCCTCATTCTGGTCGGCATAGGCGGTGATCGTCGCGACCGGGCCGAACGTCTCCTCCTGCGCGATCCGCATGTCGGGGCGGACATCGGTGAACAAGGTCGGCTGGATGTAATAGCCCGCGTTGCGCCCGTCGGGACGCCCCACGCCGCCGGTCACCAGCGTCGCACCCTCGTCGATCGCCGACTGAATCAGCCCCTGGATCTTGTCGAATTGCGCCTTGTTGACGACGGGGCCGATATGCTGGCCCATCTCGGCGGGGTCGCCGACCCTGGTCTGCTCCATCATCGACTTCACGATCGCGGTGGCCTCGGCGACCTGGCTGGCATGGACCAGCAGCCGCGTCGGCGCGATGCAGCTCTGCCCCGAATTGGCGAGCACGCCCGCCACCGTCGGCGGCAGCACGCTGGCGAGATCGGCGCCCTCGAGCACGAGGTTCGCTGCCTTGCCGCCCAGCTCCTGATGGACGCGCTTGACCGTCGGTGCGGCGGCCTGCGCCACCGCGATGCCCGCGCGGGTCGAGCCGGTGAAGCTGACCATGTCGATGTCGCGGTGGCTCGACAGGGCGACACCGACGCCGGGGCCATCGCCGTTGACGAGGTTGAACACCCCCGCCGGGACGCCCGCGGCGTCCATGATCTCGGCGAGGATGATCGCGCAGGAGGGCGCTTCCTCGGACGGCTTCAGGATCATCGTGTCGCCTGCCGCCAGCGCGGGCGCGACCTTTGCGCAGATCTGGTTGAGCGGCCAGTTCCAGGGCGTGATCATCGCGACGACGCCGAGCGGTTCGTGCACGACGGTCGCCTTGCCGATGACTTCGGAGAATTCGAACGCCGCCAGCGCCTTGGCGGTCGCGGAGAAGTGCGCGAGGCCGGTGGGCGCCTGTGCCATCGATGCGAGCGCCATCGGTGCGCCCATCTCCTGCGACATCGCCTTGGCCAGATCGGGCATGCGCGCCTTGTACTCGGTCATGATCCGGCCGAGCACGTTGAGCCGCTCCTGAACGCTCGTCTGGCTCCAGCTTTCGAACGCGGCGCGGGCGGCGGCGACCGCCTTGTCGACATCGGCCGCGGTGCCGAGCGTGATCTCGGTGCAGGGCTGTTCGGTCGAGGGGTCGATGACCTGGTGGATTCGGCCGCCGTCGCTGTCGACCCAGGCGCCGTCGATATACTGCTTCAGATAGCTCTTCATCATGCCTCTCCGCATCGTGTTTTGCAGAGGAATGGGCGTCGGGCGGATCGGTTGCAACCCGAAACGCGGAGCCTAGTTAGGGTCATGACCAACAGGAGACGGGCATGGCACGCGTAGCGACTATCAGGACGACCGGTGGCCCCGAGGTGATCCAGTGGGACGACGTCGACCTGCCCGCGCCGGGCAAGGGCGAGGTGTGGATGCGCAACACCGCAGTCGGGCTGAACTATATCGACACCTATCACCGCAGCGGCGTCTATCCGGTGACGTTGCCCTCGGGGCTCGGCAGCGAGGCGGTCGGCGTGGTGATGGCGGTGGGCGAGGGGGTCACGGGCTTTGCCCCGGGTGACCGCGTCGGCACCTTCGGCCCCACGCGCGGGGCCTACGCCACCGAGCGCAACGTGCCTGCGGGTGAGCTCTTCCATTTGCCTGACACGCTCGACGACCGCACCGCCGCGGCGATCCTGCTGAAGGGCTGCACCGCGGAGTTCCTCATCGAACGCTGCGCGCGCGTCGAGGCCGGGCAGACGGTGCTTGTCCATGCCGCCGCGGGCGGGGTCGGGCATATCCTGGTCGGCTGGCTGAAGGCGATCGGCGCGACCGTGATCGCCAGCGTCGGCAGCGAGGCGAAGGCCGAGCGGACGCGCAAGGCGGGGGCCGATCACGTCATTCTCCATCGGTCCGAGGACATCGCCGCGCGGGTGCGCGAGATCACCGGCGGGAAGGGCGTGCCCGTGGTGCTCGACGGCGTCGGCGGCGCAACGTGGACGGCATCGCTCGACAGCGCGGCGAAGCGGGGTCTTATCGTCAGCTTCGGCAATGCAGGCGGCGTGGTCGATGGTGTCAATCTGGGCGTGCTGGCGGCCAAGGGGTCGCTGTTCGTGACGCGCCCGACGCTGTTCGATTATGCCGAGCACCGGCAGGCGATGGTCGACCGGGTGTTCGCGATGCTCGAGCAGGGCGCGTTCAAGCCGGAGATCGGCCAGACCTTCGCGCTGGAGGATGCGGCTGATGCGCACCGGGCGCTCGAGGCAGGGGAGACGTTCGGGAGTAGCGTGCTGCTGGCCTGAGCGCGCTGTAATCCTGTTCTCCCGCGAAGGCGGGAGCCCAGACTGTGTCCCCGCCTTCGCGGGGACACAGGGGCATAGAGCAGAACCCAATTTGATCTTCCCGTGCAGGGCAGAAGTAGCGGGATGCTCGAACGAAGAAAGGGCGCCCGGATTGCTCCGGACGCCCTTTCTCTGTCAGCGCCGTGGCGAAGCCACNCAGCCGCTGTAGTACATGTCATACTCGACCGGGCTCGGCGTCATTTCCCAACGCGCGACTTCGGCACGCTTGATCTCGACATAGCTCTCGATCTGATCCTTCGAGAACACGTCGCCCTTGAGCAGGAAGTCGTGATCGGCGAGCAGGCAGTCGAGCGCCTCGCGGAGCGAACCCGCGACGGTCGGGACCTGGGCGAGTTCTGCGGGCGGCAGGTCGTACAGGTTCTTGTCCATCGCTTCGCCCGGATGGATCTTGTTCAGGATGCCGTCCATGCCTGCCATCATCAGCGCCGCATAAGCGAGATACGGGTTGGCCAGCGCATCGGGGAAGCGCACTTCGACACGCTTAGCCTTGGGGCCGGTGCCGTAGGGAATGCGGCACGAGGCCGAGCGGTTGCGCGCCGAATAGGCGAGCAGCACGGGCGCCTCGTAGCCGGGGACGAGGCGCTTGTAGCTGTTGGTCGTCGGGTTGGTGAACGCGTTGACCGCCTTGGCATGCTTGATGATGCCGCCGATGAAATACAGGCACATGTCGCTGAGGCCCGCATAGCCGTTGCCCGCGAACAGCGGGGTCTTGCCATCCCAGATCGAGAAGTGCGTGTGCATCCCCGAACCGTTATCTTCCTTGATCGGCTTGGGCATGAACGTCGCCGTCTTGCCGTATGCGTGCGCGACCTGGTGGACGACGTACTTGTAGATCTGCATGCGATCCGCGGTCTGCGTCAGCGTACCGAAGGTCAGACCCAGCTCATGCTGTGCGGCCGCGACCTCGTGGTGATGCTTGTCGCAGGGCAGGCCCATCTCGATCATCGTCGAGACCATCTCGCCGCGGATGTCGACGGCGCTGTCGACCGGCGCGACCGGGAAATAGCCGCCCTTGGCGCGCGGACGGTGGCCGAGATTGCCACCCTCATATTCGCGACCCGAATTGCCCGGCAGCTCGATGTCGTCGATCTTGTAATAGCTGGTCGAATAGCTGTTCTCGAACCGGACGTCGTCGAACATGAAGAACTCGGCCTCGGGGCCGACATAGACGGTGTCGCCGACGCCGGTCGTCAGCAGATACGCCTCGGCGCGCTTGGCGGTCGAGCGCGGATCGCGGGCGTAGAGCTCGCCGGTCGACGGATCGGCGATGTCGCAGATCAGGATCATCATCGGCGTCGCCGAGAAGGGATCGACATAGACCGCGTCGAGATCGGGCTTGAGCGTCATGTCGCTCTCGTTGATCGCCTTCCAGCCCTCGATCGACGAGCCGTCGAACATCAGGCCGTCGGTCAGTTCGTCTTCACCGATCAGGCTGGCGACCATCGTGAGATGCTGCCACTTGCCCTTGGGATCGGTGAAGCGCAGATCGACCCACTCGATCTCCTGGTCCTTGATCATCTTCAGGACGTCGTTGGCCGAATTTGCCATGATGCTAAGCCCTCTTTGCTCGATAGGTCGGCAGATATGCCGGAAATGATAGTGCGGCGCAGCGCGCTAATTCCACAGATTGTTGCGCCGCGTCAAATGAAGTCGGTGTCAGTAAAGCCGTTAAATCGCGTCGTCGTCGCGCTCGCCAGTACGGATACGCAGCGCGCTTTCGACGGGAATGACGAAGATCTTGCCGTCGCCGATCCGGCCGGTCTGCGCGGCTGCGGCGATCGCCTCGACGACGCGTTGTGCCAGACCATCCGCGACGACGACCTCGAGTTTCACCTTGGGCAGGAAGTCGACGACATATTCGGCGCCACGATACAGCTCGGTATGGCCCTTCTGCCGGCCAAAGCCCTTGGCCTCGGTCACGGTGATGCCGCTCACGCCGATCTCGTGCAGCGCTTCCTTCACCTCATCAAGCTTGAACGGCTTGATGATGGCTTCGATCTTTTTCACAGGTACGCCCCCGATTGTCGTTGAAACCAACGCCCTACAGGGCGCCTTGCACCAAACGTGCCAGTTGTCGCCACCTCGGGCAACGACCGATTCACCCGTAAACCCTGCCCGAAAATACAGCATCCGGAAGGGATATGCACGATGCGGGGGCAGCGATCACAGAATTTCGTGAAGCCGCGCGATGGGCCGTCCGAGGCGGACGCCCTTGTCGGTCTCGACTAGCGGACGCTCGATCAGCAGCGGATCGATCATCATCGCGTCGAGGATCGCTTCCGCGTCGCCATGCTTGACCGCCTTCGCGCCGTCCTCCGCCATGCGCAGGCCCTGGCGTGGCGTCATGCCTGCGCGGTCATAGAGGCGGACGAGTTCGGCGCGCGACGGGGGAGTCTTCAGATATTCGACGATCGTGACATCCGCACCGGCCTCTTGCAACAGCGCGAGCGCCTCGCGCGACTTGGAGCACTTCGAGTTGTGGTAGATCGTCGCCTTCACGAATGCTCCGTCGTCATTGGACTAGCCTTGGCAAGACCATGTGTCCCGCGCGGTTCTTGTTCTCCCGCCTTCGCGGGAGAACATTCTAAGTGGCAGGAGCGCTTACGCCCCCTGCTTGGCGAGCCACTCTTCCAGCCACTTGATCGTGTACGCGCCCTCCTGAAACTCAGGATCGTCGAGCAGTGCACGATGCAGGGGAATCGTCGTCGTGACGCCCTCGATCACCATCTCCTCAAGCGCACGCCGCAACCGTCGCAACGCGCCCTGACGCGTCGCGCCGTAGACGATCAGCTTGGCGACCATCGAGTCGTAATAAGGCGGCACACGGTAGCCGGCATAGAGTCCGCTATCGACACGGACATGCATCCCGCCGGGCGCATGATAGAGCTTCACCAGCCCCGGCGACGGCGCGAAGGTGCGCGGATCCTCGGCATTGATGCGGCATTCGATCGCATGGCCGCGGAACTGCACGTCTTCCTGGCGCAGCGTCAGCGGATGCCCCTCGGCGATACGGATCTGTTCGCGCACCAGGTCGAGGCCGGTGATCATCTCGGTCACCGGATGCTCGACCTGAAGCCGGGTGTTCATCTCGATGAAGTAGAATTCACCCGCTTCCCACAGGAACTCGATCGTCCCCGCGCCGCGATAGCCCATGTCGGCCATCGCCTTGGCGACGATCCCGCCCATCCGCTCACGCTCTTCGGCGGTGATGATCGGTGAGGGTGCTTCCTCGAGCACCTTCTGGTGGCGGCGTTGGAGCGAACAGTCGCGCTCGCCGAGATGGATCGCGTTGCCCTCGCCGTCGCCGAAGATCTGGAATTCGATATGCCGCGGATTGCCGAGGTATTTTTCCATGTAGACGGTGGCATCGCCGAAGGCGGCCTTCGCCTCGCTGCCGGCCTGCTGCATCTGCGTTTCGAGGTCTTCGGCGTCGGTGACGACCTTCATCCCGCGACCGCCGCCGCCGGATGCCGCCTTGATGATCACCGGATAGCCGATCTCGTCGGCGATCCGCTTGGCCTCGGCGATGTCGCTGATCGCGCCGTCCGAGCCGGGGACGAGCGGCAGCCCGAGCGCGCCTGCGGTGCGCTTGGCCTGGACCTTGTCGCCCATCGTGCGGATGTGCTCGGGCTTCGGGCCGACGAACAGGATGTTGTGCAGCTCGACGATCTCGGCGAACTGCGCATTCTCGCTGAGAAAGCCGTAGCCCGGGTGGATCGCATCCGCGCCGCTGATCTCGGCGGCGGAGATGATGTTGGGGATGTTCAGATAGCTGTCGGTCGCCGACGGCGGTCCGATGCAGATCGCCTCGTCAGCGAGCCGCACGTGCATCGCGTCGGCGTCGGCGGTCGAATGGACCGCCACCGTCTTGATGCCCATCTCATGGCAGGCACGGTGAATCCGCAGCGCGATCTCGCCGCGGTTCGCGATGAGCAGCTTCTTGATTTGCTTCATTATTCGACCACGACCAGCGGCTGGTCGAATTCGACCGGCTGGCCGTTCTCGACGAGGATCGCGGTGACGGTGCCGGCCGAGGGCGCGACGATCGTGTTCATCACCTTCATCGCCTCGATGATCAGCAGCGTGTCGCCCGCATTGACCTTCTGGCCGACGGTCGAGAACGGCTTCGCCTCGGGGTTGGCGGCCAGATAGACCGTGCCGACCATCGGCGACTTGACCGCGCTCGCGCTGATCGCCGGGGCGGACGCGCCGACCTCGGCCTGCGGGATCGCCAGCGGTGCGGAGACGGCGGGCGCCGCAGGGGCGGGGGCATAGTGCGCGACGGGTGCGGCCTGCGCTGCCTTGCGTGCGACGCGGATGCGGCGCGAGCCGTCCTCGACTTCGATCTCGGTCAGCTGCGTGGTGTCGAGCAGTTCGGCGAGCTGGCGCACCAGGGTCACATCGACCTGCATTGCGCCTGTTGTTTCTGGTGTATCGGTCATGGCGGGGCCTCCTGTCAGAACCGTGCGACGGCTTCAAGCGCGAGCAGATACGAAAGCGCGCCGAAACCCGCGATCGTGCCCTTCGCCGCCTGTCCGACCAGGCTGACGTGCCTGAACGATTCGCGGGCGTGGGGATTGGAAAGATGAACCTCGATCACCGGCGTCTTCACGCCCTTGATCGCGTCATGGACCGCGACCGAGGTATGCGTGAATGCGCCGGCGTTGAGGATGACGGCCTTCGCGCCGCGCGCCTGCGCCTCCTGGATCCAGTCGACGAGGTGCCCTTCGTGATTCGACTGGCGCATGTCGATCGTCAGGTCGAGCTCGCGGGCGCGATCCTCAAGCTGGCCGGCGATGTCGTCGAGCGTCTCGTCGCCGTAAATCTCCGGCTCGCGCGTCCCCAGCAGGTTGAGGTTGGGGCCGTTCAGGACGAAGATTGTCGCAGGGACGGTGGCAGGGACTGTCGCGGGCAAAGGCTGCTCCTGGTTGCAGGGGCGGCAAACCACCCTCTATATGCACCCCCCTTACCCGTTCGTGTCGAGCGAAGTCGAGACATGAGACCGGCAGCGGACGGGTGGTTTCCCGACTTCGGTCGAAACGAACGGAAAACTCTGCATGCCCCACTCCGACGGCACCGTCTCGATCACCGTGAACGGCGAGCACAAGCGTGTTTCCACCGGCCTCAGCCTTGCAGGGCTCGCGACCGAACTGGGCCTCATCCCTGAAAAGATCGCGGTCGAACGCAATATGGAGGTGGTGCCGCGTTCGACGCTGGCGGACGTGATGGTCGAGGATGGCGACGACCTCGAGATCGTGCACTTCGTCGGCGGCGGCGATCATGCCGCGGCGATCGACACCGACAGCTGGACGGTCGCCGGCCGCACCTTCCGCTCGCGACTGATCGTCGGCACCGGCAAGTACAAGGATTTCGCGCAGAACGCCGCCGCGGTCGAGGCCTCGGGGGCAGAGATCGTCACTGTCGCCGTGCGCCGCGTCAACGTGTCGGATCGCAATGCGCCGATGCTGACCGACTTCATCGATCCGAAGAAGATCACCTACCTGCCCAACACCGCGGGCTGTTTCGATGCCGAATCGGCGATCCGGACGCTGCGGCTGGCACGCGAGGCGGGCGGCTGGGAGCTGGTGAAGCTCGAGGTGCTCGGCGAGGCGAAGACGCTTTATCCCGACATGGTCGAAACGCTGCGCGCGACCGAGATCCTGGCGAGCGAGGGCTTCAAGCCGATGGTCTATTGCGTCGACGATCCGATCGCGACCAAGCGGCTGGAGAATGCGGGCGCGGTTGCGATCATGCCGCTGGGTGCGCCGATCGGCTCGGGTCTGGGTATCCAGAACCGCGTGACGATCAGGTTGATCGTCGAGGGGGCAGGGGTGCCCGTGCTCGTCGATGCGGGCGTCGGCACGGCGTCGGATGCGGCGGTGGCGATGGAGCTTGGCTGCGACGGCGTGCTGATGAACACCGCGATCGCCGAGGCGAAGGATCCGCTGATGATGGCGGCGGCGATGAAATCCGCGGTCGAATCGGGGCGGCTTGCCTATCGCGCGGGGCGGATGGGGCGGCGACGTTATGCCGATCCCTCGAGCCCGCTTGCCGGCCTGATCTGAGCGCATGACGCAAACGTCACGGAACCCTCGATAAAGACGGCCGTTATAGTCTCACAAGTTCAGAGCGGTACGATTGGCGTATCGCACAACATAGTGGAGGCTCTCATGGGCGAATTCACCGATAAGGTCGCAGCCGCAGGCAACAAGGTCGCAGGCAACGTCAAGGAAGCCGTAGGCAAGGCGACCGACAACGACCGTATGGTCGCAGAGGGCGAAGCACAGCAGGCCAAGGGTACTGCGCAGAACGTCAAGGGCAGCGTCAAGGGCGCACTCGGCGACGACATCTAAGCTTAGGCTTGATGACAGGAATATGGCCGCTTCGGGAAACCGGAGCGGCCTTTTCTTTGGCGTCGCCGTCGCGCGCTGCGCGGGACCTGGTAATGGTGTCGCTGCCGACCAGGACAGCCAAATGACCAAGCGAGATACTCCATGACCCTGCCGACCCGCAGCTACGCCGCCTTTCTGTTCGATATGGATGGCACGATCCTGACGTCGATCGCATCTGCCGAGCGGACCTGGACGGCATGGGCGATCGCGCACGGCCTGGATGTCGCGACGTTCCTGCCTACCATTCACGGCGTTCAGTCGGTCGAGACGGTTCGGCGGCTTGGTCTGCCCGGCGTCGACCCGGTCGTCGAAGCGGCTGCGATCACTGCCGCCGAGATGGAGGATGTCGGGGACATTACCCCGATCCGTGGTGCGGCTGATTTCCTCGCGACACTGCCGGCTGGGCGCTGGACGATCGTGACCTCGGCACCGCGCGCGCTGGCCGAGCGGCGTCTTGCCGCCGCGGGTCTGGCGATCCCGGCGCAGTTCATCGCGGCCGAGGACGTCGCAAACGGCAAGCCCGCGCCCGACTGTTTCCTGCTGGCCGCCGAGCGTCTGGGTGTACCGGCATCCGACTGTCTTGTCTTCGAGGATGCACCGGCAGGTATTGCGGCAGCCGATGCCGCGGGATCCGATGTCGTCGTCATCACGGCAACGCATGGCCGCGACCACCGCGTGGACGCAGCGCGGCATGCGATCGTGGATTATGACGGTGTTGAGCTTACGGCCGAGGGTCCTGGTCGCTGGCGGCTTGGCCGCGAATAAGGGCTGGATCATGACATCGTCGATCCGGCCGCATGACGGGTAACTATCCGAGATTGATCTGTTTTCGACGCATTATGGATATACACTGGTAATGAGTTGAGCGCAGGATCGGCGGATGGAATTTCCGGTGCGACCAGCCAAGCTCGAACGCTTCATGGACGACCAGGCCGTACTCGCGCGCATCGCACCGAACCCCGCGGTCGCGCAGATGCACCGCGACCTTGAACGATATTATCGCGAGCAGCTGGATCAGGCGCTGCGCCTGATCTGATCACGGGGGCCGTAACCGGCCCGGGCCTGGATCAGAATAACTCCCCCTGCGGCCCCTGTGGCGCGCGGAACAGGTCACACCGCAGTCCGACCCGCTCCGCGTTCAGCCCGTGCTTGCGCACGGCGATGTCGAACCTGGTCTTCAGCAAGTCCGCCCAGGGCCCTTGCCCCTTCATCCGGCTGCCGAACCCCGGATCATTGTCGCGTCCACCGCGGATCGACTGGATCGTCGCCATGACCTTGCCGGCGCGATCGGGGAAATGCGCGTCCAGCCACGCACGGAACAGCGGCGCAACCTCCCAGGGCAGGCGGACCGGGATGAAGAACGCAAAGCGCGCACCGGCCTGTGCGGCGCGCGCGATCAGATGTTCGATCTCGTGATCGGTGATCGCGGGGATCACCGGCGCGATCGAGACATAGACCGGCACGCCCGCCGCCGCGAGCGCGCTGACCGCCGCAAGCCGTCGCTCGGGATGCGGCGCGCGGGGTTCGAGCGTTGCCGCAATCTTAGGATCGAGCGAGGTGATCGACATCGCGACCGCGGCCAGACCCTTTGCCGCCATCGGGGCGAGCAGATCGAGATCGCGGATGACGCGATCCGACTTGGTCGTGATCGTCAGCGGGTGGTTGGTTTCGGCCAGCACCTCGATGATGCCGCGAGTGAGCCGCCAGTCGGCTTCGATCGGCTGATAGGGATCGGTGTTGGTCCCCAGCGCCATCGGCCGCGCGCTGTACCCCGGTTTCGCCAGCTCGGCCCGGAGCAGCGCGGCAGCGTCGGGCTTGGCGAACAGCCGGCTTTCGAAATCAAGCCCGGGCGACAGATCGTGAAACGCGTGGCTCGGCCTGGCAAAGCAGTAGATGCAGCCATGCTCGCAACCGCGATAGGGGTTGATCGAGCGGTCGAAGGGGATGTCGGGCGACGCATTGCGACTGATGATCGTTCTGGCCCGCTCGACCGTGATGGTCGTCCGCAATCGGGGGGCCGCGCCGTCGATCGCATCGCGCGCATCAAGCCAGTCGCCGTCCGCCTCGGTCTGCGGAAGGTTGAAGCGCGTGCTTTCGCCGTTGAGCGTCGCGCCGCGTACCGGGCGGGGTCTGGTCATCCCCGATACTAACACCGAGCGGGGAACGAAGAAAGAACAAACGGGCGGCGTCCCCGACGCCGCCCAATGTCGTCATGCGCGGTCAGAACCTGACGCCGAACCCCGCGATCGCCTGGTGGCGGCTGAAATCGAGGCTGGTCTTGGTCGTGCCGTCGTTCACCTCATAGCCGTTATAATCGGTGTAGACGTACTCGAGCTTGCCGTAGAAGCGCGACGAGAATGCGGTCTGGATACCGGCACCCGCGTGGAAGCCGCTTAGCGAGTCGGACACCGCGACGTTGTTTTCCTCAACCGTCGCGTTGCGGTTGCTCAGGCGCAACCGGCCACTCGAAAAGCCGCCCTTCACATAGAGAAGCGTCGTCGGGGACAGGAGATAGCCGCCGCGGGCGCCAACGGTGATGTTGCGGTTGGCGGCGATGCAGGTGCGATCGCCCACGCTCACGGTGTCGTTCTCGCACTCCTTCGCGCTCGACCCTTCGAGACCGGCATAGACGCCGAGCACCGCGCTGACATTGACCTGCGCGTCATAGCCGACCTCGCCGCCATAGGTGACGCCGCTCTTGCCGACGCGGACGCTTGCCGAGTCGGTCGCCGTGTCGACGTTCAGCTCGGAAATGACGCGTTCATAGCCGATCCGCGGTTCGACCCGCAGGCCCGACACCTGGCTCGCCGGATTGCCGCGCGAATCGCGGTCGAATCGATCATAGGCGCGACCGTCATAGGTCCGGCCGTCGGACGACTGCGCCACGACAGGCGTGGCGGCCGTCCCGGCTGCGACGAGCGCGAGCAGGTAGATTTTACGCATACTGATACTTCCCCCTTGCCGCCCGTCGTCGTCGACGGGCCGGTACCTGCCTGGTATCGCGCGGGAATGCTGACAGGACGTTAACCGGAAGCGCGGCAGGCCGGGTAAGGCGCCGCGGATGGTCGCGCGGCGGTTTTGCGCGTAGAACGGGGCATGGCAGAGAATCTGACGACGGTGGAGCGGGCCTTCGAACTTGCGCGGTCCGGCGAGTGCGATTCGGTCAACGGTCTGCGCCAGCGATTGCGTCGCGAGGGGTATGACGCGGTGCATCTCCACCTCCACGGCGCGGCGATCAACAAGCAGCTCGTCGATCTGATCCACGCCGCGAGAGGCTGAACGCCACGATCATTTCTGGGCGAGGATCAACTCCTTCGGCATGTCGAGGCCCGACGCGGCCCAGGCGGATGCGGTGCGGCAGGTGATCCGGTCGATGCGGGTGCCGGTGACCGCGGGTTCGGTCAGGCAATATTTGCGCGACTTCGCATCATATTTCAGCGTCGTCATCTGGGCCTGTGTCGCGCTTCCCCGCGGAGCGGCGTTCGCGATCGTCGGGCTGGCGGCCGTGGCGATGGCGATCGTGATGAGGGTGACGGTGCGGCCGAGCGTGCGCGTGGTTGGCAGAGCGGGCATGACGGTGTGTCCTTCCAGAAGATGAGGTCGAGCCGCCCGGGGGCGGCATGAAGACCAATGCATCTGGCGTGCCAGTTGACTACTACACTAAGACACTTCGCTTTTGCGCTCTAAAACCTCGTCTTTTTGCCCGCAGCGGCGATCGGCACGATCCACGCCCAGCGGAAATCGCGCCATCAGTTGGGAATCGATGCCGAAACATGGCCCGTCGACGTGCGCGGTCAGCGCTCGAGCAATCGCGGCATCAGTTCGACGAAGTTGCAGGGCCGGTGACGGCTGTCGAGCTGGTCGCGCAGGATCCCGTCCCACCCGTCCTTCACAGCGCCGGTCGAACCCGGCAGCGCGAAGATATAGGTGCCGTGCGCGACACAGGCGCAGGCCCGCGACTGCACCGTCGACGTGCCGATCGTCTTGTAGCTGAGCATCCGGAACAGCTCGCCGAACCCGGGGATCATCTTTTCGGCGACGCGCTCGACCGCCTCGGGCGTCACGTCGCGGCCGGTGACGCCGGTGCCGCCCGTGGTGATGACGCAGTCGACTTCCGGATCATCGATCCAGGCGTGGAGGCGGGCGACGATTGTCTCGACGTCATCCTTCTCGATCCGGCGATCGGCGAGCACATGCCCTGCCTCTGCCAGCCGCGCGACGAGCGTATCGCCCGAGCGATCCTCGGCCAGCCCGCGCGTATCGGACACCGTCAGCACGGCGATCCGGACCGGCAGGAAGGTCCGGCTTTCGTCGATTGGCATAAACGATCAGTCCGCGCGTGTGACGGTGGAGGATTGCGCACCGACGCTGGCGTTGACCGCGATCATCGGCTGATGCGCGGTGAGGCTCGCGCTCGCGCGTGCATTGGGCCGGGCGTTCATGCGGATCGCGGTCGCGCCGGGCAGGCCGGGGAACCGCGGCCACATGCCCTGCGCCAGTGCGTTGCGGCTGGTCGAGGCCTTCCGCCCACCCTGCGCCTCGTACATCCAGTAGTTGCGCAGCACGGTGGTGACGTAACCGCGCGTCTCCCAATAGGGAATGCTCTCGATATACAGCAGCGGATCGCCATTATCGTGGACGATTGCGTTCCAGTCGCCGACCGGGCGCGGGCCCGCATTATAGGCTGCGATCACCTTGGGAAGCAGCCCCCCGGTAACGCCGGCCATGTCGCGCAGCCGTTCGAGATGCCGCTGGCCGATGTCCATGTTTGTCGACGGTTTGGTCAGCGCCTTGAGGTCGATCGACGTGCCGCGTTCGCGCGCGAAATCGGTCGCCGCCGCGGGCATGATCTGCATCAGGCCGTAAGCACCCGCGGGGCTGCGCACCGTGTTGCGGAAGCGCGATTCCTCGAGCGTGTGCGCGTAGACTAGCGCCTTGTCGATGTGCCAGCCGCTGTCAGGCGTCCAGTTCGGCGTCGGATAGCGCGCCTCGGCCGCGGTGGTGATCCCCTGCGGGCAATTATGCGCGAGCCAGACGGTCGTGGCGGGCAGGCTGAGCGCCTCTGCGACCCGGACGAGATTACGGAATTCGCGGGGATCGCCGATCTTCGCCTGCTGGCGGATGACGGTATCGGCCAGATCGGTCTCGCCGACCTCGACGAGCGCGGCTGCGACGCGGACATTGGGGCGCTTCTCGACGACCTTCCAGTCGCGAGCGACCACGCCGCCTGGACCGCTGCCGCCGACCCGCGCGGGATCGGCCATCGCGAGCTGCTGGCGTGCGAGCTGGCCGTAGAAGCTTTCGCCGAACTGCGCCGCAGCCTTCAGCCGGCCCTGGATCTTGTCGGGACGCGCGCAGACCATGTCGGCGCGCGACGCCCAGTAGAGCGCCGCCGCACGCAGGTCGACATCGCCCGCGCGTGCCGCGACGCCTTCGAACCCCGTGCCGGCGTTGGCACAGTCATTCTGTCGCCACGCAGCCAGCGCGCCGACCCAGCGGGCCTGGACCGCCCATTCGCCTACACCGTCCTGGCCCTTGGCGGCCATCACGCGCGCATTGGCGTCGTCACCCTGGAGGAAATAGATCCACGCGATCTTCTGCTGCCATTCGGTCAGCGTTTCGGGCGTGAGCCCGGGCGTGCTGTCGAGCAGCGACTGTGCCTCGCGGCCCATGTCCGCCTTGACGTAAGGCTGCATCTTCAGCGCGAGGTCGGCGGCGATCATATCGCCTTTGAGGCTCTTCGCGCGCACCCGACGCGGTGCGCCGTCCTGCCAGATCAAACGCTGTGCGACGGGCAGGGGAGGCAGATCGACCGCACCGCGGACCGCGGCGAGGCGTGCAATCTGTTCCGCCTCTGGCAGCTCGGGGGCCTCGTTCAGCAGCGCGACGAGCGGCGCCATCTCGATCCTTGGCGATCCCTTGGCGATGTACATCTCGGCGCGCGCGATCGCATGGAGCGGGCCGGGCTTCATGGTATCGAGCTGGATCTGCGCATCGGTCCATTTGCCGTCGCGGATCGCGCCGAAGACCGCGCGATAGGCGTCACGCTGCGCCGGATCGAGCTGATCGGGAATCTGTTCGGCGGTCGGAGCACCGGCGACGAGTCGGGCATCGCCCGTACCGCTGTCGGCGATCGGTGCCGCCAGAGCGGGCAGCGGCAATGCCGCACAACCGAGCAGGATTGCGAGCGTGCGGGTCATGCCCGCGTCTCCTGAGACATCTGGCCCCCCATCAACATCTGCAAATCCTTCCAGGCTTCTGCCTTGGCCGCCGGCTTCTCGATCAGAAAGCGCGGGTGAAAGCTGGCGACCACGCCTGCTTCTCCGACCTTATGGCTAATTCCATGTAAACGTCCCCGCGCGGCCTGCAATTCCATCCCGAGGATGGCACGGCTCGCCGCATTGCCGAGCAGAAGCAACCGCTTGGGCGCAACAAGTTCGATGTGATGCTTGGCGATCTCCGCCAGCCGGTCCTCGACCTCGCGCTGGATGCGACCCGCGGTCGGGCGCTTGGCGCAGACCGCCGCGACATGAACCTCCGACCGGGTCAGCCCGATGGCCGCGAGCATGCGGTCGAGCAGGCGACCCGATGCGCCGCTCAGCAATTGACCGGCGCCGCCATTGTCCGTGCCGTCGTCACGATCGGGGCAGTCCGCAAGCACCATGACCGTAGCGTCAGCCGGCCCTTCGGCCGCCAGCGAAATGCCGTTCCATCCCGCCTCGGGCACGTCCGCGCCGGTGCGCCAGGCCAGGAATTCGGTCAGCGACAGCGGCATCGTGGCGACCGCCACCGGCGGTGCGACGGGCACGCCGGCGGGCGCCGGCGGCGCGATAACCAGCGGTTCGGGTGCCGCGAACCAGTCGCGCGGGGCGTCGTCGACGAGCATGTCGACACCGGCATCGTGCCACCAGTCGAGCACGCTGACCGCGGCGTTGCGCCAGTCGATGGTCTGATCCGCCCCCATATGTCTCCTATGCTGCGTGGTTGACGTGGCGGTCAACTCGCGCAATCGCCTAAATAGACGCGACACGGACAAGACGGTGCCGGCCCGAGCCCGAACGAACGGGAGGGGCGGGAAGCCGGGCAGACAGGGACCATCCCCCGGGAGACGATGATGACGACACGTGAATCGATGCCCTACGACGTAGTGATCGTCGGCGCAGGTCCGGCGGGGCTTTCGGCAGCGATCCGGCTGAAACAGCTGGCGGCCGAGAAGGACGCGGACATCTCGGTCTGCGTGCTCGAAAAGGGATCCGAGGTCGGCGCGCACATCCTGTCGGGCGCGGTCATCGATCCCAAGAGCCTCGACGAGCTGCTGCCCGACTGGCGCGAGGATGGCTGCCCGCTGGCGGAAGTGCCGGTGACGGAGAATCACCACTGGATCCTCAGCAAGACGAAGAAGAGCGAGATGCCGCACTTCGTCACGCCGTCGTTCATGCACAACAAGGGCACCTATACCGGCAGCCTCGGCAATCTGTGCCGCTGGATGGCGGGCAAGGCGGAGGAGCTCGGCGTCGAGATCTTCCCCGGCTTCGCGGCTGCCGAGATCCTGTTCAACGACGACGGGTCGGTGAAGGGCGTCGCGACCGGTGACATGGGCGTCGCGCGCGACGGCACGCACAAGGGCGACTATACCCCGGGGCTCGAACTCCACGCCAAATACACCTTCTTTTCCGAAGGCTGCCGCGGTCACCTGACCAAGCAGCTGATCGCGAAGTTCGATCTCGCCAAGGACAGCGACCCGCAGGTCTACGGCCTGGGCATCAAGGAACTGTGGGACATCGATCCCGCGCTCCATTCGCCTGGCCGCGTCATCCATACGCAGGGCTGGCCGCTCAGCGAGACCGACGGGTCGAACGGCGGCGGCTGGATCTATCACCAAGCCAATGGCCAGGTCTCGATCGGGTTCGTCACCTGGCTGAACTACACCAACCCGCATCTGTCGCCGTTCCACGAGATGCAGCGCTGGAAGACGCATCCCGAGATCGCGGCGCTGCTGAAGGGCGCCAAGCGTGTCAGCTATGGCGCACGCGCGATCAGCGACGGCGGGCTGCAGTCGATTCCGAAGCTGGTGATGCCGGGTGCCGCACTGATCGGCGACAGCGCCGGCTTCCTCAACGTGCCGCGGATCAAGGGCACGCACACCGCGATGAAGTCGGGCATGATGGCGGCCGAGGCCGCGGTCGAGGCGATCGTGTCGCAGCGCGGGCATGACGAACTCGCCGCCTATCCGGAGGCGTTCGAACGCAGCTGGGTGAAGAAGGAGCTGTCGGTCGTCCGCAACGTCGTGCCCTTGGTCAAGAAGTTCGGCGACATGCTCGGGTCCGGGCTTGCCGGTGTGACGATGTGGCTCGAACATTGGGGTCTGAAGGTGCCGTTCACGATGCACCATCATCCCGATCACGAAAGCCTGTGGCGCAAGGATCTGGTCAAGCCGATCGTCTATCCCAAGGCGGACGGCGTGCTGACGTTCGACCGGCTGTCGTCGGTGTTCATCTCGAACACCAATCACGAGGAGGACCAGCCGGTCCACCTGACGCTGAAGGACCCGGCGGTGCCGATCGCCTACAACCTGCCGATGTACGACGAGCCCGCGCAACGCTATTGCCCCGCCGGCGTTTACGAGGTGGTGGGCGAAGAGACGGGCGATCCGAAGTTCGTGATCAACGCGCAGAACTGCGTCCACTGCAAGACCTGCGACATCAAGGACCCGACGCAGAACATCAACTGGGTCGTGCCCGAGGGCGGTGGAGGCCCCAACTATCCCAATATGTAAGCATGCCCTGCTGGCGATCGGCCTGCTGACCGCCCCGACGGCGGCGCTGGCCGACACCGGCGTTCTCTCTGCCTATCTCAAGGCGCGCGCCGCGGATGCGGACGGGCGGGTGACGATTGCCGCGGACCAGTATGCTTTGGCACTGGCGGCGGCGCCCGACGATCCGGTCGTTGCGATCCGCGCCTACCGGGAGGGGATCGAGGCGGGTGACATGCCGCTCGTCGCGCGCGCGGCGGGGGTGCTGGCGAGAGCCGGAGTCGCGCCTGCGGACGCCGCACTGTTCCCGCTCGCCGCCGCCGCGCGCAAGGGCGACACCCGGGCGACCCGGACGGCGATCGCCACGCTCGGCAAGGGCCCGCTGGTCGTCCTCGCACCATCATTGAACGCATGGGTCTCGCGCGCCGAGCACCGCGATCCGAGCGCGGCGCTGGCGACCGCAGGCAATGACCCGGTTGCACGCCGCTTCGCCGCCGAGACGCGTAAGCGCATCGCTGCCGCCCCCGCGCGCCAGCCACTCGGCCTTGCCGTCGCGCAAACGTTCGCGGGGCTGGCGGGAGACCTTATTGCAGGGGCGCCGTCGCCGCTGGCAATCGCGCTCGCCCAGGCTGCGGTGGAGGCCGATCCCGATTATGCCCCCGCGCGAATCGTCCTTGCCGACGCGCTTGCGCATAGCGACCGGGTCGACCGCGCGCTGGTGGTGCTCGACAGGGTCGATGGCACGTCGCCGTCCGCAGAGGCGGCGATCGCCAAGCGTCTCGAAATCCTGTCGGTCGCCGGCCGTGACGAGGCGGCGCTGGCCATCGCGAGGACACGCGCCGAGCGGCAGGAGGCGGTCGCCGGTGACTGGCAGCGTTACGCTGACCTGTTGCTGACGACCGGCGATGCGGCGGCGGCGGCGCAGTGGTATGGCCGGGTTCTGGCGGCGGATCACGGCGCGCCGGCGGCCGCGCGCGGCGGCTGGGGGGCGTGGCTGCAATATGGCGGGGCGCTCGATCAGGCGGGGCGCTGGCCCGAGGCGCGCGTCGCGCTCCGCAAGGCGGTTGCCCTCGCCCCGACGCAACCGCTCGCGCTGAATTATCTGGGATTCGCGCAGGTCGAGCATGGCGACGACATCGCGGGCTCGATCCGGCTGCTCGAGCGGGCGAGCCGGCTCGATCCCGCCAATCCGTCCGTCACCGACTCGCTTGGTTGGGCCTATCACCGCGCCGGCGATACGCGACGCGCGCTGCCGTTGCTCGAGCGTGCCGCGCAGGCGGAGCCGACCAATACCGAAATCGGCGATCATCTCGGCGATGCCTATTGGAGCATGGGCCGACGCTACGAGGCGCGCTATGCGTGGCAGGCCGCGATCGTCACCGGCGATGCCGAGGAGCGCGCGCGCATCGCCGCGAAGATCGACACCGGCCTGCCGATCGCTGCGCGCCGCTGACCCCTGATCCCGAGATCCCGATGCCGACGACGACCGAAACCGCACCAGCCAAGATCAACCTCGCGCTGCATGTGCGTCACCGCCGCGCGGACGGCTATCACGAGCTCGAGACGCTGTTCGCCTTTGCCGAGCATGGCGACGTCGTCACGGTGCGCACGGCGGACGCGGACAGCTTTGCCATCATCGGGCCGTTCGCCGCGGCATTGCGCCCGCAAGCAGGGGACACGGACGCGGCGCCGTGGAACGGCAACCTGGTAACGGCCGCGGCGGATGCTTTCGTCGCGACGTTCGGGATCGCCGCGCATCACGCGATCACGCTCGACAAGCGGTTGCCGATCGCATCCGGGATCGGTGGCGGGTCCGCCGATGCCGCGGCGACGCTGCGCGCGCTGGCGCGGCTGCATGGCGTCGCGGTGAAGGATCCGGCTCTTCACGACATTGCCGCCCGACTGGGTGCGGACGTGCCTGCCTGCCTCGTCAACCGGACGACGTTCGGGACCGGGCGAGGCGACATGCTCGTCGAGCTCGACGGGCTGGCGGGAACGCCGTTGCTGTGCGTCAATCCGGGGGTGGCGGTGTCGACCGCGGCGGTATTCGGCGCGTGGAACGGGATCGACCGCGGGCCGATCGGCGAGGGGCCGCTGCTCGAACGCGCGATCGCCGGGCGGAACGACCTCGAGGCGCCGGCCTGCGCGATCGCGCCGGAGATTGCCCGCGTCCGCGCGCTGCTGGATGCGGCGCCGGGCGTGCTGCTCGCGCGCATGTCGGGGTCGGGGGCGACCTGCTTTGCGCTGTTCGACAGCATCGCGGCCCGCGATTCCGCGGCGACGGATGCTGCTGCGCAGGGCTGGTGGACGCTGGCGTGCACGCTGCGCTGAACGCGGGGTAAATGCCGCGTTGAAACTGTTCGGCTTTGGGACTCCGGACGCTGTAAAATCGATTGCATCCTACCGGTCGGCGGCGTCAAATCGTGATGTCCACTACCGGATCGGCGCCATGGTTTGCCGACCGGCCCAAGGTTTCTCCCAAGACGCCGAAGCGGACCCATGATGGGAGGGCGGTCACCGAAAGGCGGCCGCCCTTTTTCACATTCCCGATGTTCCGCACTTGTTCCGTGAGAACAAAAGCAATACATGGCGTTTGACGCGTTGAATGGCACGCGCGCTTGCTTTAGCGATGGGAGCTTATCGATGGCCGCTAATCTGAAAGTGATCGACACCGGCATGGCAACAGCAACCAACGACCGGCAGAAGGCGCTCGATGCCGCACTCGCGCAGATCGACCGCGCGTTCGGCAAGGGCTCGGCGATGCGTCTGGGTTCGAAGGAGACGATGCAGGTCGAGGTGATCTCGACCGGCTCGCTCGGGCTCGACATTGCGCTCGGCGTCGGCGGCCTGCCGCGCGGCCGCGTGATCGAGATTTACGGTCCGGAAAGCTCGGGCAAGACCACGCTCGCGCTCCACGTCATTGCCGAAGCGCAGAAGAATGGCGGCACCGCCGCGTTCGTCGACGCCGAGCACGCGCTCGATCCGGTCTATGCCAAGAAGCTCGGCGTCAACATCGACGAGCTGATCGTGTCGCAGCCGGACACCGGTGAGCAGGCGCTCGAGATCGTCGATACGCTGGTCCGTTCGAACGCGATCGACGTACTCGTTGTCGATTCGGTCGCAGCACTCGTGCCGCGCGCCGAAATCGAGGGCGAGATGGGCGACAGCCATGTCGGGCTTCAGGCGCGTCTGATGTCGCAGAGCCTTCGCAAGCTGACCGGTTCGATCAGCCGGTCGCGCTGCATGGTGATCTTCATCAACCAGCTCCGCATGAAGATCGGCGTCATGTACGGCAACCCGGAGACGACGACGGGCGGCAACGCGCTGAAGTTCTACGCCTCGGTCCGTCTCGACATTCGCCGCATCGGCGCGGTCAAGGCGGGCGATGAGGTCACCGGCAACCAGACGCGCGTGAAGGTCGTGAAGAACAAGGTCGCGCCGCCGTTCAAGCAGGTCGAATTCGACATCATGTACGGACAGGGCGTCTCGAAGCTCGGCGAGATCCTCGATCTCGGCGTGAAGGCCGGGCTGGTCGAGAAATCGGGTGCGTGGTTCAGCTATGACAGCGTCCGGCTCGGTCAGGGTCGCGAGAATTCGAAGACCTTCCTCAAGGACAATCCCGAGACCGCCGATCGTCTCGAAAAGCAGATCCGTGCGCGCACCGACAAGGTCGCCGAGGAAATGATGGTCGGTCCCGACGCCGAAGACGACGCCTGAGTGAGAGTCGGAGCCCTTTTCCTCGCGGGGAAGGGCTCCGCGTCCTGTGACAGGGCGAGGCAGCGTCCAGGGCTGATGGTTCGGGCGGGTCTCGTCTCGCCTGGTTGAGCTGATGGGCCGCAGCGGGACGCGTGTTGGGCGATCGTCCGGAAATCCAGTGAGCCCTAGCGGGCATGTGCTTCACGACTTGCGTTAAACGCGCCACAAGAGCTGATCTTGTGCGCACAGACGGGAGTTCGACCATGCGATATGGCCAATCATGACCAGTGATCGAGACTGGACCGGACGCGTCGGCGACACCTGGGCCACGGAATGGCGCCGTACCGACCGCAGCTTCGAGGGGCTTGCGCCCGTACTGAACGCTGCGATCCTTGCGGCGGCAGGACCGCAGACTCGCACTATCGTCGATATCGGTTGCGGCGCCGGCGCCACGTCGCTGGCGAGCGCGCAGGCGCTGCCGGACGGGAAGGTGATCGGCATCGACCTCTCCCCGAAACTGATCGCGGTGGCGAACCACCGCGCCGGGCATCTGACCAATGTCGCGTTCCACTGCGCCGACGTCGCATCCGCCGTCGGCATGCACGCGCCGGTCGACCTCTATATATCGCGGCACGGGGTCATGTTTTTCGCCGATCCGGTGGCCGCCTTTGCCCAGCTCGCTGAGGCCGCCGCGCCTGGCGCTGCGCTCGTCTTCTCGTGCTTTGCCGAGCGTGCCGCCAATCGCTGGGCGGTGGAAACCGTCGCGGGTGCGGATGACGCATCCGGACCGACGGGGGCCATGACCGCGCCGGGGCCCTTTGCCTTTGCCGATCCGGCCCATGTCGCGGAGATACTGAAGCAGGCCGGGTGGCGCGCGACGACACCACAGCGTGTCGAATTCGCTTATCGGGCGGGAGGCGGCGCGGATCCGGTGGCGGACGCCGTCGACTATCTCAGCCGGATCGGCCCCGCTGCGTCGCGGATCCGCGAGACGCACGGCGCGGAACGCGAACAGGCGCTGGCGCGTCTGACCAGCGCGTGCGTCGATCGTCTGGCCGGGGATGCGGTCGAATTTCCGGCCGCCGCCTGGATATGGACGGCACACAGGGCGCGCGACAGCCAAGGGAGCCTGCCATGATCACCGTCCACCATCTCGAAAACTCGCGATCGCAGCGGATCCTGTGGATGCTCGAGGAACTTGGGCTGCCCTATGAGATCAAGCGCTATGCGCGCGATACGAAGACGATGCTCGCACCCCCGGAACTGAAGGCGGTCCATCCGCTCGGCAAGTCGCCGGTGATCGAGGACCGCGACGTCGAGGGAGGCCGGGTCGTGACGGAGACGGGCGCTATCGTCGAGTATCTCGTCGACAAGGCGGACGGTCGGCTCGGGGCCCCCGCCAAGCGCGCGGATGCGTTGCGCTATCGGTTCTGGCTGCATTATGCCGAAGGCTCGATGATGCCGCCGCTGTTGCTCAAGCTGGTGCTCGCGAGGATTCCGGTGATGGGGAAGATCGCGCTGAAGCGCATCCAGCCGATGATCGATGTCCATCTTGATTATGTCGAGGCAGAGCTCTCGCAGCGTCCCTGGTTTGCCGGCGATCAGATGACCGCGGCGGACATCATGATGAGCTTTCCGCTCGAAGCGGCGCGCAGCCGTGCGGGGCTCGACGAATCACGCCCCGCGACGATCGCCTGGCTCGGCAAGGTCCACGCGCGGCCGGCCTATCAGGCGGGGCTCAAGGAGGGCGGGCCCTATGCCTATGCCTGACCCGGGTACACGCCAAGAAGCGGGCGGGCCGATCGTCTCCTGACGTCCCGTGCCGCTCAGGCCTGGCCGGGCTTGATCTTCTCATAGCTGTCGACATTCACCTTCGGGCCATGCCCGGTCGGTGCATGTGGCGGGTCGCGGTCGGCGGGTTCGCGCTCGTCGAGCCCGCCCTCCCATTTCGCGACCACGGTCGCGGCGACCGCATTGCCGATGACGTTGGTCGCCGACCGACCCATGTCGAGGAAGTGATCGACGGCGAGGATCAGCAGGATGCCCGCTTCCGGGATCTTGAACATCGACAGCGTCCCGGCGATCACCACGAGCGACGCACGCGGCACACCGGCAATGCCCTTCGACGTAACCATCAGCACGAGCAGCATGGCGATCTGCTGCCCGATCGGCATGTCGATGCCGTAGGCCTGTGCGATGAACAGCGACGCGAACGTCATGTACATCATCGAGCCGTCGAGATTGAACGAATAGCCGAGCGGCAGGACGAAGCTGGCGATCCGCGGCGGCACGCCGAACCGGTCGAGCGCCTCGAGCGTACGCGGATAGGCCGCCTCCGACGACGCGGCCGAGAAGGCGAGGATCAGCGGGTCGCGGATATAGCGCACCAGCAGCCGCGTCCGCGGGCCGATGAGCAGGAAGGCGATGCCGATCAGCATCAGCCAGAGCAGCGCCAGCCCGAGATAGAAGGTCAGCATGAAATAGCCGAGATCGCCGAGGATGCTGGGGCCCCGTTCGGCGAGCGTCGCGGTCACCGCGGCGAACACCGCGAACGGCGCGAACCGCATCACGTAATTCGTGATCTGCAGCATGACCGCGACGAGCGCCTCGATCGCCTTGACGAGCGGGGCGGCCTTTTCGCCGACCGCGGTGATCGCGACGCCGACGAACACCGAGAAGACGACGATCTGAAGAATCTCGTTGCTCGCCATCGCCGAGATCATCGAGTCGGGAACGATATGGGTGATGAACTTGGCGAGATCGAAGGCGGCTCGGTCGACGCCGCTCGACGCAGTCGCCGGCGGGATGGCGAGCGCGAGGCCGACCCCTGGCTGCAGCACGTTCACCAGGATCATGCCGAGCGTCAACGACAACAGGCTCGCGCAGATGAACCAGCCGAGGCTGCGCAGGCCGACGCGGCCGAGCGCGCCGGTATCGCCCATATGCGCGATGCCGACGACCAGCGTCGAGAAGACCAACGGCGCGATGATCATCTTGATCAGCCGCAGGAACAGCGACGTGACGATCGAGAAATAGCCGGCAATGTCCTTCAGCTGCGCGGCGGATTGCGCGCTGCCGTCGTCAATCGACGCGTTGAGGATCCAGCCGACGACCATGCCGGCGACCAGCCCGAACAGGATATAATAGGTTAGCCGCTTGGCCATTAAACGCTCCCGAAACTCGCGCAGGAGGGAAGGGGATTGCGGCGCCCGGGTCAAGGACCCTATCGTCCCGGCATGGCAATCTCTCCCGATTTACCCACCAGGCGCACGCTCCTCGGTGCCGCCGCCGCGCTCCCGCTGCTGTCGATCGGCGCGGTGCTGCGCGCCGCCGAGCCCGACCTGTCGGCGCTGTCCGATCTCACGGGGGGTGCCAAACCGATCGATGCGGACGAGCGCGCCGCCCGGCTGTCGCGCGCCCAGGCGCTGATGAAGGCGGCGGGAATCGGCGCGGTCCTGATCGAGCCGGGATCGTCGATGCTCTATTTCACCGGTGTCCGCTGGAGCCGGAGCGAGCGGCTGACCGCCGCGATCCTGCCGGTCGAGGGGCAGCCCTGTATCGTCACGCCGTTTTTCGAGGAGCCGTCGGTGCGCGAGACGCTAGCGGTGCCGGCGGAGGTCCGTGTCTGGCAGGAGGATCAGAACCCGCTCGCGGTGGTGGCGGGCTTCCTGCGCGATCGCCGGTTGATTGCGCGGCCGATCGCGATCGAGGAGACGATGCGCTTCTTCGCCGTCGACGCGCTGCGTCGGCTGGTACCGGAGGCGCGGATCGTGTCCGCCAATCCGGTGGTGCGCGGTTGTCGGATGATCAAGACGCCTGCCGAGATCGCGCTGATGCAGACGGCGACGGACGTCACGCTCGCGGCCTATCGCTGGACGTATGCGCGCGTCGAGACGGGGATGACCGGTCCCGAGATCGGCGCGCTGATGACCGCCGCGACCCGGAAGCTCGGCGGGGCGCCCGAATTCTCGATGGCGCTGGTCGGCGAAGCCTCGGCCTATCCGCATGGCAGCCGCGAGATCCACCGCGTCGCGAACGGGCAGGTCGTGCTGATGGATTGCGGGTGCACCGTGCAGGGCTATCAGTCGGACGTCTCGCGCACCTGGGTTCACGGATCGGCTACCGCCGACCAGCGCAAGACCTGGGACCAGGCGATACGCGGCCAGCAGATCGCGTTTGCCGCCGCGCGGATCGGCGCGACCGCGGGCAGCGTCGACGATGCGGTGCGGCAGCATTACCAGGCGCTGGGCTATGGTCCGGGCTATAAGCTGCCCGGGCTGTCGCACCGGACGGGGCACGGGATCGGCATGGACGGGCACGAGCCGGTCAATCTGGTGCGGGGCGAGGCGACGAAACTCGCGGCGGGCATGTGTTTCAGCGACGAGCCCGGCATCTACATCCCCGGGCGCTATGGCATCCGGATCGAGGATTGCTTCCACATGACCGAAGCGGGGCCGAGCTGGTTCAGCGTGCCCCCCACGTCGCTCGATCGCCCGCTGGGCTGACGAGCCCGGGGCCTGTTCAGGCGGCCCGGCTCATCCAGCGTTCGGCATGTGCTAGGGCGGCTGCGTCGTCGACGTCGATCCAGTCGATATCGCTGCAGTCGACCACGTCGGCACGGTCCTGCGCGGCGAGCATGCGGACGCCTTCGGTCAGCGAGGGACTCGCCAGCGTGGCGAGCGCGTCGCCGAGGCGCGGCGAGATCGCAAAAACGCCCGTGTCATAGGCGTCATGCGGTTCGAGGCCCTTGCCGATCGCTACGATCGCCGACCCGTTGGTCGCGACACACGTGACGTCTTCGGGGTCGACCCAGGGATGGCCGAGCCGGCGGTCGATGCCGAGCCGAAGCCCGTTACCCGATCCGGCGGTGGCCATGCGGCGATACAGCGCGGGGAGGACGAGGTGGTCGCACATCGCGAGAACCGCGTCCTGCCCGGCCAGCGCCTCGGTCGCGGCAAGCACCGATACGCCATTGGGCTCGCGGTGGTCCGCAAGGACGGTTTCGACACGGAGCGGCCAGGCGCGGCTGGCGAGATAGGCCTCGATCGCGTCACGGCCGTAACTCAGCGTGACGATCACACGCTTGAGGCCGGCCTCCGCAAGACCCTCGAGCGCATGCGCGATGAGGGGGCGGCCGGCGACCGGGCAGAGTGGTTTATAGGGCGCCGAGGCGCGAAGACGGCTGCCCTCCCCGGCGGCGAGGATGACAGCCGTCTCGATCATGTCAGGCGGCCTTGATGAACCGCTCAACCTCGATCTGCGCGAGATCGTCGGTCATCTGCGTGCGCGGGTGCTTGCAGAAATAGGCCGATGCGGGGTCGATCACGCCGGCGATGCCGCGATCCTTGGCGATCTTGGCGCAGCGGATCATGTCGATCGCGACACCCGCCGAGTTGGGCGAATCCTCGACCGAAAGGCGCAGCTCAAGGTTCATCGGCACGCCGCCGAACAGCTGGCCTTCCATGCGCAGGAAGCAGACCTTGTTGTCGTTCTGCCAGGGGACATAGTCCGACGGACCGATATGGACGTTGTCGTCGTCCATCCGCTCGGCCGCGACCGACTGGACGGCTTCGGTCTTCGAGATCTTCTTCGACTCGAGACGGCGATGGTTCGACATGTTGAGGAAGTCGGTGTTGCCGCCGGTGTTGAGCTGGTAGGTGCGATCCAGCTTCACGCCACGCTTGGCGAACAGGTCGGTCAGCACGCGGTGTACGATCGTCGCGCCGAGCTGTGCCTTGATGTCGTCGCCGATGATCGCGACGCCGGCGTCTTCGAACTTCTTCGCCCAGACGGGGTTCGATGCGATGAAGACGGGGATGTTGTTGACGAACGCCACGCCCGCTTCGATCGCGCAGTCGGCATAGAATTCGGTCGCCTCCTGCGAACCGACGGGCAGGTAGTTCATCAGCACGTCGGCGCCCGACGCCTTCAGATCCGCGATGACCTGCTCACGCGTCGGCTCTGCGGCGTCGGCGAGGAGGAAGGTGCGGTCGTCCTTGAAGTCCGACATGTGGTCGGCGACGCCGTCGAGTGTCTTGCCCATCTTCACGATGGTGCCGGTGTTGCCGACATTGGGGGCGAACACTGCGGTGCAGTTGGGCTTGGCGAAGATCGCCTCGGCGACGTCCTTGCCGACCTTGCGACGATCGACGTCCCAGGCCGCGACGACCTTGATGTCGCTCGGCTTGTAGCCACCCATGTCGAAATGCATCAGGCCGACCTGGTCGTTTGCCCCCTCGCGATAATGCTCGAGACCCTGGACGAGCGAGCTCGCGCAGTTGCCGATGCCGACCACGGCGATCCGAATGCTATTCATTACTGACCCTGTTCCTTACGAAAGATGCATGCGCGACGCGGTCTTCGATCGCGGCGGTGTGGTATTACGGACGAAAGCCCGTTCGACACGACGGTGCCAGACGAGCCCGACGATGGCGACGAGCGTCAGAGGGACGATCTCGAACCACCAGAAGATGCGCGGGTTGCCCGCAAAGCAGGCGACGAAGATCGCCCATACTCTGACATTCGCGGTTAGCAAGGCCATGAAGCGCAATGGCGCCACTGCGCGCGCGGCATAGCTCTGGCCAAGCGCGACAGGATCGCTGGCCTGACCGAGCGTGCGTTCGAACGGCATCGCGATCCGGTCGATGCTGCCGGCCACCCCGTCATAGAAGCGGACGAGCGCGTTGCCGGTCGGCACCGGCGGCGCGTCGAGTGCGACACCGCGGATCCGGCGATGGAAGCGCGAGCGCTCACCCTCGTACATGTTGGACTGCACCGCGTGCGCGCCACCGGCCGCCACCGCGAGGATCCAGGCCTCTGGCGTGTCGATGGTGAGGGCCAGCGAGATATAGATGAGCGCAAACACGCCGTGATCGCACAGACCGTCGAGCATCCGCCCGAGCGGGCTCGCGGTCTTGGTCGCGCGGGCGACCATGCCGTCCAGACCATCGGCGATCAGCCACCCGATTGACAGGGCCAGGCCGACCAGCGCCAAGGCAGGATTGCCCCAATGCGTATAAGCCAGCGCAGCGGCGCCCCCCAGGACCAGTCCGGCCACCGACACCGTGTTCGCCGAGATGCGACGCGCGAGTGCGAGGGGCAAAAGCGCGCGGCCTGCCGGGTGAATCAGCCAAAGGTTAGATGGGATCTCGATCCGGCGATCGCGCGATCCATCCGGTGGAGCCACTGTCATAGGATTTTCATAATGCGCGCGGCACGCAATTTATGCAAGGTCGCCCGGCTCGGCCTGCGGAACGGCTGAGCGCAATTCGTCGATCCAGACCCGCGCGGTTCCATCCGACGGTGCGCGCCAGTCGCCGCGCGGCGACAATGCGCCGCCCGCGGAGACCTTTGGCCCGTTCGGCAATGCAGATCGCTTGAACTGGCTCGTCGCGAAAAAGCGCTGAAGAAACCTTTCGAGCCATGCGGTTATCGTCGGCAGGTCATAGGCGACGCGCGCAGTCGCCGGCAGGTCCGCGGGCCATGCCCCGCGCTCCGCATCGCGCCAGGCATGCCAGGCGAGAAACGCGATCTTCGACGGCGCGAGGCCATAGCGGATCACGTAATTCGCGAAGAAATCGTTCAGTGCATAAGGCCCGATCATCGATTCGGTGCTTTGCAGCGCGCCGTCCGCCCCCGCGGGGACGAGTTCGGGAGAGATTTCCTGCGCGACGATCGTCGACAGGATCGCATCGGTTGCCGCGTCATACTGGCCGGTCCGAATGCACCAGCGGATCAGGAACTGTATCAGCGTCTTGGGCACGCCCGCGTTGACCGCATAATGGCTCATCTGGTCGCCGACCCCGTAGGTGCACCAGCCCAGCGCCATCTCGCTAAGGTCGCCCGTGCCGACCACGATCCCGCCGCGCTGGTTGGCGAGACGGAACAGATAATCGGTCCGCAACCCCGCCTGGACGTTCTCGAAGGTGATGTCATAGGTCGGCTCGCCATCGGCAAAGGGATGCCGCATGTCCTCGAGCATCCGCCGCGCCGCGGGGCGGATGTCGATTTCCTCGGCGGTGATGCCCAGCGCGCGCATCAGCGCCCAGGCATTCGCCTTCGTGCCCTCGCCCGTCGCGAAGCCGGGCATGGTGAAGCCGAGGATGTCGGCGCGCGGGCGGCCGAGCCGGTCCATCGCCTTGGCCGCGACGATCAGCGCGTGCGTCGAATCGAGCCCGCCCGACACGCCGATCACCAGCGTGCGCGCCCGCGCCGCCTCGAGCCGCTTCGCCAGCGCCTCCACCTGGATGTTGAACGCTTCGTAGCAATCCTCGTCGCGGCGGGCGGGGTCGTTGGGGACGAACGGGAAGCGGGGGACGACGCGTTCGAGCCCGACGTCCGCGACGGCAGGATCGGTCAGGTGATCGAACGCGATCCGCCGGACGCGCGTCTCGGGATGCCCCGCAAACGCCGCCGCGTCGTTGAACGTGCCGGTCCGCAGCCGTTCCTGCGCGATCCGCTCGCAATCGACGTCCGCGACGACCAGATCCGGCTCGGTCGCGAAGCGGCGCGATTGCGCGAGCTGTTCGCCGAGCTCGTGGATCAGCCCCTGGCCGTCCCATGCGACCTCGGTCGTGCTCTCGCCCGGGCCCGCCGCGGAATAGACATAGGCGCAGACCGCGCGCGCCGACTGCGCCGCCGCGAGCATCTCGCGCTCACGCGCCTTGCCGATGACGATGTTCGACGCGGACAGGTTGCAGCAGATCAGCGCGCCGGCCAGCGCGCCCGCGGTCGACGGCGGGGTAGGGGCCCAGTAATCCTCGCAGATCTCCGCATGGACCACGAAGCCGGGCAGGTCGCGCGCCGCAAAGATCAGGTCGGTGCCGAACGGCACGGACTCGCCGCCGAGATCGATCGACAGCCCCGTCATGCCCGCTCCGCTCGCGAACCAGCGCTTTTCGTAGAATTCGCGGTAGTTGGGCAGGAAGGTCTTGGGCACGACCCCGAGCACGCGACCGCGCGCGATCGCCACCGCGCAATTATACAGCCGCCCCGCGCGCACCAGCGCCGCGCCGACCAGCAGCACCGGCCGCAGCGTCGCACTCGCCGCGACGACGCGATCGATCGCCGCCACCGTCGCACGCTGCTGCGCGGTCTGCAGATGCAGATCGTCGAGCGCATAGGAGGTGAGGTTGAGTTCGGGAAAGACGACGAGGTCGACATGCTGCGCATCCGCCTGCGTCGCCAGCGCGATCGTCGCCGCGGCATTGGCGGCGGTATCCCCGACCGATGCCCGCGGGGTCGCTGCGGCAACCCGGATCAGGCCGTGCGTGTGGATCGCGTAGAATGAATGCGTCATGGCTCCATCGTTAAACGCGCGGGCGGGTTCATGCTACCGGCTTCACCGGCCGGATATGCGGAGGCTGCTGTCAGGGGGCGCTCTGCGCAGAGGTGGAGGCAATAACCCCCTGCACGGCACGGGCGCGCCGGCGTTCGAGCTTCTGCCGTTCGGAGATCTGGTAGGTCTTCGCAATCCGGTACCGCTGCTGCTTCGTCTTCGCGTCGACACTGCCCAGCGCGAGAATGCCGCCAAATGCGAGGATTGCGAATAAGAGGGTGATGAGGTTCAGTTGTCGCGCTTCTGCAGCCTTGTCCGTCATCATCCCGCTCCCATCGCCTGCCGTCATCGGACTCGACAGGTCTTTCACAGCATCCCGCCGAAAAGCCTTCTATGTCCGCAACTTGTCTTGGTCATTCCGTACATCGTACAGCCATTTCGCGGCGTCGAGGTTCCACTGTCCCTGGCAAAAATCCGCACCACGGCCGTTGTGCGATCGGCAGGCGTATCTGCTATCGGAACTAACAGGCGATGGCGCGCGGGGTGCGCGGCAGGGTGTTTTTGGGGGAAGCGATTTTGACGATCACGCTGTTCGGGATCAGGAATTGCGACACGATGAAGAAGGCGCGCGCGTGGCTCGATGCGCACGGTGTCGCCTATGTGTTTCATGACTACAAGACTGCCGGGATCGATGACGCACGGCTGCGCGACTGGATCTGCCAGGTCGGATGGGAGGCGTTGCTGAACCGCGCCGGCACCACGTTCCGGACATTGCCCGAGTCTGACCGCGCCGATCTGGACGCGGACAAGGCGGTCGCGCTGATGGTCGCGCAGCCGTCGATGATCAAGCGCCCCGTGCTCGATACCGGCGTGACACTGCTGGTCGGGTTCAAGCCCGAGCGGTATGAGGCGGCGGGGCTGGGGAACGCCTGAAGGAGACGAGCATGCCTGTCGCTACATGGAACGGCCAAGAGATCGCCCGGTCCGACGATACCGTCGTCGTCGAGGGCAATCACTATTTCCCCGCGGACAGCGTCGATCCCACGCTGCTCGAAGACAGCGCGACGCAGTCGAACTGCCCGTGGAAGGGCACCGCGCGCTACAAGACGCTGGTCGTCGACGCCAAGCGCAACGTCGATGCGGTCTGGTACTATCCCGATCCCAAATCCGCCGCGGCCGAGATCAAGGATCGCTATGCCTTCTGGAAGGGCGTGACGGTCGGCTGAGCCGCGCCGCCTGGGCGGGCGCGACCGGGCGGGCTGGGCGAGCGGCGTCGGCTTCGCTAGAACGCGCGCCCATGTCCACGACCTACACGCTCGACACCGCGACGAGTCGCGCCAACCCGACGCCCGCCCCGCTCAAGCGGCTGACGATCCCCGCGATCCGCCGGCAAAAGGGGCAGGTGCCGCTCGTCATGCTCACCGCCTATACGGTGCGCAACGCGCAGCTGCTCGATCCGCATTGCGACATGCTGCTGGTCGGCGACAGCCTGGGGCAGGTGATCTATGGCCTGCCCTCGACCGTGCCCGTCACGCTCGAGATGATGGCGGCGCACGGCGCGGCGGTGGTGCGCGGCAGCTATCACGCGGTGGTCGTGATCGACATGCCGTTCGGCAGCTATGAAGCGTCTCCCGAAAAGGCGTTCGAAAGCGCCGCCTGGCTGCTGAAGCAGACCGGCGCGGCGGCGGTGAAGCTCGAGGGCGGTACCGCGATGGCGCCGACCGTGCAGTTCCTGGTCGAGCGCGGGATTCCGGTGATGGGGCATGTCGGCCTCACCCCGCAGGCGGTCAACGTGCTGGGCGGCTATGGCGCGCGCGGCCGTACGCCCGAAGAGGCGGCGAAGATCGTCGCGGATGCCAAGGCCGTTGCCGAGGCGGGCGCATTCGCGCTGGTGATCGAGGGCGTCGTCGAGCCGATCGCGATCGAGATCACGCGCGCGGTCGCCTGTCCGACGATCGGCATCGGCGCATCGGTCGAGTGCGATGGCCAGGTGCTCGTCGCGGAGGACATGCTCGGCCTGTTCGACCGTACCGCCAAGTTCGTGAAGCGGTTCGAGGATCTCGCCGCCAAGATCTCGGGCGCGGCGGAGACCTATGCCGACGAGGTTCGCAGTCGTGCCTTTCCGGGACCCGACCAGAGCTATGCGCCGCGCGCCGGCAAGGTGGATTGATCCGGCTTTTGTTTCGGACGCGTGGCGGCTAAGGTCCGCGCCATTCCACCATCCCCCGATATCCTTTCCTCCCTTTGTCTCCGGAGTCACCCTTGGCCCTGCCGCCGAAAACCGATGAAGCGTTCCTCCGCGAGGTCGACGAAGAACTGCGCCGCGATCAGCTCGCGGGTTTCTGGACGACCTGGGGCAAATGGGTCGCGCTCGGGGTGGTCGCAGCACTCGTCGCGCTGGCCGGATTCCTCTATTATCAGCACCGCACCGAAACCCAGGCGGGTGTCGAGGGTGAGCAGCTCCAGGCCGCTTATGACGCGCTGGCCGCGGACAAGGTCGCCGAGGCGAACACGACGCTGACCAAGCTCGCCGCGTCCGACCGTGCCGGGTACAGCGCGCTGGCGCGGTTCACCGAGGCGGATATCCTTCTTCAGAAAGAGGATATGAAGGGCGCCGCAGCCAAGCTGGCGGCGATCGCTGCTGACACGTCGGTCGCCAAGCCGTTCCGCGACCTTGCGCTGGTCCGACAGACGTCGGCGGAATATGACACGCTCAAGCCGCAGGTCGTGGTCGAGCGGCTGCGTCCGCTTGCGGTCACGGGCAATCCCTGGCTCGGCAGCGCGGGCGAGATGGTCGCGGTCGCCTATGTCCGGATGAACCAGACTAAGCAGGCCGGGACGCTTTTCGGCCAGATCGCGGCTGATCCCGGCGTGCCCGAGACGATTCGTCAACGCGCTGTTCAGATGGCCGGTGTACTGGGCGTCGACGCCGTTGCCAGCACCGGGACGGCCGGGACCGCCGCTGCTGCTGCATCAAACGAGGATACCAACGCGCAATGACGAAGTCTTATCGGGTGACGGTCGCGGTGGCTGCGCTCATGGCCTTGAGCGGCTGCGGCATTTTCAAGGGTGGCGTCAAGAAGACCCCGACGGTCGGAAACCGGGTATCGATCCTGACCTCCGAAAACGGGGTCGAGACCGACGCGACGATCGCCGATGTGCAGGTCCTTCTGCCCGCCCCCTCGGTCAACGACGCCTGGGCACAGCCGGGCGGCAATCCCGCCAAGTCGATGGGCCAGCTTGCGCTCGCCGCGCAGCCCACCAAGGCATGGCAGGCCTCGATCGACGGTGGCTCCAACCGCGAACGCATGGCCGCGCCGCCCGTCGTCGGTGAGAACAAGCTGTTCGTGATGGACGTCCACGGCGTCGCGCATGCGTTCAAGTCCGACACCGGCGGGGCGTTGTGGACCACGCCGATCACCGAGGGCAAGATCAACCAGTCCGCGCGTTTCGGCGGCGGCGTGAGCTATGACGACGGTAAGGTCTATGCGACCGACGGCGTCGGCGACGTGGTCGCGATGAACGCGTCGGATGGCGCGATCCTGTGGCGCGCGAAGCCCGGCGGCCCGCTGCGTGGCTCGCCGACCGTGTCGAACGGTGCGGTCTACGTCCTGACGCAGGACAACCAGATCTTCTCGCTCAACCAGGGCGACGGCAAGGTCCAGTGGGTTCAGTCGGGCACGCTCGAGACGCAGGGCGTGTTCGGCGTCGCGGCACCCGCGGTCAGCCAGGGCACGGTCGTCTCGGGCTTCTCGAGCGGCGAACTCAGCGCCTATCGCTACGAGAATGGCCGTATCCTGTGGCAGGACGCGTTGTCGCGCACGTCGATCACCACATCGGTGTCGAGCCTGTCGGATATCGATGCCGCCCCGGTCATCGATGGCGGCCGTGTCTACGCCGTCGGGCAGGGCGGGCGCATGGTCGCGCTCGAACTCTCGACCGGCCAGCGTCTGTGGGAACAGAATTTCGCGGGCATCTCGACCCCCTGGATCGCGGGCGAATGGCTGTTCGTGGTCACCGACGATGCGCGGCTGGTCTGCCTGTCGCGGTCGAACGGCAAGGCACGCTGGATTGCGCAGCTGCAGCGGTTCGATAACGAGAAGAAGAAGAAGGGGCCGGTGACCTGGTATGGCCCGATCCTGGCGGGCGGACGCCTGATCCTGACCAATTCGCGTGGCGAGATCGTCTCGGTCAATCCGGGCGATGGCGCGGTCGGCAGCACGATCGAGACCAAGACGCCCTTCACGCTGCCGCCGATCGTCGCGAACTCGACGCTCTACACGCTCGACCAGAAGGGCAAGATCACCGCCTATCGGTGAGCCATCACCCCTCTCCCGGTGGGAGAGGGGTAACAGGTGACGACGGAGCGTTCCCGCGCTAAGGGCACGGCATGTCCAAACTCCCTGTGGTCGCAATCGTCGGCCGCCCCAATGTCGGCAAGTCGACCCTGTTCAACCGCCTCGTCGGCAAGAAGCTCGCGCTGGTCGACGACCGGCCCGGCGTCACGCGCGATCGCCGCGAGGGCGATGCGTCGCTGATAGGGCTCGATTTCCGCATCATCGATACCGCCGGATACGAGGATCATGACGCGCAGACGCTGCCCGGGCGGATGCGTCAGCAGACCGAGGCTGCGGTCGGCCAGGCCGATGTCGCATTGTTCCTGTTCGACGCGCGCGCCGGCATCGTGCCGCTCGACGAGGAGATCGCCCGCTGGCTGCGCACCGCCGACGTGCCGGTCGTGCTCGTCGCCAACAAGGCGGAGGGCCGCGCGGGCAATGACGGCGTGCTCGAGTCGCTGGCGCTCGGCTTCGGCGATCCTGTCGAACTGTCCGCCGAGCATGGCGAGGGCATGGGCGACCTGTTCGAGGCATTGCTCCCGCTGCTCGAAGGCAAGGACGAGGTTCCGGAGGAACAGCCCGACAATGAATATGAGGGGCCGCTGAAGCTCGCGATCGTCGGACGTCCAAACGCGGGCAAGTCGACGCTGGTCAACCGCATCTTGGGCGAGGACCGGATGATCACCGGTCCCGAGGCCGGCATCACGCGCGATTCGATCAGCGTCGATTACGACTGGCATCCGACCGGCGGCGAATCGCGCAAGGTCCGGCTGATCGATACGGCGGGCATGCGCAAGCGTGCGAAGGTCCAGGACAAGCTCGAGAAGATGTCGGTCGAGGACGCGCTCCACGCGGTCGACTTCGCCGAGGTCGTCGTGCTGCTGCTTGACGCCACGCTGGGGCTCGAGGCGCAGGATCTGCGGATTGCCGACAAGGTGCTGCAGGAGGGCCGTGCGCTCGTCATCGCACTGAACAAATGGGATATCGCCGAGAGCGCGTCGTCGTTGTTCAACGGCGTCAAGCGCGCGCTCGAGGACGGGCTCAGCCAGGTCAAGGGCGTGACCGTGATGACCGTGTCGGGCGCGACCGGCAAGGGCATCGACCAACTGCTCCAAGCGTGTTTCGACACGCGCGACGCCTGGTCGAAGCGCGTCGGCACCGGCGAGCTCAACCGCTGGTTCGAACGCGCGATCGAGGCGACGCCGCCGCCGGCGCCGGGCGGCAAGCGGATCAAGATGCGCTATGTCACGCAGGTCAAGACGCGTCCGCCGAGCTTCGTGATCTTCGGCACGCGCGTCGACCAGCTGCCGGCGAGCTACGAGCGCTATCTGGTCAATTCGATGCGCAAGGATCTGGGCTTCGGCGCGGTGCCGGTCCGGCTGATGTTTCGCGCGCCGAAGAACCCGTATGACGATAATCGCGGCGGCGGCGGCGGCTACTAGGCGGTGGCGTCCGGGGTGGTCCGGATCGACGCGCGGGGCATGCGGTGCCCCTGGCCCGCGATGCGGCTGGCTAGAACGCTGCGTCAGGCGGGCGAGGGATCAGGCTCGGACGGGATGCCGGCCGCTGTTCGGATCGAAGTCCGCGCCGATGATCCGCGTGCGCCTACCGAGCTGGCGGCGGTCGCCGCGGCGGCGGGCGCGGACATGGCGATCATTTCCGATCCAGTCGCGCCAATATTTGTCGTGACACGCGGGTCCGACAGCAACAATGTCTTTACGGAATAGCGATAGGCTGACCGTCGACGTTCATGGCGGGCCGGCCAAACGGGAGTAGGCGTCAGTGTCATTCGAAGGAAACACCCTGGTCGACTGGCCGGCGTTTCAACAGGCCCGCAGCGAGCTTGGCGGCGGGTTCATCCGCATCCTCGGCTATTTCCGCGAAGACGGCGTGAAATCGGTCGCCACGATCGAAGCGGCGATGCGCGCCGGCAGCGCGGCGGCGCTGATTATTCCAGCCCACACCCTTAAGGGCGAGGCGCGCCAGTTTGGCGCCGAGCCGCTGGCCGATCTCGCCGAGACGATCGAAACGATCGCACGCGACTGTGTCGAGCTTCACGATACCCCGGATGCCGCGCTCGAGCATGTCGCGCGGTTGCGGCCGCTGTTTGGCGAAACGCTAACGCTTCTCGAGCGCGAGGCCAATCCGCTGGTCCCTCGCCGTCCCGCGGCGGGCGGGTTCGGGCGGCGTGCCGTCCCATCGGGGTTTGGCGCCGAATAAGCACGCCGGCGGCGCGCGCTGCCGGTCGCCGTGGACGACGACCGGCAGACGGGTTCAGCCTTTCAAATAGGGTGCTGCGCCGGCCTTGGGCGAATCATGCTCGGAGATCGAGTTGAGCTGGATGTAGTTGTGGATGCCCATCCGCGCGATCATCTCGAACTGGCGTTCGATCGTGTCGACATGCTCTTCCTCGCTGGCAAGGATGCGCGCGAACAGGTCGCGGCTGATATAGTCCTTCACTTCTTCGCAATAGGCGATCGCGCTCTTCAGCTGGATCGTCGCCTCGACCTCAAGCGCGAGGTCCGACTTCAAAACCTCCTCGACGGTCTCGCCGATGCGCAGCCGACCGAGCAGCTGGAAATTGGGCAGGCCATCGAGAAACAGGATGCGCTCCGACAACCAGTCGGCATGCTTCATCTCGTCGATCGACTCCATGCGCTCATACTGGGCGAGCTTGTAGACGCCCCAATGCTCGAGCATCCGATAATGGAGCCAATATTGGTTGACCGCGGTCAACTCGTTCTTGAGCGCCTCGTTCAGGAAATCAATTACCGTGGGATCGCCGCGCATTGCCATAACTCCGTCACCTCTGAGCGGCATGTAGCGGTTTTACGTTCGTGGCGGCAAGGGCGACGGGATCGCGCCGCGTGGTGCCGCGCCCGGTCAGGCTGCGGCGCGTTCCTCGTTGATGATCGCCCGGGCGACCGATGTGCACTGACCGCATTTCGGCTGACGGCCCAGCGAACGGAACGCCTGGCAGGGCGTCGTGCACCCGCCCCGCGCACAGCTGCGGACGTCGGATTCTCGAATGGCATTGCAGACGCAGACGACCATGGAAGCTCCCTCGTGAGAGCTTCCAATTAGCGATAATGCGAACCAGTCGCAAGCGCTTTTGCGTCTGATTCGCAACTAATGCCGCGTTGTTGTTCAGGCCAGCGCGGCGTCTGCCCCCATCAAATTCGGGAAGAAGCCCTCATGCGCGGCGCGCAGCGTGTCGAGTGCGATCACGTCGTCGCGGTCGGGGCGTTCGAAGATCAGGCGCTTGCCGCCGGTACGGCCGAGCGGTTCGGCCTCGACATCGGCGGCATGTGCGGCGCCGAGGAAGTCGAGCAGCGCGTGATCCTCGACGGTGACGATATAGACGCCCTGGTCTTCCGCGAAGAACGCGCGTGCGCAGTCGAAGGGCTGCTTGCGGTCGATCATCGCGCCGATGCCGCCTGCGAGCGCCATTTCGGCCAGTGTCACGGCGATGCCGCCGTCCGAGACGTCGTGGACCGCCGACAGCTGGCCCTCGGCGATCGCGTTGCGGATGAGGTCGCCGACGCGACGCTCCGCCGCCAGATCGACCGCGGGCGGGGGGCCTTCCTCGCGGCCATGGCATTCGCGCAGCCACAGCGACTGGCCGAGATGGCCGTGTCGCGTGCCGACCGCGAGGATGATGTCGCCCGATCCCTTGAACGCGATCGTCGCATTCTTCTGCCAGTCGGCGAGCAGGCCGATTGCGCCGATTGCAGGCGTCGGCAGGATCGCCGAGCCGCCGCCGGTCGCCTTGGATTCATTGTAGAGCGAGACGTTGCCCGAGACGATCGGGAAGTCGAGCGCGATGCACGCGTCGCTCATCCCCTCGAGGCAGCCGACGATCTGGCCCATGATCTCGGGGCGCTGCGGGTTGGCGAAGTTGAGGCAGTTGGTCACTGCCAACGGCAGCGCGCCGACCGCGGTGAGGTTGCGCCATGCTTCCGCGACCGCCTGCTTGCCGCCCTCGACGGGGTCGGCGAAGCAATAGCGCGGCGTGCAGTCGGTGGTCATCGCCAGCGCCTTCTGCGTGCCGTGGACGCGGACGACGGCGGCATCGCCACCGGGGCGCTGCACGGTGTCGGCACCGACCATGTGGTCATATTGCTCCCAGATCCAGCGGCGCGAGGCGATGTCGGGCGAGCCCATCAGCGTCACCAGATCGGCAGCAATGTCGTTGCTGTGCGGCACGTTTTCGAGCGGTGCGGGCTTGGGCGTCGGCACGTGCGGGCGATCGTAGAGCGGTGCCTCGTCGGCCAGCGGCCCGAGCGGAATGTCGCAAACCGTCTCGCCCTTGAACGTCAGCACCATGCGGCCGGTGTCGGTGACGCGGCCGATCACCGCGAAATCGAGCTCCCACTTCTTGAAGATCGCCTCGGCCTCGGCCTCGCGGCCGGGCTTCAGCACCATGAGCATCCGCTCCTGGCTTTCGCTCAGCATCATCTCGTACGGGGTCATGCCGGTCTCGCGCTGCGGCACGTCGTCCATGACGAGTTCGATACCGACTCCGCCCTTCGACGCCATCTCGACCGATGAGGAGGTGAGGCCGGCGGCGCCCATGTCCTGGATCGCGACGATGACGTCGGTCGCCATGAGTTCGAGGCAGGCCTCGATCAGCAGCTTTTCGGTAAAGGGATCGCCGACCTGGACGGTCGGGCGCTTGGCGTCCGAATCCTCGCCGAAGTCCGCGCTCGCCATCGTCGCGCCGTGGATGCCGTCGCGACCGGTCTTGGAACCGACATAGACGATCGGATTGCCGATACCGCTGGCGGCCGAATAGAAGATCTTGTCTTGATCAGCGATCCCGACGGTCATCGCGTTGACCAGGATGTTGCCGTCATACGCCGCGTGAAAGTTCACCTCGCCGCCGACCGTCGGCACGCCGACGCAATTGCCATAGCCGCCGATGCCGTGAACAACGCCCGAGATCAGGTGGCGCATCTTGGGGTGATCGGGCCGGCCGAAGCGCAGCGCGTTCATGTTGGCGATCGGCCGCGCGCCCATCGTGAAGACGTCGCGCAGGATGCCGCCGACGCCGGTCGCCGCGCCCTGATAGGGTTCGATGTAGGACGGGTGGTTGTGGCTCTCCATCTTGAAGATCGCCGCCTGGTTGTCGCCGATATCGACGACGCCGGCATTCTCGCCCGGGCCGCAGATGACGCGCTCGCCCTTGGTGGGCAGCTTCATCAGGTGGATCTTGCTCGACTTGTAGCTGCAATGCTCGGACCACATCACCGAGAAGATGCCAAGCTCGACGAGATTGGGCTCGCGGCTGATCGCGTGGAGCACGCGCTCATATTCTTCGGGGGACAGGCCGTGGTCGGCGACGATCTGCGGTGTGATCTCGGTCATGGGGCGGGCTTTAGCGGGGTGGGGGGCGACTTGCCAGCGTCGATCCTGCTCGAAGCGCGAGGGATTGGCGACGTGCAATTGCCATGTCATCAAACGGCGTCAGACTTCCCGTCGATACCGCCCGGTATATGGCAGGGCGGTCGTCATTCGGGGGGGGGGGTAAATGAAGCTCGCGTCGATACTGGCGATTGCGGCGCTGGGGAGCACGGCGATGCAACTGCCCGCGCAGGCACCGACGAGTTTCTGCGAGCGGCTTGCTCCCAAACTCAACATGAAGCAGGCCGGATCGAAGCCCGCGCGGGCCACCGAATGGCGCGTCAATACGATGGGTCTTGGATCGCATCTGTTTGGCGGGTCGTCGATGGTGTCGTTCATGGTCCGGCCGTCGGGCGAGCAGACCCAGGCGGCCTATGACAAGGCGACGAAGGCCTGCAGCCAGTCGCCCAAGGGTATCCTGTGCCGATCGAGGGGCCGGCCGAGCTGACGGTGCAGACTAGGGGTCTCGAAGCGAAGGGTGATGCGGCCGCCGGTGAAAGCGCGGAGGTAGAGTTGCGGAAGGCTGCGATCCTCTGCCGCGACCTGTAGTCGTCATCCCACTTTGCGTCGTCATCCTGACGGACGTCAGGATCTAGGGTAACGAGGTACGCGCCTTGCGGCTCTGGATCCTGACTTTCGTCAGGCTGAGGGGAGGGGGGCGATTGCGCCCCCCTCCCGTGCGTATCACCCGTAGGGCGGCTGCGTGTAACCTTTGGGGCTGAGCGTGAAGATGTCGCAGCCGGTCTCGGTGATGCCGATCGAATGCTCGAACTGCGCCGACAGCGAACGGTCGCGCGTCACCGCGGTCCAGCCGTCGTCGAGCAGCTTAACGTCGGGGCGGCCAATGTTGATCATCGGTTCGATCGTGAAGATCATGCCGGGGCGCAGTTCGGGGCCGGTGCCGGGCTTGCCGACATGGACGACTTCGGGGGCGTCATGGAAGAGGCGGCCGACGCCGTGCCCGCAGAAATCGCGGACCACGCCGTAGCGGTGCTTCTCGGCATGACGCTGGATCGCATGGGCGACGTCGCCCATGCGGTTGCCGGGCTTCGCCTGCTCGATGCCGAGCATCAGGCATTCATAGGTCACCTCGACGAGGCGCCGCGCCTTGATCGGCACGTCGCCGATCAGGTACATCCGGCTCGTGTCGCCGTGCCAGCCGTCGAGCAGCGGCGTGACGTCGACATTGACGATATCGCCCGACTTCAGCGTCTTCTCGCTCGGGATGCCGTGGCAGACGACATGGTTGATCGAGATGCAGACGCTGTGCGTATAGCCACGATAGCCGAGCGTCGCCGGCACCGCGCCGGCGGCTGTGACGAAGTCGTAGATCAGCCGGTCGATCTCCGCAGTGGTCACGCCCGGCACCATGTGCGGCACGATCATGTCGAGCGTCTCGGCGGCGAGCCGCCCGGCCTTCATCATGCCTTCAAAGGCAGCGGGGCCGTGGAGCTTGATGGCGCCGGTGCGCGCGTCCGGCGCGTCGGACGTGACGGTTACATATTCGGTCATGGCGAGCGATATAGCGTGGCGGCGCAACTTTTGCGAGGCTATGCGAAGGGCCATGACACAGGAACGCATCTGGACGGCCGCACTGACGATCATCGGCGACGAGATCCTGTCGGGCCGCACGCAGGACAAGAACGTCGCGCAGATCGCGGCCTGGCTCAACGTGCAGGGCATCCGGCTGGCCGAAGTGCGCGTCGTCGCCGACCGGACCGAGGCGATCGTCGAGGCGGTGAACACCCTGCGCGCACGCAACGACTATCTGTTCACCACGGGCGGGATCGGCCCGACGCATGACGACATCACCGTCGATTCGATCGCCGAGGCGCTGGGTGTCGCGGTCGAGCATCATCCGCGGGCGATGGCGGTGCTGGAGGCCTATTATGCGACCCGCGGCGGGCTGACCGAGGCGCGTGCGCGGATGGCGCGCGTGCCGGTCGGTGCGGACCTGATCGACAACAAGGTATCGGGCGCGCCGGGGATCCGGATCGGCAACATCTTCATCATGGCGGGGGTGCCGCACATCACCGCCGGCATGCTCGATGCGCTGACCGGCACGCTCGAGGGCGGACGCCCGGTCGTGTCGAAGACGATCGGCTGCTGGGTGGCGGAGAGCGAAGTCGCCGACCTGCTGCGCGATGCCGAAAAGGCGCATGACGGCGTCGCGGTCGGCAGCTACCCGTTTTTCCGCGACGGCCGGACGGGCGCGAATTTCGTCGTGCGCAGTGCGGATGCCGCGCTGGTCGATCGCTGCATCGCCGATCTGGTCAGCGCGCTCGAGGCGACCGGTCGCGTGGTGACACCCGAAGGCATCTGACGCCGCGGGCGTACTCCAGGTTGGTGGACGGCCCGCTGGGCCAAGCCGCTTGCAAAGCACGGCAATACCCGTCAGCCTTCGTAAAAATACGAAGGAGAGGCTGGATGACTGCAAGCAATCTGATGCTGATGATCGTGGGCTGTATGGCGGTTTTGCCGCTGGTGGCGCTCGCCTTCGTGATGTGGCGGCCGGTGACCAAGCCCCTCGACTGAGGGGCTTCTCGCCGCGTGCACGTCGGTCGTGCGCGCGGCTCGCTCCGTCTGCCAAGTCCGGTGCCGATGCCAAGCGCGATTGACAGGCGCGGTCGGAAAGCTACCCCGGTGGCATGGTTACCCGACAGACCCGCAACCCGGTGCTCGCGTCCGAACTCGACCGCTTCATCGATGCCCAGGTAATTGCCGGCACCGGCGTGAGCGCTGATGCGGTTGCCGCTGAGACCCTGACGCTGCTGCGCGACCGGCTGGGGCGATCCGGCGCCGCCACCCCGGTGGCCTGGCCGATCGCCGGCGGGACATGTGGCGCAGCGATACGAGCGCATGACTGGAGCGCGACGCCACTCGGCGCGATCGACGCCTGGTCCCCGCAGCTTCGCTCGACCGTCAATACGGTGGTCAACTCGCCCGTCGCCAAGGTGCTGATGTGGGGCGCTGACGGCCTGATGCTGTATAATGACGGCTATGCCAGGATCGCGGGCGGCAAGCACCCGGCCGCGATCGGTGCGCGCGCCGTCGACGTCTGGCCCGAGCAAGCGGACTTCAACCGCCACGTGCTGGGCGAGGTGATGCGCGGCGAGGTCATGCTGTTTCGCGACCAGCCGATGACGCTCCACCATGACGGCGCGGCGCACGCGGTGACGCTCGACCTCTTCTACACCCCGGTGCATGATTTCGACGGCAGCGTCGGCGGCGTGCTGGGTACCGTGATCGACAATAGCGAGCGGGTGGCGGCGGAACGGCAGCTGGCTCGGAGCGAATCGGAGCTGCGGATCGTCACCGACGCGCTGCCCGTGCTGATTTCCTATATCGATCGTGACTATGTCTATCGTTTCGCCAATAGCTTTTACGAGGACTGGGTCGGGCTGACACCCGCCCAGGTCGTCGGACGGCATGTCCGCGACGTCATCGGTAAGCCCGCCTTTGCCGTACGCCAGCCGATGATGGACCGGGCTCTGGCTGGCGAGACGGTAACCGCCGATGCGCGGCTGCCGCACCGCGACGGCGGCGACCGCGCGTCCGAGCTGCGCTATATCCCGCGGATCGAACCCGATGGGGCGATCAACGGCTTCTACGTGCTGGTCTTCGACGTCGAGGAGCGCGTCAATCGCACGCTGCAGCCCGAACGACAGATCAGCCACCGTGAACGCGCCGAGCGTCAGCTGCGCGTCCTCAACGAGACGCTCGAGGCGCGCGTCATCCGCGAGATCGAGGAGCGTCGGCTTGCCGAAGCGGGGCTCGCCCAGGCGCAGAAGATGGAGACGATCGGCAAGCTGACCGGCGGTGTCGCGCACGACTTCAACAATTTGCTTCAGGTCGTCTCAGGCAATCTGCAGCTGCTCGGCAAGGACATCGCCGGGAACGCGCGCGCCGAGCGCCGGGTCAGCAACGCGATGGCGGGGATCGAACGCGGCGCCAAGCTTGCGGCGCAGTTGCTCGCCTTCGGCCGACGTCAGGCGCTCGAACCCAAGGTGGTCAACGTCACGCGGTTCGTACGCGGGATGGACGACATGCTGCGGCGTGCGATCGGCGAGGCGATCGAAGTGGAGACGGTCGTCGGTGGTGGGCTGTGGAACACGTTCATCGACCCGACGCAGATCGAGAACGCGTTGCTCAACCTCGCGATCAATGCGCGCGACGCGATGGAGGGGCGCGGCAAGCTGACGATCGAGCTCGGCAATGCGAGCCTCGACGACGCCTATGCACGCGGCCATCTGGAGGTCGCGGCGGGGCAATATGTCATGCTGGCGGTCACCGACACGGGCAGCGGCATGGCGCCCGACATCATCGACAAGGTGTTCGAGCCGTTCTTCTCGACCAAGAGCGAGGGCAAGGGATCCGGGCTCGGGCTGTCGATGGTCTATGGCTTCGTCAAGCAATCGGGCGGCCATGTGAAGATCTACAGCGAGGTCGGCGAAGGCACGACGATCAAGCTCTATTTGCCGCGCGCGATGGGCCCCGAAGACGTCGAGGTCGCGACCAGCGGTGGGCCGATCATCGGCGGGACCGAAACCGTGCTGGTGGTCGAGGACGACGACGAAGTCCGTGCGACCGTCGTCGAGATGCTCGGCGACCTTGGCTATGGCGTGCTCAAGGCGGTCGACGCGGGCAGTGCGCTGAACGTCATCGAAAGCGGCGTGCCGATCGACATGCTGTTCACCGACGTGGTGATGCCGGGGACGCTGAAGAGCCCCGAGCTCGCCCGTCGCGCGCGCGAGCGGATCCCCGATCTCGCGGTGCTGTTCACGTCGGGCTATACGGAGAATTCGATCGTGCATGGCGGCCGGCTCGACGTGGGCGTCGAGCTGTTGTCCAAGCCCTATACGCGCGAGGCGCTCGCGCGGAAGTTCGAACAGGTTCTCGCCGGGCAGCGCGCGCGGCGGCGCGCGGCGGATGGCTGCGATGACGCGCAGCGGTCGGACAGCGACGTCCCGGTTCGCGTTCTGCTCGTCGAGGACGATGCGGTGATCCGTGCGGGTGCGGCCGAGATGCTGCGCGATCTGGGCATGGCGGTGATCGAGGCGGCCAGCGCCGAAGCGGCGCTGGCGCTGCTGCAGGCGAGCCCGGTCGATGTGCTGGTCAGCGACGTCAACCTGCCCGGGCTGTCCGGCCCGGAGCTCGCCGAGGAGATCCGCGTGCATCTGCCGGGGATCGGCGTCGTGTTCGCAACGGGCGACAGCGAGGTCGCACTCGTACCGTGGGATCCCCAGGCGATCCTGCTGCCAAAGCCCTATGGCGTCGAGGCACTGCGCTCGGCTGTCGTCAGGGCGGCGTCGAAGGCGGCGATCGACAGGCCAGCGCCGGCTGATACTGCGGCCGAAGGACCTGTGCTGATGCAGATCGCGTCAGACGGACAGACCAGAGGGTAATCCTGACCGGCAGCGACCGTGCCGGGGGCAGGGGAGCGCGCGACGGAGGCGTGCGTGCCCCGGCGCCTAGCGCGTCGGCCAGACCATCATGCAGGTGTCGACAAGCTGATTGAGCTCGCCACAGGTGGCGCCCGATCCGCCCTGGATCGCCAGCCCTTGCATGACCGCGAACAGATAGCGCGCGAGAGCGGGCGACTCGAGACCGTCGGGGAACTCGCCCGCAGCCTTGGCCTCGTCGAACCGGCGGATCAGCGCAGCCTGCGACGACTCGCGGCGTTTGGCGACCTCGGCCTTGATCGGTTCAGCCTCGACGCCGCAGGCGACGCTGCTGATGATGCTCAGGCACCCCTTGGGATCGCAGGTGCTCGTCTGCATCTGGAGTGCCCCGCGCAGCAGCCGCTCGGCCACGGCCTTGGCGGTCGGCGCATCGAGCGCGGAGGTCATATAAGCGAGCTTTTCGCGCTCATAGAGGTCGAGCGCCTTGTGAAACAACGCTTCCTTGTTGCCGAACGCGGCATAGAGGCTCGGCTTGGTGATCTTCATCTCGGCCGTGAGTTCGGCCATCGACGCCGCCTCATAGCCGTTTCGCCAGAAAACGCGCAGCGCGGCCGCAAGCGCCTCCTCGAGATCGAACTCGCGGGGGCGGCCCTTGGGGGCGGTGAGCGTGCACAAGCTATTCATACCAGTCGGTATATAGGCACAAGTGGAAAAACGTCCAGTATCCCGGACGTTCCGGGACCGAGCGACCGGATCGCTCGCGTCGAACATCCGCGCCGCCCGCGCGTTGGGCGGGGCAGGACCGGCGGGTGATCCTGCTGCGGTCGGACAAGGGATTATGATCATGAGAATCGGGTTTATCGGTCTGGGCCAGATGGGGCATGCGATGGCCACCAATCTGGTCGAGACGGGTCATGAGGTGACGGTGTGGAACCGCTCGCCGGACAAGGCCGATGCGCTGGTCGAACGTGGCGCGACTCGCGCCGCGACGCCCGCCGAAGCGGCGCAGGGCGACGTGGTGATGACGATGCTGGCGGACGATGCCGCGCTGGAGGCGGTGGTCTACGGCGATGGCGGGATCCTCGGCGCGCCGGCGGTACATGTATCGCACAGCACGATCAGCGTCGCGCTGGCGGAGCGGCTGACGGCGGACCAGGACGGGGCCGGTGGCTATGTCGCGGCCCCCGTCTTCGGTCGTCCGCCCGCGGCGGCGGCGGCGATGCTGTTCGTCGTTGCGGCGGGACGCGACGATCTGATCGCCCGGTGCGAGCCCGCACTGAATGCCATCAGCCAGCGCGTGTTCCGCGTCGGCGAGGCGCCGTCCGCCGCCAATCTGGTGAAGCTCAGCGGCAATTTCATGATCATGGCGGCGGTCGAGGCGATGGCGGAGGCGATGACGCTCGCGGAAAAGGGCGGGGTCGAACCGGCGCTGCTGCTCGAGGTGCTGACGGGCACGCTGTTCAATGCCCCGGTCTACAAGACGTATGGCGAGATGCTGGTCGAACAGCGGTTCACGCCCGCAGGTTTTGCCGCGCCACTGGGGCTGAAGGACATGAACCTCGTCGACACCGCGGCGGGCCGACTGCGTACGCCGATGCCGCTGCTCGGCGTGGTGCGCGATCATCTGCGCGCCGCGATCGCGCAGGAGGGGGAGGATGTCGACTGGTCGGCGGTGGGCGCCGCCGTCCGGCGCAACGCCGGGCTTTAACGCCGCCGCTCGCCCGCCTGTCGGCCGCGTAGCGCGGCCTGCAGGCGGGGTCGGACCACGAGGAAGCCGAGATAGGCACGTTCGAGCAGGCGGAGCGCCGTGCCGTTGCGTGCGAGCAGGCCGAGCGGCCGCAGGACCGGGATTGCGCGCCACATCGCGGCGAACGCCGCCGCGCCCGACAGCATCGTCCCGTCTTCACGCGCATGAAACCGCGCGAGAAGGTCCCGGCGGTCGATCGGGCAACTCGCATCGGGATCGGTGGCATCGACGAAGGTGATCGCGCCGCGCCGGTCGAGCCGCCGCATGAGCGCGATCTCGCGCCGGCATAACGGGCAGTCGCCGTCATGCCAGACGACCAGATCGGTCACCGGGCGTCCGCCGCGTCGGCGACGGGGTTGCGTGCGCTGATGCGCGTGGCGAGCAACGTCGCAAAGCCGAGCCAGCCCACGAACGGCACGCCGAGCAGCGCCGCGGGACGATCGACCTTCGCCGCCGCCGCGACATATGCGCCGCCAGTTGCGACCATCGTGCCTGCGACGACTGCACCGGATCGAAGCGCCCGCTTGCGAAAGAAGATCTCGGTCCAGCCGCCGACCATCGCGGTGTTGAGCAGCCACAGCCCGACCGCACTCGTGCGACGTGGCCCTGAGGGCTGGCGGAGCAGACGATATCCGCCGACCGCGAGCCCGGTCTCGAGCACCGGCCACACCGCGCCGAACACGGCATCGGGCGGGGTATAGCTGGGCTTGTCGAGCCGCTTGTACCAGCGGCGGGTCCGCGGGTGGGAGGGATCGGGCGCATTGCGGCGACCGATCGCGGCGCTGACGCCGAGGACCGACACGACGATCAGCGCGGCAGCGGTCCGCGACAGTGCTGGCGGTGGCGGTGGCGCATGCGCCGGAACGGGCGACGCGACCGGATGGTGATCAGGATGGGCCATCGCTCAGCGCTCCGCCAGATAGCGTTCGAGATCATCGCAGCCACCGATCGTCTCGCCATCGATGACGATCAGCGGGGTTGTCGCGATGCCGTGCTCGGCCTTGAACGCCTCGACCGCATCCCGATCGCGGAGGATCTGGTCGTCGACGTCATAGCCTTCGGCCTGAAGCAGCTGCTTCGCGCGGACGCCGAACGGGCAGGTGTGATCGGGCAGCACCATCCGGTGCAGCGTCGCGGTACGGGTCTGGGTCATCATCGTCCTCGGATCTGCGGCCTCTCGATACGCCGATCGATGCCAGCTCCTATAGCGCGGGATGGCCCCAGACGTTCCCTGCGGACGTCGCGGGCTAGCGGCGCAGGGCGCGGCGCACGGCGGTCCAGCTGACGAACTTGAAGTTCTGCGTGTCGGGGGCGTTGTCGCCGTCCTGCGCGACGAACAGGCCGCCCGGATAGGCCGGGCCGAAATCGCCGAGCATCAGGTCGATGCCGTCGGTGTCGCTGGTCCCGTCGATCGCCCCGCCGCCGATCCGGAACCGCCCCGCATAGGTGACGCCAGGCAGGCGGTAGAGCGTATAGGCGTTGTCGCCCTGGCTCGAGACGACCAGATAGCCGCCGCGGCGGCCCGAGGGCGCGAGCGCGAGGCCTTCCGCATCGGCGACGAGCGTCTTGCCGTCGACCTGCGCGATCGGCGTCGCGGTCCCCTGAGCCGCCGGATCCGCGTCGAACCGCCAGAGCCCGACATCTTCCTCCGCGACGTAGAGCCGCCCGGTCCGGTCGTCGACGACGCAGCCCTCGGCCTGGCTCGCGAGCTTCATCGACCGGACCGTCGTGACCTTGGGGACCGTGCGCGAGACGTCGATGGCGACCTGATCGATCCGCCCGTCCTTCAGTACGACGAAGCCGAACAGCGCGTGATCGCGCGCGCGCGTCCACAGGCACATGCCGTAAGCCTCGCCCGGGCCGACCGGGAAGCGGCCGAGCGGCACGAGCCTCGCCGCCGCGGTGTCGAGCGTGAACAGTGACACATGCGCGGTATCGACATCGGCGCGGTCGCTCGCCGCCGCGATGACGCGCGTGCCGACCGTGCGAAGGTCGACATTGTTCAGCCGGTCGGCGGGCGTGAAACTCAGCCGCTTGCCCGCCAGACTGTAGACGTGGATCCCCGCCTTCTTGTCCGTCCCGATGACCAGGCTCTTCGCCGGGTCCGCGGGGTTGCGCCAGATCGCGGGATCGTCCGCCGCATCCGCCGCGGTGTCGACCGGATCGGTTTCCGCGGTCGCCGCGACCAGCGGCGCGGTGGCCGTCTGGGGCACGCTCGTGGTCGCGCACCCGGCGAGGATCAGCGCGACGAGCGGCAAAGCGCGCATCAGAAGGTCACCCGCACGCCGCCGGTATAGCGCCGCCCGAACGTCTCATGCTCGATCGTATAGGCGGACGAGCCGGCATAGCGGCGGCCCGGGCCGTTCAGGAGGTTGGCGAAATCGCCGTAGATCTCGACATTGTTGTTGATTGCGTACCGCACGCTGGCGTCGAGCTCATTGTCCTTCGCCCAGTAGAAATCGCCGCCGTCGATGCCGCGGACGACGCCGCCGATCGTGTCGGTGCCGCCGATCGCATCGAGCCATGCCGAGCGGTTCTGATAGGACACCCGCGCCGAAAAACCGTATTTCTCGTAATAGGCGATCAGATTGTAGATCGCGTCCGACGCACCGGGCAGCGGCACCTTGCGCGAGGGCAGGGCCGCGGTCCCCGGCGTCTCGGCGCGGCTCTTGTTGATCGTCGCGTTGAGCTGGACGCCGAAGCCACCCATCCATTCGGGCAGCCCGAGATCGGCGGTGAAGGGCTCGAGCTGCTGCTGGATCGCACCCTCGATGCCCATGATATAGCCGCTGCCGCCGTTGACGATCGTCGAATAGAGATAGCCCGATCGATCGACGCCGCCGGTGTTCAGCGTCGTCCGCCCGAACGTCTGCGTCGAATCGAACAGGACGTCGGTGACGTCCTTGTAATAGGCGCCGATCGACAGGAAGCCGCGCGGCATCGTGTAATATTCGACATAGAGATCGACGCCCTTCGCCTTTTCGGGCTTCGCATCAGGATTGCCGCCGGAGATGGTGGCGTTCGCATCGTTATAGCTGAGATTGGGGCGCAGCTGATCATAATCCGGACGCGCGGCGCCGGTGTTGAACGACAGCCGTGCCTTCATCCGGTCGTCGACGTCCCAGTTGAGGTGGAGGCTGGGATAGACCAGCGTCTGGCTCGACTTCACGTCGATCGGTGTTGTGACCGTCGTCGCCGCGCTGCCGGTGCCGACCGTGCCGATCGAGAAGGCACGTGCGTCGTTGCGGATATGCTCGACGCGGGCGCCGCCGATGATGCTGCCCCAGCCGGTCGTCGCGGTCGCCATCGCATAGGCCGAATAGACTTTTTCGCCGACGTCGTAGAAATTGGCGTCGCTGCGAACATAGCTGCCGACCGCCTTGGCCTGATCGACCAGTCCGAGAACCTTGTCGCGGTCGAAATACTGGAAGGTGTAGCCGAGCGGGATCTCGCCCTGAAACCCGCCGGGCTTGGCGATCGCCGAATAGTTCGTCGCGATACCCGCCGCGGCGAACTGCGCGGGCGTCGACAGGTCGAGGAGATATTCGTTCGACGTCTTGGTGCGGTCGTCATAGCGCACGCCGGCGGCGAGGATCGTCGAGGCGCCGAACACCGACGCCTCGCGGCTGATGTCGAGCTTGGCGGTATAGGCCTCGGTCACGTCCTGCGCCTTGAGCGAGCGCAGGCGCGACAGGGTGCGCGGGAAATCCTCGATCGCCGTGACCCGGTCGCCGCGCGAAAAGCTGCCATCTGCGTTGCGGATCGTCCGGTACAGCTGCACCTTGGCGAGCTGCGGGTCGGTCAGGTCATAGCCGACGGTCAGGCGGTTGGCGGCATTCGCACCGTTGGTGCCGAACGAGGGGCTGTCATAGTTGAGCTGCGCAGGCTGCGACCGGTCGTCGATCGACCGGGTGTAGTTGCCGCGCCACGCGACCTTCCAGTCGCCGAGTTCGTGATCGCCGCCCAGCGTGTTGGTGAACACCGACTGCTTGTACTTGCGCACCGTGAAGTTCGAATTGAGATCGATCCCGTACACCGTGCCGAGCAGGGGGGTGTTGCCCGTGCAGACATCGGCATAGCCCGTGGTGCCCGAGGCCGGGCGCGCATTGACCGCGCAAGCTGCGGTGCCGTTCGGGGTGCGCGACTGCTGGTCGTCCAGATCGAAGATGTAATTGTTGCGCTGCTCGTCATCCTCGAACGCCGAGTAGATCGTCTCGGCGAACAGCTTGTGGCCGGGGGCGGGGCGCCAGTCGAGCCGGCTCGACAGCGAATAGTTCTTGCGCGTCAGCCGGTAGAGCTTGTTTTCGGTCTCGCGCGCCCAGTTGCGCGTCTCGTACCCGGGGCGCAGGTCGCGGTCGACCGCTTCGAAATCGGTCTCGAAATTGTCGGTGACCATGCCGCGGCGATAGAGGCTGGCGGACGAGACGATGCCGAATTCGCCGATCCCCGTGTCGAACCGGTCGGATACGACGAGCGAGCCTTCATATTCGGTCTTCTTGCCGAGCTCGACATGGCCGAGGCCGCCCTTGGCCTGAACCTTGAGCCCCGGATAGTCGAACGCCGAGCGGGTGATGATGTCGACATTGCCCGCGATCGTCTCGCCGGTCATGTCGGGGGTCACCGCTTTCCGCACGATGATCTGCGACGCGATCGCCGAGGGGATCGAATCGAACCGTGCGTCGCGCCCCTCCGGGCTGACCACGTTGATCCCGTCGAACGACAGCGTCGTCCAGTTGATCGGGCTGCCGCGCAGCGTGATGTAGCGGGCCTGGCCCTGGTCGCGCTGGACGCCGACGCCGGGCAGGCGGCTGACCGCCTGCGCGACATTCTGGTCGGGCAGGCGCCCGATCGAATCCGACGCGATTACCGAGACGAGCGAGGGGCTGGTCCGCTGGATCTGCAGCGCTGCCGCTTCGGACTCGGCGATGGGGCGCGATCCCGAAACGACGATCTCGTCGCCGTCGGCACTGGTCTCGATCGTCATCGCGACATCGAGCACGACCGCCGCGTCGGTGACCGTGACGCTGCGCCGGGCATCGGGAAAGCCGACATAGCGGACGACGACGTCATGCGTCCCGGCGGGGATCCCGGCCAGCGTGAACCGGCCCGCGCGATCCGCCGCGGTCGCGAGGCCCAGTGCCGGAATCGAAACCGACGCGCCGTCGAGATAATCGCCGCTGCCGGCCTGCGAGATCGTCCCGGTGATGCTGGCATTGCCACGCGGGGCGGGGGCTGCGGCTGCGGCGGGGCCATCGACCGGTTCGGCACGGGCAATCCCGATCGCGAGCGGGATCATCGCACTGCCGATGAGAAGCGCGCGCAAGACAGCAGGACCGCGGGCGCGGTGTGACAGGCCGATGATCATGATGGTCCCCCGATTGGTCCAGCTATGGGCTGGCTTGCCGGGGTGCCTATTGCAGACCAATGGCAGCGTGGTGACACGGCGGTGACAGTTTCATTACGTCAGGCCGCGCATCTCCAAAGACAGCGCGCCATTCCACGTCGAGAAGCATCTTGCGTCGCTCTCGCCGAGCCGATAGACGCTCGCCATCGCATCGCGACCGCCGGCGCCCATCCGCCGCACGGACGCACAGTCGATATGCGGGTGTAGCTCAATGGTAGAGCTTTTGCTTCCCAAGCAAGTGACGAGGGTTCGATTCCCTTCACCCGCTCCACGCCGACACCGTCGGCGCCAACGCAAATCCCATTCCACGCCGACCACCGGGTCGCAATCGCCTGTCCGGCGATGCGACCGCGGTGTCGCGTTCGGTCACTTGATCAGAATGACCGCCTTCGACAGCGTCATGTAGATCCCCCAGAGGATCGGCACGCCCACCGCCAGCCAAGCGAGGATGACGGTCGACCGCGATCCGCCGCGATGCTGTGCGCTGGTGGTGGCCGTCGTGGCGTCGACGGCAGTCGTCGACGCCACGCCCTCGGTGACCGGCATGTGGAAGCGGCTTGCCACCGGCTTGACGAACAGGTTGGCGACGAAGCCGACCACGAGCATCGCCGCGAGCATCAGGAAGATCGGCTGATAGACCTGATCGCGCGGGATCCCTGCGGCGATCCGGCCGTCGCGCATGTTGGCGACGAGCAGCGGCCCGACAACGCCCGCGGTCGACCAGGCGGTCAGCAGCCGGCCGTGGATCGCACCGACGAACTTCGTCCCGAATATGTCCGCCAGATAGGCGGGCACGGTCGCGAAGCCGCCGCCATAAGTGGAGGCGAGGATACAGAAGACGAGGATGAAGAGACCGAGGCTGCTGCCGGCGAGTGCCGGGGCGGCGATACCGTAGAGCACAGCGCTGATCGCCAGGATCACCGCGTAGAGCGGCTTGCGACCCAGACGATCGGAGAACCACGCCCAGAAGAAGCGGCCACCGATGTTGAACAGGCTGATCGCGCCGACGAACCCGGCGCCGACCGCGGCCGCGGCGACCTTCTGGCTGTCGCTGAATGCGGTGAAGAGCACGCCCGGCGCGCCGATCAGGCGACCGCCGAAGATCTCCTGGAGCATCGGCGAGGCGACACCGATGATGCCGATCGACGCGGACACGTTGAGCAGCAGGACGATCCAGATGAGCCAGAATTGCGGCGTCTTGTGCGCATCCTTCAGATCGACGTTGAACCGGCTGATCGTTGCCTTGGCATCGGTCGGCGGGGTCCAGCCGGCGGGCTTCCAGCCCTCGGCAGGGACGCGGTAGCCGAGCGCGCCGGCCATCATGAACACGAAGTAGATGACCGCGAGGACGAGGAACGTCTGCCAGACGCCGACGCCGGTCGGGCCGGAGAAGTGCTTCATCAAGGAGTTGGCGAGCGGGCTGCCGATCATCGCGCCGCCGCCAAAGCCCATGATCGCCATGCCCGTCGCCATGCCGCGCCGGTCGGGAAACCATTTGATCAGCGTCGAGACGGGCGAGATATAGCCGAGACCCAGACCGATGCCGCCGATCACGCCCGAACCGAGCCAGATGAGCCACAACTGGTGCATCGAGACGCCGATCGCGCCGATCCCCATCCCGCCGCACCAGCAGAAGGCGGCGACGACGCCGGCCTTGCGCGGACCGGCGCGTTCGAGCCAGCCGCCCCAGATCGCCGCGGCGGCGCCGAGGACGACGAAGAAGAGCGTGTAGGTCCAGACGAGGTCGCTGACCCGCCAGTCGCAGGTCGTGGTCGTCAGCGCCTGGGCCAGCGTCATGCTTTCGCAGACCACCGGATCAGTGATCCCGATCGCGCGCGACAGCGGCAGCCAGAACACGCTGAAGCCATAGGCCATGCCGATGCACAGATGGATGGCGAGCGCGCAGGGCGGCACCAGCCAGCGATCAAAGCCCGGCCCTGCTACCGTCCGTGCCCGGTCGAGCAGCCCGCCGGTTGATCCATCCGCCATCATCATCCCCTTTTTATGAAGGGGATGCATGCGGGCGGGCGGCGACAAAGGAAAGCCGACTAAGGTCGGGGACGACTATATTTATACAAAAACATCGCCCCCGCCACGTCGATCAGGGGTCGATCAGGCGTCGAACAGGATCTCGAGCGGCTCGAGATCGGTGATCGTCGCGCGAACCTGTGCCTCGGGCAGGATCGGCCCGACGCCCGCGGGGGTGCCGGTGAAGATCAGATCGCCGGGGGCGAGTTCGACCTGACGCGACAGCGCGGCGATCACTTCGGCAACCGACCAGATCATCATCGACAGGTCGCCCGACTGGCGCGGTTCGCCGTCGATCGTCAGCCCGATCGCACCCGTTTCGGGCGGCGCGCCGGGGGTGAGCGCGCCGATCGGGGCGGACCGGTCGAACCCCTTGGCCATGTCCCATGGCCGCCCGGCCGCCTTGGCCACCGCCTGCAGGTCGCGCCGCGTCAGGTCGATACCGACCGCATGACCGAAGATCTTCGCCGTCGCCGCCGTCGCATCGATGTCCCGTCCGCCTGCGCCCAGCGCGACGACCAGTTCGACCTCGTGATGCAGATCCTGCGTCATGCTCGGATAGGGCAGGGTGCCGCCACCGGGCACGACGGCATCGGCGGGCTTGGAGAAGAAGAAGGGCTGCTGCCGATCGGGATCCGACCCCATTTCGCGCGCGTGGTCGGCGTAATTCTGCCCGACGCAGAAGATCCGGCGGACCGGAAACCGCGCCGCGGATCCGACGATCGCGATCGTGGGGGCGGTGACGACGGGAATCTGCATCGGTTTCTCCTTCGATGGGCGCCGACCGCGTGGACCGGGGCGCGGTGCTTTGCAACAGCGTGCGGGATCGTACCGATCGCCCGGGCAGCGGGAACGTCGCGGAGTTCGGCGGGTTTGGATCGGAAACGACAGGAGATCCGCATGTCCACCCAGCCCGTACGATTCGCCCCCTCGGTCGAAACCATCGCCGACGACGAGGCCGAGACGCTGGCATCGCTCAAGGACAGCTTTCGCGAGATCCTAGAGACCACGTCGCAGGACTATGCGCATGCCGTGCGCGCGGTTCATGCCAAGGCGCATGGCATCGCGCGCGGCACGCTGACCATCGCTGACGGCCTGCCCGAAACGCTCGCGCAGGGCATTTTCGCACAGCCGGGGCGTCATGAGGCGGTGCTGCGCATCTCGACGAACGCGGGCGACATTCTCGATGACAGCGTCAGCCTGCCGCGGGGCGTCGCGCTGAAGATCCTGGATGTCCAGGGCGATCGCCTGCCGGGCTCGGAAGGCGAGACGACGCAGGATTTCATCATGGTCAACGCGCCGGTCTTTGCGGCACCCGATCCCAAGGCGTTCTCGATGAACCTCAAGCTGCTCGCCAAGACGACCGACCGGTTCGACGGTGTGAAGAAGGCGATGTCGGCGACCTTCCGCGTCGTCGAATCCGCACTGGAGGCGGTCGGGGCGGAGTCTGCGACGCTGAAGACGCTCGGCGGTGCTAAACCCGTTCACCCGCTTGGCGAGACCTATTTCTCGCAGACGCCGCTGCGCTATGGCGACTATATCGCCAAGGTCGCGCTGTTCCCGGTCTCGCCCGCGCTGACGCGCCTGACCGGCGATACGGTCGACATCACCGCGCGCCCCGATGCGCTGCGCGAGGTCGTGCGCGAGCAGCTGATCGAGCATGGCGGTGTCTGGGAACTGCGCGTCCAGTTGAACACCGATCTCGACGCGATGCCGATCGAAGATGCGACGGTGGAATGGGATCAGCAGGCGAGCCCGTTCGTCACGGTCGCCACGCTCGAGGTGGCGCCACAAATCTCCTGGGAGCACGGCGTGACCGATCATACCGACGATGCGCTGGCGTATAGCGTGTGGCACGGCGTGGTCGACCATCAGCCGCTGGGCGGCGTCAATCGCGTCCGCAAGGAAACCTATGAGCTCTCGGCGGGATTCCGCGGGACGTTCAACGGGTGTCCGATGCACCAGCCCAAGACGCTGGCCGAACTTGCCTGACATGTCAGATGTTTCAGGACGCTCGCACACGCTGTTTCACGTCAGCGACGTTCATTTCGGGGCGGAGGATCCGGCAGCGCTCGCCTGGTTCTCCGCCTGTGTCGCGGCGGAGCGGCCCGATGCGGTGATCATGACCGGCGATCTGACAATGCGCGCCACGAAGGAGGAGTTCCAGCGTGGCGGCGACTGGTTGCGCAGCCTTGGCGTGCCTGTCACGCTCGAGGTCGGCAATCACGACATCCCCTATTATTGGGACCCGTTCCGCAGGTTCTTCTCGCCCTATCAGCGTTATGCCGCGGTTGAGTCGATGATCGAGAAGCCCCTGGAACTGCCCGGGATCACGATCGTCCCGCTCAAGACGACGGCCCGCGCGCAGTGGCGCTGGAACTGGTCGAAGGGGCGTGTCAGCCCGGGGTCGCTGTCGCGCGCGCTGGCGATGATCGAGGATGTACCGCAGGATCACTTGGTCTTCGTTGCCGCGCACCATCCGCTGATCGAAGGCGGCACGACCGGGACAGCAAAGACCCGCCATGGTGACAGCGCATTGACCGCACTGGCCGATGCGGGAGCGCATGCCGTGCTGTCAGGTCATGTCCACGATCCCTTCGACATTCCCGTCGAACGCAGCGGCCGGGAGATCCGCATGATCGGTGCCGGCACCCTGTCCAAGCGGACGCGCGGCAGTCCGCCCGCGTTCAACGAGCTGCGCGTCACCGGCCAGCAGCTCCGGACGATCCCGCGAACGATGGGCGAAGGCACCGGCTGACCCACCGAGGCGCGCGGTTCGACCCGTTCGCCCCGCCAGTCGCCAGAAACGACAAAGGNTCGCCGGCATCCGCATCGGTGCCGGTGCCCGAGGTCACGACTTCGCCAAGCGCGTCGTCCCCCGTGCCGCCGGAATCGCGCGGCGAGCGGGCGAGTTCGGCGTCATGCTCTTCCTTCGCCGACTTCGGCGCGATGATCGAGGCTTCGGCCATCTTGCGCTGGGCGACGCGCATCGAGGCATCGCGGCTGTTCGCCACGACCCGCAGGCGGTTGAGACCTGCGCCGGTGCCTGCCGGGATGAGCCGGCCGACGATCACGTTCTCCTTCAGGCCCATCAGCATGTCCTGCTTACCCTGGACCGCGGCCTCAGTGAGGACGCGGGTGGTCTCCTGGAACGATGCCGCCGAGATGAAGCTGCGGGTCTGCAGCGACGCCTTGGTGATACCGAGCAGGATGGGCTTGCCCTGTGCACGGGTCTGCTTCTTGTCGAGCTTCTCGTTCGTCGCGTCCATTTCCTCGCGATCGACCTGCTCGCCCTTCAGCAGCGTGGTGTCGCCGCCATCGGTGATCTCGACCTTCTGCAGCATCTGACGAACGATCGTCTCGATGTGCTTGTCGTTGATCTTCACGCCCTGGAGTCGATAGACCTCCTGGATTTCCGACACGAGATACTCGGCGAGGGGCTCGATACCCATCGTCTCGAGGATGTCATGCGGATCGGGCGAGCCGCCGATCAGGTTGTCGCCGCGCTTGACGTAATCGCCTTCCTGCACGTCGATGACCTTCGACTTCGGCACCAGATACTCGACGACGTCGCCGCCATCCTCGGGCTGGATGCCGATCTTGCGCTTCGCCTTGTAATCCTTGCCGAACACGACGCGGCCCGAGATCTTGGCGATGATCGCCGAGTCCTTGGGGATACGCGCCTCGAACAGCTCGGCAACGCGCGGCAGACCACCGGTGATGTCGCGCGTCTTGGCGCTCTCGCGGCTGACGCGGGCCACGACGTCGCCGCCGAACACCTGTGCGCCATCCTCGACCGACAGCGTCGCACCGATCGCCAGCATGTAGCGGCCGGTCTCGCCCGACGTCTCGTCGAGCAGGGTCATGCGCGGACGCAGATCCTCCTTCGACTTCGTCGCTGCACGATATTCGATCACGACGCGCTGGGCGATGCCCGTGGCTTCGTCGGTCTGCTCGGTGAGCGTCTTGCCCTCAATCAGGTCGACATACTTGATCGTGCCCGGGTTCTCCGTGATCACCGGCATGGTGAACGGATCCCACTCGGCCATCCGGTCGCCGCGCGACACGATGTGGCCATCGTCGAACAGCACGTACGCACCGTAAGGGATACGATCGACCGAGAGCTCGCGGCCGTCCATGTCGACGATCGCGATTTCACCCGAGCGGCTGAGCACCACGCGACGGCCACGCTGGTCGACGATGATACGCAGATCGCGGAACTGCACCGTACCGTCGGCATGCGCCTCGAGGTTCGACGTCTCGTTGAGCTGCGCTGCACCACCGATGTGGAACGTACGCATCGTCAGCTGCGTGCCCGGCTCACCGATCGACTGCGCGGCGATGACGCCGACAGCTTCACCGATGTTCACCGGCGTACCGCGGGCGAGATCGCGCCCGTAGCACTTGCCGCAGACGCCGATCTTGGATTCGCAGACCAGCGGGCTGCGGATCTTGCACGACTGCGTGCCGAGGCCTTCGATCGTCGTGATCATCGGCTCGTCGAGCAGCGTGCCCGACGGGATGATGACCTTGCCGGTCTTCGGATCGGTGATGTCCTCCGCGGTCGTACGACCGAGGATGCGCTCGCCGAGGCTTGCGATCGTCGAACCACCCTGAAGGATCGCCTTCATTTCGAGTGCGCGCGTGGTGCCGCAATCCGGTTCGATGATGACGCAATCCTGCGACACGTCGACCAGACGACGCGTGAGGTACCCCGAGTTCGCCGTCTTCAATGCCGTATCCGCAAGGCCCTTACGAGCGCCGTGGGTCGAGTTGAAGTACTCAAGGACGGTCAGGCCTTCCTTGAAGTTCGAGATGATCGGCGTCTCGATGATCTCGCCCGACGGCTTGGCCATTAGGCCACGCATACCGGCAAGCTGCTTGATCTGCGCCTGCGAACCACGAGCACCCGAATGGGCCATCATGTAGATCGAGTTGATCGGCTTTTCACGGCCGGTCTCCGTATCGACCTTCACCGCACGGATCTCGTCCATCATGGCGTTCGCGACCTGGTCGCCGCAACGGCTCCAGGCGTCGATCACCTTGTTGTACTTCTCCTGCTGCGTGATCAGACCGTCCTGATACTGCTGCTCGAAGTCCTTCACGAGCGCCTTGGTGTCGTCGACCAGACCGACCTTGGCATCCGGAATGATCATGTCGTCCTTGCCGAACGAGATGCCGGCGCGGAACGCGTGACGGAAGCCGAGCGTCATGATCGCATCGGCGAACAGCACGGTCTCCTTCTGGCCGGTGTGACGATAGACCTCGTCGATCACGTCGCCCACGTCCTTCTTGGTGAGCAGGCGGTTGACGGTGTCGAACGGCACCTTGTGGCTGTGCGGCAGGCACTCGCCGAGCAGCATGCGGCCCGGCGTCGTCTCATAGCGCTTGAGATACTGCTTGCCGTTCTCATCGGTCTGCGGAACGCGGCTGATGATCTTGCTGTGCAGCGTCACGGCCTGGGCGTTCAGCGCCTGATGCACTTCGGCCATGTCGCCGAGCAGCATGCCCTGGCCCGGCTCGTTCTCCTTCATCATCGACAGATAATAGAGACCCAGCACCATGTCCTGCGACGGCACGATGATCGGCTTGCCGTTGGCGGGCGACAGGATGTTGTTCGTCGACATCATCAGGACGCGCGCTTCCAGCTGCGCTTCGAGCGACAGCGGGACGTGGACGGCCATCTGATCGCCGTCGAAATCGGCGTTGAACGCGGAACAGACCAGCGGGTGAAGCTGGATCGCCTTACCCTCGATCAGCACCGGCTCGAACGCCTGGATGCCGAGACGGTGAAGCGTCGGCGCACGGTTCAGCATGACCGGATGCTCGCGGATCACCTCGTCCAGGATGTCCCAGACTTCCTTGCGCTCCTTCTCGACCCACTTCTTCGCCTGCTTCAGCGTCATGCTGAGGCCCTTGGCGTCGAGGCGTGCGTAGATGAACGGCTTGAACAGCTCGAGCGCCATCTTCTTCGGCAGGCCGCACTGGTGAAGCTTGAGCTCAGGCCCGGTCACGATGACCGAACGACCCGAGTAATCGACGCGCTTGCCGAGAAGGTTCTGGCGGAAGCGGCCCTGCTTGCCCTTGAGCATGTCGGACAGCGACTTGAGCGGACGCTTGTTGGCGCCCGTGATCGTGCGACCGCGGCGACCATTGTCGAACAGTGCGTCGACGGCCTCCTGCAGCATGCGCTTCTCGTTGCGGACGATGATGTCCGGCGCGCGAAGCTCCATCAGGCGCTTCAGGCGGTTGTTGCGGTTGATCACGCGGCGATACAGATCGTTCAGATCCGACGTCGCGAAACGACCACCGTCCAGCGGCACCAGCGGGCGCAGCTCGGGCGGGATGACCGGAACGACCTCGAGGATCATCCATTCGGGGCGGTTGCCCGAATCGATGAAGCTCTCGACGACCTTCAGCCGCTTGATGATCTTCTTGGGCTTCAGCTCCGACTTGGTGACCGCGAGCTCTTCGAGCAGCGTGGTACGCTCACCCTCGAGATCGAGCGACTCCAGCATGATGCGGACTGCCTCGGCGCCGATACCGGCCGAGAACGCGTCCTCGCCATACTGGTCCTGCGCGTCGAGGAGCTCGTCCTCGGTCATCAACTGGTACTTTTCGAGCGGGGTCAGGCCCGGCTCGATGACGATGTACGCCTCGAAGTACAGCACGCGCTCGAGCTGCTTCAGCTGCATGTCGAGCAGCAGGCCGATGCGCGACGGCAGCGATTTCAGGAACCAGATGTGCGCGACCGGGGCGGCGAGCTCGATATGGCCCATCCGCTCGCGGCGGACCTTCGAGACGGTAACCTCGACGCCGCACTTCTCGCAGACGATGCCCTTGTACTTCATGCGCTTGTACTTGCCGCACAGGCACTCGTAATCCTTGATCGGACCGAAGATGCGCGCGCAGAACAGGCCGTCACGCTCGGGCTTGAACGTGCGATAGTTGATGGTCTCGGGCTTCTTGATCTCGCCGAACGACCAGCTGCGGATCTTGTCCGGCGATGCGATGCCGATCTGGATCTGGTCGAACGTCTCGGCCTTGGCGACCGGATTGGCGAAGGGGGTCATTTCGTTCATATATTGATCCTTCCAACTCCCCTCCCGCGAGCGGGAGGGGAAGGGGCCCAAGCTCTTGCTTGGGAAGGGGTGGGCACCCGGTTCGATCTTGGCGCTCCATCACCGGCCGGGAGCCCACCCCCGGCCCCTCCCGGAAGGGCCCCATCAAAGTATTACTTTGATGGGAACCCGTCGCGGGAGGGGAGCTAGTTCAACCGCGTTACTCCGCCGCGATCTGGATGCCGTCGCTGTCGAAGCCGGGCTCCGACTGCTTCAGGTCCACATTCAGGCCCAGCGAGCGCATTTCCTTGACGAGCACGTTGAAGCTCTCCGGAATGCCCGCCTCGAACGTGTCGTCACCCTTGACGATCGCCTCGTAGACCTTGGTGCGGCCGACCACGTCGTCCGACTTCACCGTGAGCATTTCCTGCAAGGTGTACGCCGCGCCGTAGGCCTGGAGTGCCCAGACCTCCATCTCGCCGAAGCGCTGACCACCGAACTGCGCCTTACCACCCAGCGGCTGCTGCGTGACGAGCGAGTATGGCCCGATCGACCGTGCGTGGATCTTGTCGTCGACCAGATGGTGGAGCTTGAGCATGTAGATGTACCCAACCGTCACCTTGCGATCGAACTTGTCGCCGGTACGTCCGTCGAACAGGTCCGACTGGCCCGACGGGTCGAGACCCGCCAGCTCCAGCATCGCCGACACGTCCGCCTCGCGCGCACCATCGAACACCGGCGTCGCCATCGGCACGCCGCCCTTCAGGTTCTTGGCCAGCTCGATGATCTCGTCACCCGAACGGGCGTCGATCTCGTCGTGATACTGCTCACCATAGACCGTCTTGAGACGATCGCGGACCGCCTCCGGCATCGCTCCGGCCTTGGCCTCCGGATTCTCTTCGCGCCAGGTTTCGAGCGCGTGAGTGATCTGCTGACCCAGACCGCGTGCGGCCCAGCCCAGATGCGTCTCGAAGATCTGCCCGACGTTCATGCGCGACGGCACGCCCAGCGGGTTGAGCACGATATCGACCGGCGTCCCGTCGGCGAGGAACGGCATGTCCTCCGCCGGCAGAATGCGGCTGATGACGCCCTTGTTCCCGTGACGGCCGGCCATCTTGTCGCCCGGCTGCAGCTTGCGCTTCACCGCGACGAACACCTTTACCATCTTCAGCACGCCCGGCGACAGCTCGTCACCACGCTCCAGCTTCTCGCGACGATCGTGGAACTTGTCCGTGATCAGCTTGGCGGCATCGTCATACTGGATCTTGACCGCTTCCAGATCGCTCTGGATCTTGTCGTCGGCGACCGCGAACTTCCACCACTCGTGGCGGTCGACGCTGTCGAGCAGATCCATGTCGATCACGACGCCCTTCTTGACGCCCTTGGGCGCCGAGGTGGCCGTCTGGTCGAGCAGCATCTCGCGAAGACGCGACCAGGTCGCACGGTTCAGGATCGAACGCTCGTCGTCGGAATCCTTCTTCAAGCGCTCGATCTCCTCGCGCTCGATCGCCATCGCGCGCTCGTCCTTGTCGATGCCGTGGCGGTTGAAGACGCGAACGTCGACGACCGTACCCGACACGCCCGGCGGCAGGCGAAGCGACGTGTCGCGCACGTCGCTGGCCTTCTCGCCGAAGATCGCACGGAGAAGCTTCTCCTCCGGCGTCATCGGCGATTCACCCTTCGGCGTGATCTTGCCGGCGAGAATATCGCCCGGCTCGACCTCTGCACCGATGTAGACGATGCCCGCTTCGTCGAGGTTGCGCAGCGCTTCCTCGCCGACGTTCGGGATGTCGCGCGTGATATCCTCAGGCCCGAGCTTCGTGTCGCGGGCCATCACCTCGAACTCGTCGATATGGATCGACGTGAACACGTCGTCCTTCACGATCCGCTCGGAGATCAGGATCGAATCCTCGTAGTTGTAGCCGTTCCACGGCATGAACGCGACGAGGCTGTTGCGACCCAGCGCCAGCTCGCCGAACTCGGTCGACGGACCGTCGGCGAGCACGTCGCCGGCACGGACCACGTCGCCCACCTTTACCAGCGGACGCTGGTTGATGCAGGTCGACTGGTTCGAACGCTGGAACTTCATCAGCGTGTAGATGTCGACGCCCGACTTGCCGGCATCGATCTCGCCGGTTGCCCGGATCACGATACGCGCCGCGTCAACCTGGTCGACGATGCCCGCACGCTTGGCCGAGATGGCTGCACCCGAGTCACGCGCGACCGTCTCTTCCATGCCGGTGCCGACGAACGGCGCCTCGGCCTGGACGAGCGGCACGGCCTGACGCTGCATGTTCGAGCCCATCAGCGCGCGGTTGGCGTCATCGTTTTCCAGGAACGGAATAAGCGATGCGGCGACCGAGACGAGCTGCTTCGGGCTGACGTCCATCAGCGTGATGTTGTCGGGCAGCGCCATCAGGAATTCGCCAGCCTGACGCGACGAGACGAGCTCCTCGGTGAAGCCGCCATCACCGGTCAGATCGGCGTTGGCCTGCGCGATCGTGTGCTTAGCCTCTTCCATCGCCGACAGGTACACGACGTCGTCGGTCACCTTGTGGTCGACGACCTTGCGGTACGGGGTCTCGATGAAGCCGTACTTGTTGACGCGCGAGAACGACGCGAGGCTGTTGATCAGACCGATGTTCGGGCCTTCCGGCGTCTCGATCGGGCAGATGCGGCCATAATGCGTCGGGTGAACGTCGCGGACTTCGAAGCCGGCGCGCTCACGCGTCAGACCACCTGGTCCAAGTGCCGACACACGACGCTTGTGGGTAACTTCCGACAGCGGGTTGGTCTGATCCATGAACTGCGACAGCTGCGACGAGCCGAAGAATTCGCGGACCGCGGCAACCGCAGGCTTCGCGTTGATCAGGTCGTTCGGCATGACCGTCGACACGTCGACCGACGACATGCGCTCCTTCACGGCGCGCTCCATGCGGAGCAGGCCGACGCGATACTGGTTCTCGAGCAGCTCGCCGACCGAACGGACACGACGGTTACCGAGGTTGTCGATATCATCGATCTCGCCCTTGCCGTCCTTGAGGTTCACGAGCGTCTTGATGACCTCAAGAATGTCCTCGGTGCGCAGCGTCGTGACGGTGTCCTCGACGTCGAGGTCGAGACGCATGTTGAGCTTCACACGGCCCACGGCCGACAGGTCGTAGCGATCCGGATCGAAGAACAGACCCGAGAACAGCGCCTCGGCCGTCTCCAGCGTCGGGGGCTCGCCGGGGCGCATCACGCGGTAGATGTCGGACAGCGCCTGCTCGCGCTCTTCGGCCTTGTCGACCTTGAGCGTGTTGCGGATCCAAGGACCCGTTGCGACGTGATCGATGTCGAGCAGGTCGAGGCGCTCTATGCCTGCCTGGTCGAGCAGCTCGAGGTTCTCGGCGGTCACTTCGTCACCGGCTTCGATGTAGATGCGGCCGGTCGACTCGTCGATCAGGTCGTATGCCGAATAGCGGCCGAAGATTTCCTCGGTCGGAATCAGCAGGTCGGTGAGACCATCCTTGAACGCCTTGTTCGCGGCGCGCGGGGAGATCTTCTGGCCGTTCGGGAACACGACTTCGCCGGTCTTCGCATCGACGATGTCGAACATCGGCTTCTGGCCACGCCAGTTCTCGACCTGGAACGGAACGATCCAGCCACCCTGGCCGCGGACGAACGTCACGCGGTTGTAGAAGTAGTTGAGGATCTCTTCCGACGTCATGCCGAGCGCATAGAGCAGCGCCGTGACCGGCAGCTTGCGCTTGCGATCGATGCGGACGTTGACGATGTCCTTGGCATCGAACTCGAAATCGAGCCACGAGCCGCGATACGGAATGACGCGCGCTGCGAACAGATACTTGCCCGATGCGTGCGTCTTGCCGCGATCGTGGTCAAACAGGACGCCCGGCGAACGGTGCATCTGGCTGACGATGACGCGCTCGGTGCCGTTGATGAAGAAGGTGCCGTTCTCGGTCATGAGCGGCATGTCGCCCATGTACACGTCCTGCTCCTTGATATCGATGACCGACTTGGCCTCGGTATCGGGATCGACCTCGAACGCAGTCAGACGCAGCGTGACGCGCATCGGCGCGGCATAGGTGATCCCGCGCTGGCGGCATTCCTCGACGTCGAACTTCGGCGGCTCAAGGACGTAATCGTCGAAATCGAGATAGGCGGTGCCGGCGAAATCCTGGATCGGGAATACGCTGCGCAGCGTCTTCTCGAGGCCCGAGACATGGCCGATCGACTTGTCGGAGCGCAGGAACTGCTCGTAGCTCTCGCGCTGAACCTCGATCAGGTTCGGCATCTGCACGACTTCGTGGATGTTGCCGAAGACCTTGCGGATGCGACGCTTTGCGGTGCCGCCGTCGCGACGCTGCTTGGCAGCGCCCTCGTTGATCGCCTTGGAAGCCATAGGTTATTTGCCCTCAATAAACTGACGGGTCAGCCGTAATTTCGTGCCCGGGAACCCCCGGACGGGGCGTGCAGTAACGCAAAAAGGCCGCGCGCAATCACATGCGGCGGCTTTCGGCGAATGAAACCCCGGCATCCAATACGATCGACATGCTGCGCGACGGCCTGTCATTTCCCGGATGCTGTGGTGAGTGGCTTATATAGGACGGTGGCCGGCGCTTGTCAAAGCGGTCCGGTCTCGCGCTGAAAATGTCGAAGACGGGATGCCCTTGCGGCCAGGAAAGCGCGGCGCAGTGGCTCGTGGAAAAATATTTGTAATAAAATCACAATGCCACGCAACGGCTTATTGGGCGACGAGCGACCTGGCGCGGACGCGACGCTGTTCGCGGGGATGACAGTCCTGATCAGGATTAGTAGATACCAATTGGCTACCGGGATTGAATCCGCCGCACGGCGGGGCCTTGCCGGTGTCGTTCAGCCGTCATTCGTCAGCGTCCACCCTATTGCCGAGTTCACGCCCATGTCGATAGCCGCCCGGTCGGACCCGTCCGCGTGAGCGCCGATCCCAGTCTGGCGCCCCCACCGGGTGCGGCAGCAGGTTTCGGCCTGGGGCTGGCAAGCCCGGCCTCCGCTTATCTGCCTGTGGCGGGGGAGGGGCGCGCCGTGCTGCCGCGATTGCTGTTCGTCCATGCCGCCGATGCGGCATCGTGCCAGGCGCATGCCGAGCTCCGGTCGCGCGGCTATGCCGTCGCCTGGATCGGCCATGCGGCGGAGATCGCGGCGGGAACGGCGTTCGCGCCTGACGTCGTGATTGCCGACGCGCAATCGCGGGGCGACGATCTGATCACCGTGCTCGATCAGATCGGGCACGACGGCCGGATCTGCCCGGTGATCGAGTTGCGGCCGCCGGGCGAATATCCGTCCGCCGTCCTCGGCGAGGCGATGATCGGCGAGCATCCGCTCGTCGGGTCGCTCGAGCGGACCTACAAGATCGGCGCACTCACCGCGATCCTCGCGTCGCTCGCGACCGGAACGGGCCGGTCGGAAGACGCTGCGGGCGACCGGCGCATGATCGCGGCGCTGCTTGCAGGATCGCGGCTGCTGCCGAACCTGCATTACGAGTTCCTGCCCAAGATCGACCTGACGACCGATCAGGTTGCCGGCTATGAAGCGCTCGCCCGGCTGCGCAACATCCCGGGGGTGAACCCCGAATGGCTGTTCGCCGCGATGACTGACGCGGGGATCGAGGCGGCAGCGACGATGAAGGCGGTCACCGCCGCGCTCGACCTCTGGCTTGCGCTGAGCGTCGAGCAACGGTCCGCGCCGGTCGCGATCAACTGCAGCCAAGCGGTGCTGGCCGATCCGGTGTTCCAGGCGGCGCTGGGCGATGAACTGCGCCGACGCGGCGTCGCGTCGAACGGGCCGGGACGGGGCGTCCTGATCATCGAGATCACCGAGGATGCCCGGCCGGTCGATACCCAGCGGCTGGTCCGCGACATGAACGGGTTGCGCGATCTGGGCGTGGTGTTCTCGCTCGACGATTTCGGCAAGGGGGCGACGAATTTCGATCGCGTCTTCACGTTGCCGATCGCCGAGCTGAAGATCGACAAGGACTTTTTCGGCCATTGCGCACGGCACGTGCACGAACTCGGCATCCTGCGCGAGGTCGTCCGGTCCTGCCACGCGCGGGGGCTGAGCACGGTCGTCGAGGGGGTCGAGACCGAAGAGCATCTCGCGATCGCCTGTGACCTGGGCGCTCGCTGTGCACAGGGCTTCTACTGGGGGCGGCCGATGGCGGCGGGGAGCTTCGCGCACGTCCGCGTGATCTGAAGGCCAGCAGTTCGCGATGCGGACGATCATCTGGTCGCCCTCGCGGCGCGGCTCATCGCATGGCGGCTTGCCGCCGCGACCCGTTCGGCCTCCCCGCGCTAGCGTTGCAGGAGGGAATTTTCGACGATGAGCATACAATGGCGCCGCGCGCTTCTGATCGTGCCGGCTGGCCTGGCGCTGGCGCCGCCCGCGGTCGCGCAGGAGGCGGGCCAGACGTCGGACGCCGCGTCGCAGCAGTCGACCCCACCGGCGCCCGCCGGAACGGTTCGCGGGCTCGAGCCGCTACAGGCCCGCGACACGGGGACGGCAGCGGTTCCCGTACCCGATACGCCGCGACTGGTTCTGCCGGCTCCGACGACCGCGGAAGCGCCAACGCGCAGCCGCACCCCCGCGCGGGCGCCGGCGACACGCAGTGCAGACCCGGATACGCCGAGGGCCGCGCGGGTCGATGCCGCGACGGCGTCCAGGCGTGCGACCGAGGCCGTGCCGTCGGTCGCACCGCGGGACGCAGCGGACAGTCGGGTGGATTCGGCACCCGCATCGACCGTCACCCCGGTGGCGACCACGCCGGCACCAGCCGTTCCGGCAACCACCGCGAGCCCCGAAGTCGCCCCCGCCGTCGCGCCGTCCTCCGCTTCCAACGAACGCACGATCGCCGCGCCACAGCAGGGCAGGGCGATGCCGTTCTGGCTGTGGCTGGCGGTCATTCCGATCGTCGTCATTGCGCTGTGGTTGCTGCGCAGGGGGCCGCGTAAACGGCATGATCGGCTGGACTATCACGAGCCCGAACCGCTGATTGACGCCGAAGCACCGCCGGCAAGACCGCTACCCACGCCGGCGCCGGTCCCGCCGAGCCCCGCGCGGGTGGTGACGCCGACCCCGGCAATCGTACCGCCGTCAGCGCCTGAGCCCGCGACGTCGGCAACCCCGCAATTTCTCGACCGGCGTGCGCGCGAGCCGGAGCGGGCGCGTCTGTCGGTCGAGCTGCGCCCGCTTCGTGCTGGACTGAACCTCCTCAGCGCGACGGCTGAATGTGAGCTCGTGGTGACGAACGTCGGCGCAGGCGTCGCGGAGGCGATCCGGGTCCAGGCGGTCCTGCTGAGCGCGCATGCTGGACAGGACGCCGATCTGACGGCGGTGAATGCGGGTCAGGTCGCGCGTCCGGCGACCGCGCCGTTCACGCTCGCGCCGGGCGAGTCACGCACGATCCGGACGGTCTCGGCCATGTCGCGCGAGGCGATCCACAGCATGACCGCGGCCGACCGGCCGATGTTCGTGCCGATCGTCGCGGTCAACATCCGCTATGCCAGCGGGGCGATTGCCGGTCAGACCGCGCGTGCCTGGGCGATCGGTGTTGAGCGGGTCGACTCGGCCAAGCTTGCGCCGTTCTGGCTCGATATCCCCGCGCGCATGTATGACGGGATCGCCGCGCGTCCCCATGCGCCCGCTATCGAAGTCTAGGCGGGCGCAGGCGAGGGGCCGGGTCGCATCGATCCGGCCCCGTCGTTTTCTATCAGGCACGAAAAAAGGGCGACCCCATCGCTGGGGCCGCCCTTTCTTTAGCTGCGGCCAGCAGGGGCAAAGCCCCTGCTTCGTCGGTCGGCATGAATGCCGCCGGCCGGCCTTGCTGGAGTGCGATTTAGCCGAAGCTAAATCGTCTCTCCAGCTGCGGCTTACTTGACCTCGACGGTCGCGCCAGCTGCTTCGAGCTGTGCCTTGATCTTGGCGGCTTCGTCCTTCGACACGCCTTCCTTGACGGCCTTGGGAGCCGACTCGACCAGCGTCTTTGCTTCGGTCAGGCCGAGCGACGTGATCGCGCGGACTTCCTTAATGACGTTGATCTTCTTGCCACCGTCGCCGGTCAGGATGACGTCGAATTCGGTCTGCTCTTCAGCGGCCGGTGCGGCTGCGCCGCCGCCAGCTGCCGGTGCTGCGACCGCTGCTGCGGCCGAAACGCCCCACTTCTCTTCGAGCAGCTTCGAAAGCTCAGCTGCTTCGAGAACGGTCAGTTCGCTCAGGCTCTCAACGAGCGCGTTCAGGTCTGCCATGATAAATCTCCATCTCGGGGCATGTGCCCCATCAGTTCAAAAAGTAACGAAAGAGCCTGCAAGATCAGGCGGCTTCCTTCTCCGCGTAGGCGGAAAGCACGCGCGCGAGCTGCGCTGCCGGAGCCTGCGTGATCGTCGCCAGCTTCGTGGCAGGTGCCACGATGAGGCCGAGGATCTTGGCACGCAGTTCATCCAGCGAGGGCAGCGTTGCGAGCGCCTTCACACCGTCGACGTCGAGGGTCGTCGCGCCCATCGCCCCACCCACGATTTCGAACTTGTCGTTCGTCTTCGCGAATTCCACGGCCACCTTGGCGGCCGCGACGGGATCGATGGAGCTGGCCAGACCGACCGGACCCGTGAGCATGTCGCCCAGCGAGCTGTAGTCGGTGCCGTCCATTGCGATCTTGGCAAGCTTGTTCTTCGAGACCTTGTAGGTCGCGCCGGCGTCGCGCATCTTGTTCCGCAGCACAGTGGACTGTGCGACGGTCAGGCCGAGGTTGCGCGTCACAACGACGACGCCGACCTCGGAGAAGGTGCGGTTCAGCTCGGCTACGGCCGCGGTCTTTTGATCACGATCCATGCCATTCTCCACGTTTTCAGGTTCACCATTTGCACAGTGGACCCGGTTACTAACCGGAGGCGCAGACAAGCCCGCGCTTCCGGGTGTCTCGTCGATGGGGCATGGGAGAGGGCAGGCGCCGGAAGCGCTCCGCAAAATCTCATTCCCCGTCTAGGTGGGAGATTAAGCGCCGGCAAACCCGGTGCACCCACTGTCTCGGACGGAGTTCGGCAAGCGGACCCGCCGAACGAAGCCGCCGCATAGCCGAATCTGTCGCGAAGTCAATCGCCCAGATGCGGTCCGGTGTGTGTCGCGGAACCGTCACGCGACTGACGCGGAGGTGTCTCCGTTCCTTCACCGCACTGCCGCTTTACCCGGCCAAAGCTCCCCGCAGCGGTCAGATCGGCCGATCCGGGGGGACGTATGAAAATTCCGACGAACATGACGATGGCCTATCACGATGGCGATATCGACACGAACACCAGCGCCAATCCGCATCTGAACGATCTGATCGCGGTGCGCTATTCGCGTCGCCAGACGCTGATGGGCGGCCTGTCCGCCGCGACCGCCGCGGTGTTCGGCGGCATGCTGCTCGCGGGTTGCGACGAGGATGACCCGCGGCGTGCGGTGACGGTGCAGGCCGGCGCTTCGGGCGCGACATCGGCAGGCAAGACGGTCACGCTGACGGGCACGGTAGCGTCGGGCAGCGCGACGGGTGTCGCCTGGGCCCAGACCGGCGGCCCGGCCGTGACGCTCGCCAACGCGAACACCGCGACCGCGACCTTCACCGCACCCAGCGTCGCTGCCGACACCACGCTCACCTTCACCTTCACCGGCACCAGCACCGACGGCATCCGCAGCGAGACCTCGACCAGCGTCACGGTCAGCCCGGCGCGGCTCGACTTCACCGCGGTTCCCAAGAGCCTTGCCGACGTCGTCTCGGTGCCGGCCGGCTACAGCGTCACCGTGCTCTACCGCCTGGGCGATCCGATCGCGAGCGGCGTCGGCGCCTATGCCAATGACGGCAGCGACACGAACTTCGCACGCCGTGCGGGCGACCATCATGACGGCATGAGCTATTTCGGGCTGGCCGCGACCGGCAGCACCCACGACGCCAACGGCAACACGCGCGGCCTGCTCGTGCTCAATCACGAGAATATCACCCAGGCCTATCTGCACCCCAATGGCGCGACCAGCACTGGCGGCGCGATCGGTGCGGGCGGTGTCCGCCCCGAGTCCGAGGCGCTGAAGGAGATGGAATGCCACGGCGTCTCGGTGATCGAGATCAGCCGGTCGGCCACCGCCTGGAGCTATGTCCCCGCCTCGGCGCTCAACCGCCGTATCACGCCGCTGACGCCGATGAGCTTCAGTGGTCCGGTCCGCGGCAATGCGCTGCTCAGGACGCGCTATTCGACCGACGGCACGGCGGGCCGCGGGACGATCAACAATTGCGCGAACGGCACGATGCCGTGGCACACCTATCTGACCAACGAGGAGAATTGGGCGGGCTATTTCCGTCGCCAGTTCGGTGACGTCGCTGCGCGGGGCGGGTCGACCGCCAAGCAGAATGTCTCGCTCGCCCGCTATGGTATCCGCGAGACGGCCAACGCCACCACGTTCAACGGCAATTACGGCTGGGCGTCGGTCGTGCCGGCCGATTCCGCCAACACGCTCTATGCGCGCTGGAACGTCACCACGACCGCCGCGACCGATGCCACCGGCGATTTCCGCAACGAGGCGTTCCAATATGGCTGGGTGGTCGAGATCGATCCGTTCGATCCCGCCTCGACCCCGCGCAAGCGCACTGCGCTCGGCCGCATGAACCATGAGGGTTGCGAGATCGGCCGCACGATCGCGGGCGTCAAGCCGGCCTTCTACATGGGCGACGATGCGCAGAACGAATATATCTACAAGTTCGTGTCCGCGACACCCTGGTCGGCGGCAGACGCGACCGCGACCAACCGGCTCGCGATCGGCGACAAATATCTCGACTCGGGCACGCTCTATGTCGCCAAGCTCAACGCCGACGGTTCGGGCCAGTGGCTGCCGCTCGTGTTCGGGCAGGGGCCGCTGACCAGCGCCAATACGACCTATCCCTTTGCGGATCAGGCCGATGTGCTGATCAATGCGCGTCTGGCGGGCGATGTCCTGGGCGCGACCAAGATGGATCGTCCCGAATGGACCGCGGTGAACCCGGCGACGGGCGAGATGTACTGCACGCTGACCAACAACTCGTCGCGCACCGCGGCCAATGTCGATGCGTCGAACCCGCGTGCTTATACCGATCCCAAGACCACCGGTGGCCAGACCACGGGCAACGCCAACGGCCATGTCATCCGTCTGCGCGAGACCGGCGACACGTCGGAGGCGACCGCCTTTACGTGGGACATCTACGCATTCGGTGCGGGCAGCGATCTCGATGCGACCAACATCAACCTGTCGGGGCTCGACGCGACGAACGACTTCTCGTCGCCCGATGGCCTGTGGTTCGGCCTGCCGAGCAATCCGACCGGCAACGTCACGCCGGTGATGTGGATCGAGACCGATGACGGCGCCTATACCGACGTCACCAACTGCATGCTGCTCGCGGCGATCCCGGGCCGTGTCGGCGACGGCGGCACGCGCGCCGTGACGAGCACGCTCGGCGGGACCAGCAACACGGTCACGACGCGGATCGGCAAGGCACCGGCCACGACGCTGCGGCGCTTCCTGGTCGGACCGAAAGAATGTGAGATCACTGGCATTCATTCGACCCCGGATGGCCGCTCGCTGTTCGTCAACATCCAGCATCCTGGCGAGAATGGTGGTCCCACCAACATCACCAGCAGCTGGCCCGCGAACCAGGCCGGCGCGGTCGCGACCCCGTCGCGTCCGCGCTCGTCGACGATCGTCATCACCAAGAACGATGGCGGTATCATCGGGCTGTAAGCAGGGCAGGGGGCGGGTCGCAGAACGGACCCGTCCCCGGCTTTCGGCGTTACCTCCAGCGAACGCATATCCAGCGTATCCGGAAAGGTTCGTCCATGACTCTCCCCGCATCGCCCGTCTGGTTCATCACGGGCTGCTCGACCGGCTTCGGCCGCGATCTCGCAAGGTTGGTGCTCGATCGCGGGTGGCGCGCGGTCGTCACCGCGCGCGATGCAGACCGGGTCGCCGACCTTGTCGAGGGCCATGACGACATCGCGCTCGCCCTCGCGCTCGACGTCAACGATCAGGCGCAGGTCGAGGCGGCGGTCGCAGCGGCCAAGGCCAAGTTCGGCCAGATCGACGTGCTCGTGAACAATGCGGGCTATGGCTATCAGGCGACCGCCGAAGAGGGGGACGAGGCCGAGATCCGTGCCCAGTTCGACACCAATGTGTTCGGGCTGTTCGCGATCACCCGCGCGGTCCTGCCGATCATGCGCGCACAGGGCAGCGGCAACATCGTCAACTTCACCTCGGTCGCCGGGCTCATCGGGTTTCCGGGATCGGGCTATTATGCGGCATCGAAGCACGCGGTCGAGGGCTGGTCCGACTCACTGCTCGCCGAGGTCGGGCCACTGGGCATCGGCGTGACCTGTGTCGAGCCGGGCCCGTTCCGCACGGACTGGGCGGGGCGATCGCTGCGCCAGACGCCAAGCCAGATTGCCGATTATGCCGATACCGCGGGCGCGCGGATGGCGGGAACGAAGGACGTCAGCGGGACGCAGGCCGGGGATCCGGTCCGGGCAGGCGAGGCGATCATCGCCGCGGTCGGCCAGGACGTGCCGCCGCGCCATCTGGTGCTCGGCGCATTCGGCTATGAAGCCGTGACCGCAAAGCTGCGCGAACGGCTCGCCGCGATTGAGGCGGCGCGCGACATCAGCCTGGGTGCAGACTTTCCAGCCGATGCGAGCTGAGCGCACCACGCGGCCCTGACGCAAAAAGGGCCGGGAGATCGCTCTCCCGGCCCTTTTCCTAACACTCGAAAGCGCGAACGCCGATCAGGCGCCGGCGACTTCCGTCGTGTCGACCTTGATCCCGGCACCCATCGTGCTCGAAACCGCGATCTTGCGGACATACTTGCCCTTCGCGCCCGACGGCTTGGCCTTGACCACGGCGTCGACCAGCGCGTCGAAGTTCGCGCGCAGGTCTTCTGCCGGGAACGACGCCTTGCCGATGCCCGAGTGGATGATGCCGGCCTTCTCGACGCGGTATTCGATCTGGCCGCCCTTGGCGTCCTTGACCGCCTGCGCGACGTTCATCGTCACCGTGCCGAGCTTCGGGTTCGGCATCAGGCCCTTGGGGCCCAGAACCTTACCGAGACGACCGACGATGCCCATCATGTCCGGGGTCGCGATGCAGCGATCGAAATCGATCGTGCCACCCTGGATGGTTTCCATCAGGTCTTCCGCGCCGACGACGTCTGCGCCTGCAGCGAGAGCCTCTTCAGCCTTCGCGCCGCGGGCGAACACGCCGACGCGAACGGTCTTGCCGGTGCCCTTGGGCAGCGTCACCACGCCGCGGACCATCTGGTCTGCGTGACGCGGATCGACGCCCAGGTTCAGCGCGACTTCGATCGTCTCGTCGAACTTCGACGTGGCGCCCGAACGTGCGAGCGCGATCGCCTCGTCAATTGCGTGCAGCTTGACGGTGTCGACCGTGACGGCCTTCTGCTTCTTGGTCAGCTTTGCCATGATATCAGCCCTCCACCACTTCGAGGCCCATTGCGCGGGCGCTGCCTTCGATGATCTTCGTCGCAGCGTCGATATCGTTGGCGTTGAGGTCCTTCATCTTCGTCGTGGCGATCTCGCTCAGCTGCGAGCGCTTGATCTTGCCAGCGACGACCTTGCCCGGCTCCTTCGAACCCGACTTGAGACCGGCGGCCTCCTTGATCAGGTACGATGCCGGCGGGGTCTTCGTCTCGAACGAGAACGAGCGATCCGCATAGACCGTGATGACGGTCGGGATCGGCATGCCCTTCTTCAGTTCGCTCGTGCCGGCGTTGAACGCCTTGCAGAACTCCATGATGTTCACGCCGCGCTGACCCAGCGCAGGCCCGATCGGCGGCGCGGGCTTTGCCTCGCCTGCAGGGACCTGCAGCTTGATGTATCCGGTAATCTTTTTAGCCATGTCACTCTCTTGATAGGGGCCGCCCGCATTCGCGCGCACAGCCCGGTTTCGAGTCTAGCGGTACGAACGACGCACGCTCGACGCGCGTCTCCCGCAGGTTCCATCATCAGATGTTGGAAGCTGGCGCGCATAGCCGAGGCGTGCCGCTCGTGCAAGCCCATGCACCGACCAGTGGCTATTGCTGCGCAGGCGCCCGCCATTCCCAGGCGTCGGGACTACCCAGGCGGTCACAGCAACGGCCGACGCCAAGTATGCAACCGATTGCAGTCCGAAAGTCTCCACCTTCATCGCAATGATGCAGATCAGCAAATTTCAAGTTATTCGTACAAGATGATCTAAATCATGAGCGAAAACACAGTAAATGTGGCAAGTCCTGCACGAGGAGAGATTAGGACAGCCATGAGAGCGGCCTTTGATCATGACAGCGGAACATTGAGATTCCTTACAATGGCGCTCGGGCTAGCGCTTGGTTTAATGATCCCGCTTGGATTCATATTGGCATGCTCGCTTATACTTGATCGGCCGGTGACGATACTTATCGTCGGAATTATCGTTGGAATATCCGCAACCTATGCCCTGTCGGTGATCCTGATGCGGCCGTCGAAGCATGACGAGGAACATGTCGGGGACGCCGTTCCCAAGGTTTCGCTTGCCATGATTTGCCTGGCAACGGCGCTGATCGTCTGCGGGTTCAGCATCTATGTGTCCGACCGGCCGCATTATCTTCTCTACCGGGACATGCCCCATATCGCCGCAGCGATGCTGTTCCTCCCCGGCATGCTCATCGGGTCTGGCTGTATCCTCTGCATGATCGCCGGGCGCGCCGTCTCGCGCTAGGCCGCACGGTCCGTAGCTCGGACCGCGCCAAAAAAGTGCCGACACGCCCGGGGCCCCATGGTGCCGGCCTATAATGGAGGCCGGACGTGTCGTTGCACGCCCGTCACTCCGAGAGTTTCGGCATGGATACGAAGATCAGCGTCGCGGACGGCGGCGGCAGATGGGATATGGCGAACGCCCCGTTCGTCGTCGACGCGCTGGCACGTTCGATCCCAACGGTGCAATTCTCGATGGAAGGCGAGGTGCTGGCGGTCAATGATCGCTATCTGCGCATTTTCGGTCGCGAGGCGCAGGACCTGATCGGCGGCCATCACAGCAGCTTCGTCCGGCTGACCGCGGCCGGGACGGCGGACTATGCGACCGTCTGGAACACGCTGCGCAAGGGGCGTCTGATCCAGACCGAGTTCGGCAGCATCGCCAAGGATGGTCGCGAAGTCTGGTTGCAGGCAACCTATATGCCGGTGCTGGACAGCAACGGCGTCCCGCAGCGCGTGTTCAAGCTCGCCAATGATATCACGCATGAGCATCAGCACGCCGCGGACCACATCAAGATGCTCGAGGCGATCTCGCGATCGACCGCGATGATCGAATTCGCGCTCGACGGGACGATCCTGTCCGCCAATCCGCTCTATCTCGCAATCACCGGCTATACCGAGACCGACATTCGCGGTCGGCATCACCGCATGTTCGTGTCCCCCGAGGACGCCTGCGATCCCAGCTATGAGCGATTCTGGGAACGGCTGCGCGAGGGGGAATTCATACGCTCCGAATTCCGCCGGATCGGGCGGGACGGGCGGCCGATCTGGCTGCAGGCGAGCTACAACCCCATCCTTGACGCGTGCGGCCAGCCGACACGGATCGTCAAGATCGCGACCGACATCACCGAATCGGTCGAGCTGCGCCTCGAAAACGCGCATCACGCGTTCAGCGACGCGCTGACCCAGCTTGCCAATCGGCGACGGTTCAACCGGACGCTGGCGGAGGAGGTCCGCCGCGCGATCCGGTCGGGTGACGACCTGTCGCTGATCCTCATCGACATCGATCATTTCAAGCGGTTCAACGATAATCATGGTCATCAGCAGGGCGATGCGTGCCTGCGGATCGTCGCGACCGCCATTCGGTCAGCGGTGCGGCGCGCCAATGATCTGGTCGCGCGTTTCGGCGGCGAGGAATTCGCGGTGCTGCTGCCCAGTGCCGGTGCCGATGTTGCGGCGACCGCGGCGGAAACGATCCGTGCGGCGGTCGAGACGTTGCGCGTCGACCATCAGGACGGGACACGCCCGGTGCTGACCGTCAGCGTGGGTCACGCATCGCTCAGCCGGGATCACCGCAGCGCCGACGTCCTCGCCGATGATCTCGTCGAGCGCGCGGACCGTGCGCTCTACCGGGCCAAGGAAGCCGGCCGCAACACCGTGTGCGACGACCGCGCCATCCACCCGAGGGGCTCCGTGACGCCGCCGTTCCGCGCGCCATTTTCCCGCTCGATCTCTCCCAAAGGATAACCCGAATGCTATGGTTCAAAGCCGACGCGCCTATCCGCCTGAAACTGCTGATCGCCTTTTCCAGCTTCGTCGTTCTGGTCGCCTGCACCGCAATTGCGGGATTGGTCCTTAAGGGCACCGCGCTGATCGGCGCGGGCGTTGCGGCAACGCTGATCGCGGTTGGGCTCGGCTATACCTATCGCGAGATGATCGCAGTGCCCTATGTCACCACCGTCGTTCGTATGGAGGCGCTGGCCGCGGGTGATCTCGAAAGCCCGATCGAGTTCACGAACTTTCGCGATTGCGTCGGCCGCATGACCAAGGCGATGGGAACGTTCCAGGAGAACGCGCGGGTGCAGATTGCGCTGAACGTCGAGGCGTCACGTAACGCCGATGTGGTCAACCGCATGGCGCAGAATTTCAAGCAGGTGGCCGAGGGCAATCTGACTGTCGACATCACCGAGGACTATCCGGCGATCTACGAGGACCTGAAAGCGAACTTCAATATCGCGCTTGCCAGCTTGCGCGACCTGATCCGCTCGGTCGCGCAGGGCGCCTCCAGGATCCAGATCGGCTCGGGCGAGATTGCGCAGGCGTCCGAGGATCTGGCGCGGCGAACCGAGAGCACCGCGGCGAGCCTGGAGGAGACGTCGGCGGCGATCCATCAGATGGACAATCGCCTGAAGGATACCGCGCAGGGCGCGACGCGGTCGGTGGCGACCTCCGAGCAGGCGCTGAGCGCGCTCGATCATGGACGCCACAAGACCGACACGGCGGTCCAGGCGATGGAGCGCGTCAGCGACAGTGCCAAGGGGATCGACAGCGTCATCGAGTGACTCGACAAGATCGCGTTCCAGACCCGCGTCCTGGCGATGAACGCGGCGGTCGAGGCGGGACGCGCAGGCGATGCCGGACGCGGCTTTGCGGTGGTCGCGGATCTGGTGTCCGCGCTGGCGATGCGGGCCGAGGAGGAGGCCAAGCGTGCGCGTAACCAGCTGACCGTGACGCAGGTCGATATCGGCGCGGCGGTCGACGCGGTGCAACTTGTCGATCAGGCGCTGTCGGGGATCGTCGCCTCGGGGCGTGAGGCGGCGGATATTTCGCGGCAGATCGCGACCGACAACCAGGCGCAGGCGCTCGCGATCACCGAGGTGAGCGCCGCGGTCGGCAGCATGGACCAGGCGACGCAGAAGAACGCGGCGATGGTCGAGCAGACGTCCGCCGCGGCGCGGCAGCTCGCGCAGGAGGTCCAGCTGCTCGCGCAGCACGCGCAACGCTTCGTCGTCGATGGCGGTGGGGTCCGGCAGGCGGCACCGGCCTCGGCGGCGCAGGCGGCAACGGGGGGACGCGACCATTATACGCTGGCGAGCGATACCCGGCGGCTGCCCGCCTCGGCGATCACCGCGCTGACCCGGCCGAGCTGGTAGGACCGACCAGCCGGGTCTGGGGCGGGTCCCGGTCTAGAAGCGGGCGCGCATGCCAAGCCGGTAGATGCGGCCGAGCGTGTCGTAGAGCGCCGGGTTCACGTCGAGGCCGGTATTGGTCTGCGGCGCGGGTTCGGGATCGTGATCGAACATGTTGTCGACCTTGAAGAACAGGCTGACCTGCTTGGACAGGTTCACCGACCCGCCGAGATCGACGTAGAAGGCGCCCTTCATCGTGTTGTAATCGATCGTCGGGTTATTGGCGGTCGAAGCGGGGCAGGCGGTCGTGCACACGACATACTGGTTGCCGAAATTGCCGTCGGAGAACCAGCGCTCCTGCAACGTCAGGCTGAAGAGATCATTGTCGTAGCTCTGCGTGGCGAGCCATTTCCAGTCGGGTGTCGCACCATTGTTGGCGCCCGCCTGGTCGACCGTCGCGACACCGGCGATGCCCGCCTTCACGAGGAACTCGCGAACATTGGTGCCGAGCGCGCGGAGGGTGAAATTGCCCGGCAGGCCGAGCGGCCGCTTCCACTGGTAGCTCGCTTCGATGTCGAACCCGCTGGTCTTCCACGAGGCGAGGTTGAATGGCTGGACGTTGATGAAATTGCCGCCCTGGGTCGGGCTGTTCAGGACAAAGCCGCCGCAGAAGGCCTGATTGCCCTCGAAGCAGAAGCGCACGATCTGGTCCGCCGACAGCGTCGAGATCACGCCGTCAAGCTTGATGCTGTAATAGTCGAACGACAGGCCGAGCCCGGGCAGCCAGGACGGGTGCGACAGGACGATGCCGGCTTCGGTATTGCGCGCGATCTCGGGCTTCAGGTCCGGATTGCCGATGGTGTTCTGGAACGCCTGGACGCCGCCGCCGGGGGGGAAGGGGTTGGTGAAGTTGGGCAGTGTCGTGACGGTCGGTGCGGCAAACAGTTCGGACAAATTGGGTGCGCGGACGTCGCGCGACGTCACCGCGCGCAGGCGGATGCCGTCGAGCGGCGTCTCCCAGGTGCCGCCGATCTTCCACGCCCAGATCGTCCCCGACGTGCTGTAATGCGTGACGCGGCCCGCGCCGTTCAGGTTCGCGCGGCCGATTGCATCGCCCTTGAACAGCGGCAGATTCAGCTCGAGAAAGCCTTCATAGACCTCGTATTTGCCGCCACCGTTCTTGTAGTTGCCCGCCGCCCAGTTGCTGCCCAAAGTCGAATTGAGCAGCGGGTCCGCGGGATAGTCGGCGCTGTTGGGGCTGAGCGCCGTGACGCCGGCGCCATAGGGATCGCCGTGGACGCGGTAATATTCCCGCCGATATTCGCCGCCGAACGCGACCGCGAGCGGCCCCGCCCACAGGCCGAGCGGCTCGCCTGAAAAGTTGAGGCTGGCGACGTCCTGCGTCAGCTTGGTCCGCTGCAACGGTCCGTTGACCGGCGTGACATAGGCGAGCGCTGCGGCGGAGGGGGGCGACCCGCCGAAGATGTTGATCGGCTGACACCCGGCAGCGCGCGCGGCGGCGTCGGCGCAGACGATCGCGCCGTTCAGCGTGATCGCGTTGGCGGCCGCGACATAGCGGTTCTGCAACACGGTGTTCTCGACATCGATATGCGCGATCGTGATGCCATGTTCGTAATAGCCGTCATAATTCCAGTCGGTGCCGGCCAGATCGAACCGCCCCTTAAGCCCGCCCACGAACCGGTATTGGCGGCGGTCGGTCTGCACCAGCGGATCGGGGAAATTGCCGTTGCTCGTGCCGAAGCCGAACTGCGTGATCCCGGCGGTCGCACAGCGATCGCGGATCAGCTGCGGCAGATACGGATTGGCGCACTGCACGGTCAGACTGGGGCGGTTATAGCCCGGGCTCGGCTGGTTGCTCGTCTTCACCTGAGCGAGGTTGACGGTGACATAGGCCTCGTTGTTCTCGGCAAAGTCGAAGCCGACGCGGGTGAAGCCATTGAGGCGTTCGAGCGAGGATTTGAGCGACGCGCCCGACCCCGGCGCACCCGACAGGTCACCGCCGACGCAGAAGCTGTTGCCGGGGAAGCAGCCGGTCACGCCACCCGTCCCGGTCGGGCGTCCGTTCGACCCGTAGTTGAAGTTGAACGGCGCGCCGTTCTGGTCGAACGCGATCCCCTGTAGCGGGCCGTTGTTGATCAGCCCGAACCGCGCATATTGATAGGGCTGGGCATAGTCGCGATAGTTGAACTGCGGCAGGCCGTTGTTCGCCTGGCCGGTATTGACCAAAGTCGTCGCGCGGTACCAATCGCGGCCCTTGGCGAGATCGGTGCCGAAATCACCCGGCCCGACGCCGTCCTCATGATCATATTCGGCGCTGACGATCAGGTGCAGCCGGTCGCCCAGCAGAGATTTGCCGAACGCCGCCTGGACCAGCGCCTGCTGATCGTCGCCGTAATTGGTGATGCCGCCCTGGATATTGCCCTTGAACCCGGTGAACCGCGTGTCGGTGATGAAGTTGACCACGCCGCCGACCGCGTCCGAGCCATAGGAGGCGGACGCACCGCCCGTGACCACGTCGACGCGCTTGACGAGCAGTTGCGGGAACATGCTGATGTCCGGAACGCCCGTCACGTTCGCGCCGACGACGCGTTGCCCGTCGAGCAGGGTCAGCGTCCGGATCGGCCCGAGACCCCGCAGCGAAAACGAACTGAGCCCCTGCGTGCCGCTCGACGTGCTGAACGTGCCGGTCGCCGCGCCGGTCGAGCCTTGCAGCGACGGCAACTGCGCGATCGCGTTGAAGATGTTCGGCTGGGCATTTTTGAGGATCTGTTCCTCGCCGATCACGGTCGTCGGCGTCGGCGCGTTGAACCCGCTGGTGGTGATGCGCGTGCCGGTGACGACGATGTCCGCCGCAGACACCGGCGGCGGGCTGTCCTCGGCAAGCGGCGTCGCCGGCGTCACGGTCGGGGGCGGGGCCGGGGGGGCGGTCTGGGCGAGAACGGGTGTTCCGATCAGCGCGATCGCCGACACCATCATCCCGGTCGCGGTGCCGCCGATGCGTGCGGCAAAATCTCGGTCGTGCCTGGCCTTCGCCATGATCCCATCCCCTTTCGGTCATGGCCCAGGCCGTCTGTCCGGTCCGGGTCCGCAATCCGTTATGCGGCGATCCTATCGTGGACCGGCGGGGGGAACATCTACGACCATCGTCGCAACGTTCGGGGTGCGATCAGGGCATGAGACGTTTGCGGCCCTGTGACAAATGCCAGCGCATCGCCAGCGCGGCACCGTCCGCGTCCTGCGCCCGGATCGCCTCGACGATCGCGTCATGCTCGTCCATCATCGCGCCGATCACCTCCGGCGCGCGCGACCGCGATATGTCCACGCCGGCGCGCAGGATCCTCATCACCGCATCCTGGAGATGCTCGAACACCGGCAGGAACGCCGCGTTGGCGGTCGCCTCGACGATCGCGCGGTGGAGCAGCCAGTCCTCGTCATGCGCCGGCGCATTCGACAGCAGTGCCGCGCGCAATGCCTCGAGCGCCTGCTCGATCGCCGCGAGCTGTTCGTCCGAGCGTCGCTGTGCCGCCAGCCGCGCCGCCTCCGCCTCGAGCACGAAGCGGACCTCATAGGTGCCGAGCGTTGCGGCGAGCGCGTCCATCGGCATGTGCGTGCCGAGCCGTGCGGACGGCCGCCGCTTGACATAGGAGCCGGCGCCAAGCCGTGCCTGGGTGATGCCGTCCGAGGCGAGCCGGGCCAGCGCCTCGCGGACGATCGTCCGCGACATGCCGAACATCGCCGCGAGCTTCGCCTCCGATGGCAGCCGGTCGCCGATCGCGAGTTCGTCATCGGTGATGATCCGCACGATCGCGGTATAGGCGCGATCCGCCAGCCGCCCCTCGCTCACGGGCACCCGCCCTCTCTCGTCACCGCATCCTGTCCCATCTCAGACGACATAGCTCAGTGCCAGGACGAGGACGAGGCCGACCACCGAGATCGCGGTCTCGAGCAGCGACCAGGTGCGGAAGGTGTCGGCGGTGCTCGTGCCGACATAGCTCTTGACCAGCCAGAAGCCGGGATCGTTGACATGGCTGAAGAAGACCGAGCCCGCGCCGATCGCGAGCACGACGAGTTCGGGGGAGACGCCCGAGTTCGCAACGACGCCGGGCATGATCCCGACCGCGGTGATCGTCGCGACCGTCGCCGACCCCGCCGCGAGCCGGATCGCGACCGCGACGAGCCAGCCCAGCAGCAGCGGGGAGATCGCATACATCAGCACCGTCCGGGCGAGCAGGTCGGACAGCCCGGCGGTCACCAACACCTGTTTCAGTGCGCCGCCCGCGCCGATCGCCAGCAGGATCGCCCCCGCCGCGCCCATCGTTTCATGCCACACCGCGTCCTGGATCGCTGCCTCGCGCAGCCGTCGCCCGAACAGCAGCGGCAGCGCGACGAGGTTGGTCAGCAGCAGCGCAACGACCGGGTTGCTCGCCGCGACGAGCCATCCCGCCCCCTTCAGCGCGGGCATCATCTGCCCCAGCTCACCGGTCGAGATCATCAGCACCGGCAGCAGCACGATCAGCAGCGACCAGAGCCGCGGCGGCGGCGTGATGGCGAGCCCGGCGTCGGTCGCGACCGGTGACGCCAGCCGGACGCCGCGCGTCGTGATCTTCGCCAGCAGCGGACCCGCGATCACCGCGGTGGGGATCGCGATCAGGATGCCGTACAGCATCGTCCGCCCCAGATCCGCGCCCAGCGCCTCGACCCCCAGCAACGGACCCGGATGCGGCGGGACGAGCGCATGGACGACGCCGAGTCCGGCCAGTGCGGGCATGATCAGCCGGAGCTTGGCGGCATCGCGTGCCGGGCCGTCCTCGCCCGTCATCTCCTCCGCGGCGGCGACGACGATCGGCAGCAGCAGGACCAGCCCGGTTTCGAAGAACAGCGGCAGGCCGACGACGATCGCGATGCCCAGCGTCGCCCAGGGGGCGGCGCGTGCGCCGGTCATCTGCAGCGCACTCCGGGCGAGCGACGCCGCGGCCCCCGACAGATGGAGCATCGCGCCAAGCGACAGGCCGAGCGCGACGACGAGCCCGGTCCCGCCGATGATGTCGCCGACGCCCTTCTGCACCGCCTTGGCGACGTCGGGCAGCGGCAGGCCGGCCAGCAGCCCGACGGTGAACGCGCCGCACAACAGGCCGATAAAGGGATGCAGCCGGCCGCGGACGATCATCACGACGGCCAGGGCGATGCCCGCCAGCGCCGCGATCACGAGCCTCAGGTCGCCGCCGATCACGGATGGGTGCCGTTCGTTCGCGTGCGACCGCGCTGTGACTGCATCATCGACATCACTCCCAATGATCCGACGACGCGTTCGCCTGTCGGTTTGATAACAGCTGTAGGACAGGTTTCTGTCTGACGACACCGAAAAGGCTTGATCGCCGCGAAAATGCGGAGGCATAGTGAGGACCTGTCCAACCGACTCCGCAAGAGAGATGGGTGGGCGGGCACTGAGAAGCCTTTGACCGCGGCGATCGACCGGGGCGTGAAAAGCCGACAGCAAAGGAGGATGACCATGGACGGGACTGCCCAGACCGCACGGCAAATCCAGCACGCCCCCGCGACCTCGAACGCGATCTCGAACGCGGGCCAGGCGCTTGCCATGCGCGCGCCGCTGCCGCGGCTGACGCCGACGCAGATCAAGGTCCTGCGCGGGGTGCATTCGGGATTGCTCAACAAGCAGATCGCCTTCGATCTCGGCATCGCGGAAGCGACCGTGAAGGCGCACATGACCGCGTTGATGCGCAAGCTCAACGTGCGCAACCGCACGCAGGTCGCGGTGCTCGCGCACACGCTGATGCTGCAGGCGGCCTGACCCGGCTACGACCTTTGTCGCGCCTGAAGCGATCAGCGGCCTGCATTAGGCCGGCACCCAGGCGGCACTCACGGAGAGATGAATGATGGACGTGAAATGGCTGGCGGGCACGGCGCTGCTGCTGCTCGCGACCCCGGCGTTCGCCGGGACGACATCGGTCTATCGCACCGCGCCGACCGATCCGCGGGCGATCACGGTCCGCGGGGTCGGCGATGGTCGCGCCGATGACAGCGCCGCGATCCAGCAGGCGATCGACGCGGCGGCGGCGGGCGGCAAGGGCGGCGTCGTCTTCCTGCCATCGGGGCGCTACCGGATCAGCCGGACGATCTTCGTCCGCTCCGCGGTTCGCCTGTTCGGGGTGGGACCGACCCGGCCCGAGATCCTGCTCGCCGATAACAGTGCAGGCTTCGCATCCGGGGTGGCCGCGATGGTCAGCTTCACCGGCGAGGATCAATACCGGGTCGGCAAGGCACCGGTGCCGCCGCGGACCAGCGTGCCGTTCGATCCGAGCATCTTCGACGCGACGTCGAGCACCTTCTACTCGGCGCTGTCGAACATCGACTTCCGGATCGGCGCGGGCAATGCGGGCGCGGTCGCGGTGCGCTTCCGCGTCGCGCAGCATGGCTATCTGCGGCATGCCGACTTTCATATCGGATCGGGCCTGGCAGGCGTCTATCAGGCGGGCAATGCCTTCGAGAATCTGCGCTTCTTCGGTGGGCGCTATGGCATCATGTCGGAAAAGACGTCGCCCGCCTGGCAGTTCACGCTGCTCGATTCGGAATTTTCCGGGCAGCGCGATGCCGCGATCCGCGAGCATGAGGTCGACCTGACTCTGGTCAACGTCGTTATCCGCGACACGCCGGTCGGTATCGAGATCGATCGCGGCTATTCGGATTCTCTGTGGGGGAAGGACGTCCGGTTCGAGAAGGTGACGCGCGCAGGCATCGTCGTCTCGAACGAGGGCAGCGTCTTCACGCAGATCGGGTTCGACAATGCGGTGGCGGTCGATACCCCGGTCTTCGTGCGGTTTCGCGACAGCGGCAAGACGGTGGCGGGATCGGGCGCGCGCTACCGGGTCAGCGATTTCTCCTATGGCCTGAAGCTGCCGGCGCTGGGTGCGATCGGCGACTATGCGACCGATGTCGCGATGACGCCGCTCGCTCGCTCGCCCGCTCGGCCCGCGCGCGCAATCCGGGCCATGCCGCCGGTTCAGGACTGGGCCAATGTCCATGATCTCGGCGTCAAAGGCGACGACGAGACCGACGATACCGCCGCGCTGCAGCGCGCGGTCGACACGCACCGCGTGCTGTATTTCCCGACCGGGCGCTACCGCGTCACCGACACGATCCGCCTCCGGCCCGACACCGTGCTGATCGCGCTCCATCCCGGGCTCACGCATCTCTATCTCGCCGATGCGACACCGGCCTTCATGGGGGTCGGGGGCCCCAAGGCGCTGATCGAAAGCGCCAAGGGGGGCGATGCGATCGTGTCCGGGCTGGGGCTGTGGACCGGCGGCGTCAACCCGCGCGCGACCGCATTGCTGTGGAAGGCGGGCGAGGCGTCGATGGTCAACGACGTCAAGATCCAGGGCGGCGGCGGCACCGCTCTGACGAAGGGAAGCCCGATCGGCTTCGGCGATCCGCGCGCGCGCTTCGACGGGCAATATCCCAGCATCTGGGTGACGGACGGCGGCGGCGGCACCTTCGCCGCCTTGTGGTCCCCCAACACGCTGGCATCGGCGGGGTTTCACGTGTCGAACACCAGCACGCCGGGCCATGTCTACCAGCTGTCGGCCGAGCATCATTATCGCGCCGAAATCGTGCTCGATCATGTCGCGAACTGGGAATTCCTCGCGCCGCAGACCGAGCAGGAGGTTCGGGACGGCGTCGACGCGATCTCGACCGAGATCCGCCATTCGCGCAACATCCTGTTCGCCAATTATCACGGCTACCGCGTCACTCGCTCGATCAAGCCGATGGATGCGGCGATCAAGCTCTACGAGTCGGGCGATATCCGCTTCCGCAACGTCCATGTGAACGCGGAGAGCGGCTTTGCGAGCTGCGATGCCAAGGGCTGCGGCACCTTCCTGCGAGCGAGCAAATATCCGTTCGAGAACGCGATCAAGGACATCACCGGCGGACAGGAGGTCCGCGAGCGCGAATTCGCCCGGCTCGACGTGCCTGCGACCCCCGCGCCCAAGGCTCCGGCTCCGGCGGCGGTCGAGAAGCTCGCCGACGGCTTTTATTCAATCGCCGGCGGTGCAGTCGACGCGAACGGCAAGCTTTACTTCATCGACCGCCATTTCCAGCGCATCCATGGCTGGTCGAAGCGCGAAGGGCTCTCGATCGTCGCGGAGGCACCACTCGATCCGGTCAATCTGATGGTCGATCGATCGGGGCGGCTGCTCGTCCTGTCGTCGGCAGGGCGCGATGCCACGGTCTACAGCATCGATCCGGCAAAGCCCGCCGATGTCCGGGTCATCGCGCCGACCGCGATCGCCGAGTCCGGCCCGGCGAACAAGGATGCCGCCACCGTGCTGCCGGTCAACGTTTGGGAAAACGGTGAATTCGCGGACCGGATCGATCCCGTCAGCTATCGGTATCCGACGATGGCGGACCTGTTCGCGGCAAAGATGGGCGAGGCCAAGGTGGCGCAATATGTGTCACCCGACGGTTCGCTCGCGCTGCCCGCCTTTCGCGTGTGGAACCAAGGTCCGGACGATCATCAGGGATGGCGCTGGTCGGATACGCTCAATGCGAACGGCTTCGTTGCCGCGCGGCCCGGCGAGCGCGTCGTCCTGACCAACGCGTCGGAGAACCGCACCTATAGCGGTCTGGTCGGTGCGCAGGGCAAGGTCACCGACCTGAAGCCGGTGGCCGATCGCGGTGGCGAAAGCGTCGCGCGCGATGCCGCGGGCCAGCTCTATGTCGCCAATGGGCAGGTGTTCGTCTATGATGCCGGGGGTGCGCTGGTCCGGCGGATCGACGTGCCCGACCGCCCGCTGCAGCTGGTGATCGGCGGCCCCGACAACCACACGCTGTTCATCCTCACCCACCATGCGCTTTACGCGACAGCGATCTGAGGGCGCGCGAGGTGGGATGGCCGGATCGAGGAATGGTGCCGGTTGCAGGAATCGAACCCGCGACATCCAGTTTACAAAACTGGCGCTCTACCAACTGAGCTAAACCGGCAGCGGGCGCCTCATGCGTCAGGTGACGCCGAACGTCCAGCCTTCGGTTGCAGCAATAAGCGAAGTCATCGCCCGAGGACACCAGAAATCGGCATTCTTCGCATTGGCGCGGAGCCAGGCCGCGGTCAGGATCGCGTCGGTCGCATGGTCGTCATAGCGCGCGAGTGGGCGGTGCGGTGCGGAGCCGAGCGCGGCGAGCGCGGCGTCGAGCGTCGCGCCGTCGCGCATCTTGCTGCGGCCGACGGGGCGCCCCGCGGCGCGCGCGGCGATGCTGGTATAGATTTCGACGATCGCGGCGCCCGATCGCGGCGGGGCATCGAACGGCCAGACCGGGATCCGCCCGTCGAGACGGTGCAGCAGGCGCATCCCGGCAAAGCTCGCCTTGGCAACCTGCGCCGCGCCGATCGCGTCATACACGGTCGAAGGTTTGCGGCTGCCGTCGTCCGGCATCTCGCACCGACGCCAGTGCAGGAAATCCGCCTTGGTCCCGTCCGACGCGCCGAGATAAAAATGCGTGCCGCGGCGGCGCTCGATGAACGATGTCGCGCCGAGATCGGGATCGTCGCTCTGCGCGTCGACCATTGCCCAAAGCGCGCGGGCATCGGCGGTCGGCGCCTCACCGGGCAGATGCGCACCACGGGTCACGAAGGGGGCGGAAAAGCTGAAGTCGAACCCGGCGAGCAACGGCAGGTCGCGGCGGGCGACCAGCCAGTCGAGCACCGCCTGGCGTGACCAGATCCCGTCCGGCGCGGGGACAAGCGTCGGGGCGGCGTGATCACGGCCACAGATCGCAACGGCGATCCCCTTATGCCGCTGTCCTTTCGCGCCGGACCAGTCGATCGCGACGAACTGCGCGAAGTGATCGGGGGTCATCGAAGACGCACGCAGGGCACATCGACCCGGCGGGGCGCGGGCCGTCCAGTCGTCTCACAGACGTTCATGTCGGGCTAGGCGTCCTTGGCCTGCCGGCGCTCGTCCCACCAGGCGAGGCGCTCGGCAATACGCTTCTCGAACCCGCGGTCGGTCGGCGCGTAAAAGGTCTGCGGCGTCATCTCGTCGGGCCAATAGTCCGACCCCGAAAAGGCGTTCTCCGCATCATGGTCATAGGCATAGCCCTTGCCATAGCCGATATCGCGCATGAGCTTGGTGGGGGCGTTGCGGATCGCGGCGGGCGGCATCAGCGACCCCGTCTCGCGCGCCGATTTCCAGGCCGCCTTCTGCGCCTTGTAGACCGCGTTCGATTTGGGCGCGGTGGCGAGATAGACGCAGGCCTGGGCGATCGCGAGTTCGCCTTCCGGACTGCCAAGGAAATCATAGGTGTCCTTGGCGGCGATACACTGCACGAGCGCCTGGGGGTCGGCGAGACCGATATCCTCGACCGCGGCGCGCGTCAGGCGGCGCAGCAGGAACAGCGGCTCCTCGCCCGCGGTGAGCATCCGCCCGAGATAATAGAGCGCCGCCTGTGGATCGCTGCCGCGGATCGATTTGTGCAGCGCGCTGATGAGGTTGTAATGCCCTTCGCGATCCTTGTCGTACACCGCGACGCGGCGCTGAAGAAAGTTCGACAGCCCCGCCGGATCGAGCGGTTCGGGCAGGTCGACCGAGAACAGCGTCTCGGCCTGATTGAGCAGGAACCGTCCGTCGCCATCGGCACTGGCGATCAGCGCATCGGTCGCCTCGGGCGTGAGCGGGAGCGGACGGTCCATCAGCGCCGCCGCGCGGGTCAGCAGCAGCTCGAGCGCGCCGCGGCCCAGTCGCTCGAGGATCAGGACCTGCGCACGGCTGAGCAGTGCCGCATTGAGCTCGAAGGACGGGTTTTCCGTCGTCGCGCCGACCAGCGTCACCGTGCCGTCTTCCACATAGGGAAGGAACCCGTCCTGCTGCGCGCGATTGAAGCGGTGGATCTCGTCGACGAACAACAGCGTACGCTTGCCCAGTCGCGCGTGGTCGCGGGCTTCGGCAAACGCCTTTTTCAGATCGGCCACGCCCGAGAAGACCGCGGAGATCGCGACGAACCGCAGATCGACCGCGTCGGCGAGCAGGCGCGCGATCGTCGTCTTGCCGGTGCCGGGCGGTCCCCAGAGGATAATCGACGACAGCCGTCCCGCCGCCACCATCCGCCCGATCGCCCCGCCTGCGCCGGTGATGTGATCCTGCCCAACGACCTCGTCGAGCGTCCGCGGACGCAGGCGATCAGCGAGCGGTGCGTTTTCGGGATGCGCGTCGGGTGGGGGGGCGGGTTCGAAACCCGCGAAAAGGTCGGCCATGCTCGCAATGTAGTCGATACGCACGACTGTGCCACCCTGGGCCTAGCCTCGCGTTCCGCTGTCTGACCACGCGTCCTCTGCCCAAGACATGCGAAAGATATATCTTGGTAGATCTTGCGAAGCACAGCTGAAGATATATCTTGCACGTATCGGGATGCGCTCGACAGGAGATTCGAATGTTCATGCACATGCACGGCCGCGGATGCGGTCATCGTGACGGACACCATGCCGCGATGGGCGGCGGCTATGGCGGCGGTCGGGGCGGCGGGCGCTTCGCCTTCGCCTGGGGGCCGGGTGAGGGTGAGCGGCCGGGGGGCGGACGGCAGCGGCGGATGTTCGACGGGGGCGAACTGCGCCTCGTCCTGCTCAGGCTGATCGCGGATTCGCCGCGCCACGGCTATGACCTGATCCGCGCGATCGAGGAGCTTACCGGGGGCGCCTATGCGCCGAGTCCGGGCGTGGTCTATCCGACGATCACGCTGCTCGACGAAATGGGGCTGATCGAGGAGCAGCAGTCCGAGGGCGCCAAGAAGCGCTTTGCGATCACGCCGGCCGGCACCACGCATCTCGACGAGAATGCAGAGCAGGTCGCGGCGTTGATGGCGCGGCTGGCGGCGGTCGGCGAGCACCGCGAACGCGCGGATCGCGCTCCGATCCGGCGCGCGATGGGCAATCTGCGCCACGCAGTGCAGGACCGGCTGCTCGGCGACGGGTTCTCGGAAGAGGCGGCGCACCAGGTGGCGGCGCTGATCGACGAGGTCGTCCAGAAGATCGAGCGCGTGAAGTGAGCGTGTCGGTCGCACGCGTGCCGACGCAATCGGCCAGCCGGTATCTCCAGCAGCTCGCCAAGCACTGGAGCCACAAGATGGAGGTGCGCTTCACCGAAGAGGAGGGGCGTATCGCGTTTCCGGGTGGCGCGGTGCTCGAAATGCGCGCGGACAGCCAGACGCTCGACGTCGCGCTGACGGTGCCCGAGGGCGGGGATGTCGAACGGATGCGCGACGTGGTGTCGAGCCATCTCGACCGGTTCGCGTTTCGCGAGGCGCCGCTGACGTTCGACTGGGTAGACGCGTAACCGGACGGTCGCGCGTCGCATTCAATCACCGGTGCCGGCGCGCCATCACCGCGGAATAGGTGTCGAGCACCGTCTGGTTAATTGTGTCCCAGCGATAGCCCGCGGCCTTGGCGTGCCCGGCTTCGCCCATCGACTGCCGGAGCGCGGGATCCGACACGATCCGGCCGATCGCATCCGCATAGGCGCCGATATCGGTGGGTGGTACGAGGAAGCCGGTCGTGCCGTCCTCGATCAGGTCGACCGCGCCGGTCGCGCGCGCGGCGACCACGGGCACGCCCGCCGCCATCGCCTCGAGCGTCACGTTGCCAAAGGTCTCGGTGATGCTCGGGTTGAAGAACACGTCCATCGACGCGACTGCGCGTCCGAGCGCGTCGCCCGACTGGAAGCCGGCGAACACGGCCTCGGGGACATGGCCCGCGAACCAGTCGCGCGCAGGACCCTGGCCGACGACGACGACACGGTGCGGCACGCCGCGGCGGCGCAATTCGGTGACCACGTCCGCAAAGACGTCGAGCCCCTTTTCCTTCACCAGCCGGCCGAGAAACCCGACCACCATCTCGTCGTCCGCGATGCCGAGCGATCGGCGCCAGGCCGTGTCGCGCCGTACCGGGTCGAACCGCGCGTGATCGATACCGCGCGACCAGATGCCGATCGACGACTTCACGCCCCAGCCGCGGAGAAGCTCGGCCATGCTGGGTCCGGGCACCAGGACCTCTTCCACACGGTTGTAGAAGCGCGTCAGCCGCTTCTTCGCGATCGGCTCGAGGAAGCCGAGCCGGTAATAGCGGAAATAGGTCTCGAACCGGGTGTGGAAGGAGGCGACGGTCGCGATGTCGCGTTTGCGCGCATAGGCGACCGCGGCATGGCCGAGAAACTCGGGCGCCGAGACATGGACGATATTGGGAGCGAACGCGTCGATGTCGCGGCGGACGCGCGGCGTGATCCCGAGTGCGGCGCGATATTCGCCGCGTCCGCCGACCAGCGGGATCGCGGGCACGTCGACCAGATCGCCGATCGCGGGGAAGGCGGGCTCCGCAACCGTCGGCGAATAGACCCGCACTTTCACGCCGCGCGACAGCAAATGGCCGACGAGCAGGTTCAGCGACTGGTTCGCACCATCGCGGACGTAATTATAGTTGCCGCTAAACAGGGCCACGCGGAGGTCGGTCGGCTGCATCGCTCGGGCGGATAGCGTTGCCCGTCGGTTAGCGCCAGACAATCCTCGGTCGCCGAGGCGGTGGCGTTTCGCCGCGCGGGTGATCGCTGTTCCCTTATCGTTCCTATCTGGCTACACCGCGGCGATGGCGAAAATTCAGAAACGGTATGTGTGTCAGGCGTGCGGATCGGTCGCATCGCGCTGGGCCGGGCAATGCGCCGACTGCCACGAATGGAACACGCTGGTCGAGGAGGCGAATACCGCCGCGACGCCGTTTCATTCGAAGCACAATCTGCAGACCGGCGGCCGCGCGATCCAGCTCGTCGGGCTGGATGCGGAGATCAAGCTGCCGGACCGGATGGCGACCGGTATCGCCGAGCTCGACCGCGCACTGGGCGGGGGCTTTGTAGAAGGATCGGCGACGCTGATCGGCGGCGATCCCGGGATCGGCAAGTCGACCTTGCTGTTGCAGGCGGCAGCGAAGATGGCGCTTGCCGGCCAGTCGGTGGCCTATGTCTCGGGCGAGGAGGCGGCGGACCAGGTCCGGCTGCGCGCGCGGCGTCTCGGGCTCGGCAACGCGCCGGTGCAGCTCGCGGCGGCGACCTCGACGCGCGACATCCTGACGACGCTGCAGACAAGACCGCCGGCGATGCTGGTGATCGATTCGATCCAGACGATGCATTCCGACCTGATCGAAGGCGCACCCGGCACGGTCAGCCAGGTACGGGCATCGGCGCAGGAGCTGATCCGGTTCGCCAAGGAGCGTGGGACCGCGGTCGTGCTGGTCGGCCATGTGACCAAGGACGGCAGCATCGCGGGGCCGCGCGTGCTCGAACACATGGTCGACACGGTGCTGAGCTTCGAAGGCGAGCGCAGTCATCAGTACCGGATCTTGCGCGCGATCAAGAACCGCTTCGGCGGCACCGACGAGATCGGCGTCTTCTCGATGCAGACCGAGGGGCTGGCGGAGGTCGGCAACCCGTCGTCGCTGTTCCTGACGACGCGCGACGACGCGATGACCGGCGCGACGGTGTTCCCGGCGCTGGAGGGGACGCGACCGGTGCTGGTCGAGATCCAGGCGCTGACGGTGCGGCTGGCGAGCGGCGCGACGCCGAGGCGCGCGGTCGTCGGATGGGATTCGGGGCGGCTGGCGATGATCCTCGCGGTGCTCGAGGCGCGGTGCGGGCTGAGCTTCTCGTCGGCCGAGGTCTATCTCAACATCGCCGGCGGCTACCGCGTGCAGGATCCCGCCGCCGATCTCGCGGTCGCCGCGGCGCTGATATCGGCGATGGCGGAGCGTCCCGTACCGGTCGACGCGGTCGCGTTCGGCGAGGTGGCCTTGTCGGGCGAGATCCGGCCGGTCGCGCACGGTCCGCTACGGCTGAAGGAAGCGAGCAAGCTGGGGTTCGAGCGCGCGCTCGTCCCCACGTCGATGAGCGACGAGAAGGGCGGCATGCGGCTGTTGGGGTTCAAGACGCTCGCCGCGTTCGTCGACCACATGCTCGGGCGGGGATGAGCCGGGGCGGGACGCGGCGTCCGGCGTTGCGGTGAACGACGATGGTGTGGCCATGATCCGGCGGTTCGCGCGGCTGCACTAGCGGTTCGCGGCACTCGTCCCTATTCCAGACATCATGAACCTCACCGCCCTCGATGTCATCGTCCTGCTCGCGGTTGCTGGCGCCGCCGTACTCGGCCTAATTCGCGGGTTCGTGACCGAGGTGCTTTCGATGTTCGCCTGGGTCGCGATGGTGGCGATGCTCAAGCTGTTCCACATCCCCGTCGCGGCCGCGCTGACCCCGGTCATCGGTACGGTCAGCGGTGCGGCGGTCCTTGCCTTCGCGCTCATCACGGGGCTGACCTATATCGGCGGGCGGCTCGTCGCCAACGCGATCGGCGCGCGGACGCGGACGTCGATCCTGGGACCGGTCGACCGCGCGCTCGGATTCGGGTTCGGGGCGCTGAAGGGACTGATCCTCGCAAGCCTCGTCTTCCTGCTGGCGACGCTGGTGATCGACACGATGAGCGGCGGTGCGGCGCGACGGCCCGAATGGATGACCCGCTCGCGCACCTATCCGCTGCTCAATGCGACGAGCGCGAGCATCGCCGATTTCGTCGATCGCCGCCGTCGCGGCAAACCGGTGTTCGGCACGAAGCCGAACGCGTCCCGATCCGATACCGCAAGTGAGCCGACCCCATGAACGCCCCCCTCTACAATGCCGAGATCCTGCGTCTTGCCGCGTCGATTCCGTATCATGAGCGCCTGACCGCGCCGATGGCGACTGCGGAACGCCGCTCGCCGATCTGCGGCAGCCGCGTGACGGTGGACGTCGATATGGGCGCGGATGGGCGCGTCGCCGCGGTTGGGCTGCTGGTGCGCGCCTGTGCGCTGGGTCAGGCGTCCTCATCGCTACTCGCCTCGAGCATCGTAGGGCGGACGCCTGCGGAGCTGGCGGCGGCCCGCGATGCGATCACCGCCTGGCTCGCGCGCACCGGCAATGCGCCCGACTGGCCCGGGATGGATGTCTTCGCACCCGCACTCGACTATACCGCGCGGCATCCGTCGATCCGCCTCGCTTTCGAAGCGGCGGCGGAGGCGGCCGAGGCCGCGGCGACCAATGCGTCGGGTCATGCGGAGGTGTCGGTCACGGCCCCCGCGAGCGCATCTGCCGGGACCGATGTCTGATGCATGACGGCACGCCGACGTCGCTGTTGCGGGACGGGGTGGTCCTGCTCGGCTTCGGGCTGGTGTTCGTGCTGCTGTTCCGAAGGATCGGCCTCGGCGCGACGCTGGGCTATCTCGTCGCAGGGGCGGTCGTCGGACCGCATGTCTTGGGGCTGGTGGGTGACGCGGAGGCCAAGCTCGGGTTTGCCGAACTCGGTATCACGTTGCTGCTGTTCATCGTCGGGCTCGAGCTCAACCCGAGCCGGCTGTGGCGGATGAAGCATGAAATCTTCGGGCTGGGCCTGATGCAGGTGGTTGCCTGCGGTCTCGCGATCACCGCGATCGTGTGGCTCGGCGCGCGCTTCTCGCTGCCCGCCGCGCTCGCCTTGGGGCTGCCGCTCGCGCTGTCGTCGACCGCGCAGGTGTTGCCGATGCTGCAATCCTCGGGGCGGATGCGGACGCCCTTTGGCGAGCGTGCCTTCTCGATCCTGCTGTTCCAGGATCTGTCGATCGTCCCGCTGATCACGATCGTCGCGGCGATGAGCCGTAATCCCGCCGATGCGAATGCGCCGCCCGGATGGCTGCTCGCGCTCTACACGGTCGCCGCGGTCGTCGGGCTGATCATCGCCGGGCGATTCCTGTTGCGGCCGTTCTTCCGGCTGATCGGCAATATGGGCGAGCGCGAGATGTTCGTGTTCGCCGGCCTGTTCACGGTTATCGCCAGCGCCGCAGTGATGGAATGGCTCGGCCTGTCGACCGCGCTCGGCGCGTTCATCGCCGGCGTGATGCTCGCGGACAGTCCGTATCGGCATGAGCTGGAGGCCGATGTCGAGCCGTTCCGGTCGATCCTGCTCGGACTGTTCTTCCTCGCGGTCGGCATGCTGCTCGATCTCGGCGCGATCGCCGAGCGGCCGCTGTTCGTGCTGGCGATGGCCGCGGCGCTGATCGCGACGAAGACCGGCGTGATCATGGCGATCGGCATGGCGTTCAAGATGACTTGGCGGCAGGCCTTCGCGCTCGGCCTGTTGCTGAGCCAGGGCGGCGAATTCGGGTTCGTGCTGTTCGCACAGGCGCAGGCGGGGCTGCTGATCGATCCGGAAGCGGCAAGCCTGTTCGGCGCGATCATCACGCTGTCGATGGCGACGACGCCGTTCCTGATGGGGATCACCCGCCGGTTCCGGACCGAGCCGATCGCACCCGGTACCGATCGCGAGGGCCCGGTCGCCGACGGCGCCAATGCGATCATCGTCGGCTATGGCCGGTTCGGGCAGACGGTCGGTCAGATGCTGCTGGCACAGGGCATCCCGGTCACGCTGATCGATACCGATATCGAGATGATCGACATTGCGGGCGAGTTCGGCGCCAAGGTCTATTACGGCGACGGCACCCGGCTCGACCTGTTGCGTCAGGCGGGGGCGGCGGACGCCGAACTCATCTGCATGTGCATCGACGGCGATCAGATCGAACCCGAGACGATCGCAGCGATCCACGAGGCGTTTCCCAAGGCCGAGATCTATGTCCGCGCGTTCGACCGCCGCACGCTGGTCAAGCTGAAGAACGGCCCGGCGACCTATGTCGTTCGCGAGGTTCTCGAATCGGCGGTGAAGATGGCGCGGCTTGCGCTGCGCGGGCTCGGCGTCGCGCCGGCCGAGATCGATCGCGCGGAGGAAGCGTACCGGGCGCGCGACAAGGAGCGGTTGCGGATCCAGATCGCCGCCGGCGACATTCGCGCGGCGCGCACCGAAACCGCGCAGCGCTTTCCATGGGGGAATGATCCACAATGATGCTCGTCGTTCTAGCGGCACTGTCAGGCGCCATCGCGGTCGCGGCGGGCGCGTTCGGTGCGCATGGTGCAAGCGGTCCCGCGGTGGAGTGGTTGAAGACGGGCGCGCAGTATCAGCTGATCCATGTCGTCGCGGCGCTGGTCGCGGTGCGGATGGAGGCGCGGGGGCCAGCATGGCTGTTCGTCATCGGCGCGGCGATCTTCGCGCTCACGCTCTACGCCATGGCGCTGGGGGCGCCGCGCTGGTTCGGTGCGATCACGCCGATCGGCGGCGCGTTGCTCATCGGCGGCTGGCTGTGGCTGGCGTGGAGCGCAGCGCGCACCTGACGGTGCTGCTGGGCTAGCGTTTCTTGCGGCAGGCATCCGAGCAGTAGATCACCGAATCCCAGTCGCGCGCCCATTTCTTGCGCCAGGTGAACGGCCGTTCGCAGGCCGGGCAAATCTTCGTCGGCAGGTTCTGCTTGGCGACGCCATTGGGCATCAGCGGGGCTCCGCGTCGAGGAAGGCGGCGACATCGGCGAGGTCGACGGTCGTGTCGAGATAGGTCCGGCCGATCCCGCGGGCGAGCAGGAAGGGCAGCGTGCCCGCCGCCATCTTCTTGTCGTGGCGCATATGATCGACGAGCGTCGCGCCATCCGCGGCGACATGCGCGCCGGCCAATCCGTCGGGCAGCTGAACCGCGCGCCAATGGGCCGCCACCCGATCGGCCTCGTCGCGCGAACAGAGCCCGTGGGCCGCCGAATAGCGGAATGCCAATGCGCAGCCCGCGGCGACGCCCTCGCCGTGGATCAGCGTCTGCGAGAAGCCCGTCTCGGCCTCGAGCGCATGGCCGAAGGTGTGGCCCAGATTGAGCAGCGCGCGCGTGCCGGTCGTCTCATGCTCGTCCGCCGCGACGATGCGCGCCTTGGCGGATACGCTGTGGATGATGGCGTATTCGCGCAGCGCGATGTCGCCGGCGAGCAATGCCGCGCCGTTCGTCTCGCACCAGGCGAAGAAGGCGGGGTCGTCGATCAGCCCGTATTTCACCACCTCGGCATAGCCCGCGCGCAACTCACGGATCGGCAGCGTGTCGAGCACCTGCGGGTCGATCAGGACCATCGCCGGCTGGTGGAAGGCGCCGATCAGGTTCTTGCCCGCACGCGTGTTGATCGCGGTCTTGCCGCCGACCGAACTGTCGACCTGCGCGAGCAACGTGGTCGGGATCTGAACGAAGCGGCAGCCGCGCTTGAGGATGGCGCAGGCAAAGCCGACGAGATCGCCGATCACCCCGCCGCCGAGCGCGACGACGTGATCGCCGCGCTCGATGCCGATGTCGAGCAGGCGGTCGCACAGCCGTTCCAGCGTCGCCCAGCTCTTCGATCCCTCGCCGGGCGAAAGCACGATCGCCTCGCTCGCGACGCCGTGCGCCGTGAGTGACGCCTGCAGTGTCGCCAGATGGCCGCTCAGATTCTCGTCGGTGACGATCGCCATCGTCCGACCGCGCGCGAGCGGCGCCAGATGATCGCCGGCCTCCTCGAGCAGGCCGGCCCGGATATGGATCGGATAGGTCCGTGCGCCCAGGTTCACGGTGATGACGGTCATAGGCCGATGGCTTTCAGGATGGAGGCGACGGTCGCCTCGTGCGGCGCCTTGTTGCTGGCGATATGGATATGCGCCTTGGCGTAGATCGGGTTGCGGACACGCGCGAGCTCGGCAAGTACCTGGCCTGCGTCGCGGTTGCGCAGCAGGGGGCGGGTGTTGCGACGCCCGACGCGTTCGACGAGGATCTCGGGCGGCGCGCTGAGCCAGATCGCTGTGGCTTCGGCAAGGATCAGGCTGCGTGTCTCGTCATTGATGAACGCGCCGCCGCCGGTCGCGATGACCTTCGGCGTGCCGTCGATCAGCCGCGCGATCACGCGGCGCTCGCCGTCGCGGAAATAGGCCTCGCCATATTTGGCGAAGATCTCGCTGACGCTCATGCCGGACGCCGCCTCGATCTCGTGATCGGCGTCGACGAAGGGCAGCCGCAAGCGGTGCGCGAGGCGGCGGCCGACGGTGGTCTTGCCCACGCCCATCAGGCCGACGAGCACGATCGGGGGGCCGCTCCAGGGGGCAATCGGGTTGTGGCTTTGCAACATCGCGGTCCGCGCTATACAGCGGCACTGCGCGGGGGGAAACGGCATCCGCATGCCTATTCGCATCCGTCACCAATGTCCTATCAGTCTTTACAAGGTTTTGCGTATGTCCCGCCTGATAGTCTCGGTCGTCGTTATCCTGGTCGTCGTCGTCGGTGGGTTGTTCCTGCTCGCCGGCCGCGCAACGGAGCGTCCGCAGACGCAAGTCGAGAAGGCCGTGACGCTTGCGAACCTGTCCTAAGGTCACGCTGGCGGCGCTCGCCGCCGCCTGCAGCCTTGCCGCGCTCGCGCCGGCGATCGGGCAGGACCGACCGGAATCACTCCTGCCGCCCGGTTTCGGTGACACGACGCCAGCCCCTGCGCCGCGCCGGACTCCGCCGGCCGCCAGCCCGGCGCAATCGCAGCCCAACGGGTCGGCGCCAGCGCGGCCTGCACCGACGACCCCGTCTTCGGGCCCGACCGCGTCCCCCGGCGCTCCCGTTCCGGCGCCGCCGGCCGGGATGGCGACGATCCAGCCGCTGCCCGCACCTGATAGGAGCATTGCGCCGCTGACGGCGACGCCTGCCGCTGACACGCCGCCACCGATCGATCCGGCGGTGCTCGCGCAATATGAAATGCCGGCCTCGGCCCGCCGTTCGCTCGACCGTGTGGGGCCGATCGGCCCCGGCGAGGGCGGCCTCGCGGCCGACGCGTTCGGTGATGCCGAGGGCCCCTATCTCGAGACGCTGATGCGGCGGTTGAGCGTGCCGCTCCCGTCACGCTGGATGTCGATCCTGTTGCGACGGGCGCTTGTGTCGCGGGTCGAGACCCCGGTCGGCGTCAACGGCGCGGATTTCGCCGCCGAGCGCGCCTGGCTGTTGCTGCGCATGGGCGAGTCCGTCGCCGCTCGTGCGGTGGTGCAGGGCGTCGATACCGGCAATTACACACCCAAACTCTATCAGGTGGCGATGAACGCGGGTCTCGCCGCGGGCGATCCGGGGTCACTGTGCCCGCTCGTCGAGGGCGCGATGCAACGCGCACCGGCGCGTGGCTGGACGATGGCGCAGGCGATGTGCGCGGGGCTGTCGGGATCGCCGACCCAGGCCGGCACGCTGATCACCGCGGCACGGCGCCGCAACGTCGCGTCGGGCGTCGACATGCTGCTCGCGCAGAAGGTCGTCGGCGCGGGCGGGCAGGGGCGTCAGGCGGTCACGATCGAATGGGATTCGGTCGACCAGCTGACTTCGTGGCGGTTCGGCCTGGCGATGGCGACCGGTGTTGCCGTTCCCGATGCGCTGTACCGGACCGTCGGCGTGCAGGCGACCTATTGGCGGGCGCTGTCCCCAGCGATGACGATCGCCGACCGCCTGCCCGCCGCGGACGCTGCGGCGGCGCAAGGCGTGCTGTCGAGCGCCGCACTGGTCGATCTCTACGCAGCGGCGGAGGCGGACGACAGCGTGCAGAGCGCGGTGGCCGCGACCGTGCAGGACCTGCGCACCGCCTATGCCGACCGCAATGCCGAAGGCCGGATGACCGCGCTGCGATCGATCTGGGGCAAGGCGGAAGATGCTTGGCCATCCTATGCCCGGATGGTGCTGACCGCGCGGGCGGCGGCACGGATCCCGCCTGCAAATGGCAAGCGCGATGCCGACCGGATGGTCGCCGCGATGCTGTCCGCGGGGCTCGACCGGACCGCGGCCCGCTGGCGCGGCACGGTTGCCAAGGGTGGCGATGGCTGGGCGATGATCGCGCTGGCGGATCCCGATGCGACCGGTCGCCTGAGCTATGGCGATCTGGCGGCCTATAGCGGTGGCCGCGGCGATTCGGCCCTGAAGCAGCGTCTGCTGTTCGCTGGGTTGGCCGGTCTCGGCCGTTTGAGCGCGGGCGATATCGAACGCGCCGCGCAGGCGCTGGCGGTTCCGATCGGCACCGAAAATGGCTGGACGCGTGCGCTCGACAAGGCAGCGCGAGCGGGCCAGACGGGGACGGTCGCGCTGCTCGCGGCGACGGGCATGCAGACCGCCAGCTGGCACGGCATGCCGCCCGAGGCCTTGTACCGGATCGTCGCGGCCCTGCGCGCCGTGGGTCTCGAGGGCGAAGCGCGGATGATCGCGGCCGAGGCGATCGCGCGCGCGTGACGCGGTCTCGATCATGACCGATGTGGTCGCCGGGGCGGATGCGATCGACTGCGCGCCGCCGGCGGCGAGCGACCGGGCGCTGATCGAGCGGTTCCTCGAGATGATGGCGGCGGAATCGGGCGCTGCGCTGAATACGATCGCGGCGTATCGCAGCGATCTCATGCTCGCATCACGCGTTGCCGATGGCGCGCTGGCCCGCGCGGACGGCGATGCGCTGGGGCGGCTGGCGGACAGCTGGAGCAGCCTGTCGCGCGCGACGGTCGGCCGCAAGTCCGCAGCCTTGCGCCGGTTCTTCGGATTTCTTGCCGACGAAGGCCATCGCAGTGACGATCCGGGCAAGGCGCTCCCGCGGCCGGGCACGGCACGGTCCTTGCCGAAGATCCTCAGCCACGCCGATGTCGACCGGTTGTTCGCCGCGATCGTCGAGCGCGTGGCGCGCGATCCGATGGATCCGGTCGACCTGCGGCTCTCCGCGCTGATCGAACTTCTTTACGGATCGGGGCTGCGTGCGACCGAGCTCGTCAGCCTGCCACGCGCCGCGGTGCACCCCGACCGGCCGTTCCTGATCCTGCGCGGCAAGGGCGGACGCGAGCGGCTCGTGCCGATCTCGGACCGGGCGCGTGCCGCCGTCGCGCTGTGGCGCACGCACGTCGCGGCGGATCAGCCCTGGCTGTTCCCCTCAGGCAAGGGGCATTTGTCACGAATTCGCCTGTACCAGATCGTCAAGGCGCTGGCGGCAGAGGCGGGGGTGCCCCCCGACCGCGTCAGCCCGCATGTCCTGCGCCACGCCTTCGCGACGCATCTGCTCGCGGGGGGCGCCGATCTGAGGGCGTTGCAGGCGATGCTCGGGCATGCCGATATCGCGACCACGGAGATCTATACGCATGTCGAGGCGAGCAAACTCATCGAGCTCGTCAACACCCGCCACCCCCTGACCGATCCTGAGCACGCGACCTCACGTTGACGTTCCGGCGCGCGCCCCGTAACCGACGCGGATGCCAAGCTTCCTCGACTTTGAGAAACCCATCGCCGAACTGCAGGGGCGGATCGACGAACTTCGTGAGACCGCCAGCGATGGCAATCTCGATCTGTCCGCCGATATCATGCGGTTGCAGGCGAAATCCGACAAGCTGCTGAAGGACACATTCGCCCGTTTGACGCCGTGGCAGAAGACGCAGGTCGCGCGCCATCCCGAGCGGCCGCACTTCAAGGATTATGCGGCCGCGCTGTTCGAGGAATTCGTGCCGCTCGCCGGTGACCGGGCGTTCGGCGACGACCAGGCGATCCTGGGAGGCTTTGCGACGTTCCGCGGCCGCAAGATCATGGTGCTCGGCCATGAGAAGGGCGACGATACCGCGAGCCGGTTGCGGCACAATTTCGGCATGGGCAAGCCCGAGGGCTATCGCAAGGCGATCCGCCTCGTTGAACTCGCGGACCGTTTCGGCCTGCCGATCGTGACGCTGGTCGACACGTCGGGGGCGTTTCCCGGCATCCAGGCGGAAGAGCGCGGACAGGCGGAGGCGATCGCCCGGTCGACCGAAGCCTGCTTGAACGCAGGCGTGCCGATCGTCTCGGCGATCGTCGGCGAGGGCGGATCAGGTGGCGCGGTCGCGCTGGCGGCGGGCAACCGCGTGCTGATGTTCGAACATGCCATTTATTCGGTGATCAGCCCCGAAGGCTGTGCGTCGATCCTGTGGCGTACCGCGGACAAGGCGGCCGAGGCCGCGGAGGCGATGCGCATCACGGCGCAGGATCTAAAGGCGTTCGGCGTGATCGACACGATCGTCCCCGAACCGCTGGGTGGCGCGCACCGTGACCGCGCGGTGGCGATCGACGCGCTGGGCAGCGCGCTGACGGATGCACTCGACTCGCTCGTTCCGTTGTCGCCGGTCGAGCTGCGCAAGGAACGCCAGTCCAAGTTCCTCAAGATGGGTCGTCTCTGACCCCCATAGCAAAAGGGCGGCGAACCCGGAGGTCCGCCGCCCGATGCGCCAGTTCGATCCGAGGATCGACTGGATCAGCCCGACGTGTTGAGCTTGGTCGAGACGTTGTTGAACGTCTTGTTCAGGCTGCCACCCAGGCCCTGCATCGCGGCGATGGCTGCGACGGCGATCAGCGCGGCGATCAGGCCGTACTCGATTGCGGTTGCGCCCTTGGTGTTCTTGAAAATCTTCCGAAGCGTCTGCATTCCGGTCTCCATCGTTAAAAGCATCAGTCACCCGGCCGCCCGGGGCTACACCGGATCAGCAATTCCGTGACTAGACGTGACCCATTGAGAAAAGCTTAAACGGGCGGATTTTTGCTATGGTTAGCGCGCGTTAGCCACTCGGTTGTGCAGCATGCCCCAAAGCGCGGTAGTGCCATCAGCAAGATAGACGAGTCCGGCAATCATGCCGAGAACGACGAGCGCAAGAATAAGCCCGTATTCAACTGCGGTAGCGCCGCGCCGGTCGGTGATGAGCGCGGCCGCAGCGGCGCGGATCTTGCGACGCATGGTCTTTACGACGATCAGCTTCGGCCTCATGGCGTGCCCTATACAGCGCGGAGATTAACGAATGACCAAAGCCGCTTACTTATTGCCGGTCGTCGCCGCGGCGCTGGTCGATGCGGATGGCCGCGTCCTGCTGCAGCAGCGCCCCGAGGGCCGCTCGCTGGCCGGGCTGTGGGAGTTTCCGGGCGGCAAGGTCGAGCCGGGCGAAACGCCCGAAGCCGCCCTTATCCGCGAGCTCGAGGAGGAACTGGCGATCACCGTGCCGCAGGCCTGCCTTGCCCCCGCCGCGTTTGCCAGTGCGCCGCTCGACGACGGGCATCTGCTCCTGCTGCTGTACATCACCCGCAAATGGACCGGCGTGCCGCGCGCGCTCGAAGCATCCGCGTTACGCTGGGTCCGCCCGGCGGACATGCACGACCTGCCGATGCCACCTGCCGACCGGCCGTTGATCGGACTGCTCGACGCCTTGTTGTGAGCGCACCTCCGGCGTTTCGGCGCCAAAGGGCAGACGGCGTCAGTCGATCCGGTACTGGATCGGCTTGAACGCGCCGCCATTGGACTGGAGCGCGGAACAGGCGGTCAGGGCGATGATCAGGTCCATCTCCGCGCGGAACGTGACGGTGTCGCCGGCGCGGCTGAGCGGTGGTTCGACCGTGAACGCCCCCGTCGTGCCATCGATCGGCACGTTCATGAAGCAGTTGAACGCGACCGGGATCGCATCCGGCTCGATACCATAAGGCGCGAGCGCCGCCGCGAGATTGCCGAAGCATCCCCGGTGTGGGTCGGTGTCGCCGTAGATGATCGCGAAGGTTTCCTTCGAACACGGCGTCAGCAGGAAATCATGCCGGCCGACATCGTCGGCGATGATGTCGAGCATCACGGTGCTGCGGTTCGAATAGAGCCGGTCGCCCGTGGTGAGATAGAGCCGGCTGGCATAGTCCAGCGTCCGCCCCGACGAAATCACCTCGCGCGTGTCGGCGCGGCTATAAGCCAGAAGATCGGCGACCTGCCGGCCCTCGGGATCGATCACGGTCAGCGTCTGGCCGCGATCGAGCGTGAAGGCGGTCCCCGACCGGGGGCTGATCGTCTCAACCATGTGCACTGCTCCGCTTGAACGGGCATTTCCAGGAATCGTCGACGACCCGCCCGCTATATTGGCGTGCCTCGCTCGATTCGCCGTGGCGCGCAAGCATCGGGTTCATCGACCCCGCCAGCTCGAGATCGCGCGCCAGGATCGACGTCCGCAGCTTGTCGTAGCGCTGTTGCGTCCGCAGCACCTCGAACTGGTCGTGGAGGTTGAACACCATCGCTGGTGCCTCGAAACGCCGCGCGGGACGGCTAGCCTGCGGGTGCAGGCCGACAACGAAAAACGCCTCGCCAGAAAAGCTCAGCGAAAAATGCGGATCGTCGGGATCGGCGCTGACCGAGGGATCGGGACGATGGCCAAGCCACGCGTCCTTGTCGCTCAGCGACTGGGCCCGCGCCCAGAGGTGCGATTCGAATTCCTCTTCGCTCAGGTGCGTCGCGCTGTCGGCAGGGCCTTCGAACAGCACCACGAGCGTCCGGAAGATCGCGCGGTCTTCATGATATTTGCGGACCGTGTCACCCAGCATCGGCAGGATGCGCAGGTCGTCCCACGCCGATCGAAGGTCGCGCGCGACGATGATGTCCATCTGCCCCTTCGCGAGCGCCGACTTGGCGCCGACACACGGGAAGGCAGTGTCCTTGATCGTCGCGATGAACGCGCGTGCGAGCGGATGGTCGTTTTGGGATTGCGGCTGATACATGGTCGACGAGGAACAGATGGACGGCGGCTTTGTTTCGCCTTCGATGCGATTGACTCATCTCAATCAATATGAATCCGCTGATGAGCGCGTCACGCGCGCGGTATTGCGGTGGGGAAACAGGCATGCTGACGGAAAAATTTTTGCTGGGCCGAGGCCGCGAGGACCTGAGCGCACAGGAAAAGCAGATCCTAGAGGACAGCGTCGCCGAGGTAAGGTCGCTGCCGCCGCGCCATCGCCTCGTGCGTGCCGGCCAGCCCGTCCAGACGAGCACGCTGCTGCTCGAAGGGTTCATCTGCCGTTATATGGATGATCGGGATGGTCTGCGGCAGCTCGTCGCCGTCCATATCCCGGGGGATTTTGTCGATCTTCACGCCTTCCCGATGAAGCGGCTGGATCATGACGTCGCCACATTGGGGCCGGTAAAGGTCGCGACGTTCGAACATGAGACGCTGAAGACGATCACCGAACGGCATCCGCATCTGACGCAGCGGCTCTGGTTCAGCACGCTGCTCGATGCGGCGATGCACCGCGAATGGATTTTCCGGATGGGGCGGCTCGGCGCCGAGGGGCGCGTGGCGCATCTGTTCTGCGAGATCTACGCACGACTGTCGATGGTCGGCTTGGCGAAGGACGGCTGCTACACGCTGCCGATGACCCAGCCCGATCTGGCGGAGGCCTGCGGCATCACCGGCGTCCACGTCAATCGCGTGCTGCGCTTGCTGCGAGAGCGCAAGCTGGTGACATTCCGGGCAAATACCGTCGAGATCATGGATCCAGCCGGGCTGGCGAGTGTTGGGGAATTTCATCCCGACTATCTTTACGGGACGAGCGCCACCCCCGCCGGAGCCTTTGCATGAACGACAGGTTGAAGCCGGAGGACGAGCCGGGCGTAGCGGCGGCCGAGCAGGGGCAGGTGACGCTCGATGGTCCCAATGGCCTGGCAATCGCGATGACGCCCGCGGCGGCGGCCGAAACGGGCCGCCGGCTGATCGAGGCGGCACGTCTAGCTGAACAGCAGACCCCGCCTTCAAACGCTATGGATGGGCATTCAGAGGCGTCTGACGACGTCTAGTCCCGGGCAGCCTGACCGGTCCTTCGGCGCCTTGGACACGGCCTGCCAGCGCGGGCCGGGGGGTGCCGCCGCGGCACGCGGGGTTCCGCATCTGCACATTGTCTCTATGATGGCGTCAACATCGTCCGGGAGAACCATGTGCATTTTCTACCCCTCGCAATCAGTGCAGCCGCATTGATGGCGTCAGCATCTACCATGGCGCAGACCGCGGTCGCGCCCTCCGCCAATCCGCTGCTTGCCGACTGGACCGGCCCCGCAGGCGGGGTGCCGCCCTGGGACAAGGTCCGCCCCGAACTGTTCCCGCAGGCGTTCGAGACGACGCTGGCGGAGCGCACCGCCGAATATCGCAAGATCGCCGATAACCCGGCCAAGCCGACCTTCGCGAACACGATCGTGCCGATGCAGCTTGCGGGCAAGCGCTACGGGCAGGTGATGACACTGTTCGGCGTGATGACGGGCAACATGAACACGCCCGCCTATCAGAAGCTCGACCGCGAATGGTCGCCCAAATTCTCCGCTGCGTCGGATGCCATCACGTTCGACAAGCCGCTGTTTGCGCGGATCCAGGCGATCTACGACGCGCGCAACTCAAGTGGGCTGGACGCGCAGCAGATCCGGCTCGTGACGCGGATCTATGACAGCTATGTGCGCCAGGGCGCGAAACTGAACGATGCGCAGAAGGCGCAGCTTTCTCAGTATAACCAGCAGCTCGCGACGCAGTTCTCGACCTTTGGCGAGAAGCTGCTCGCCGACGAGAGCAAGGCGATCTCGGTCACCGACGAGGCGCAGCTGGCCGGGCTTCCCGACAGCGTGAAGGCGGTCGCCAAGGCCGCGGCGGCTGAGCGCAAGCTGCCGGGCTTCGCGATCGTCAACACGCGCTCGGCGGTCGATCCGGTGCTGACCTACGCGACCGACCGCGCCCTGCGCGAGAAGGTGTGGCGCGCGTTCGTCAATCGCGGCGATAACGGCGATGCCAACGACACGAACGCGACGATCGCGCAGATCGTCAAGCTGCGTGCCGACCGCGCGCATCTGCTCGGGTTCAAGACGCATGCCGACTGGCGGATGCAGGACACGATGGCCAAGACGCCCGCCGCGGCGATGGACCTCATGATGCGCGTCTGGCCGGCCGCCAAGGGCCGTGTCGCCGAGGAAGTCGCGGACATGCAGAAGATCGCCGGCGCGTCGCTGACGATCGAACCCTGGGACTACCGCTTCTATCAGGAGAAGGTCCGCAAGAGCCGCTACGATCTCGACCAGGCGCAGCTCAAGCCGTATTTCGAGCTCGGCAATATCATCCAGGGATCGCTCTACGCAGCCAACCGGCTGTACGGGCTGAATTTCAAGGAGATCACCGGCACGGTGCCGGTGTTCGAGCCGAACATGCGTGTGTGGAGCGTGACGGACAAGGCCGGCAAGGATGTCGGGCTGTTCTACCGCGACGATTTCGCGCGGACCGGCAAGCGGTCGGGCGCCTGGGCGAACACCTATCGCGGGCAGCGCGGGCTTGCCCCGGCGCAGCTGGTGCTGTCGTCGAACAACAATAATTTCGCCAAGGGCGCACCCGGCGAGCCGATCCTGATCAGCCTTGACGATGCGCAGACGCTGTTCCACGAATTCGGCCATGCGATCCACGCGATGCTGCAGGACGTCCAGTATCCGGGCCTTGCCGGCACACCGCGCGACTTCGTCGAATATCCGAGCCAGGTGAACGAACATTGGCTGCTCACCCGTGACGTGCTCGACAAATATGCGCGGCATTACCAGACCAAGGCGGCGATGCCGCAGGACCTGCTCGACAAGATCGAGAAGTCGCGGACGTTCAACCAGGGCTTTGCCACCGCGGAATATCTGTCGTCGGCGATCGTCGACATGAAGATCCACACCGTGGCCAATGGCGTGATCGACCCGGACAAGTTCGAGGCGGCGACGCTCGCCGAAATCGGCATGCCCAAGCAGCTGGTGATGCGGCACCGCGTGCCGCAGTTCCAGCATCTGTTCTCGTCCGACAGCTATTCGGCGGGCTATTACAGCTATCTCTGGTCCGAGACGATGGACGCGGACACGTTCGCTGCGTTCGAGGAGGCGGGCAGCCCCTGGGACAAGCCGACCGCGGACAAGTTCGCAAGGCTCCTGCTGTCGACGGGTAACGAGACCGATCGTGCCGAGGCGTACCGCGCCTTTCGCGGTCGCGACCCGGATGTGAACGCGTTGCTCAAGAAGCGCGGCTTTGCCCCAACTCAAGCCGCACAGGACGCGAAATAATGGCCCCCGATCAGAAAACGCGCCTGAAGGCGATCATCGGCGGATCGACCGGCAATCTCGTCGAGTGGTTCGACTGGTACGTCTATTCCGCCTTCACGCTCTACTTCGCACCGCATTTCTTCCCGTCAACGGATCGCACCGCGCAGCTGCTGAGCGCGGCGGCGATTTTCGCCGTCGGCTTCCTGATGCGGCCGATCGGCGCGTGGATCATGGGAGTCTATTCGGATCGCCACGGCCGCAAGGCGGGGCTGACGGTCGCGGTCACGCTGATGTGCGCAGGCTCGCTGATCATCGCATGCACGCCGGGATACGAGACGATCGGCGTGTTCGCGCCGATCATGCTGGTGATCGCGCGCCTCATGCAGGGGCTGTCGGTCGGCGGTGAATATGGCGCGTCGGCGACGTATCTGACCGAGATGGCAGGCAAGGATCGCCGCGGGTTCTTCTCGTCGTTCCAGTATGTCACGCTGATCTCGGGCCAGCTGCTCGCGATCTGCGTCCTGCTGGTGCTCCAGTCGACGATGAGCGAGGCGGCACTCGATTCCTGGGGCTGGCGCATTCCGTTCGCGATCGGTGCGGTCCTGGCCGTGGTCGTGTTCTACATCCGTCGCGGGCTGGCCGAAACGCAGAGCTTCGAGAATGCCAAGTCCGAGGCGGGCGACGGCAAGCCCAAGTCGGGCTTCCTCCAGCTGATCACCAAGCATCCGCGCGAGACGATGACGGTGATGCTTCTGACCGCAGGCGGTACGCTCGCCTTCTATGCCTACTCGATCTACATGCAGAAGTTCCTGGTGAACACGAGCGGTTTCAGCCGCGAAGTGGCGAGCCAGATCAATGCCGCGACGCTGTTCGTGTTCATGCTGCTCCAGCCGATCGCGGGCGGGTTGTCGGATCGGGTCGGCCGCAAGCCGCTGATGATCGCGTTCGGCATTGCAGGCGTGCTGTTCACCTATCCGATCTTCACCGCGCTCGAGACGGCGACCAACCCGGTCTATGCCGGGTTGCTCGTGATGGCGGCGCTGCTGATCGTGACGGGCTACACCTCGATCAACGCAGTCGTGAAGGCTGAGTTATTCCCTGCGCATATCCGTGCGCTGGGTGTGGCCTTGCCCTATGCGCTCGCCAACACGCTGTTCGGCGGGACCGCCGAATATGTCGCGCTCAAGTTCAAGGATTCCGGGTTCGAGCGCGGCTTCTACTGGTATGTGACCGGCATGATCGCGGTGTCGCTGATCGTGTATCTGCGGATGAAGGATACGCGGACCAACAGCCAGATCGTCGAGGACTAGGGGCTTCGGCCCGCTCGCCCCAGAACCTCCGTCATCCTGACGAAAGTCAGGATCCAGAGCCCAATGTCGTAGCATGCGTGGCTCTGGATCCTGGGTCGAGCCCAGGATGATGGGGTTTGGGTGGACGTGTGCGCCCGACTACGCCTCAGCGCGGGAGTTCGATGATCGCGTCGAGGCCGCCGCCCGTGCGGTTGACGAGGCGGATCTCGCCGCCGGCCTCGCGGATGATGGCGCGGGCGAGCGCAAGGCCCAGCCCGATGCCCCCGGTTTCGCGATTGCGCGACGTTTCCAGCCGGGTGAACGCGTCGAACACGTCGCCCATGCGATCCTCGGGGATCCCGGGTCCCTGATCGGCGACGACGATCGCGACGCGGCGCGCGTCGGCCTCGACGCGGACCTCTGCCGAAACACCATATTTGACCGCATTCTCGATCAGGTTGCGCACCGCTCGCCGGATCAGCGACGGGCGCAGGTGCATCCGCAGCCGGCCCGCCTCGACGAACGTCACATTGTCACCGATATCGCGGAAATCCTCGACCACCGCGTCGACCAGCGCCGCCAGATCGACATCGGTCGGCGGCTCGCTCGGACGGCCGAGCCGGGCAAGCGACAGGATGTCATCGAGCGTGCGGTTCATCTCGGCAATCGTGTCCGCCATCCGGGTGCGATCGGTCTCGTCCTCGACCGATTCGATACGGACACGCAGTGCTGCCAGCGGCGTGCGCAGGTCATGGCCGATCGCACCGAGCATCCGATCCTTCTCGTCGAGCATCGCGGTGACGCGCAGCCGCAACGCGTTGAACGCGGCGACCAGCGCGGCGACGTCGTCGGGGCCGCGAACCGACAGTGCGATACCCGGCTCGCCCGGCCGGAACGCCTCTGCCGCAGCGCGCAGATCGCGCAAGGGGCGCGACATCCGCCGGACGATCCACAGCACCGGCAACAGAACGATGACGTACAGGATTGCGGTCTGGCTCAACAGTGCGAACAGCAGCCGCCAGCCCGGCTGCGGCCACGGCGCGGTGATCGCCAGCCACCCGCGGCCCGGCTGTTCGACCGCGATCATCAGCGTGGGGCCCTGCAGGTCGCCCCGCCGGTCGGCGTTGCGACGACCCTCCCGCCGCCGGGACCCGGCATCGTCGTCAGAAACCGGGCGCAGACCGGTATCGATCCGGCCCACCGTCAGCCCTTGGTCGGCAAGCTGGCGACGGAGTTCCGCCGCGACCTCCGGATGCCGCTGATAGGCGAAGGGGGCGAGCGGATTGGTGGTGAGGCGACGGACCCGGCCGCGGTCGGCGGTCAGCGGTCGCCCGGCATGCGCCTCGCGTTCGAGCGCGTCGGCAATCCGCGTCGCCACCGGTCGCGTCGCCTGGGCGAGACGAAATTCGGTCCGGTCGCGAAGGATGAGCCCGAAATTGATCGCCTGCGCGACGAACAGGGCGAGCGCAATCAGCAGCGCCATCTGCCCTGCCAGACTGCGCGGCCAGGGCCGGGACGCCGTCACGGGTGCGGGATCACAGACGGATGACCTCGGCCGCCAGCGTATAGCCGCCGCCCCAGACCGTCTTGATCAGTTCGGGCGTCTTGGCATCCGCCTCGATCTTGCGGCGCAGCCGGCTGACCTGGTTGTCGATCGCGCGATCGAACGCAGCGGCTTCGCGCCCCTGGGTCAAATCGAGCAGCTGGTCGCGGGTCAGGACCTGACGCGGTCGCGTGACCAGCGCGAGCAGCAGGTTGTACTCGCCGGTCGACAACGGCACCGACACGCCTTCGCGGTCGACCAGCGCGCGTTCGCCCGATTTCAGAACCCAGCCGGCAAAGGCGTAGGAATTGGCCTCGGGCGCATGCTGACGTGCGCCGCCCGCGGTGGCGCGGCGCAGGACGACCTTCACCCGCGTCGCGAGTTCGCGCGGCGAGAAAGGCTTCACGACATAGTCGTCGGCGCCCATTTCCAGCCCGACGATCCGATCGGTTTCCTCCGCGCGCGCGGTCAGCAGGATGACCGGCACGTCGCTGGTCGCGGCGATGTGGCGGCACAGGCTCAGCCCGTCCTCGCCCGGCATCATGATGTCGAGGATGACGAGGTCGATCGCATAGGCGGTCAGCCGCGTCCGCGCGGCCTCCGCGTCGCCCGCCTGCGTGACGCGAAATCCCTGCTTGGTCAGATAGGCGGCCAGCGGCTCGCGGATCGAACGCTCGTCATCGACGAGCAACAGATGCGGCATGTCTCCCATGGGGGCGACGTCTAGCATGGTGCGTGTCCAAAGGAAGCGCCGGACGATCGCAGACCGTCCGGCGCGCAGGGGCAGGGGAGCAGATTACTGATCGGTGTCGCCGCCCGGCCGGTCCATCCGGTGCCCGCGACCATGGCGCATCGCACGGCGATCGGGCCGCTCGCTCGCGTCGAGCCGTCCGTCATGATTGGCGTCCATCCGGTCGAAACGCTGCCCGGCACGGTCGATGAATTCGGCCCGCGTGAGCACGCCGTCACCGCCGCCGCGCCTGCCGCGCATCATCTGGCCCTTCCTGCCGTCCGCCATGCCTGCGCGCTCGGGCGGAAGCGTCTTGCCGCGTGCCGCCATCCGGGCCTCGCGACGGTCGCGCATCGCTTCGCGTGTCGCCTGGCGTTCCGCCGCCGTCACGATGCCGTCGCCGTCGCCGTCCAATCGGGCGAACTGGGCCTCGGCCTGCGCGACGACTTCGGCGCGGGTGAGGACGCCGTCGCGATCGGTGTCGGCCTGCATCATCGGCCCGCCGCGCATCCGGCCAGCGCGCTGCGGGCCGGGACCGCGGGGGGCAACTTCGGGCGCCGCCTGCGCCTGGCCGGCGATGGTCGTCTGCAGCGCGGCGCGATTGGCGGCGCTGGTGGCGGCGGCGTCGGCGCGGTCGGCGGGGGCGGATTGTGCGCCGCAGGCCGTGGCGGCAAAGCTGCTGGCGGTCAGCGCCAGCGTGAGCAGGGTCTTGCGCATCGCGTATCTCCGGTCGGACGGGGCTGATCCCCATCGAATGTCCCGGTTATGACGATCGGCTGTCGCGACGCTTTGTCAGGTGACGGATAAACTGTCGCAATCTGTATCGTGCACGTCACATTCGCGCGCGGCCGACCTGACGTGGCGGTCAGGCGAAGATCGCGACGCTCTGCATCTGTTCGGCGATTGGTAGGCCTTGCGCGTTCCAGATCGCCATCGACTGGCTCGAACTGCCGTCGCGGACATAGTCGGTCGTCGCGCGCAGCAGCCACCATCCATCCTGCGTCACCGGCTGCGGGCCGAGGATGTTGAGCAGCCAGGTCATCGAGCTGAGCGGTGCCGGCCCGCCGAGCAGCTTGAGCGCGGAGGGTGGCAGGCAGTCGGCGACCGCGATCAGCTCGACCATCGGATCGAGCCCCTCGCGATCCGCCAGCCGGACCCAGCGCAGCCATTCGGCGGGGCCGACGCTGTCGTCGCGCCGGTCGAGCAGATCGAAATTGCGCGAGAAGGCGACTGCGCTGTGGCCGCGATAGGTCGCGGTGTCGGCGTCGGGTACCGCGAAGGCGGGCGCGGTGCCGGTGTGGTGGTCGACGCGCGAGGCGATCGGCCCCATGAAGACGAAGGTCGCGCGCAGCCCGAGTCCCGCCGCGCTTTCGACGTCCGCCTGGACGAACGCTGCATTGCGGCCGCGTCGCAACCGCGTCGCGCGGATCGTTATGTCGCCCGAGAGCGGGCCGATGAACGCGACCTGCGCCGAGCGGAGCGGTGGCAGGTCGGTGTCCGACATTTGCGCCGCATGCAGCGCGAGCGCGGCCGAGAACCCGCCATAGGCGGTGCGCCCCTGCAGCCAATTGTCCGGCACGGTCCCGCGCCAGCCGCCCTCGGTCGGTTGCAGCGCGTCGATCGCCTGTCGCAGACTGGTCATGCCGGCGTGCCCGTCAGGGAATCGCGCAGCTCGCGTTTGAGCACCTTGCCGATCGCGCTGCGCGGGAGCTCGCTCACCGGATGGATGCCCGACAGGCGCTGGGTCTTGCCGAGCTGCGCGTTGGTCCACGCCAGAATTTCCGCCGGGTTAGCTTCGGGCGAGCGAGGGACGATGACCGCGACCGGCGTCTCGCCCCACGCCTCGGATGGCATGCCGATGACCGCGCAGTCGGCGACGTCGGGATGCTGCCCAAGCACCGCCTCGAGGTCGGAGGGGTAGATGTTGAACCCGCCCGAGATGATCAGGTCCTTCTTGCGGTCCATCAGGATCAGGAAGCCGTCTTCGTCGAACCGACCGACATCGCCGTGGCGGATATAGCGGTTACCCTCGGCGTCATACCATTCGGCGTCGCGCGTCGCGTCGCTGCGACCGTGATAGCCGTTCATCATCGCGGGCGAGCGGCCGACGACCTCGCCCATTTCGCCCGGCGGCACCTCGACACCGTCATCGTCGATCAGCCGGATCTCATGTCCCGGCATCGGCTGACCCACGCTATGCAGCTTGGTCGGATGCGCGGTCGCGTTGAGCGCGCAGCTCGCCCCGCCTTCGGTCATGCCGTAGAACTCGACGAGCAACCCTGGCCAGCGCGCGACGACGTCGGCCTTGAGCGCGGCGGAGAAGGGCGCGCTTGTGCTCGTCTTGAAGCGGAAGGCCGACAGGTCGAACGCGTCGAAATCGGGGAGCGCCATGATCCGCTGATACTGGACGGGGACGAGCATCGTGTGCGTCGCGCGGTAGCGCTCGGCGAGCGTCAGATAGCCGCGCGCGTCGAACTTGCCCATCAGCACGACGCTGCCGCCCCAGCCGAGCGTCGGCAGGACGCTGACGAGCGTGGTGTTCGAATAGAGCGGCGTCGCGATCATCGTGACCGCGGTGTCGAACCCTGCGGCGCTGTTGCGCGCGATATGTGCCCAGCGCATCGCATGGCTCTGGACGATCCCCTTGGGCGTGCCGGTCGTGCCCGACGAGTAGATGATGTTGAACGCATCGCCAGGCGCGATCGCCACGGGCGTGGGGCGTGCGCCATCGGGCGCGAGCCAGCGCTCCAACAGCTCGGCGTCGCTGGACGGCCCCTCAGGCGGCAGGTCGGCGTCCGACAGGAGCAGGATCCGCGCGGTGATGCGTTCGTCCGCCAGAGCCTGCGCCATGGCCTCGTCGAGAACGACGATCGGCGCGCGGCTGTCCGCGATCATCGCCGCGATCGCCGCGGGGGTTGCCGACGGCGCGATTGGCGTCGCGACACAGCCGGCCCGTACCGCGCCAAGGAAAACGGAAAGATAGCTGGTCGACGGCGCGGCGACGATCGCGATCGCCTGTCCCGCGGCGATGCCGTCGCGTTGCAGCGCCGCCGCGACGCGGTCCATCGTCCGATCGAGCCTCGCATAGTCGACATTGCCCTGCGAGTCCGCGATGGCGGTCGATGATCCCCGTTCACGGGCATGCGCGCGGATCAGATCCGGCAGGGTCGCGAAGTCGGTAGCGAGCAAATCGGAGGCGATCGTCATATCCGCGTGGCTAGGCGAAGTGCGCGTCGAATGCCATACGCGATATTCGAAAAGGCGACTCGCAAAAGGATCAGCCGATGTTGTTCTACGACAGTGCCTCGCCGGCGCCCAACCCGCGCCGCGTCCGGATATTCCTCGCCGAAAAGCAGGTGCGCATCCCGATGGTGCAGGTGTCGATACCTAAGGCGGAGCATAAGGCGGCGCCGTTCCTCGCGGTGAACCCCTATGGCCAGACGCCTGCACTGGCGTTCGACGATGGCCGCGTGCTGACCGAGAGCGTCGCGATCTGTCGATATTTCGAGGCACTGCATCCGGAGCCGCCGCTGTTCGGGCACGGCGCGCACAATATCGCCGAGGTGGACATGTGGACGCGACGGGTCGAGCTGCGGCTGATGACGCCGCTGTCGCTGGTGTGGCAGCATACGCATCCCTGGACGGCGCGGATCGTGAAGCCGCAATATACCGAATTCGGCGAAACCCAGCGGCCGCGTGTCCGGTCGGCCATGGCCGAGTTCGACGCGGCGCTGGCGGGCATCGATTGGCTCGACGGGGTGCGCTATACCATTGCCGACATCGTCCTGCTGACGACGATCGACTTCGCCGGGTTCGTCGGCATTCCCATCCCGGACGAGCTGACGCATCTCAGGGCCTGGCACGACCGCGCGTCGGGCCGCCCCAGCGCTCAGGCCTAGCGCTCAGGCCTGGCGCCGCTGGCGTCCCGGGTCCTGGCCCCGGCCTCGTGCTCCGGACCGGCCGGACGTGGTCGGAGGGCTCTCAGGCCGGCATCCCGGACTTTAGTCCGGCATCCGCGACGGCGCCCGAACTTCCCTTTGCATCCCCCGGCGAATCATGCCAAGAGCTGCCCATACCTGATGTTCAGTTTCGGAAAGAGACGGACTTAGGGTGGTTGAGCCTTGAAGCACTCTCGCAGTGCTCGGTATCGACAGGCAGGCAGTCCAACAGGTCGCCGCCTTGACGAGTTTGGAGAGGGGATAAGGCGGAAGGACGGCAAGGCCGTACCTTCCGCCGTCCTTCCTGAAACCCCAGCATCAGCGAGCGTTGTGCGACCCGGCCTGACGCCGCGTGCGCTGTTCCGTTTTGCGTCATTTCTGGCGTCACCTGACTTCGGCGCTTGAAGGCCGGCGGCGGCTGGTTTCCTTAGGGCCGGACCGCTGCGGCAAAGGCCCTCTCCCCGGGGCCACATTATCGCAAGATCGAAAAATGGTTCTGGCCGATCCGGAACTGGCGAAAGCCGTCTACATGACAGTATTGGCAGGGATTAGTGGTAATATGCTACGATTTTCCCGCTTGACGCGTAAGGCGTAGAAGAATCTATTCGATGATGCGGTACGGGCCAAAGTGCTTCGGCCGAACAGGGGAGAGTGATGTGGCCAAGCAGCGCTATTTCGTCGCGTCCGCGTTTTTCGTACTTGCATGGGCCCTTGCCGTTCCGGCGGCAGCGCAAATCGGGGGTGATCCACAACCACTGGGAACGACGGGAGCAGGGCAGGTCACGGCGAACCCCGCGCAGTCTCCCGTCGCCCAGTCCGAGAATGCCGACATTATCGTCACCGGCTCGCTGATCCGCGGGTCGTCCGAGGATGCCGCCGCACCCGTCGACGTGATTTCGGGTGATGAACTCGCGAAACAGGGCGCGCCGACTGCGGTCGAGCTGCTCAAGAACCTGCCGACCTCGAACGGCGTGACCGGCGACGCGAACCAGTTCGACAGCCGCAGTCAGGGCAATGAGGGCGTCGCGTCGGTCAATCTGCGCGGACTGGGGCCGCAACGTACGCTGGTGCTGCTCAACGGCAAGCGGCTGGTGCCGGTCGGCGGCGGTATTCCGATCGTCGACATCAACCTGATCCCGTCGGCCGCGATCGGTCGTGTCGAGGTGCTCAAGGACGGCGCCGCCGCCACCTATGGCTCGGACGCGATCGCGGGCGTGGTCAATTTCATCACACGGACCGACCAGCAGGGTTTCCTGGTGTCGGGCGACTACCGCTATATCGACGGGTCGAAGGGCGATTACGGCACGGCCATGAGCTATGGCCACAGCGGTAACGGCGTGCGGATGCTGGCGTCGTTTGGCTATCAGCATCGGTCGGAGCTCCGTACGACCGATCGGGACTTCACCATTCAGCCCTATGCCAACAATCCCCAAGGCGGCTGGACCGGCGGCGGCAATCCCGGCAACCTCGATTTCAACGCGACCGTCCCCTTTCTCGACCCGGTCAGCGGGCGTCTGTTCACCGGCTATGGCGCGAACGGCGTGTCGAACGGGGTGAATTTCGTTCGCGATCTGGGGTGTGAATCGCTTGGCGGATTCCGCAGCGTCGCGGGCTCGACCACACCGACGCCGACCGCGGTCGGGACGATCGCGGTGCCGACCGATCGATGCTTCAACAATTACGGCCAGTTCGGCAATCTCGTCGAGCCGGAGGACCGGTATCAGGCCTATGCCGAGGTCGCGATCGACCTCACCAGTTCGCTGCAGTTCACCGCGACCGCGCTCTATGGAGCGACCTCGACGCGGATCACGACGTCGCCGACCTATCTGCCGACGCTGCCGCCATCGGCGAATGCGGCGGGCGGCGGTGCGGGCTTCTTCCAGGTGCCGACCTATGCACCGGCACTGCGCGACTATTGCCAGGTCTATGGTGCGGCCGCGGGCTGCCTAACTGCGAACGGCACGCCGCTCGCACCCGCGCTCGCCTTCCCCGTGCTGTTCCGTCCGGCACTGCTCGGTGGCAATCCGGTCATGCGGGGCGGGGACAATGACCGCGGATCGGCATTCTCGAAGCGCCAGTCCGAGGAAATGCGCTTTACCGCGGACCTGTCGTGGGAGGTCACCGACCGGATCAACCTGACCGCGAGCGGGACCTATTCACAATATGTCCGCGAGAATGAGGGGACCGACACGTTCGGTGACCTGCTGCAGAACGCGATCGCGGGCTTTGGTGGCCCCAATTGCGCCTATGCGACCACCGCGTCGCGCGCCGGGCTGACCGCTGCGCAGATCGCTTCGCTTGCCGGAACGAACGGCTGCACCTTCTTCAACCCGTTCTCGACCGCGGTGGCGGCCAATCCGGTCACGGGTCAGGTGAACCCCAATTACGCCGGGTCGCGCGGCACCAACGGGCTCAGCACCGCGCCCGGTGCGGGGCTGGTCAACGACATTGCGACGGTCGACAATTTCTTCCGGACGACGCGCACCGTCTACAACACGCAATTGTTCGTCGGCGACCTCGTGCTTGGCGGGCGGACCGGGCTGCGACTGCCCGGTGGTGATGTCGGCTTTGCGATCGGCGGCCAGTATCGGCGCAATTATTATGCCGTGAACTATAATGCCGACAGCAATCTGGCGGTGAATCCCTGCCCGGGGACCCCGCTCAATCCGCGCGCGACCTGTACGCCCCAGACGGGTGCGCTGGGCTTCCTCGGCACCAACCGGAACGCGTCCTCGGTGGGCGACGTGAAGGCGCTGTTCGCCGAGCTGCAGCTGCCGATCCTCGAGGCGATCAACGCCCAGCTGTCCGCGCGGTACGAGGATTATGGTGGCAATGTCGGATCGACCTTCAATCCGCAGGGGCGGTTGCGCATCCAGGTGGCGCCGTGGCTTGCGTTGCGCGGCGGGGCCGGGACGACGTTCCGCGGACCGCCCGCGCAGCAGCTCGAAGGCAATCTGACCGCGCTGCAGATCATCGGCACCTCGTTCCGCGCGGTCGACATCAACGGCAATCCGGACCTCGAGCCTGAAAAGGCGACGACCTATAGCGGCGGCGTGATCCTCGACGCGGGCGGGTTCAATGCGAGCGTCGACTATTTCCGGTACGATCTGAAGGGGCCGATCGAGCAGGAGCCGACACAGGGCATCGTCAACGCATTGTTCGGTGCGAGCGGCGCGGCGAATTGCGGCAATGCCGCCTTTGCCGCGCTCCAGCAGCGCTTCACCTTCACCGGTGCGGGCTGCGGCGTCGGCAATGTCCAGCGGTTGCGCACCGTCTATGTCAACAGCGCCAATGTCACGACCTCGGGTCTCGACGTCCAGGCAAGCTTTCGCGGCGAACTCGGGCTGGCGACCGTCACGGTGGGCGCGACCGGCACCTATGTCATCGACTACAAGACCAAGGACGTGACGGTCGAGGGGATCGTCGTGCAGCCCGCATTCGACGGTGTCGGCCTGCTCAACTACCAGACGACCGCCTATCCGGTGCCCGAAATCAAGGGCAACTGGTATGTGCAGGGTGATTACGACGTCGCCAGCCTGCGCGTGCAGTTCAACTATATCGATGGCTATACCGATCAGCGCGGCGCGGCGATCTTCGGGCCGAACTTCGGTGCGCTGGCCGGCGGATCGGTGACGGGCGGCAAGGAGATCGGCGCGTTCAAGACGATGGATGCCACGTTGAGGATCGCGTTGCCGACCGGATCGACGGTGTCGCTGTCCGCGCTCAACATCTTCGATCGCGCACCGCCCTTCGCGCGGCTGGACCAGAATTACGATCCGTTCACCGCCTCGCCGCTCGGGTTCACCGCAAAACTCGGTTTGTCGCAAAAATTCTGATTGCTCTCGGCGCTGGCCTTGCTTTCAACGATTGGGTACGGTCCCAACAAGGTCGCAAGGCCAGCAACGATACGAGAGGATGACCATGGCGACAGCGTTGAAGACGCATTCCGACATCGCCGATTCCCTGGCCATGAAGCGCCGCGGCCTGACGCTCACCCTGCTCACGCTCACCTATTTCTTCAGCTATATGGATCGGCAGATCCTCGCGATCCTGCTCGAACGCATCAAGGCGGACCTGGTGCTGACCGACACGCAGCTCGGGCTGCTCTCGGGACTGGTGTTCGCTATCTTCTACGCCACGCTCGGCATCCCGGTGGCGCGACTGGCCGACCGGACGAGCCGCCGCAACATCATCGCGGTGAGCCTGACGATCTGGAGCGCGATGACCGCGATGTGCGGTCTGGCGCAAAACTTCACGCAACTCATGCTGTTCCGCATCGGCGTCGGGATCGGCGAGGCCGGGTCCAGCCCGCCCAGCCATTCGATCATCGCCGATCTCTATCCCCCCGAAAAGCGTGCGGGCGCGATGGCGGTCTATTCGCTCGGCGTGGTGCTGGGGGCGGGATTCGGGACGCTGATCGGCGGCGTCGTTGCGCACAGCTATGGCTGGCGGGTGGCGATGATGACCGTCGGACTGCCCGGTATCGCGCTGGCGGTGCTCGTCCGGCTGTTCATGGTCGAACCGCGTCGCGGCCTTTCGGACGCCGGTCCGGTCGCTGCGCCAGCGCCGATGCCGAGCGTCGCGCAGGGCTTTGCCTCGATGTGGGCGAGCGCGCCCGCGCGGCATCTCGTCGTCGGCGTGACCCTGACCTCGATGATCGGGTACGCGCTGACGGGGTGGGGGCCGAGCTTCATGCAGCGATCGCTGGGTATCTCGATGCTCGACGTATCGCGCTATATCGCGCTGCCGGGTGCCCTGTTCGGGGCAATCTCGGCGCTTGCCGGCGGCAAGATCGCCGATGTCCTCGCCAAGCGCCACGGCCTTCACGTGCAGAGCCGGGTCGTGCTCGTCATGAAGGGGCTGTCGCTGCCCTTCGCGCTGGCCTTCTACCTGATCGACGTGCCGGTAATCGCGATCGGCAGCTATTTCATCTACCTGATCTTCGCCAACTCCTATCTGGGGCCGAGCTTCGCGCTGATCCAGCATCTCGCACCGCTGAAGACCCGTGCGATGTGGGCGGCGATCACGCTGCTGGTCATCAACCTGGTCGGCCTTGGCCTCGGCCCGACGATGGTCGGGTGGCTGAGCGACCTGTTGAAGCCGACCTTTGGCGAGGAATCACTACGCTATGCGCTGGTCATCATCGTGATGATGACGCCCTGGGCGCTCTATCATTATTGGCGTGCGGGCGTGCTGCTCAAGCGCGCCGAGGATCAGGCCGCGCTCGCGGCGGCGTGAGGCGTGGGGGGGCGGGGACCGGCGCGGCACGCAGCCTGTGCCGGTCCCCGCCGCCCCTCTGCCGATCAATCGTCGAACAGGCCGTACATCAGCGTCGAGGCATACATCGCCACGGCCCGTTCGCGCGGCATGGTCGACGCCCATTTGCGCATGTCGAAGGCGGCATTCTGGACCGCCATCAGCGCCTGTGCGGCGATCAGCGCATCGACCGCGCGGATCGAGCCTTCGCCGATCCCGTCCATCATCATCCCCGCATAGCGCCGCGCGATCCCGTTCGAGCGCTCGACCATCGCGTCGCGGACGCTTGGCGGCAGGCCGCTGAGCGCGGTCGTGCGGAGCAGCGGACCGCGCTCGGCGAACTGGACGTCGAGCAAAGTCGCGACGGTGCTCGACAGCTTGTGCCAATAGCTGCCGCCCTCGGCCTCACCGCGGCCCTGCGCATCGGCGATCGTGTCGAAGCTGCGGCGATAGCAGGCGATGACCAGATCGTCCTTCGCATCGAGATGGTGGTAGAAGCTGCCCTTGGTGACGTTCAGTTCGGACGCGATCTTCTGCACCGATGCGCCGCGATAGCCGAGTTCGTTGATTAGCCGCGTCGCCGCCAGCAGGAACGCCTCGCGCCCCGGCTCGGCATCGTCATGGCTGAGATCGAGCAGCGTCGGCGCCCAGCGCGCACCGGGCCCGGCGATGCCGTGCGCGAACACGTCCATCAACCGCGCCTCGACACGGGCATATTGGTCAGGCTCGTAGCGCGTCAGCCAGATCGGCAGCCAGAAGGTATTTTCGAGCAGGACGTGGGCGCGCGCGCTCTGAATGTCGGTCTGTGCGCGGCCGGTCGACGGGCCCCAGAGAAGGCGGGTGCGGCGGAAAACCTCGCGCCAGCCGTTCATCAGCCGGCTGCGGATCGGATCCTCAGTGGCGCGCAGATCGGACAGGACCGCGAACGCCTTCTCCTCGCCGCGCTGGATCCGGCCAAGCCGCGCCATGTTGAGCGCGAGATAACGGGCGACGCGCGCCTGCGGGGTCGGTTCGACCATCGCCTCGTCGAGCATCCGTAGCAGATAATCGAGCGTGTTCTCGAACGCGGCAGCAGCAAGGTCTTCCTTACGCTTGAAGTAATAGGTAACGCTCGTCGTGTTGAGCCCGACGCGCCGCGCGACGTCTGCGAAGGTCATGCCCTTGGCGCTTTGTTCGTTGATCGCCTCTGCGGCTGCGGCGAGGATGGCGTCACGCTTGGCACGGAAGCGCTTCGTGCCCTGTTCGCCGTCTTCGATCGCCTCTGCCGGAACCTTCATCAAAATACCCTAACAGCTTCGATTTGAAGTTACAGTGCTTTTTAGGCGCTTTCGTGGCCGAGTGGAAAACCGGCTTTCGGCAGGCTCCGGGATGCTTTACCGAATACGCGGTATGGTCTAATCGACCGCCAGACCGTGGACCGATGGAGAGCCCGCATGGATTTCAGCTTCAGCGACCGAGAGACCTATTTCCGAGATCGCGTGCGCGACTTCATCGATCAGAATATCCGCCCGCGTCAGGCCGATTACGACGCGCAGGCCCACCACGGCGAGCGCTGGAAGGTGATTCCGGTGATCGAGGAGATGAAGGAAAAGGCCAAGGCCGCAGGGCTGTGGAATTTCTTCATGCCCCCCCATTCCGGGCAGACTCACGTCGATGACAGCTTCGTGTTCGAGGGGACGCAGCTGACCAATCTTGAATATGCGTTATGCGCCGAGGAGATGGGCAAGGTCAGCTGGGCGAGCGAATGTTTCAACTGCTCGGCGCCCGATACAGGCAATATGGAGGTATTCCATCGCTATGGAACGCGTGAGCAGAAAGAGGCGTGGCTCGGCCCGCTGATGCGTGGCGAGGTCCGGTCCGCCTTTTTGATGACCGAGCCTGCGGTGGCGTCGTCGGATGCGACCAATATCGAGACGTCGATGGTCCGCGACGGCGATCATTACGTGATCAACGGGACGAAATGGTGGTCGTCGGGGGTCGGCGATCCGCGCTGCAAGATCGCGATCGTCATGGGCAAGACGAGCTTCGAGGGATCGCGGCACCAGCAGCAAAGCCAGATCCTGGTGCCGATGGACACGCCCGGCGTGACGATCAAGCGGATGCTGTCCGTCTATGGCTATGATCACGCGCCGCACGGGCATGGCGAGGTCGTGCTCGAGAATGTCCGCGTGCCGGTCGAGAACGTGCTGCTGGGCGAAGGACGCGGGTTCGAGATCGCGCAGGGGCGGCTCGGGCCGGGCCGCATCCACCATTGCATGCGGACGATCGGCGTCGCGGAGACCGCGATCGAGGCGATGGCGAAGCGGCTGCTGAGCCGTGTCGCGTTCGGCAAGCGGATCGCCGACTTCTCGGTCTGGGAGGAGCGGATCGCGACCGCGCGGATCGATATCGAGATGACGCGGCTGCTCTGCCTCAAGGCCGCGGACATGATGGACAAGGCCGGCAACAAATCCGCGCAGATCGAGATCTCGATGATCAAGGTCGCCGCGCCGAACATGGCGCTGCGGATCCTCGACGATGCGATCCAGGCGCATGGTGGTGGTGGCGTGTCGGACGATTTCCGGCTCGCGCACGACTGGGCGGCAATGCGGACGCTGCGCTTCGCCGATGGTCCCGACGAGGTCCACAACCGGTCGATCGCGCGCAACGAATTCGGCAAATACGGGGATTTTCGCAAAGGCGGCGTGTCGAGCGGGGATGTCGGGGTGAGCCGCTAACCCTGTCCCGTTCGTCCTGAGCGCAGTCGAAGGACATGCCCCGAACGAGCCAGTCCTTCGACTTCGCTCAGGACGAACGGCATTTTTGATTGCGCGCCCGCCAAATCTGGAGCCAGACCACCCATGAAAGCCGCAGTCCTTTTCGAAGCCAATACGCCGCTCAGCATCGAGGACGTTACCGTCTCGAAGCCCGGTCCGCGCGAGGTGTTGATCCGCACCGTCGCGGTCGGGGTGTGCCGCTCCGACCTGCACTTCGTCGACGGCGCCTATCCGCATGCGATGCCGACCATTCCGGGGCACGAGGCGTGCGGCGTGGTCGAGGCGGTCGGTGACGAGGTCGCCATGGTCAAGGTGGGCGATCATGTCGTCACCTGCCTCTCGGCGTTTTGCGGCCACTGCGAATTCTGCGTGACCGGCCGCATGGCGCTCTGCGTCGACAGCTCGGTGCGACGTCCCAAGGGTGCGCCGCCGCGGCTGATGCTGGGTGACCGACCGATCGCGCAGATGCTCAACCTGAGCGCCTATGCCGAGATGATGCTGGTGCACGAACATGCCTGCGTCGCGATCGACCGCGACATGCCGATGGACCGTGCGGCGCTGCTCGGCTGTGCGATCACGACCGGGGCGGGCGCGGTGTTCAACACGACCGACGTGACGCCGGGCGAGACGGTGTGCGTGGTCGGGTGCGGCGGGATCGGGCTGGCGGCAGTGAACGCGGCGAAGATCGCGGGTGCGGGCAAGATCATCGCGCTCGATCCGGTGCCGGAGAAGCGCGCGATGGCGGAGAAGCTTGGCGCCACGCACAGCTTCGACGCGCTGTCCGAGACCGCCGCGGACGAGGTTGTCGCGCTGACCAAGGGCGGCGTCCACCATGCGATCGAGGCGGTCGGCCGGACGCAGTCGGCGGCGACCGCGGTCAAGGTGCTGCGGCGCGGCGGGACCGCGACGATCCTGGGGATGATGCCGCTCGGCGAGAAGGTCGGGCTGTCGGCGATGGACCTGCTGTCGGGCAAGCGCCTGCAGGGCGGGTTCATGGGGTCGAACCGGTTTCCGGTCGACATCCCGCGGCTCGTCGATTTCTACATGCGCGGGCTGCTCGATCTCGACACGATCATCGCGGACCGCATGCCGCTCGAACGAATCAACGACGCGTTCGACGAATTGCGCCGCGGCGACACGACGCGCAGCGTGATCACCTTCGCATGAGCAGCGACGCAGCCAGCACGATGGTCGGTACGATCCCGGTCGGCGAGCGGGACCGGCTCGATCTCGACCGTTTGACGGCATGGATGACGGAGTCGGTCGAAGGCTTTGCCGGGCCGCTGCGCTACGCCAAATTTGCCGGCGGCCAGTCGAATCCGACCTATCGGCTCGATACGCCAGCGCGCGCCTATGTCCTGCGCCGCAAGCCGTTCGGGCCAATCCTGCCCTCCGCACATGCGGTCGAGCGCGAATATGCGGTGATCGCCGGGCTTCATCCGACGGGTTTTCCGGTGCCCCGGCCGTACGGGCTGTGCGAGGATCCCGACGTCATCGGCGCGCCATTCTATGTGATGGAAATGGTCGAAGGGCGGACGATCTGGGACGGCGCGATGCCGGGTGCGACGCCCGCCGAGCGCCGCGCACATTATGACGCGATGATCGACGCGCTCGCCGCGCTCCACAACACCGATTACGCGGCGGCGGGGCTCGCATCCTATGGCAAGCCCGGCAATTATTTTGAGCGGCAGGTGGGGCGCTGGACCAAGCAATATCGCGCGGCGGAGACCGAGCGGATGGAGTCGGTCGAGCGGCTGATCGACTGGTTGCCGCGCACCTTGCCCGACCAGACGCGGACGTCGATCGTCCACGGTGACTATCGCATCGACAACATGATCTTCGCTCACTCTACGGACGGCGCGGGCGCGAAGGTGATCGCGGTGCTCGACTGGGAATTGTCGACGCTCGGCGATCCGCTCGCCGACTTTTCCTACATGCTGATGAGCTGGGTGACCGAGCCCGAAGGCCGGTCGGGGGTGCTCGGCCTGACCGGTCCGGAGACCGGGATTCCGACGATCGAGCAGGTCGTCGCGCGCTATTGCGCCGCGACCGGGCGAGACGGCGTGCCGGATCTGAACTGGTATTTCGCCTATAACCTCTTCCGTCTCACTGGGATCGTCCAGGGAATCAAGAAGCGGATCATCGACGGCACCGCGTCGAGCGCGCAGGCCGAGGCGACTGTCGCCAAGGTCCATGCGCTGGCGGATGCGGCGTGGGGGTTTGCGGTGAAGGCGGGCGCGTGACGCATGTCCCGCAGGCGGAAGGGGAGAGGCAGGGCATGACGCAGTTCGACCTGAGCGGGAAGGTCGCGATCATCACCGGATCGTCGCGCGGGATCGGCAAGGCGAGCGCTTTCGAGCTGGCGGCACATGGCGCGAGGGTGGTGATCTCCAGCCGGAAACAGGAGGCGTGCGATGCCGTCGCGGCGGAGATCAACGCGCGCTACGGCGAGGGCCGCGCGATCGCGGTCGCGGCGAACATTGCCGACAAGGTGGCGCTCCAGCATCTCGTCGACACGACCCGCAGCGCGTTCGGCCGTATCGACGTGCTGGTCTGCAACGCCGCCTCCAACCCCTATTACGGACCCCAGGCGGGGATCGGCGACGACCAGTTCCGCAAGATCCTCGACAACAATATCGTCTCCAACCACTGGCTGATCCAGATGGTCGCCCCCGGCATGACGGAGCAGCGCGACGGCAGCATCATCATCATCTCCTCGATCGGCGGGCTTCGCGGATCGCCGGTCATCGGCGCCTATTGCATCAGCAAGGCCGCCGACATGCAGCTGGCACGCAATCTCGCGGTCGAGTTCGGCCCGTCGGGCGTCCGCGTGAACTGTATCGCGCCAGGACTGATCCGCACCGATTTCGCGCGCGTGCTCTGGGAGGATCCCGAGCGGATCGCGGCGGCGAATACCCGCGTGCCGCTGCGACGCATCGGCGAACCCGAGGAAATCGCGGGCGCGGTGGTGTTTCTCGCCGCATCCGCGAGCCGTTTCATGACCGGGCAGACGCTGGTCATCGACGGCGGCGTCACGATCTAAAGGGGAGGGCATCATGCGGTTCGAGAACAGGTCGATCATCGTCACCGGCGCAGGATCCGGCATCGGCCGCGCGGCGGCCTTGCTGTTCGCGGCGGAGGGCGGGCATATCGTCGTCGCGGACCGTACCGAGGGTGCGGACGAGACCGCGCATCTGATCAGCCAGGCCGGCGGCATCGCCACCCCGATCCGCGTCGACGCGGGGGAGGAGGAGGACGTGATCCGCATGGTCGCGCTCGCCTGTGATACATATGGCGGGCTCGACGTGCTGTTCGCCAATGCCGGAATCTCGGGCGGCATGGCCAATCTCTTCGACACCGACGTCGCGCTGATCACCGAAGTGCTGCGGGTCAACCTGATCGGTCCGTTCCTCGCCATCAAGCACGCGGCACCACGGATCGTCGCGCGCGCGGCCGAGACGGGCAGCGGCGGCGCGATCGTCCTGACCGCGAGTGTCGCCGGGTTACGGTCGGGCGCAGGGTCGCCGGCCTATTCCGCGTCCAAGGCGGGGGTGATTAACCTGGCCGCGGTGTCGGCGCAGCAGCTGTCGGGTGCGAACGTCCGGGTCAATGCGATCTGCCCAGGGCTGACCGAGACGGGGATGACCAAGCCGGTGTTCGACTATGCGCGCGAGGCCAACAAGATGGACCGTGTCGGCCGTCTCAACCCGCTCCACCGCGGCGCGCAGCCCGAGGAGCTTGCCCGGGTCGCGGTGTTCCTCGCCTCCGATGACGCAAGCTACGTCAATGGTCAGGCGATCGTGGTCGATGGCGGATTGTCGTCGAGCCATCCGGTGACGCGACAGGATTACGGCAAGACCGCAGCCTGATGCAGTCCGCTCAGGCGGCTGAGAGATGCAGGTCGGCAAAACCGGTGAAATAGCCGCGTAGCGTCGGATCCTCGATCGGTGCGATCAGCGCCGCGATCGTGGCGGCGGGCGACGTCGCGCCACCACCAGGCGCGGCGCCGCTGGCAAATCCCATCGCCCAGCTGCCGAAGCTGCGCTCGGTGATCGTCTGTTTCGCGAGCTGCACCATCGCGAAATGCCGGTCGTCGCGCTGGATGCGATCGAAGGTGCGCGACACGGCGAGATCATCGCCTTCGAGCACCTGGAGAAACCTGTTGCCGCCAGCGATGAGCAGACCGGTCACGCCCGCGGCGGCATTGTTGCGACGCGAGACCCGCAGGATCTCGTCGATGACTGGCCGTGTCACACGGCTACGCGACGTGCTGATATAGAGAAGGCGCTGCATGCCGATGATCCCGGAGAATGATCGCGCGGGACTAACGGGAGTTTACGAAGACCGGGTTAACCCGCGTAAACCAAGGCTATTTTCGCATCCGGATCAGCCCCTCCTGCGCGACGCTCGCGACCAGCCGTCCGTCGCGGGAGAAGATCTTGCCGCGGTTAAAACCGCGCGCATGGCCCGACCAGGGGGCATCGCAGGCATAGAGCAGCCAGTCGTCCGCGCGGAAATCCTCGTGCAGCCATAGCGAATGATCGAGGCTGGCGGTCTGCAGACCCGGCTTGATCCAGTTGATCGCGTGCGGCAGCAGCGCGGTTCCCAGCAACGCCATGTCCGAGGCATAGGACAGGACCGCGCGGTGCATCGCCGGGTCATCGCCGATCGGCGCGACGATGCGAAACCAGTTGGCATGGTTCGGTGCCTGCGCGGGCGGATCGATCCAGCTGCGCGGGTTGACCGGGCGGACCTCGATCGGGCGCCAGCGCAGCATGTGTGCACGAAACTTCTCGGGAATGCCGTCGATATTCTCCAGCCGCAGGTCACGATCGGAGCGCAGCTCCTCGGGCGGCGCGACGTCGGGCATCGCGTCTTGATGGTGGAGCCCGTCCTCGGGGGTCTGGAACGACGCCGCCATGTTGAGGATCGGCTGGCCCTTCTGCATCGCGATGACCCGGCGCGTGGCAAAGCTGCGGCCCTCGAAATCGCGGACGACGCGGTAGACGATCGGGTAGTCCTCGTTGCCCGGCCGCATGAAATAGGCGTGGAGCGAATGCGCCGCCTTGGGCGCCTCGGTCGAGCGCTGCGCGGCCTGGAGCGCCTGCGCGATCACCTGGCCGCCGAATACGCGGCCGACACCGCCGGGCTGGCGCTTGCCGACATAGAGGTCGGTGTCGACCTCGTCGATCTCGAGCAGGTCGACGAGGCCCTGGGCGAGCGCTTGGGGTGTTACTTCGGCAGTTTCGTCAGGCATTTGACCTCCTTGGTCTCCCGCAACGGCGGGCGCCCAGTCTGGGCCCCCGCCTTCGCGGGGGTACAAGTTCGGGTCAATAGCCCGCGGCGATGGCCAGCCTGTCGGCATGGAAGTTAGCGTCGCCGAACAGTTCGGCCAGCACGCGCGCGCGCTTCATGTAGAAACCGATGTCATATTCGTCGGTCATGCCGATGCCACCGTGCATCTGCACGCTTTCCTGCACGCTGAGCGTCGTGGCGAGCGCGGTCATCGCCTTGGCGACCGAAACGGCCTCGTCGGCCTTGTCGTGGCCCAGATCGAGCAGCTGCTGGGCCTTGAGCACTGCGGCGCGCGCGACCTCCATCTCCGAATAGAGATGCGCGGCGCGGTGCTGGAGCGCCTGGAAGCTGCCGATCAGCGTGCCGAACTGCTTGCGCTGCTTCATATAGCCGATCGTCATGTCCATCGCACCGCCGCCGACGCCGAGCAGCTCGGCGGACGCGCCGGTGCGACCCGCGCGGAGCAGGCGGTCGAGCGGCGCGCGGCCGGCATCGACCTCGCCGATCACCGCGTCAGCATCGACCTCGACCCCGTCAAAGTCGAGCCGTGCGGCGAGGCTCGCATCGGCGAGGCGTTCGGCATTCGCGCTGAGCCCGGCGGCGTCCTTCGGCACCGCGAACAAGGTGATGCCGTCGGCATCGTCCGCGCCGCCTGCGGTACGCGCGGCGACGATGATCAGGTCGGCGGTGTGGCCATGCGCGACGAAGCGCTTTGCGCCGGTCAGTTTAAAACCGTTGCCGGCGCGTTCGGCGGTCATCGCGATGCTGTCGCGGTGCTTGGCGGCCTCGTCGATCGCCAGCGCGGCGACGGTCTCGCCGGCGATGATGCCGGGGAACCAGCGTTCGGCCTGACCGGTGCCCTTGAGCGCCTCGACCGCGGCGACGGCGGTGGTCAGGAACGGGGAGGGCGACAGGTTGCGACCGATCTGTTCGAGCACGACGCCCGCCTCGACATGGCCGAGCCCGAGCCCGCCCTGGTCCTCGCCGATCAGGATGCCGGTGAAGCCCATCTCGGCGAACTGCTTCCACAGGTCGCGCGAGAAGCCGGTGGCGTCCTCGGCATCGCGAAGCGCGCGCATGTGGCTGACGGGGGCGTGTTCCGCCACGAAGTCGCGGATCGTGTCCTGAAGGACGGTCTGGTCGTCGTCGAGATAGAGTGGCATTTCTGTTCCCCCGCGGAGGCGGGGGCCCAGGAGCCCCGCGCGCAGCGTTCGTGATTCTGGGCTCCCGCTTCCGCGGGAGAACGGTAGAGCTCAGGCCGGCAGTTCGAGGATCCGCTTGGCGATGATGTTGAGCTGGATCTCGCTCGTCCCGCCCTCGATCGAGTTCGCCTTGGTGCGCAGCCACGAGCGCGGGATCGCACCGCCGCGCGAGCGGTCGCTGTCCCATTCGAGCGCGTCCGAGCCGCCCGCCGCCATCATCAGTTCGTAGCGCGACTTGTTCAGCTCGGTGCCGTAATATTTCATCATGCTCGGCTGCGCGGGATGGGCCTTGCCTGCCTTGAGTTCATCGATGAAGCGTTCGGACATTGCTCCGAACGCCTTGGCGCGCACCTCGAACAGCGCGATCGACGCGCGCAGCAGCGGGTCGGCGAGGCGGCCGTCATGGCCGAGCCCGACCGTGGCGATCGCCCCGTCGATCAGCGGGTTGCCGCCCGACGAGGCGAGCCCCATCCCCGAGATCATCTCGCGCTCATGCCCGAGCAAATATTTGGCGACGTCCCAGCCCTTGTTCTCCTCGTAGACGCGGTTGACCTTGGGCACCTCGACATTGTCGAAGAAGGTCTCGCAGAACGGCGAATTGCCGCTGATCAGCAGGATCGGCTTGGTCGAGACGCCCGGGGTCGCCATGTCGAACAGCACGAAGCTGATCCCGCCCTGCTTCGAGCTCTTGTCGGTGCGCACGAGGCAGAAGATCCAGTCCGCCTTGTCCGCGTAGCTGGTCCAGACCTTCTGGCCGTTGACGAGATAATGGTCGCCCTTGTCCTCCGCCGAGGTCGCGAGGCCGGCGAGATCGGAGCCCGCATTGGGTTCGGAATAGCCCTGGCACCAGCGGATCTCACCGCGCGCGATCTTGGTCAGGTGATCGAGCTTCTGCTCCTCGGTGCCATATTTCAGCAGTGCCGGCCCGAGCATCGAGATGCCGAAGCTGTTGAGCGGGTTGCGCGCCTTGATCGCTGCCATTTCCTCGCGCAGGATCTTGGTCTCGGCGGGCGACAGGCCGCCGCCACCATAGGCCTTGGGCCAGTCGGGGACGGTCCATCCCTTGGCGGCCATCCGGTCAAGCCAGTCCTTCTGCGCGGGGCTCGATGGCTTGAACTGGCGACCGCCCCAGCAGACATCGTCCTCCGAGCGGACGGGCTTGCGCATCTCGGGCGGGCAGTTTTCCGCGAGCCAGGCGCGGGTTTCGGTGCGGAAGGTGTCGAGGTCGGTCATCGGGTCTTCCTTTCTCCCTTTCCCCTGCGGGGAGAGGGTGGGGTGAGGGGCTGCCAGGGGCGGAGCACGGCTTGGCTGCCCCTCACCCCGGCCCTCTCCCCCGAGGGGAGAGGGCGTAGAATTTACTTGATCTTTCCACCGCTCGCGGCGGCGTCCTTGAGCGACTTGGCAACGGGGAAGCCGTATTTCTCGAGCCCCGCTACGACCTTTGGCAAGCCTTCCGACTGCGCCCAGAACATCGGCCCGCCGCGATAGACCGGCCAGCCGTAACCGTAGATCCACACCACATCGACGTCGGACGAACGCTGCGCCTTGCCCTCTTCGAGGATCAGCGCGCCTTCGTTGACCATCGTGTAAAGCGTGCGCGCGACGATCTCCTCGTCGCTGATCTCGCGCGGGGTAACGCCCGACTTGGCGCGGAAATCGTCGATGATTTCGGCGACGCGGGGGGAGTTCGACGGCGTGCGCTTCTCGTCATAGTCGTAGAAGCCCGCCTTGGTCTTCTGGCCCCAGCGGTTTTCCGCCGCCAGCGCATCGCGGATATTCTCGATCCGGCTCGGGTCGCGGTGCCAGCCGATGTCGACGCCGGCGAGGTCGCTCATCTGGAACGGGCCCATCGGCATGCCGAACGCGACATGGACGCGGTCGATCTGCTCGGGGCTCGCGCCTTCGAGCAGCAGCTTAGTCGCCTCGACCTGGCGCGGCATCAGCATGCGGTTGCCGATGAAGCCATAGGTGACGCCCGCGACCACCGCGACCTTCCTGATCTTCTTGGCGAGCGCCATGACGGTCGCGAGCACGTCATCAGCTGTCTTGTCACCGCGGACCACCTCAAGCAGTTTCATGACGTTGGCAGGCGAGAAGAAGTGCATGCCCACGACGTCCTCGGGACGCTTCGTGCACGCCGCGATCTCGTCGATGTTCAGATAGGAGGTGTTCGAGGCGAGGATCGCGCCGGGCTTGGCGATTGCGTCGAGCTTGGTGAAGATCTCCTTCTTCACCTCCATCGTCTCGTACACCGCCTCGATGATCAGGTCGCATTCGGCGAGATCGGCGAAGTCGAGCGTGGGCTTCAGCGCGCCCATCGCCTGTTCGACCTGTTCGGGCTTCATCCGGCCCTTGGCGGCGGTCGCCTCGTAATTCTTGCGGACGACGCCGGTGCCGCGGTCGAGCGCCTCCTGCTGCATCTCGACGATCGTGACGGGGATGCCGGCGGACAGGAAGTTCATCGCGATGCCGCCGCCCATCGTACCCGCGCCGATCACGCCGACGCGTTTGATCTCGCGCAGTTTCGTGTCCGCGGGGACGTCGTCGATCTTGGCGGCCTGGCGCTCGGCGAAGAAGATGTGGCGCTGCGCGGCGGACTGGACGCCCATCATGAGCGCCATGAACTGTTCGCGCTCGAACGCGATGCCGTCGGCGAAGCTCGACCCGTCGGCGGCCTTTTCGACGCAGGCGATGTTGGCGGCGGGCGCGTCGAAATTGCGGAAGCGGCGCGCGTTCTCCTTCTTGAATGCGGCGACCGCGTCGGGATCGGCCTGCGCGGTCTTCTCGGACGCGCGGGGCAGGGGGCGCTTCGCCGCGATCTCGCGCGCGAAGGCGATCGCGTCGGCTTCCAGGCTGTCCTCGCCGACGATCTTGTCGATCAGGCCGGCGTCGAGCGCCTTTTTCGCAGAGATCGGATCGCCCTTGGCGGTCATCTCGAGCGCAAGCTTGACGCCGGCGATGCGCGGGATGCGCTGCGTGCCGCCCGCGCCGGGTAGCAGGCCGAGCTTGACCTCGGGCGTGCCGATCTTGGCCGAGGGAACGGCGACGCGGTAATGGCAGCCGAGCGTGACTTCGCAGCCGCCGCCCAGCGCGGTGCCGTGGATCGCGGCGACGACGGGCTTGGACGACGCCTCGATCATGTCGACGACGGTCGGCAGGCCGGGCTCGACCATCGGCTTGCCGAATTCGGTGATGTCGGCGCCCGCGAAGAAGGTACGGCCGTCGCAGCGGATCACCATCGCGGTGATGCTCGCGTCGGCGACGCCGTCCTTGATCGCGGCTTCGAGTCCTTGGCGAACTGCCGCGCCGAGCGCGTTGACCGGCGGGTTGTTCGAGATGATGACGAGAACGTCGTCATGGCGTTCGGTGCGGATCGGGGTGGTCATTATTCTCTCCTGGTAACGGCCGCCGACGGGTCAGGTCATGGCGGCGTAGATCATCGTCTTGAGTTCGCGGCGGATGGGGTAGAGACTGCTGGGCGAGACCTGGGTCATGAAGACCATCGACAGGCGTTCGACCGGATCGATGAAGAAGGCGGTCGAGAACATCCCGCCCCAGTAATATTCGCCCTTCGACCCCGGCATCATCGATCGGACGGGATCGATGGTCACCGCGAAGCCCAGTCCGAAACCGGTGCCGGCATTCGTCGCCTCGCTGAACATCGACCGGGACATCGTCGTCAGGTCGGCGCCGCCGGGCAGATGGTTCTGCGTCATGAGTTCGAGCGTCTTGCGGCCGAGGATCCGCGCACCGTCGAGTTCGCCGCCGTTGAGGCACATCTGGCAGAAGCGTTGATAGTCCAGCGCGGTCGAGACGAGCCCGCCCCCGCCCGACAACAGCGTCGGCGGACGGCTCCACGCGCTCTTCTCGCCGCGATCGAGCATCGTGCGCCCCTTGCCCGGTGCGACCGTGTAGCAATCGGTCAGGCGATCCGTCTTGTCGGCAGGAACCTGGAATCCCGTGTCGTCCATCTTCAGCGGCACGAAGATCCGCGTCGTGAAGAAGGTGTCGAGCGTGACGCCCGAGACGCGCTCGACCACCGCGCCAAGCACGTCGGTGGCCACCGAATAATTCCACGCGGTCCCCGGCGAGAATTCGAGCGGCAGCGCGCCCAGCGCGGCGACGAACCCGTCAAGATCGAGATTGCCGTGCCAATTCTCGATCTTGCCTTCGCGATAGGCGGCGTCGACATTCGAGCGATTCTGGAAGCCGTAGGTCAGACCCGAGGTGTGGCGGAGCAGGTCGATCATCCGCATCGGCTCGGCGGTCGGTTTCACCGCAAAGGGGACCCCCGCACCGCCGCCGTTATAAACGCCGATCCCCTTGAACGCGGGCAGGACGTGATGGACCGGCGTGTCGAGCGCGACGAGGCCCTGCTCGACCAGCATCATGAACGCGACCGAGGTGATCGGTTTCGTCATCGACGCGATCCGGAACAGCGACGTTTCGTCGATTGGCGCGCCGCCCTCGCGGGCTAGGCCCTGATGCGAGAAATGCACGGTTTCGCCGTCGCGCGTGATCAGCAGCTGCGCATTGGGGAGCTTGCCGGTGACGATATAGCGGTCTTTCAACAGCCTATCGATCGCGGCGAGCCGTGCTGGATCGAAGCCATTCCGTTCAGCCGCCCCAGCGAACGCGGCGGTCATCGCCAGCTTCCCCGCATGCACCATACCCCCGGTTCGAACATGGGCACTCCTATTGCCTTGAGTGGCGTGCAAATCAACTCTAAACGTGCATCTGGTTGGCGGATAAGCCAAACCCGAAATTCATATTTGGAGTAGGCTGGCCTTGGCTCATGAACCAATCATCGCCCTGGACCCCAACTGGCCGGTCATGTCGATGGCGGAAACCGAACGGCGTCTGACCGCGCCGGGCGGCAAGTTCGAGATGGAGACCGTGACGATCGGCGGGGTCGCGACGCGCGTGTGGAAGAATGCGCCGCCGTCGCTGCGTTACCTGATCGAGGCCGCGCGCGGTCATGGCGAGCGGGTCTTCACCATCTATGAAGACGAGCGTGTGACCTATGAAGCGACGTGGCGCGCGGTGACGACGCTGGCGGCGCATCTGCGGGCGCTCGGCATCGGGCCGGGCGACCGCGTCGCGCTGGCGATGCGCAACCTGCCCGAATGGCCGGTCGCGTTCTTCGCAGCGACCGCGATCGGCGCGGTGATGGTGCCGTTGAACGCGTGGTGGACGGGTGCGGAGATGGCCTATGGTCTCGCCGATTCGAGTGCCCGGGTTCTGATCACCGACGATGAACGCCATCACCGGCTCGAGGATATCTACGCGACGATCCCGTCGCTGGAGCAGGTGCTGGTCAGCCGCGCGGTCGCGCCGCTGACGGGTATCGCAGGGCCGCTGGAGGGCGTGATCGGGACGTCCTCGCACTGGGCGGCGCTGCCCGATCAGCCGCTGCCCGACGCGGTGATCGCGCCCGACGACGATGCGACAATCTTCTATACGAGCGGCACGACCGGTGCCCCCAAGGGGGCGCTGGGGACGCATCGCAACATGATGTCGAACATCCTGACCGGGGGCTATTCGGGCGCGCGCTCGGCCTTGCGGCGCGGCGAGGCGCCGCCCGAGCCGACCCCGCGCGTGACGCTGACTGTCATCCCGCTCTTCCACGTCACCGCCTGCTCGGCGGGCATGATGGGCGTGATCGCGACGGGGAGCACGATGATCTTCATGCGCAAGTGGGACACCGTCCGTGCGATGGAGATCATAGAACGCGAAAAGGTGAACGTGACCGGCGGCGTGCCGACGATCGCGTGGCAGCTGATCGAGCATCCCGACCGCGGCAACTATGATCTCTCGTCGCTCGAATCGATCGCCTATGGCGGCGCGCCCTCGGCCCCCGAGCTGGTCAGGCGCATCCATAGCGAGCTCGGCGCGCTGCCCGGCAATGGCTGGGGCATGACCGAGACGATGGCGACGGTTACGCATCACGGCGCGGAGGATTATCTCAACCGGCCGAGCAGTGCGGGGCCCCCCGCGCCGGTCGTCGACCTGAAGATCGTCGCGGAGGACGGCGTCACCGCGCTTCCGATCGGCGAGGTCGGCGAGCTCTGGGCGCGCGGGCCGATGATCGTGAAGGGCTATTGGAACAAGCCGGAGGCGACCGCGACGACGTTCATCGACGGCTGGGTGCGGACGGGCGATCTCGCGCGGCTCGACGAGGAGGGTTTCTGCTACATCGTCGACCGCGCCAAGGACATGATCATCCGGGGTGGCGAAAACATCTATTCGTCGGAGGTGGAGAACGTCCTCTATGCGCATCCCGCGGTCACCGACTGTGCGCTGATCGGACTGCCGCACCGCACGCTGGGCGAGGAGCCGGTCGCCGTCGTCCACCTTGCCCCCGGTGCGCGGGCAAGCGAGGCGGAACTGCAGGCCTGGGTGCGCGAACGGCTCGCGGCGTTCAAGACGCCCGTTGCCATCCGCTTCGTGCCCGAGACCTTGCCCCGCAACGCGAACGGCAAGATCCTGAAAAAGGACCTGCAATCGCTTTTTGCGGATCGGATTCCGGCCACGGCATCATAGTTCAGGGCGATTCGTCCTGCATCGCGCAGGCGGAGTGTCAACACCGCTTGAATGCCGCCCCGATTGTGACAAGGGGAAGGGCAAGCGAGGGGTAACGGCATGGCGAACGACGATTATACGGCCCAGGCGGGTACGGCGGACGTCCATGAGGGAGGGCCGCCGCCCGCTAGGGGCGGGGCAACCACGGAAACCAGCGCGGAAGGGGTGTTCGAACCCCCGATCGGCGTTGGTGTCGAGGATGCGATGCGGATCGCGCAGCGACGCGATCGCCTGCTCGCCGCGCTGACGCTGACCGCCGGAATCGGGCTGGTCATCGCGTTGCCGTTCGCGTTGAAGGCAGGGGCGGAGTTCTTCCTGCCGCTGACGACCGCGCTGGTGATCGCCGTCGCACTGATTCCAGTGCTCGAATGGCTCGAACGGCGGGGCGTGCCGTCGCCGATCGCGGCGCTCGCGTGCATTCTGGTGTTCCTGGTCGCGGCCAATGTCGCGATCGCCGCGATCCTCGTGCCGGCAACCGACTTTTTTCGGCTGCTGCCGACACGGCTCGATCGGATCCAGAGCAATCTGGCGCCGCTGCTCGATCTCTATTCGAGCCTCGAGAAATATGTGAACAAGACGCTGCGGCAGGTCGCGTCGACGCCGATCAAGCAGCCTGCAACCGCGGGCGTCGCGGCGCCAAGTTCGATCCTGGAATTCGCCGCGACATCCGCGCCGGCGGTGATCGTCCAGCTGCTGTTCGGGATCCTGATCGTGTTCTTCTTCCTGTCCGGCTGGACGGGCATGCGACGGCAGACGATCACGGGCCGCACGAGCTTCGACGGGGCGATGGCGACCGCACGCGTGATTCAGGACGTGGTCGACGACGTCTCGGCCTATCTCGGCACGATCACGGTCATCAATGTCCTGCTCGGGATCGTGACCGGCACCGCCTTGTGGGCGATCGGCATGCCCTATCCGGCGATGTGGGGCGGGATCGTCGCCCTGCTGAACTACATCCCCTATTTCGGACCCGTGATCGGCGCTTTCCTGCTCGGCCTGGGCGGGTTGATGACCTTTTCGGATATCTGGATGGCGCTGCTTCCCCCGGCATTGATGTACGGGCTGCATCTGGTCGAGGCGAATGCGATCACGCCGTTCATCGTCGGCCACCGGCTGACGATCAGCCCGCTGCTGATCCTGATCTCTCTGAGCTTCTGGGGCTGGGTCTGGGGCACGCTCGGCGCGTTGCTGGCGGTGCCGCTGCTGATCATCATTCAGACCGTGCTGGGCGCGGCGGGCAAGCCCGATATCGCGGGGTTCCTGTTCGAGCACGGCACGCTCGTGCAGCAGAAAAGCGGGCGGAATCGTCGCCGGGGGGACGCGTCCGACGACCAACGTGAAACAGGCGGCTGAATGGGGGTTGACGCTATCCCAACCCTCGCCTAGTTGCCGCCTCCACGCTGTTTCAGCGGGTGTAGCTCAGTTGGTTAGAGCGCCGGCCTGTCACGCCGGAGGTCGCGGGTTCGAGTCCCGTCACTCGCGCCATCGTTCGTCGATGGTGTGAGATAGTGTCTACGACGGTGACGACCGCCACACCCGTTTGCGGGTAGTGTGCAGAGGTCGTCATTGGGAATGCGGGTGTAGCTCAGTTGGTTAGAGCGCCGGCCTGTCACGCCGGAGGTCGCGGGTTCGAGTCCCGTCACTCGCGCCACCCTTAAGGGGTGGCCGAGACCCCCATTAAATTATCAGCCGCCCCGAGATGCCGTCCGCTTAGCGACCGGGATCAGCGCCCCGTCTCCATCCATCGCAGCACGGGTTTCAGCGGCGCTATCCAGATCAGCCCTGTGACGAGATAGAATGCCAGCTGGCCCAGCCAGTGCCAGCTGCCGACGATCGTCGACAGGCTGACGATCGCGACGCACCACAGGGTGATCAGCAACAGGATGCCGAGCATCCCGGCGGGTTTGCGCCAGCTAGGTGTCATGGCGTGATCCAGTCCTTGTCTGTGGCGATGGCGTGAAGCGGCACGTCCCAGGCGTCGGGCGTCAGCGCGTCGACCTCCTGGATCGCCAGCGCGATGCCGATTCGCCATGCGTCGGGATGCGCGAGAAATGCGCGGTCGTAATAGCCTGCGCCCTGGCCGATGCGATTGCCGTGGCGATCGAACCCCACCAGTGGGGTCAGGATGATGTCGGGGGCGAGCGCGGCGGCATCGGCCGGGGGCTGGTGAAGCCCGAAGGGGCCGGCGATCAGCGCCGCCTCGGTCTCCCACGCGAGAAACCGCATCGGCTGGTCGCGGCGCACGACGTGTGGAAGCGCGATGACGCACCCTGCCTCGACAGCGGCGCGTGCGAAGGGGGAGGGATCCGCCTCGCCAGCCATCGGAACATAGGAGGCGATGGTCAGACCGGGCGAAAGCCGGGCCAGGAACGCGTCCGGGACGCGGATCTCAACCGGCGAGGCGGCCGCACGGGCGGCCCGCAATGCGGTGCGGAGCGCGGCCTTGTCGCTCACGGGTGCGGATCGATCATGCGGGTATCGTCCGATGACGGGAATGGTGATGTGGCGGGCCCACCATGGCCGTGTGCCGGGTTATCCACTGACGCACGGTACGTCAGGTGGGGACCATATGCTTCGGACCAGGGTCCTAACAGGGACAGTCCCCTATGGATGATGAATAGCCTCAGGGATAATAAAGGCTCGTACCGGGCAGAACCCGCCAAGGCCAATCTAGGCGCTCGGCGGGCTTTGCTCAAGGGCCTGTGCGAGTCCTTCGAGACGATCGGCGATGCGCGTCAGGGCGATCTCGCTGACCGCCGATCCTTCGGGCGGCCGATGCGCGGCTTCGTCGAGATCGTCGGCGAGCATGAGCGCTACGAACAGCATCGCGCGTTCGGCGCTGAGCCCCCCGGCGGCGCGGTCCGCGACCGGCCAGCGTTCGGCGAGCATCGCGCCGAGCAGACGCACGCGCGACTCCTCGCCGTCGCGACACGCCACCGCATGCGGGCGGCCACCGATATCGAGCATGACCTGTGCCATCAGTTGGGGCTCCCACGGGTGATGACGTCGTCGAGCGCGGCGACCGCCTCCGCCATGCGCGCCTTGAGCGCGGCATGCCGCCTGGCGAGTGCGTCGCCGCTTTCGGCGCGTGCGTGGATCGCGGCTTCGATCCGGCCGATAGCGGCGTCGATCCTGTCGACCGCGGTTGGACCGTCGGGAGGCCTGTCGACGGCCGTCGGCGCGTCGGGAAGAGTATCTGGCATAGATTGCGAGATAGCATGGCCGGGGGGCGCGGCAAGCGGCTTTCGCCCGTGCCGTACACCGTCCATGGTGTTGACAGGGCGCCCCACCGCCCCGCAAAGGCAGCGCGCCCGGAACGGACTCACGGGCGTAGCGGAGATACAGCAATGACGGTCAAGGTTGCGATCAACGGTTTCGGGCGGATCGGCCGGCTCGTTGCCCGCGCGGTTCTCGAGCAGTCGAACGGCGCACTCGAACTCGTCGCGATCAACGATCTCGGCGACGCCAAGTCGAACGCCTGGCTGTTCAAGCGCGACAGCGTTCACGGCAAATATCCGGGCGACGTGTCGGCCGAGGGCAATGAACTCGTCGTCGACGGCAAGCGCATCCGCGTCACTGCCGAGCGCGACCCCGCCAACCTGCCGCACGCCGAACTGGGCGTCGACATCGTGCTCGAATGCACCGGCTTCTTCACCGACAAGGCAAGCTGCCAGAAGCATCTCGACGCCGGCGCCAAGAAGGTGCTGATCTCGGCACCGGGCAAGAATGTCGACCTGACGGTCGTCTATGGCGTCAATCACGACAAGCTGACGGCCGAGCACACGATCGTGTCGAACGCGTCGTGCACGACCAACTGTCTGGCCCCCGTTGCCAAGGTGCTGAACGATGCGATCGGCATCGAGCGCGGCCTGATGACGACGATCCACGCCTATACCAACGACCAGAAGATCCTCGATCAGATCCACCCGGACCTGCGTCGCGCACGCGCTGCGGCGATGTCGATGATCCCGACCACGACGGGCGCCGCGCGTGCCGTGTCCGAAGTGCTGCCCGAACTGAAGGGCAAGCTCGACGGCTCGGCGATCCGCGTGCCCGTGCCGGACGTCTCGCTGATCGACCTGACCTTCACCCCGTCGCGCGACACGACGCGCGAAGAAGTGAACGCGGTGCTGAAGGCGGCATCCGAGAGCGGCCCGCTGGTCGGCGTGCTCGACTGGTCGGACGAGCCGCTCGTCTCGATCGATCTCCAGCATACCCCGGCCTCGTCGACGATCGACAGCCTGGAGACCGCGGTGATCGACGGCAAGCTGGTCCGCGTCGTCAGCTGGTACGACAATGAATGGGGCTTCTCGAACCGCATGGTCGACACGGCCACGGCGATGGCGAAGTTCATCTGAGGTAGAATACGAGAATGCGGTTCCGCTTCCTCCCTTGCCGTTCGCTTCGAGCGAAGTCGAGAAGTCGCCGCTCGTGACAGCTGGTGTCTCGACTGCGCTCGACACGAACGGGAAAGAGGCCGGGGCCGCAGGCACGATCGCCGGCATCGCGCGTCACGCTCGCGCGAAAGCTCCGATGGAGGTCATCGACCATGTCGAGATCACCATCGAGGCCGGCCTGCACGGTGACTTTCGCGGCTATGTGAAGCCCGGCGGCCGGGGACGGCGCCAGGTCACGTTGCTTGAACGCGGCGACTGGGACGCCGCGATGGCCGAAGTCGGCTGCGATATTCCCTGGTACGAACGCCGCGCGAACCTTCTCGTCGACGGCTTCGACCTTCCCCAGATACCTGGCACCCGGCTTCGCATCGGCGCGGACGTGGTGCTGGAGGTGACGCGCCACACCGATCCGTGCGAACGCATGGAGGCCCTGGCGCCAGGATTGTTCGCCGCGCTCACGCCCGACTGGCGGGGCGGGGCGTGTACCCGCGTTTTGATGGGCGGCAGAATCGCCGTCGGTGACGAGATCAGGATCGAAGAACCATGAGCAAGCCATTCAAGACGCTCGACGACATGGGCGATGTGCGGGGCAAGCGCGTGCTCGTCCGCGAAGACCTCAACGTGCCGATGGCCGAAGGCGCCGTCACCGACGACACGCGCTTGCGGGCGACCGTCGCGACGGTCGGCGAGCTGGCCGACAAGGGCGCGATCGTCCTGATCCTCGCCCATTTCGGCCGCCCCAAGGGCAATCCGAGCCCGGAATTCTCGCTCTCGCAGGTCGTGCGGCCGTATAGCGACGTGCTCGGCCGCGAGGTTCGCTATGTCGACTGGGAGGGCGCGGACGACGCGGTCGCGATGCTCGAACCCGGCGATATCGCCGTCCTCGAGAACACTCGATTCTTCGGCGGCGAGGAGACGAATGATCCGGCGGTGGTCGCGCGTTTCGCCAGCCTGGGCGATCTCTACGTCAACGACGCCTTTTCGGCCGCGCACCGCGCGCACGCCTCGACCGAGGGTCTGGCACACGTCCTGCCCGCCTTTGCCGGCCGTGCGATGGAGGCCGAGCTCGACGCGCTCCAGAAGGCGCTGGGTGCGCCGGAGCATCCCGTGGCAGCAGTCGTTGGCGGCGCAAAGGTATCGTCGAAGCTCGACGTGCTGCGGCACCTGGTCACGCGCGTCGATCACCTGATCATCGGCGGCGGCATGGCCAACACCTTCCTCGCGGCGCGCGGCGTCGATGTCGGCAAGAGCCTGTGCGAGCATGAGCTCGCCGCCACCTGCGAACAGATCATGGACGCTGCCGACAAGGCGAACTGCACGGTCCATCTGCCGTACGATGTCGTCGTTGCGAAGGAGTTCAAGCCGAACCCCGGCACGCGCACGATCAACGTGCACGAGGTCGCAGCGGACGAGATGATCCTCGACGTTGGCCCGGCCGCGGTCGAATCGCTTGGCGACGTCCTGAAGAATTGCCGGACTCTCGTCTGGAATGGTCCGCTCGGCGCGTTCGAGACGCCGCCGTTCGACACCGCCACGGTCGCGCTCGCCAAAACGGCGGCGGCACTCACCGAGGGTGGTTCGCTGGTCTCGGTCGCGGGCGGCGGCGATACGGTCGCGGCGCTCAACCATGCCGGGGTCGCGGATGCATTTACCTTCGTATCGACGGCCGGCGGTGCGTTCCTGGAATGGATGGAGGGCAAGGACCTGCCCGGCGTCGCCGCGCTGACCCGTTAAGGCGTCGGCGCCGGCTCGTTGAGCAGGGGCACGAGCAGCCTGTTCAGGTCGGCCAGGTCGAACGCGCCGGGTTTCGCATAGCGGACGACCCCGGCGCGATCGATGATGTAGTTGGTTGGCAGCGCGCCCATGACGCCAAACGCGCCCTTGATCCGCCGGGCCGATGGTATCGCCAACGCCGCGAAGACCGGTTTCAGTTTGTACGCCGGGAGCGAATCTTCGGTTGCGACCGCGAAGACGCGCAGACCGTTGTCCTTGCGGAGCCGATAATAGGTATCGAGCAGCGGCAGTTCCGCCTTGCACGGCCCGCACCATGTCGCCCAGAAATTGAGGATGACGACCTGTCCGTGCAGGTCGGTGCTGCTGATCCTGCTGCCGTCGATCAGCGTCATCTCGAACCTTGGCGCCCGGTCGCCGACCTTGATCGTCGCCGTGGCGTGAGACGGCGTCATCGCGATCGCGAGCGCCAGAGCGCTCGCGACCACGCCCGTTGTCGAAACCGTCATTGCCCGCTCTCCCCCCGGAGGTTTTCCCTTCGCGATCCTCGGCGTCCGGGGATCGTGCGTCAATCCGTCCCTGGCGCGCGTTCGAGTGCGGTCGGGCAGGGGTTGATCCAGCGCCGCCCCTTGCCTATGTTTAACATGTTAAACGGAGACTCGGATGCTCGGCGTCAGGCTCGATAGCGACCTCGAAGAACGACTCGCGGCGGTCGCCCGCACGCAAGGACGCAGCAAGAGCGATATCGCACGCGAAGCCGTGCGCCGCTACGTCGAACGCCACGATGAAGCGTTCCTTGCGGAGGCAAAGCGGCAATCGCTCCTCGCTGCCGCACATGATCGACACGCGAAGGACGAAGACTGGGATGCCATGTTCGCGGAGTCCCTGACGTGAAAATTACACGGGGCATGGTCGTGATCGGGGCTGGCAAAGGGGAGTCTTCCCGGAAGCCACGACCGTTCCTCGTCGTTCAGTCAGACCTGTTCGCTGATCATGGCACGGTCTCGCTGTGCCCACTCACCAGCGTCATCACCGGCACCAGCCTCTTTCGCGTGTCGCTCGAGGCGTCGCCCGAGACGGGTCTTCTCTGCGACAGCGAGATTCAGGTTGACAGGCTCGACACGCTCGACCGCAACGCCATCGTCAAGATTATCGGTACGATACCCATCACCACCATGACCCGGGTCGACGACGCGCTGCGCCGCTGGCTCGAACTCTAAGACAGGAATGACCATGACCTCGACCATCACACCGCACGTCAAATCCATCCTCGACAAGTATGAGGCCACGAGTTCGGCCGTAAAGGCGAACCTTGCGCGCATCCTGATGCAGGGCAAGCTCGGCGGCACCGGCAAGCTGGTGATCCTGCCCGTCGACCAGGGTTTCGAGCACGGCCCGGCACGCAGCTTCTCGGTCAATCCTGCGGCGTACGACCCGCATTACCATTATCAGCTTGCGATCGACGCCGGGCTTAGCGCCTATGCAGCGCCGCTCGGCATGCTCGAGGCGGGCGCGGACACGTTCGCCGGGCAGATCCCGACGATCCTGAAGTGCAACAGCTCGAACAGCTGGGCGACGTCGATCGACCAGGCGGTGACCGCGACCGTGGCGGACGCCGTGCGGCTCGGCTCGGCGGCAATCGGCTTTACCATCTATCCGGGCGCGGACCAGTTCTTCGACCTGGTCGAGGAAATTCGCGAGCTGAGCGAAGAGGCCAAGTCGGTCGGCATCGCAACCGTGATCTGGTCCTATCCGCGCGGCGGCGAGCTGACCAAGGACGGCGAGCTCGCACTCGACGTCGGCGCCTATGCCGCGCACATGGCCGCGTTGCTCGGCGCGCACATCATCAAGACCAAGTTGCCGACCGATCATATCGAGCAGAAGGAAGCCAAGCCGCTTTATGCCGGCACCGACTGGTCCAAGCAGGCCGATCGCGTCCGCCACGTCGTCCAGTCGAGCTTTGCCGGGCGTCGCATCAACGTGTTCTCGGGCGGCGCGTCCAAGGGTGCCGATGCGGTCTTCCAGGATGCACGCGATATTCGTGACGGCGGTGGCAACGGCTCGATCATCGGCCGCAACACCTTCCAGCGTCCGCGCGACGAGGCACTGGCGATGCTCGACCGGATCATCCGGATCTACAAGAACGAGGAATAAGCGCGGCTTCGCCCGTCCGTCATCCCGGCTCTGCGCCGGGGTGACGGGCGCGGCGCGACCCGCTAGGGGCGGGGAATGACCGAAGAAGATCCGCTGGGCCCGCTCGACCCGACATTCGCCGAGAATTTCCGTCGCGACATGCGGCGGCCGCCATGTCAGCTCTATCTCGTCTCGCCGCTCGACGTCGGCGGCGACTTTCCCGAACGACTGGCACGCGCGCTCGACGCCGGGCCGGTGGCGGCGTTCCAGTTTCGCGTGAAGGACATCGACCAGCACGCCGCTGCGGCGCTCGGCGCCCCGCTGCGCGCGATCTGCGCCGAGCGCGACGTCGCGTTCATCGTCAACGACGATATCGGGCTGGCAAAGCGGCTCGATGCGGACGGCGTGCATCTCGGGCAGAGCGATGGCGATCCGCGCGAGGCGCGCGCGCAGCTCGGCCCCAATGCGCAGATCGGCGTGACCTGTCACGGCAGCCGGCATCTGGCGATGGAAGCGGGCGAGGCCGGCGCGGACTATGTCGCGTTCGGGGCCTTTCATCCGACCACGACCAAGACCGTCGAGCATCTGGCCGAGCCCGTGCTCCTGTCCTGGTGGTCGACGCTGTTCGAAATGCCGTGTGTCGCGATCGGCGGGATCACGCCGGACAATGCCGCGGCGCTGGCGGCGGCGGGGGCCGATTTCATCGCGGTGTCGGGCGCCGTCTGGAATGGTGACGAGGTCGCTGCGGTCAAGGCATTCGGCGAGGTGCTCGCCAAGCGCTGAGCCTGATGCGGGACTGGTGTTACAAGGACTGCACTTCCAGCCTGTGACGGTGCTTGCGCCAGGCCGTTGGAAACAACAGACGTCCCGACCGTTTGATCCACAGGCGTAACGGTTTGGGATCACGGCATGACGACAGCATTTCTGAAGAAGACCTCGGTTCTGGCCGCCGTTCTGCTCGGTGCGGCCACGTCTGCATCCGCACAGTCGACCTCCGTTACGCCCGTGCCGATCGATCGCAATGTCTTGCATGTACAGGTCATTCTCGACCATCTGGGCTTTGGGCCCGGGGTACTAGACGGACGCGGTGGTCAGTCGCTCGTTGCGGCGTTGAAGGGGTTCCAGGAGGCCAAGGGGCTGCCGATCACGGGCAAGCCCGACACGCAGACGATGCGCGCGCTGTATCCATATCGTGCGGCACGGCCGACGGTCACGGTCGCGCTGACGCCCGAGATGCTCGCGGGGCCGTTCGTCAATCCGCTGCCCAAGGACCCGGCGAAGCAGGCCGAGCTTCAGACGATCGGCTACCGGACGATCATGGAGAAGCTGGGTGAGATGTTCCACACCACGCCTGCGGTAATCATGGCCCTCAACTCGCCGTCGACCAAACTGTCGGCGGGGACAAAGGTGGTGTTCCCGAACGCTCTCCCGACGTCGCGCGACTATGATCCCAAGTTCCGCCCCGACTGGCGCGCGACGCTCAACATGCTGAACGTCGATGCGAAGCAGCCTCAGGCCGATCACGTCGTCGTCGACAAGTCTGACGGCGTGCTGCGGGTGCTCGACGCGAACGACAAGCTGATCGCGCAGTTCTCCGCGACGATGGGGTCAAGCCACGACCCGCTGCCGCTGGGGACATGGACGATCAAGGGCTCCGATTATAACCCCAAATTCCACTTCAACCCGGCGCTGTTCTGGGATGCGAAGAAGGGACAGAAGAAGGAGATGCTGCCGCCGGGACCGAACGGTCCGGTCGGCGTCGTCTGGATGGACCTGTCCAAGGATCATTACGGCATTCACGGCACGCCCAATCCCGAGACGATCGGGCGCGCCGAAAGCCATGGCTGTATCCGCCTGACGAACTGGGATGCGGCGCGACTGTCGATGATGATCAAGCCGGGGACCAAGGCGGTCTTTCAGGCCTGATCGCATGACGCGGACGTTCTGGGTTATTCTCGCGCTGATCGTCGCGGTTGGCGGCGCGTTCGCTTCGATGCTGTCGTTCGGCGACGGTGGGCGGCAGGCGGTGGCGTGGCGCACACCGTCGCCAGCCTCTCCGAAGGCTGAGGCAGAGGTCCAGAATGCTGATGCGCCGCGAGCATTGACGATGCCGGTGCTCGGCGTGAAGCGCACCGCGGTCGGCAACAGCTGGAACGATCCGCGCGGCGGCGGGCTGCGCGGGCATCACGGCACCGACATCATGGCTGCGGGCGGCACACCGGTCGTCGCCGCGGCGCCTGGACGAATCGAGAAGCTGTTTCAGAGCGCGCTTGGCGGGATCACCGTCTATGTCCGGTCGCCCGACCGGCGCTGGACCTATTATTACGCGCACCTCGCGGGCTATGCGCCGGGCGTGCGCGAAGGGATGGCGATCGCGGCGGGGGACCGGCTTGGCTATGTCGGCGACACCGGCGACGCGGGCGCAGGCAATTATCACCTGCATTTCGGGGTAAGCCGGATGCAGCCGGGCCAACGCTGGTGGCAGGGCGAAGAGGTCAATCCCTACCCGCTGCTTGCCCGCGCGCGGCCATCCCGCTAAAGCGCGCGGCTTCGGGTTTCCGCACGGCCTTGCCTGGCGGACGGCCCCTAGCTCTTTCCAGCAGGAATCGGTCATGAAGATCAACGCGGTCGAGATTCGTCCCGGCAACATCCTTGAATATGAAGGCGGCATCTGGCGCGCCGTGAAGATTCAGCACACCCAGCCCGGCAAGGGCGGCGCCTATATGCAGGTCGAGATGAAGAACCTCATCGACGGCCGCAAGAGCAACACGCGCTTCCGCTCCGCCGAGAGCGTCGAGAAGGTGCGGCTCGACACGGTCGATTTCCAGTATCTGTTCCGCGACGGCGACGCGCTGACCTTCATGGACAAGGTCAATTACGAGCAGATCACGCTTGATGCCGACATCCTGGGCGACGCCGCGGCGTTCCTGCAGGACGGCATGGATGTCGTGATGGAGCTCTGGGAAGAGCGGCCGATCTCGGTCCAGCTGCCCGACACGATCGAGGCGCTGATCGTCGAGGCGGATGCGGTCGTGAAGGGGCAGACCGCCTCGTCGTCGTACAAGCCCGCGGTGCTCGAGAACGGCGTGCGCGTGATGGTGCCGCCGCACATCGGTGCCGGCACGCGGATCGTGGTCGATGTCTATGAGCAGACCTACGTACGTCGCGCTGATTAAGGCCGAGCGGCCGAGACGGATAGCTTAAGCTATCCGCACGACCCGCCGGCCCGGCCGGCGGGCATGGCCCGGCCGACGACGCGGGCTTTGCCCGCGGCCTCGGTCTGCGGCACTGCCCCACCCCAACCCCTCCCCTGAAGGGGAGGGGCTGAAAGGATTGAAATGCCCAGCCATTCCGGCATCATGACCGTCATCGAGCGCGCCGCCCGCAAGGCCGCGCCGCGCCTGCGCCGCGATTTCAACGAGGTCCAGCAGCTGCAGGTCAGCCGCAAGGGCCCCGCCGATTTCGTCAGCCAGGCCGACCAGCGCGCCGAGCAGACGATCTTCGAAGAACTGAGCCACGCACGCCCCGACTGGGGCATGTTGATGGAGGAGCGCGGCGAGGTCGCGGGCGATCCCAACAAGCCGCGCTTCATCGTCGACCCGCTCGATGGCACGTCGAACTTCCTCCACGGCATCCCGCATTTCTGCATCTCGATCGCGGTCGAGGAGCCGATGCCGAACGGCAAGCGCGAGGTCACGACTGCGCTCGTGTATCAGCCGCTCACCGATGAGAGCTTCTGGGCTGAGCGAGGCCGCGGCGCGTGGCTGACCGACCAGCGCCTGCGCGTGTCGTCGCGGCGCGATCTGGCCGATTCGCTGATCGCGACGGGTATTCCGTTCCTCGGTCATGGCGATTTCGCGCAGTGGAGCCGCATCTTCGGTGCGGTCGCACCCGAGGTGGCGGGGATCCGCCGTCTCGGCGCGGCGGCGCTCGATCTCGCCTGGCTGGCAGCCGGGCGGTTCGACGGCTTCTGGGAATCGAACCTGAAGCCGTGGGACGTCGCGGCCGGAATGCTGCTGGTCAAGGAAGCCGGCGGCTACGTGACCGACTTCCGCGGTGGCGACCGCGCGATGGAGCGCAACGAGTTCCTCGCGGCGAATGATGCGCTGCATTCGCGGCTGCATAAGCTGGTGGCCGGCGCGCTGCGCTGATGCATTTTGATCGGTAAGCCGGGCCGGCCTGCCAATTGTCCGTTACCCCAGCGTTTGCTGGGGTGACGGTCTTGCTGGGGGATACGACCGGCGCCCGGCGGCTGCCGTTGCTTGCAGAACCATGCAGGTAACGCAGGTTTCCCACGGGGCTCATACAGCTCTTGCGAGTGATTCTCACGGGCCGCCAGCCTTGCCCCACGGGGCCCATCGGCCTAAAGGCTCCCCATCTGTTCGCATCTGCGAGAAGCCATTTGGTCGACCTGTCGCACTATCTTCCGATCCTCCTGTTCCTCGGGGTCGCCATCGCATTGTCGAGCACGTTCGTGTTCCTGCCGATGGCTGTCTCCAGGCTCACCGGGTCGCACAAGCCTACGCCCGAGAAGCTGAGCGAATATGAGTGCGGCTTCCCCGCATTCGAGGATCCGCGCAGCCAGTTCGACGTGCGCTTCTACCTGATCGCCATCCTCTTCATCATCTTCGATCTCGAGGCGGCGTTTCTGTTTCCCTGGGCCGTCTCGGTCTTCACGCTTGGCTGGACCGCGTGGATTTCGATGATGATCTTTATCGGCGAACTGGCCCTCGGCCTCGCCTATGCATGGAAGAAGGGAGCACTCGATTGGGAGTAGAGCTCACATCGCAGCCCGGTTCCGGTCTGCTGGCACCCGCCGGCGGTGGCGCGATCGTGCCGCCCGACCAGGGCTTTTTCGACGGCCTGAACGGTGAACTGACCGACAAGGGTTTCCTGGTCACCTCGACCGAGGAGCTGTTCCAGTGGGCGCGTACCGGGTCGCTGTGGTGGATGACGTTCGGGCTCGCCTGCTGCGCGGTCGAGATGATCCACGTCAACATGCCGCGCTACGATCTCGAGCGCTTCGGCGCCGCACCGCGCGCGTCGCCGCGCCAGTCGGACGTGATGATCGTCGCCGGAACGCTGTGCAACAAGATGGCGCCCGCACTTCGCAAGGTCTACGACCAGATGTCGGAGCCGAAATATGTGATCTCGATGGGGTCCTGCGCGAACGGCGGCGGCTATTATCATTATAGCTACAGCGTCGTGCGCGGTTGTGACCGGATCGTCCCGGTCGACATCTACGTCCCGGGTTGCCCGCCGACTGCGGAAGCGCTGTTGTACGGCATCATGCAGTTGCAGCGGAAGATCCGGCGGTCCGGGAGCATCGAACGGTGAGGGCGCCCGCACCAGCCTATGCCGCCAATGACGGCGTGATCGACGCGGCCCGCGCGGCGCTCGGCGGCATGCTGCTCGACGCGGTCGACAAGGTCGGCGAGGTCGCTCTGCACGTCCGTCGTGAAGACCTGTACGACGCGATGATCGCGCTGCGCGACACGCCGGGGCTTGCCTATCAGCAGCTCATGGAGATCGCCGGCGTCGACTATCCCGATCGTGCCGAGCGGTTCGAGGTCGTCTATTGCATGCTGTCGCTGACGCGGAACCACCGCCTGCGCGTCCATGTCGCGACCGACGAGGACAAGCCGGTGCCGTCGGTGACCGACATCTGGCCGGTCGCCGGCTGGCTCGAGCGCGAAGTGTACGACATGTACGGCGTGCTGTTCAGCGGCAACCCGGACCTGCGCCGCATCCTGACCGATTACGGCTTTCGCGGCCATCCGCAGCGCAAGGACTTCCCGCTGACAGGCTATGTCGAGCTGCGCTATTCGGAAGAGGCGAAGCGCGTCGTGTACGAGCCGGTGCAGCTCGCACAGGATTTCCGCACGTTCGACTTCATGAGCCCGTGGGAGGGCGCCGAATACGTCCTTCCGGGTGACGAGAAGGGCGCGCTGCCACAGGCCAAGGGGGCGCAAACGCCGCTCTCGGCCGATACGATCGTCAAGGCCGATGCCGCACAGAGCGCGACCAAGGCGCCCGACGCGCCGAGCGAGCCCTATGCGAAGAAGGACGTCCAGAACACCACGCAAAGCGGTGCGGGCGAGCCCGATCCGGGCAACCAGAAGCAGGACAAGCCCGTGGAGTCGGACGTGATCCCGACCAAGGGCGGAGGACAGAACCAGTGAGTCTCTATGTAGAGGAGCTTCTGGGCGAGGGCGATGCGGCCGATCCCACGACCGGCGACGTCACGATCCAGAACTACACGATCAACTTCGGTCCGCAGCATCCGGCGGCGCACGGCGTGCTCCGTCTGGTCATGGAACTCGACGGCGAGATCGTCGAGCGCGTCGATCCGCATGTCGGGCTGCTTCACCGCGGCACCGAGAAGCTGATCGAGTACAAGACCTACACGCAGGCGCTCCCGTATTTCGATCGTCTCGATTACTGTTCGCCGCTGTGCATGGAGCATAGCTGGGTGCTCGCGGTCGAGAAGCTGCTCGACCTCGAAGTCCCTGAGCGGGCGCAGTATCTGCGCGTGTTCTTCGCCGAGCTGACGCGCATCTCGAACCACATGCTCAACCTCGGCAGCCACGTCATGGACGTCGGCGCGATGACGCCAAACCTGTGGCTGTTCGAGATCCGCGAAGACTGCATGAACTTCTTCGAGCGCGTCAGCGGCGCGCGCATGCATTCCAACTATTTCCGTCCGGGTGGCGTGCATCAGGATGCACCGCTCAAGCTGCTCGCCGATATCGGCGACTGGCTCGACACGCGCCTGCCGCGGCTGTTCGAGGATGCGATTTCGCTCGTCGCGGACAACCGCATCTTCAAGCAGCGCAACGTCGACATTGCGATCGTCAGCCGTGACGATGCGATCAAATGGGGCTTTTCGGGCCCGATGATCCGCGGCTCCGGCATCGCCTGGGATCTGCGCAAGTCGCAGCCCTATGACGTCTATGCCAAGATGGACTTCGACGTGCCGGTCGGCACGCGTGGCGATTGCTATGACCGGTTCATGGTGCGCGTCGAGGAAGTGCGTCAGTCGGCACGGATCATGAAGCAGTGCCTGCGCGACATGCCCGAGGGGCCGATCGCATCGCTCGACCGCAAGGTCGTGCCGCCCAAGCGCGCCGAGATGAAGCAGTCGATGGAAGCGCTGATCCATCACTTCAAGCTCTATACCGAGGGCTTCCATGTGCCCGCCGGCGACGTCTATGTCGCGACCGAGAGCCCCAAGGGCGAATTCGGCGTGTATCTGGTCGCCGACGGCAGCAACAAGCCGTACCGCTGCAAGATCCGCCCGACCGCGTTTTCGCATCTCCAGGCCTTCGACTTCATGGCGAAGGGTCACATGCTGGCAGATACGACCGCGATCCTCGGCGCGATGGATATCGTTTTTGGTGAATGTGACCGCTGATGGCTGAAGCTCCGAAAATTCCCGACGAGGCAGAGACCCGCGCACGCTGGGGATCGTTCGCCTGGACGGATGAGAACCAGGTGAAGGCGAACGAGATCCTCGGGCGCTACCCGAAGGGCCGCGAGCAGTCGGCGTCGATCCCGTTCCTCGATCTTGCCCAGCGCCAGGTCGGTGCGGAAACGCAGACCCAGGGCTGGTTGCCGGTGCCGGTGATCGAGTTCGTCGCGCGCCAGATCGGCGTGCCGTACATGCGCGTCTATGAGGTCGTGACCTTCTACACGATGTTTAACCTCGCGCCGGTCGGTCGCTATCACGTGCAGGTCTGCGGCACGACGCCGTGCATGCTGCGCGGGTCGGACGACGTGCTGGCGGCGTGCAAGAACCGTGGTCTCGTCAAGGGCGGTACGACCCCCGACGGCATGTTCACGCTGACCGAGGTCGAGTGCCTGGGCACCTGCGCGAATGCGCCGATGGTGCAGATCAACGACGATAACTTCGAAGATCTCGACTACGACAAGACGACCGAGATTCTCGAGGCGCTTGCCAGTGGCAGCACGCCGACGCCGGGGCCGCAATTCGGCCGCCGCGCGAGCTGCCCCGAAGGCGGCCCGACCTCGCTCAAGGCGATGGTCGACGCGAACCACGATTACCGGGGGGAGTGGGCCTGATGCTCGCCGACAAGGACCGCATCTTCACCAACGTCTACGGCTTCCAGCCGTGGAACATCGACGCGGCGATCATGCGCGGCGATTGGGACAATACCAAGGACCTGATGGCGCTCGGCCAGGACGCGATCATCGACGTGATGAAGGCGAGCGGCTTGCGTGGCCGCGGCGGGGCAGGGTTCCCGACCGGCACCAAATGGTCGTTCATGCCCAAGGAGCCGAAGCCCGACCGGCCGAACTTCCTCGTCATCAACGCCGATGAATCCGAGCCGGGCAGCTGCAAGGATCGCGAGATCATCCGTCACGATCCGCACAAGCTGATCGAGGGTGCGCTGATCGCCGGGTTCGCGATGCGTGCGCGTGCGGCGTACATCTACATCCGCGGCGAATATATCCGCGAGGCGGAGACGCTGTTCGCGGCGGTCGCCGAGGCCTATGATCGCGGCTTCATCGGCAAGAATGCGTGCGGGTCGGGCTACGACTTCGACGTGTTCGTCCACCGCGGTGCCGGCGCCTATATCTGCGGCGAAGAGACCGCGATGCTCGAAAGCCTCGAGGGCAAGAAGGGCCAGCCGCGCCTCAAGCCGCCATTCCCGGCGGGTGCGGGGCTCTATGGCTGCCCGACGACGGTCAACAACGTTGAGTCGATCGCGGTCGCGCCGACGATCCTGCGGCGCGGCGCGGCCTGGTTCTCGAGCTTCGGCGCCGAAAATAACCGCGGCACCAAGCTGTTCCAGATCAGCGGCCATGTGAACAAGCCGTGCGTCGTCGAGGAAGAGATGAGCATCTCGTTCCGCGACCTGATCGAGACGCATTGCGGCGGTATTCGGGGCGGCTGGGACAATCTGCTCGCGGTGATCCCGGGCGGCTCATCGGTGCCATTGGTGCCCGCCGCGCAGATCATGGACTGCGCGATGGATTTCGATGGCCTGAAGGCGGTCGGCTCGGGCCTCGGCACCGCGGCGATCATCGTCATGGACAAGTCGACCGACATCGTCCGTGCAATCAGCCGCATCTCCTATTTCTACAAGCATGAGAGCTGCGGCCAGTGCACGCCGTGCCGCGAAGGCACCGGCTGGATGTGGCGTGTGATGGAGCGGATGCGCACCGGCGATGCCGAGCTGTCCGAGATCGACATGCTCCAGCAGGTCACCAAGCAGGTCGAGGGTCACTCGATCTGCGCGCTCGGCGACGCCGCAGCTTGGCCGATCCAGGGCCTGATCAAGCATTTCCGCCCAGAGATGGAACGCCGTATCCGCGAACGTGGTGGTGACACCGCGCCGATGATGGAAGCCGCAGAGTAATGCCCTTAGTCAAAGTCGATGGCGTAGAGATCGAGGTGCCGCAGGGTGCCACCGTGCTGCAGGCGTGCGAGCTTGCCGGCAAGGAGATCCCGCGTTTCTGTTACCACGAGCGCCTGAGCATCGCCGGCAATTGCCGGATGTGCCTGGTCGAGGTGAAGCCCGGTCCGCCCAAGCCGCAGGCGTCGTGCGCACTGCCGGCCGCGGACAAGCAGGAGATCTTCACCAACTCGCCGATGGTGAAGAATGCCCGCGAGGGCATCATGGAATTCCTGCTGATCAACCATCCGCTCGATTGCCCGATCTGCGATCAGGGCGGCGAGTGCGATCTGCAGGACCAGTCGGTTGCCTATGGTCGCGGCCATTCGCGCTATGACGAGAACAAGCGCGCGGTCACCGAGAAGTACATGGGTCCGATCGTGAAGACGGTCATGACCCGCTGCATCCAGTGCACGCGCTGCATCCGCTTTGCCGAGGAAGTGTCCGGCGTCGAGGAGATCGGTGCGATCTTCCGCGGCGAGGACATGCAGATCACCTCGTATCTGGAAAACGCGGTCAAGAGCGAGCTGTCGGGCAACGTCGTCGATCTGTGCCCGGTAGGCGCCCTGACGTCGAAGCCCTACGCGTTCGAGGCGCGTCCGTGGGAACTCCGCAAGACGTTGACGATCGACGTCATGGACGCGGTCGGCACCAACATCCGGCTCGACAGCCGTGGCCGCCAGGTGCTGCGCTGCGTGCCGCGGATCAACGAGGACGTGAACGAGGAGTGGGCGACCGACAAGACGCGCCATGCGATCGACGGCCTGGTCCGTCGTCGTCTCGACAAGCCTTATGTCCGCGTGAACGGCAAGCTCCAGCCCGCAACGTGGGACGAGGCCTTTGCAGCGATCAAGGCGGTTGATGCCGGGTCGAGCGTGGCCGCGGTCGCAGGCGACCTGGTCGACTGTGAGACGATGTACGCCGCCAAGGCGCTGCTCGCGAAGATGGGCTCGACGATGCTCGAAGGCCGCCAGACCGGCATGGCCTATGACGCGTCGAACATCGCTGCGGTCAATTTCAACACGACGATCGCCGGTACCGAGCGTGCCGACGCGATCCTGCTGGTGGGCACCAACCTGCGCTGGGAAGCGCCGCTGGTGAACACGCGGGTTCGCAAGGCGATCAAGAAGGGCGCGAAGGTCTTCGCGATCGGCCCTGAGACCGAGCTGACCTACAAGGTCGAGTGGCTCGGCGACGATCTGGCCCTGCTCGGCAATCTGCCCGACGCAGTGACCGAGGCGTTCGGCAAGGCCGAGCGTCCGATGGTGATCGTCGGTGGCGCGGCGCTGAAGGGTGGCCACGGCGCCGCACTGAAGCTCGTCGACACGCTGGGCCTCGTCAAGGACGGCTGGAACGGCTTCAACGTCGTCCATATGGCCGCGTCGCGGATGGGCGGGCTGATGCTCGGCTATGCGCAGACGGGCGGAATCGCTGACGTGATGGGGGCGAAGCTCGGCTTCTTCCTCGGCGCGGACGAGGTCGATTTCAGCCAGTTCGCGGGCTTCAAGGTGTTCGTGGGGCATCACGGCGACAAGGGTGCGGCGGCTGCCGACGTCATCCTGCCGGGCGTGACCTATGCCGAGAAGTCGGGAACCTGGGTCAATCTCGAAGGTCGCGTCCAGCGCGGCGAGCGTGCAGTGTTCGCCCCCGGCGATGCGCGCGACGACTGGTCGATCTTCCGCGCGCTGTCCGACACGCTCGGCCACACGCTGCCGTTCGACAGCTTCGAAGGGCTGCGCGAAGAGATGTTCGCTGCCGTTCCCGCTCTGCGTCACCAGGCGCTCGCGACGTTCGAGTGGAGCCCGCCGTCGCTCGACGGTGCAGGCGAGGGGGTTCTGGCCGGCTATCCGATCAAGGACTTCTACCTGACCAACGCGATCTGCCGCGCATCGCCGACGATGCAGCGCTGCTCGGCTGAACTTCTCCACGGGGAAGACTTTGCGGAGGCAGCCGAATGATCTCCTGGTTCGAATCCTCGCTCGGTTACGACTGGGCGTTCTTCCTCGCGACGATCATCGACATTCTCGCAATCGCGCTGCCGGTGATGCTGGCGGTTGCGATGATCATCTATGCCGATCGCAAGATCTGGGCGGCGATGGCGCTTCGGCGTGGTCCGAACGTGGTGGGTCCCTTCGGCCTGCTGCAGAGCTTTGCCGACGGCCTGAAGGTGTTCCTGCAGGAGACGATCGTCCCCGCAGCCGCCAACCGCGCGCTGTTCCTGCTGGCGCCGATCATCACCTTCACGGTCGCGCTGATCGTCTGGGCGGTGATCCCGTTCCAGCCGGGCGTCGTGCTCGCGGACATCAATGTCGGCTTGCTCTACGTGCTCGCGGCGTCTTCGCTCGGCGTTTACGGGATCATCCTCGCGGGCTGGGCGTCGAACTCGAAATATCCGTTCTACTCGGCGCTGCGTGCGGCCGCGCAGATGGTCAGCTACGAAGTCGCGATCGGGTTCATCCTGATCTCGGTCGTGCTGTGGTCGGGCACGTTCAACCTGTCCGGCATCGTGACCGCGCAGCAGAACATGTTCGGGCTGCACATCAACGGCTATATCGTCAATCCACTGCTGTTCCCGATGGCGGTGATGTTCTTTATCTCGAGCCTCGCGGAAACGCAGCGTGCACCGTTCGATCTGACCGAGGCGGAGAGCGAGCTCGTCGCCGGCTACCAGACCGAATATTCGTCGATGGCATTCGCGCTGTTCTGGCTGGGTGAGTACGCCAACGTCATCCTGATGTGCGCGCTCAACGCAACGCTTTTCTGGGGTGGGTGGCTGCCGCCGGTCGACTGGGCACCGCTCTATTACGTGCCGGGGATCATCTGGCTGTTCGCCAAGATCCTGTTCTTCTTCTTCCTGTTCAGCTGGGTGAAGGCGACCGTGCCGCGCTATCGCTATGATCAGCTGATGCGGCTCGGCTGGAAGATTTTCCTGCCCGTCTCGCTGTTCTGGGTTTTCCTCGTGTCGGGCGTGTTGATGCTGACGCGCGTTGGAGTGGGTTCATGAGCGTTGCTCAGATCATCAAGTCGTTCACCCTGTGGGAATTCGTGAAGGCGCACGCGTTGACGCTTCGCTATTTCTTCAAGGAAAAGGCGACGATCAACTATCCGTACGAGCGTAACCCGGTGTCCCCGCGGTTCCGCGGTGAGCATGCGCTGCGTCGTTATCCCAATGGTGAAGAGCGGTGCATCGCGTGCAAGCTGTGCGAGGCCGTGTGCCCCGCCCAGGCGATCACGATCGAGGCCGAGCCGCGAGACGACGGCTCGCGCCGCACGACGCGCTACGACATCGACATGACCAAGTGCATCTATTGCGGCCTGTGCGCCGAGGCGTGCCCGGTCGATGCGATCGTCGAGGGTCCGAATTACGAATTCTCGACCGAGACGCGCGAAGAGCTGATCTACGACAAGTCGAAGCTGCTCGATAACGGCGATCGCTGGGAAAGCGCGATCGCGGCGAACCTTGCCGCCGATGCGCCGTACCGTTAAGCGAGCGCCGCGATGACACAGATTAACTCCGTCATCCCAGCGCAGGCTGGGATCTCCCCGTTTCCGAGCGCGCCCGCGCGGCGTGAGACCCCAGCGTTCGCTGGGGTGACGAGGACCTCATGATCCAGGCCTTAGCCTTTTATCTCTTCGCCTTCGTCGTCGTCCTGTCGGGCGCCATGACGATCGCGTCGCGCAACCCGGTCCATTCGGTGATGTGGCTGATCCTCGCCTTCTTCAACGCGGCGGGTCTGATGATCCTCGTCGGGGCCGAGTTCATCGCGATGCTGCTCGTCATCGTCTATGTCGGTGCGGTCGCGGTGCTGTTCCTGTTCGTCGTCATGATGCTCGACATCGACTTTGCCGAGATGCGCGCCGGCGTGGCGCGGTACTTCGGTATCGGGCTGGCGCTCGCGGTTGCACTCGCCGCCGAGGTGATGATCGCGATCGGTGCGTGGAGCACCGGGCCAATCCAGCTCGCGCGGCGCGCGGCGCCGATAGATGCCCGGGTGCCCAACATCCAGGCGATCGGCAACCTGCTCTACACGCGCTATCTGTTCGTGTTCGAGGCGGCCGGGCTCGTGCTGCTCGTCGCGATGATCGGTGCGATCGTGCTGACGCATCGCCAGCGTGGCGGCGTGAAGGCGCAGAACATCAGCCGTCAGAACGCACGCCGTCCGCAGGACGCAACGCGCAACACGCGCCCGGTCGTCGGGCAGGGAGTCGAATTGTGACGATCGGTCTCGTCCACTACCTCGTCGTCGCGGCGATCCTGTTCACCATGGGGGTGCTCGGCATCTTCCTGAACCGCAAGAACCTCATCGTCATCCTGATGGCGATCGAGCTGATCCTGCTCGCGGTGAACATCAATCTCGTCGCCTTCTCGGCTTTCCTCAACGATCTCGTCGGACAGGTGTTCGCGATGTTCGTGCTGACGGTCGCGGCGGGTGAGGCCGCGATCGGCCTGGCCATTCTGGTCATCTATTTCCGCGGTCGCGGCACCATTGCGGTCGACGACGTCAACCGGATGAAGGGGTAATACGGTTGATCCAGCTTATCGTCTTCCTGCCGTTACTGGCCGCGATCGTTGCCGGGTTCGGCAATCGCGCGATCGGCAACGTGCCGGCGAAAATCGTCACCACGGCCGCGTTGTTCGCGTCGTGCCTGTTGTCCTGGCCGATCTTCCTCGGTTTCATGGCGGGCACCAGCAGCGCGACCGTCGAGCCGTTGCTCAACTTCATCCAGTCGGGCGACATGAACGTCGCGTGGTCGCTGCGCGTTGATGCGCTGACCGCGGTGATGCTCGTCGTCGTCACGTCGGTGTCGGCTCTCGTCCATCTGTATAGCTGGGGCTATATGGATGAGGATCCCGACCAGCCGCGCTTCTTCGCGTATCTGTCGCTGTTCACCTTCGCGATGCTGATGCTCGTGACCGCGAACAATCTTGTCCAGATGTTCTTCGGCTGGGAAGGCGTGGGCCTCGCGTCCTACCTCCTGATCGGGTTCTGGTTCCGCAAGCCATCGGCAAGCGCCGCGGCGATCAAGGCGTTCGTCGTCAACCGCGTCGGCGACCTTGGCTTCATGCTCGGCATCTTCGGCACGTTCCTGGTGTTCGGCACGGTCTCGATCCCCGAGATCCTGGCCGCCGCGCCCGGCATGGCCGGATCGACGATCGGCTTCCTTGGCTACCGTTTCGATACGATGACGGTGCTTTGCCTGCTGCTGTTCGTCGGCGCGATGGGCAAGTCGGCACAGCTCGGCCTGCACACCTGGCTGCCGGACGCGATGGAAGGCCCGACCCCGGTGTCGGCGCTGATCCACGCGGCGACGATGGTCACTGCAGGCGTGTTCATGGTGTGCCGCCTGTCGCCGATGTTCGAGATGAGCCCGGTCGCGCTGACCGTGGTCACCTCGGTCGGTGCCGCGACCTGCCTGTTTGCCGCGACCTGCGGCCTCGTCCAGACCGACATCAAGCGGGTCATCGCCTATTCGACCTGTTCGCAGCTCGGCTACATGTTCTTCGCGGCCGGCGTCGGCGCGTACGGCGCGGCGATGTTCCACCTGTTCACGCATGCCTTCTTCAAGGCGCTGCTGTTCCTGGGTGCGGGTTCGGTAATCCATGCGATGCACCATGAGCAGGACATGCGCTATTATGGTGGCCTGCGTAAGAAGATCCCGGTGACGTTCTGGGGCATGATGGCGGGTACGCTCGCGATCACCGGCGTCGGCATCCCCGGCATCTTCGGCAACACCGCATTCGGGTTCGCTGGCTTCCATTCGAAGGATGCGATCATCGAGGCGAGCTGGGCCGCGGGTCAGCCGGGTGTGTGGTTCGTCGGCGTGCTCGTTGCGCTGCTCACCAGCTTCTATTCGTGGCGTGTGATGTTCCTCACCTTCTGGGGCAAGCCGCGCTGGGCCGCATCGGAGCACATCCAGCATGCGCTCCACGACGCGCACGGTCATGACGATCATGCGCATGACGCGCATCATGTCGACGATCACCACGCGAACCCGGCAAAGGCCGAGGACGCAGGCCATGCGCCGCATGATCATCACGATGCCGTGCATGCGCCGGCAGAAGGCGATGGCGGGTATCACCCGCATGAGAGCCCGCTGCCGATGCTGATCCCGCTGATCGTCCTGTCGATTGGTGCGGTGCTAGCAGGCTTCGTCTTCCACGGTTACTTCATCGAGCCGAGTGCAGGCGAAGAGTTCTGGAAGGGCGCACTCGCGTTTCGCGAACATCTGATGCACGAGATGCACGGCGTGCCTCTGTTCATCAAGCTGTCGGCGACGATCGCGATGCTGCTCGGCCTGCTGACCGCCTGGTACGCCTATATCAAGAACCCGTCCTTCCCGGGCAAGGTGATCGAGCAATTCGGCGTGCTCTACGACTTCCTGCTGCATAAGTGGTATTTCGACGAGCTGTATGACCTGATCTTCGTCCGCCCCGCCTTCGCGATCGGCCGCTTCCTGTGGCACCGCGGTGACGAGAAGACGATCAACCGGTTCGGCCCCGACGGGTCTGCCTGGCTGGTCCAGGTCGGCGCGCGCGTCGCCGGCCGCTTCCAGACGGGATATCTCTACACCTATGCCTTCGTCATGCTGATCGGCCTGACAGCCGCCGTAACCTGGGCGATCGGACTCTATTGATGACCGGCTTTCCTATCCTCTCCGTCCTGATCGCGGTCCCGATGATCGCGGCTATCGCGTGCCTGTTCGTCTCGGCGAACACGGCCCGGATGCTCGCGCTGGCGGCAACGCTGATCGACTTCGTACTCGGCATTATGCTGTGGATGAACTTCGACATCGGCGGCGCGCAGTGGCAGTTCGTCGAGCATGCCCCCGGCATCTTCGGGCCGTTCGGCTGGTCGCTCGGCATCGACGGCTTCGCGCTGATGCTGATCATGCTCAGCGTGTTCCTGATGCCGATCTGCATCGGTGCCAGCTGGCGCTCGATCACGACCCGCGTGCCGGAATATATGGCGGCGTTCCTGTTCACCGAAGTGCTGATGATCGGCACGTTCGCGGCGCAGGACCTGTTCCTGTTCTACGTATTCTTCGAGGCCGGCCTGATCCCGATGTACCTGATCATCGGTATCTGGGGCGGCGCGAACCGGATCTACGCGTCGTACAAGTTCTTCCTGTACACGCTGCTCGGCTCGGTCCTGATGTTCATCGCGATGCTGTACATGGCGAAGACCGCGGGCACGACGAGCATCCCGGCGCTGCTGAACTATGACTTCCCGGCGCATGTGCAGACCTGGCTGTGGCTGGCGTTCTTCGCGTCGTTTGCGGTCAAGATGCCGATGTGGCCGGTCCATACCTGGTTGCCCGACGCGCATGTGCAGGCGCCGACCGCAGGGTCGGTGATCCTGGCAGGCGTGCTGCTCAAGCTTGGCGGATATGGCTTCCTGCGCTTCCTATTGCCGATGTTCCCCGAAGCCTCTGGCCAGCTCACCTGGCTGATCTTCGGCCTGTCGGCGGTCGCGGTGATCTACACGTCGCTGGTCGCGCTTGTGCAGTCGGACATGAAGAAGCTGATCGCCTATTCGTCGGTCGCGCATATGGCGATCGTCACCATCGGCCTGTTCGCGTTCAACCGACAGGGCATCGAAGGCGCGATGATCATGATGCTGAGCCACGGGCTGGTATCGGGTGCATTGTTCCTCTGCGTCGGCGTGATCTACGACCAGCTCCATACCCGCGAGATCTCGCGCTATGGCGGCTTGGCGATCAACATGCCGCGCTATGCGATCTTCTTCCTGTTCTTCACCATGGCGTCGATCGGCCTGCCGGGCACCAGCGGCTTCGTCGCCGAGTTCCTGTCGCTGATGGGCACCTATCAGGTCTCGACCTGGACGGCCTTGCTCTGCACGACGAGCATCATCCTCGGCGCGGCGTACATGCTGTATCTCTACCGTCGCGTGGTCTTCGGCGAGATCAAGTCGGACGAGGTTCGCGGCATGGTCGACCTGTCGGCGCGCGAATTCTGGTTGCTCGCGCCGATCGCAGCCGTCGTGCTGTGGATGGGCGTCTATCCCGAGAGCTTCTTCGCGCCGATGCGCAAGGATGTCAGCGTCCTGCTCGCGCGCGTCGACCGCGCCAAGCCGGCCAGCGATTCGAACCCAACTGCGGGGAAGCCCGCCACCGTGCATGAAGCCGCGCACGGGGAGGCACACTGATGGAATACGCCGCTAACATCGCAATGACGCTGCCCGAGCTGGTGCTGGCGCTGGGGGCGATCGCGCTGATGCTCGTCTCAGCCTGGGGCGGGGACACGTCGACGCGCGCCGTGTCGATCGCCTCCGTGTTCGTTCTGGTCGGCGCCGGAATCGCGCTGGTCGGTCCGGCATCGTCGGGCGGCTATGCGTTCGACGGCCTCTACCGTGCCGATGCGTTCGGTACCTTTGCCAAGGTGCTGATCTACATCGCGTCCGCGGTCGCGATCATGATGGCGCCGAGCTTCTTTGCGCGGTCACAGGGTGAGGATCTTCGCCCCGAATATCCGGTGCTGATCCTGTTGTCGGCCTGCGGGATGGGCATCATGGTCTCGGCCAGCGACATGCTGACGCTCTATGTCGGTCTCGAGCTGCAGAGCCTTGCGGCGTATGTCCTCGCCAGCTTTATGCGGCGCGACGGGCGATCGGCCGAGGCAGGTCTGAAGTATTTCGTGCTCGGCGCGCTCGCCAGCGGCATCCTGTTGTACGGTATCTCGCTGGTCTACGGTTTCAGCGGCACGACATTGTTCTCGGGCATCGCCGACGCCTATGCCGGGACCAAGTCGCTTGGCTTGCTGTTCGGTCTGGTGTTCGTGTTCGCAGGGCTCGCATTCAAGATCAGCGCAGTGCCGTTCCACATGTGGACGCCCGACGTTTATGAGGGCGCACCGACCCCGGTCACCGCTTTCTTCGCCTCGGCTCCCAAGGTCGCGGCAATGGCGATGGCGGTACGCGTCGCGATCGAGGCAATGGGGCCGGCGACGGACCAGTGGCGTCAGATCGTGATCTTCGCGGCGCTCGCCTCGATCATCCTCGGCGCGGTCGCCGCGATCGGCCAGACCAACGTCAAGCGCCTGCTCGCCTATTCGTCGATCAACAATGTCGGCTTCGCGCTGATCGGTCTTGCTGCGGGGACGCCCGAGGGCGTGTCGGGCGTGCTGATGTATCTGACGATCTATGTCGCGATGACATTGGGCTCGTTCCTGGTCGTGCTGCAGATGCGCGGCGATGACGGGCAGCCAGTCGAGACGATCGCGAGCCTTGCGGGCATGTCGCGGACGCGGCCGGGGCTTGCTGCGGCACTCGCGATCTTCATGTTCAGCCTTGCCGGCATACCGCCGCTGTTCGGCTTCTATGCCAAATTCGCGGTGTTCAGTGCGGCCGTCGATGCTGGGCTCTTCCCACTTGCCGTGGTCGGCATCGCGGCTTCGGTGATCGGCGCCTATTACTACCTGCGCGTCGTCAAAACGATGTACTTCGATGATCCGGCCCCCGCCTTTGCGCCGATGGAGAACAAGCTCGAGGGCGGGTTGATCGCGCTGGCAGCGGTGTTCGTGTCGCCGGCCGGCTATCTGCTCATCCCCGTGCTTGGCGCATGGACGATGGCGGCAGCGCGGGCGTTGTTCTGAGCATCATCCGTACCGTTGCGGAGACTGGATCGACCAATGCCGACCTGCTGGCGCTGGCCCGCACCGGCGCCGATGACGGCCTTTGGCTGAGGGCGGTCCGGCAGACTGCAGGGCGCGGCCGGCAAGGGCGGGAATGGTCGTCCCCCGACGGTAATCTCTATGTGAGCACGCTGGTGCGGCTGCGTCCGGGCGATCCGCCCGCCGCCAGCCTCGCGCTGGTCGCGGCGGTCGCGTTGTATGAGGCCGTGTCGACCTTCCTCGTCTCCGGTATCCGACAGGGAACCACGGACTCAAGCGCGACGCTGCTGCTCAAATGGCCGAACGACCTGTTACTTGCCGGTGCCAAGCTGTCGGGGATCCTGCTCGAGCGCGCGGACGATGCGGTCGTGGTCGGCTTCGGCGTCAACATCGCGCACCATCCCGAGTTGCCCGATCGCAAGACGACCGATCTCACGGCGCACGGCGTCGTCATTGAGCCCGCGTCGTTCCTCGGCATCCTTGCCGACGGCTTTGCGCGCTGGGTCGCGCGTTGGCGGACCGAGGGGCTGGCGCCGGTCCGCGCGCGCTGGGTCGATTGCGCGCATCCGGCGGGCACCGCGCTGACCGCGCGGCTCGCGGACGGCGACGCGATCGAGGGACTGTTCGTGGGGCTCGATAGCGATGGCGCGTTGATCCTGCGCACCGCGTCGGGCGAGCGCCGTGTCATCCACGCCGCCGACATATTCCTGCTGTGATGCGGCGCGTCATCGCCATCGCCGTGGGTCTCGACTATGCACTATCCGCACGGAAAGGTTGAAGGTCCCCGCATGCTGCTCGCCATCGATGCCGGCAATACCAATGTCGTGTTCGCGCTCGTCGAGAAGGGCGTCATCGTCGCGCGTTGGCGGATCGCGACCGATCCGCGTCGCACGGCGGACGAATATGCGGTGTGGCTGAGCCAGTTGATGCAGCTCGGCGGGCACGACCGGGGTGCCGTCGACGGCGTGATCATCGCGACGGTGGTGCCGCGCGCGCTGCACAATCTGCAGGTGCTGGCGTCGAAATATTTCGCGACCGAGGCGCTGATCGCCGGCCGCGCGCCGGTCGAATGGGGGATCGCGATCGACGTCGACGAGCCGGCATCGCTCGGCGCCGACCGTGCGGTGAATACGATCGCCGCGCACGCGCTGCACGACGGCGACCTGATCGTCATCGATTTCGGCACCGCGACGACGTTCGACCTCGTCGACTATCGCGGCGCGTACAAGGGCGGCATCATCGCGCCGGGGATCAATCTGTCGCTCGACGCGCTGGTCACCGCTGCCGCCAAATTGCCGCGCATCGCGATCGAGGCACCCGGCGATACCAGCGTGATCGGGCTGAACACGGTCTCGCAGATGCATATCGGCATCTATTGGGGCTATGTCGCGATGATCGAGGGACTGGTCGCGCGGATGAAGGCCGAGGTCGGGCGACCGGTCAAGGTCATCGCGACCGGCGGACTTGCCACTCTCTTCGAAAAACAGACCGACGTGTTCGACGTCATCGAAGCCGACCTGACGATCCAGGGGCTGGCGATGATGTGGGACCGTCACCATATCTAGGGCCATTGGGCTCGCGCCGACCGGCCTGCGGGCCACATTCCCCTGTAATCCTGAAAGTAATCAATGACTCCGAAGAACGAACTCCTTTTCTGTGGCCTTGGCGGCTCCGGCGAAATCGGCATGAACGTCAACCTGTATGGCTGCCAGGGCAAATGGGTGATGGTCGATCTCGGCATTACCTTTGCCGATCCGCAATATCCCGGCGTCGACGTCATCTTGCCCGATCTGTCGTTCATCGAGGAACGGATCGACGATCTGCTCGGCATCGTGATCACGCATGGCCATGAGGACCATATCGGATCGCTGCCCTATCTCGCTGAAGACCTTGGCGTGCCGATCTATGCGACGCCGTTCACGATGGGCCTGGTCCGCGGCAAGCTCGAGGAAGAGGGGATCGCCAACCGCGTGAAGCTCAAGATGATCCCGATGGGCGGCAACTTCCAGCTCGGGCCGTTCGGCTTCACCTTCGTCGAAATGTCGCATTCGATCCCCGAGGCGAACGCGCTGCTGATCGACACGCCCTATGGTCGCGTGTTCCACACCGGCGACTGGAAGCTCGACAAGAACCCGGTGATCGGCAATCCGACCAAGCCCGAAGGCTTCATGGCGATCGGCGACAAGGGCGTCGACGTCCTGGTCTGCGATTCGACGAACATCTTCAACACCACCGCATCAGGCAGCGAGAGCACGGTCCGCAAGGGCCTGTTCGAAGAGGTCAGCAAGGCCAAGGGCCGGGTGATGATCACCAGCTTCGCGTCGAACGCCGCACGGCTCCACACGTTCGGCGAAGTGGCGAAGGAAACCGGCCGCAAGCTCTGCGTCACCGGACGGTCGCTCGACCGGATCATCAAGGTCGCGCGTGCGACGGGGTATCTGAAGGACTTCCCCGAGACGATCGATCCCGACACCGCGATGCGGCTGCCCAAGAACAAGGTTCTGATCGTCGCCACCGGCGGGCAGGGCGAGGAGCGTGCCGCGCTCGCGCGGGTTGCCAATGGCAGCCACACGATCACGCTCGAGGCCGATGACACGGTGATCTTCTCGTCGAAGCAGATCCCCGGCAACGAGGTCCAGATCGGCCGCATCCAGAACACGCTGGCCGCCAAGGGCATTCGGATGGTGACCGAGCGCCAGGCGCACGTCCACGTCTCGGGCCATCCCGGCCAGCCGGAACTCGCGCAAATGTACGAGTGGCTGCGTCCCGACATGCTGATCCCGACGCATGGCGAGATGCGCCACATGATGGAGCATGCGCGCTTCGGGCTGGAGCAGGGGATTCCCCGTGCGCTGGTGCAGAGCAACGGTGACATCGTCCGGCTGGCGCCCAAGGGGCCGGTCAAGATCGGCAATGCGACAGTCGGCCGCCTGGTCCTCGACGGTGACGTGATCCTGCCGGCGGACGGCACCACGCTGAACGAGCGTCGCAAGCTGGCTATCAATGGCCAGATTTCGGTCGCGGTGGCGATCGGCAAGGACGGGCGGATGCTCGGCCAGCCGCAGGTCCGCGTTCAGGGCGTGCCGGTGGAGGAAGATCGTGCCGCGTTCGTCGCGGATGCGGTCCAGGCGGTTGCCGACACCGTGCGGGGCGGCAAGCGCGATATCGACAAGATGCGCGAGCAGGTCCGGCTTGCAGTCCGCAAGGTCTCGACGCGCTGGACGGGCAAGAAGCCGATCGTCGACGTTCTGCTGATCGAAGGCTGAGCCGATGCGCTGGACCTCGGCACTCGCGATCTACGTCCTGTTCTGGGCGTTCTCGGTGTTCCTGGTCCTGCCATTCGGTGTTCGGACGACGCGTGAGGTCGGGGGCGAAACCGTCCCCGGCCAGTCCGAGAGCGCGCCGCATGATTTCCACGCCGGCCGCGTCGCCTGGCGCGTGACGATCGTCGCTACGACGCTGTTCGTGCTGTTCCAGCTGAATTACGCCTATGGCTGGATCACGCCGCAGATGTTCGACCTGTTCGACACACGCGACATGGTCCGCCGCTAGCGCGACCGGGGCGGGCGCCCCTATTAGCGGAGGCGTTCGATCGCCTGTGCGAGCGCCACGTAGAGCTTGCCCATATCCGACGAGAGCAGGGTGACGCCGAGCGGTGAGCCGTCGCGCTGTGCCAGGATCGCGCGCAACATCGATTCGAAGTCGTGGATGTAGCGGTTCACCATCTCGCGGAAACCGGCATCGTCGTCATACAGGTTCGCGATCGACCGGGCATCGTTCGCGTCGAGGATGCGCACCGCACGGCGGGTGAAGACGCCGCGATCACCCTTGAGATAGGCCGCCCAGGCGCTGTCGGCGACTTCGGGCGCGAACGCCTTGGCGATGTCGATCGAGGCGGAGTTCAGCGATTCGATGAGCAGCGAGACCCGCCGCGCGAATGTGTCGCGATCGGCGGTTTCGCGGTCGTTGCGTGCCTCTTCGAGCCGGGTTTCGACGACCGCGGTCTGCTGTGCAATCGCCTCGACCTGTGCCGCCAGCCGCTCGGTCGCGCGCGTCGTCGCGTCGACCGCGGCGTCGGTCGCGTCGCCGATCGCCTGGATTTGTCGATCGACGGTGTCGCCGGTCGCGCGGCGCAGCGCAGCACTGCTGGCGAGCTCGAGCGCCTGCGCGGCGTCGGGAATGACCTGAGCGAGCGTGTGGCGCGCGGTATCCGCCGCCGCGGTCGCGGTCTCGCGGACGCGCAGCAATGCCTCGACGAGACGGGGTGCGGCCTCTTCGGAGAAGCTGTTGGTGCGGTCGATCGTCTCGTCGACCATCTGGCTGAGTGCGTCCGCCTTGGCGCGTCCCGAGGCCAGCGTGTCGAGCAGGGTGTTCGACAGGCGATCGAGCACGCTACGCTGTTCGGCGATGACCCCGGCGATCGCCTCGATCGCGTCGTGCGTGCTTTCGGCCGCGGTGACGAGCGCGAGCAGTTCGGGCTTTGCCGCGACCACGATCGCCTTGCTGTCCGCGACGCGCCGGTCGAGCCGTGAGAGCGCATCGGGCAGCGTTTCGTCGATCTCGCGCGCCGCGGCGTCGAGGGCGATCAGCAGCGATTCGGTCGTGCCGATCGTCCGCCCCGCCATCGCCTCGCCCGAGCGCAGCGCCTCGGTCATCGCATCCGCCGAGCCGCCCAGCGCGCTGATCGACGCAGCGAGCAACTGGGTCCGCTCGACACCATGATGGTGGAGCGTGTCGATCCGCGTCTCGACCTGGTCGAGGCCTGAACCGAGCGAGCCGAGGATATCCTCCCCGGCTGTACGCTGATCCTCGAGGCGGCGGGCAACCTGGGCGATCGCCGAATCGACGCCGGCGATCCGGTCGGCGATTGCCTCGGCGCTCGCGCGCGTCGCGCCGTCGAGTGCAGCCTGATTGGCACTGACCATCGCCAGCACCGCGTCACCCTGCGCGGCGATGCCCTTGCGTGCCTCGTCGACCGCATCGGCGGTGCGCCCGAGCAGCGCGTCGACCGCTTCGGACATCGTCTCGGTGACGGCCTCAAGCCGCGCGCCGGCGGTTTCGCTGGTCGCCTCCATCCGGATGATATGTGCGGCCAGCCGCTGCGCCGCGCCGCTCGCCACCGCATCGGCCTCCCGGCCACGGGCCGCCAGCGCGCCGATCTGCGCATCGAGGGCACCGGCATGCTCGCTGGCGGAAAGGCCGGCGCGCTCGAGCTGGTCCGCCATCGCTTCCGTCTCGGCATGCGCGCGCGGCAGCGAGGCAAGCAGGACACCGAGCGACGTCTGCGTCGCGTCGGCCGCGGCGACGAGGCTGCGCGTGTGTGCGTCGGCGCGTTCGATCTCGGTCGCGAAGCCTTGACCGATCGCGCCGAGAAACTGATGCGCGGTCTCGCCCATTGTCATCAGCGTGTCGACCTGATCCGCCAGATGACGGCGATTGCGGTCGATCGTCTGCGCGGTCGCGGCGACCGCCTGTTCGAGCCGGGCGGATTCCGCCTGCATTGCGCGCGCCGTGGCGCCGAACCGCGCCGCCTCGGTCCGGCTCGTCCGCATCGCGAGCAACCAGATGATGCCGATCAGCGCAGGCACGACGCACAGCGCTGCGAGGAGCTGGACCAGCGCGACCGGTCCGATCGCACCGATTTCGCCGCGGACGAGCCAGAGCATGACGGCGAGCCAGAGCAGGACCGCGGCGATCGCCGCACCTGCAAAGATCCGGCCGCGATCGGCGTCGTCGTCGTCCGCCGGCAGGATATAGTCGTCGATAAACACGGGTGCGCGTTCCTTCAAAGGCGGTGGTGGGACGTCGCCAAGGTCCGGATCCCGGGCAGGGTCCGCGCGCAGGCCGATGATGGAAGAACCCCCGTTCATGCCCGGGTTTTACCATGAAATCGGCTTTGACAAAGCGAATAGCGCAACCTCCCGTTAAGTCGGTCGCGTGTACGCCCCATCTCATGGCCTATGATCCCGGAGCAATCGACGCCGCCCTGGCAGCCGCGGTCGGGGACGATCCGCTGCTGATCGCCGACCTGCACCTCGCCTTCACCCACAGCGCGGCCGACGCGCTGGACGCTATGGTGGACGCATCCGACGCCGACGCTTGGCGCGCCGCGGCATGGCGGCTGAAGGGGCTGGCGGCGAGCTTTGGCGCAATGCCGCTGATGACGCTGGCGCGCGCGGCGGCCGACACCCTGCCCGGCGACGACGACATGCTGCGCCGGCTGCGCGACGCGGTCGAGCAGCTTTGATGCGCATGCAGGGCGTCGATCTGCACGCGCTGCCGACGCGCGGGCTTTGCATCCGTCGTTTCGACGCCTAACAGCCGCAGATGCTTGCCGGGCTTCTCTTTGCTATTCACGATGCCGACGATCGTCCCGATCGCCTGGCTGCCACTCTGCCGTTCAGCGGCGTCACGCTGATCGAGTATCAGGCGCGGTTGCTGATTGCAGCCGGCGTGCGTCAGGTCATCGTTGTCGTCGCGCGGCTGACGCCCGAGTTGCTGGGCGCGATCAATCGCATCAACCGCCGCGGTGTCGCGGTCGATACCGTCCGGACTGCGGCCGAGGCGATGGAAAAGCTCCATCCGCTGGCGCGCGTCTTGATGCTCGGCGACGGGCTGGTGACGACCGAGAGCATCGTTGCGGCGATGGCGAACGAGGGTGGCGATGCGCTGCTCGTCGTGCCGGAGGACGATGCCGGACCGGGGTTCGAGCGTGTCGGCGGCCAGATGGCATGGGCCGGGGTCGCCCGGCTGGAGCCCGCGCGGATCGCCGAAGTCGCTGGCCTGCCCAATGATTACGACCTGCAATCGACGCTGCTGCGGATCGCGGTGCAGGCGCGCGCGGTGCAGATCCTGTTGCCGACCGATGCAATTCGCAGCGGGCACGGCATTGAGCGCGAGGCGCGGACGCTGGAAGAACGCGGTCGTGCCGTGCTGGCGACGATCGTGTCGGGGCGCAGCGGCTGGTTCGACCGTTTCGTGCTCGCGCCGATCGCCAGGCTCGGCCTGCCGTTCCTGGTCGATAAGAGCGTTGCCGGCACGACCGTCGGCGCGACGTCACTGGGTATTGCCGCCGCCGGGCTCGGCGCGATGCTGTTCGGCTGGCTGGCGACCGGACTGGTGCTTGCCAGCACGGCCTGTGTCGGTCTGGCGATCGGCTCGGTGCTGAGCGGGCTGCGCGACGATGAGTCGGTCGCGACGATGCAGACGCGCGGAATCGGCGTCGTCAGCGCGCTCGCCGTTCTGCTGTTTGCCTTTCTGTGGGCGGGCTATTCGGCCGACAACAGCGCGCTTGTCATGGCGGCCGCGCTGCTTGCGATCGCAGCGCTTGGCGAACGCGCGATCGTCGAGCGCGCGCGCCGCATGTGGTGGGGCAGTGCGCCGGCCTATCTGCTGATCGTCACGATCGTCGCGATCCTCGGATTTCCGCTGTTGGGCCTTGCGATCGCCGGGCTGTACGCGACGGTCACGCTGGCTGCGGCAATCGAGCATCTTCGTCTTCAGCCTTAGTACCGCCTTAACAATAAGGGGGTAGGCACGGCGCATGTCGGTTGGCTCTGAACCCTTGCCTGATCCCGCGCTGTCACGCGCGAGTGCGATCGCGCGCGCCGCGCGTGCGCGTCAGCGGGCCGACGACCGGCTGGAAACCACAATCACCGACTTTTTCCTGACCGCCGATGCGCGGCTGGAGGAGCGTACGCGGTTGATGCTGGCGCATGTCCTGCGCGGGATCATCGGGGCGATCGAGGCGGATATCCGCCGTCATGCCGCCCGCGTTCTCGCCGGGCTGGGGGAGACGACGCGGGCGGAGGCGATCCTGACGCAGGGCGGCGCCTTGCTGCGGCTGACGCGGTCGGGGGTGTTGCGCGATCGCGACCTGATGAAGGACCTGATCGCTCGCGTCCGGCACGACCTGATCGCAGACGCCCTTCCCGCCGCGATTGCCGGTCCCGAGGAGCCGAGCCTGTTGATCCGCCTGACGGGGGTGTCGGATACGACCGTCGCCACCGCGGCCGGCGCGCTGCTCGCGGCGGAAAGTCGGCGTCGTGCTGCCAATGAATCGGGAATGATCGCCGGAAGCGACGTGCCCGCCGACCTGCATCGCCGCCTCGTCTGGTGGGTTGCCGCAGCGGTGCGCGACGGGCTTGACGATGCCTTGAAGGACGCTGGCGAGATGGTCGCGATGCAGGGCCGCGGCCAGAGTGATCAGGCAATCACCGAAGCGGCGCTGCGCAGCCTTGCCGCGCATGATGACGCGGAGCGCCCCGAAGCGGTCGCGATCCGCCTCGCCGCGGCGATCGATGCCCGTCGCGACGAATTGCCGGCGCTGCTGGTCGAGGCGCTCGGCGACCGGCGTCTGACCCTGTTCGTCGCGGTGCTGGCGCATGCGATCGGGATCGATGCCGAACAGGTCCGGGTGATCGTACTCGATCCCGACGGAGAGCAACTGTGGCTGGCACTGCGGGCGGCGGATCTCGACCGGGAGACGATCGCGCGGATCGGGCTGGCGCTGGCCGATGCCGATCCACGCCGTGATATCGAAAGTTTCGCCGACGCGCTCGACAGCATCGCGAGCGTCGCGGTCGACGATGCGCGCGCGGCGATCGCACCGCTGGCAATGCACCGCGAGTTTCGCGCGGCGTTGCGGGCGCTGGCCGGGGCAGACCGACGATGACGGGATATACGACAGGCGATACTGCGGTCGCACTGGCGGAAGTGGCAGGGGACGGCGTGTTGCTGTCGGCGGATCCGATCCTTCTTGCGCTCAACAGCCGCGCGGGGGGGGTGATCGGCGCGCCGATCGCGGTGCCGCAGCTCGCGATGATCGCACGCCTGGCGCGCCGGCTGGGAATCGCGGTTTCGCGCAGCGTGGTGATCGCCGATGACGACGTCGATCTCGATCTGTGGGTCCGTGCGCAGCCCGAGGGCGATACAGTCGGCCTTGCGGTGAGTGGCTGGCGCGAACTCCAGCCGTGGCGTCCAGCGGCACCGAACCCCGGTGCAGGCGTCGATTTTCTGTCGAGTGGTGCCGACTGGCGCTGGGAAACCGACGCAGCACTTCGCCTGACATTCGTATCGCCCGACGCAGGGCCCCGCATGGGCGTCGACCCGCTGGCGCTGCTCGGCAAGCCGCTGACCAGCCTCGTCATGCTCGACAGCGGCGATGACGGCGCGCTGCCGATCCTCGACGCGGTCGCGCGCCGCCAGCCGCTCGACGCACAGCCCGCGCGACTGCGGGGGTCGGGCCGCGCGATCATGCTGAGCGCGGTGGTTCGCCGTGACGCGGAACGCGCCTTTGCCGGGTTCATCGGCAGCGGGCAACTGATCGACGATCCCGCGGACGTGCCATCGCCGGCCGCCAAGCCCCGGCCGGCGGGGGCAGACCAGCTGTCGCCGACCTTCACCGCCGGGCTAGATCGTGCGCTGCGGACACCGCTAGCGCGCATCGTTGCGAACGCCGACAGTATCCATGCGCAGACCGATGGTTTGGTGCAGCCCGATTATGCCGATTATGCCGCGGACATCGCCAATGCCGGCCGCCATCTGTTGGCGCTGGTCGACGATCTGGTCGATCTTCAGGCGGTCGAGCGACCCGACTTCGCGCTGCTTCTCGAGACGATCGATATGGCCGATATTGCGCGGCGTGCTGCCGGGCTGCTGGCGGTGCGGGCGGGGAATGCGAACGTGACGATCACCCGTCCCGCTGCGGAAGCCCGCGTCGTCGCGCACGGCGATTTCCGGCGCGTGTTGCAGATCCTGGTCAATCTGATCGGCAACGCAGTGCGCTATTCGCAGTCGGGTGGCGCGGTGATGGTGACGGCGCATGCGGGGAGCGACCAGGTGACCGTCGTCGTCGCGGATACCGGCAAGGGCGTGGCGCCCGCGGATCATGCACGGATTTTCGAGAAATTCGAGCGGGTCGACGCGTCCGAGCCGGGCGGCAACGGCCTCGGCCTCTATATCGCGCGGCGGCTGGCTCGGGCGATGGGCGGCGACCTGACGATCGACAGCGCGATCGGCGAGGGGGCTCGGTTCGTGTTGTCGTTACCGACGCAGGCGACGCGCGGCCAGGATCAGTACCAGGCCTAATACCGCGAGCGCGGCGCCGCGGTCCGCCCAAGGCCGCTGATCGAGCATGAAGCTCGATCGCGGCCAATGGACATAGCCAAGCCCCTGGCCGATCCACAGGAACCCCATCAGCGCGCACAGCACACCGATGACCATGAGGATCGGCCGGAGCTTCATCTCAGCGCGACGCCATCGGCGTATAGTCGCGCTGCGTCGGGCCGCTGTAGAGCTGGCGCGGACGGCCGATCTTCTGGTCGGGATCGGTGATCATCTCGTTCCACTGCGCGACCCAGCCGACGGTGCGGGCGAGTGCGAAGAGCACGGTGAACATCGAGGTCGGGAAGCCGATCGCCGAGAGAATGACGCCCGAATAGAAGTCGACGTTCGGGAACAGCTTCTTCTCGATGAAGTAGGGATCGTTCAGCGCCAGACGCTCGAGCTCGATCGCCACGTCGAACACGGGGTCGGTGACGCCCAGCTCGCCGAGCACTTCCTTAACGGTCGTCTGCATGACGGCCGCGCGCGGATCGTAGTTCTTGTAGACGCGGTGGCCGAAGCCCATCAGGCGGAACGGATCGTTCTTGTCCTTCGCGCGGGCGATGAACTCGGGGATCCGGTCAACCGTGCCGATCTCATGCAGCATGTTGAGCGCGGCTTCGTTGGCGCCGCCATGCGCGGGGCCCCACAGGCAGGCGATGCCGGCCGCGATGCACGCGAACGGGTTGGCGCCCGACGAGCCGGCGAGACGGACGGTCGAGGTCGACGCATTCTGCTCGTGATCGGCGTGGAGGATGAAGATGCGGTCCATCGCCTTTTCGACGATCGGGTTCACGACGTACTTCTCCGCTGGCACGGCGAACGTCATCTTCAGGAAGTTGCCGGTGTAGCTCAGCGTGTTGTCCGGATAGACGAACGGCTGGCCGACGCTGTACTTGTACGCCATCGCGGCGATCGTCGGCATCTTGGCGATCAGGCGATGCGACGCGATGACGCGCTGTGCCGGATCGTGGATGTCGGTCGAATCGTGATAGAAGGCCGACAGCGCGCCGACGACGCCGCACAGGATCGCCATCGGATGCGCGTCGCGACGGAACCCGCGGAAGAACTGCGCGAGCTGCTCATGCACCATCGTGTGGCGCGTGATCGTGTTCGAGAAGGTCGACAGCTCTTCTTCGCTGGGCAGTTCGCCGTTCAGCAGCAGATAGGCGACTTCCATGAAGTTCGACTGTTCGGCGAGCTCGCCGATCGTGTAGCCGCGGTGGAGCAGCGTGCCCGCATCGCCGTCGATATAGGTCAGCTTCGACTGGCACGAGGCGGTCGAGGTGAAGCCCGGATCATAGGTGAAATTGTCGGTCTGCGCGTACAGCTTGCGGATATCGATGACATCGGGGCCGACCGTACCGGACATGACCGGATAATCGAATTCCTTGCCGTCGACCTTGAGGTTTGCGGTCTCGCTCATGCTTGTATCCTTCCTCGAAATCTTATCAGTCTGCCATCCGGTCGGCGATCCGACCGAGGCTCTCGTCACGCCCGAGCAGGTCGAGCACATCGAATATTCCCGGCGACGTCTTGCGACCGGTCAGCGCGGCGCGAAGGGGTTGTGCAACCTGCCCGAGCTTTAGGCTTCGCGCTTCGGCCACGCGCCGTACCGCGCCTTCGAGCGCTTCCGTATCCCACTTGTCGAGCGCGTCAAGTTCAGCATGCGCGTTCGTCAGAATCGCACTCGCTTCACCCTGCAAAAGGCTCGCTGCGGCGTCATCCATCGCCAAAGGTCGCTGGCTGAACAGGAAATTCGAACCTTCGGCGAGTTCGTTCAGGTTCGCTGCACGTGGCTTCAGGACCGGCATGGCGCGAGTCAGAAGGTCGAGTCCGCCATCGGGCAGGGCATGGCCGAGCCGATCGGCGGCGAGCTGGGCCAGACGCGCGTCATCGGCCTCGCGAATATAGTGGCCGTTCAGATTCTCGAGCTTCTTCAGGTCGAAGCGCGAGGGCGACTTGCCGACGCCCGACAGGTCGAACCACTCGACCGCCTGTTCGCGGCTGATGATCTCGTCGTCACCGTGCCCCCAGCCGAGCCGCAGCAGGTAATTGTCGAACGCCTCGGGCAGGATGCCCATCTCGTCGCGATACGCCTCGATGCCGACGGCGCCGTGACGCTTGGACAGCTTGGCACCATCGGGGCCGTGGATCAGCGGGATGTGCGCATAGATCGGATCGGGCCAGCCGCCCTCGATCGCGTCCATCGCGCGGTAGATCGGCAGCTGCCGGAACGCGTTGTTGAGATGATCGTCACCGCGGATGACGTGGGTAACGCCCATGTCGTGATCGTCGACGACGACCGCGAGCATGTATGTCGGCGTGCCGTCCGAACGGAGGAGGACGAGATCGTCGATTTCCTCGTTGCGGACCGTCACCGATCCCTGGACGCGATCCTCGATCGTGACCGCACCTTCCTGCGGCGCGCGCAGGCGGACGACATGGGGAAGATCGGGGGCCTCGCTTGCCGGACGGTCGCGCCACGGGCTGCGGATGCGGAGCGGCTTCTTGGCCGCCTGCGCCTCCGCGCGCATCGCCGCGATCTCGTCATTGGTCATGTAGCAGCGATAGGCGTGGCCGGCCTCGACCATCTGGTGCGCGACGCGGGCGTGGCGATCGGCGCCGGCGAACTGCATGACGACGTCGCCGTCCCAGTCGATCCCCAGCCAGCGCATGCCGTCGATGATCGCGTCGATCGCCGGCTGGGTCGACCGCACGCGGTCGGTATCCTCGATACGCAGCAGGAATTTGCCGCCGTTCGCCTTGGCGAACAGCCAGTTGAACAACGCCGTGCGTGCGCCGCCAAGATGCAGGAACCCCGTCGGCGACGGAGCGAAACGAGTAACCACGGGTGCGGCCGAAACGACGGCATCCGTATCAGATATTGCGCCCAACCGCGGGTGCTCCCAGACTGTAGAAACGATGGCCGGATCAGCCGTCGCCGCCTCTAGCATGCGTCCCCGGCGGCGACAAATGGGCGTGCCGCCCTGGATGGCGGAGCCGGGCCGGGCGATCGAACGCTGGCTGGAGGCGGAGCGCGATCAGCTCATAACCTGGTTGCCGGTCGGGCTTGGCGGCGGCATCGCACTGTGGTTCGTGCTGCCCGATCCCGCGGCATGGGGCACCGCGATCCTGGTGCTGGTCGCTGGCGGGTTGGCCGGACTTGCGGCGGGGCGCGGCGGGCGCGCGGCGCGGATGCTCGCGATCGGCGCGATTGCGGCGGCGCTCGGCATCGGGCTGATCTGGGTACGATCGGACCGGGTGGCGGCACCGGTGCTCGCGGGGCCGACATTCGTGCAGCTGTCCGCGCGGGTCGAGACGATCGAACCGCTCGTCGCGCGTCGGCTGGTGCGGTTGACGGTGCGGCCGGTCGGGCCGGGGCAGGACGCCGATGGCGCGCCGGTTGCGTTGCCCGGCCGCGTCCGCATCAACCTGGCAGAGGCGGATGCGCCGGCGACGCTCGCGATCGGCGCGACCATAAAGCTTCGCGCGCGACTCATGCCGCCGCCCTTGCCGGCGGTGCCCGGCGCCTATGACTTTGCGCGCGTCGCTTGGTTCGGCGCGATCGGCGCGACGGGGCGGGGCTTTTCGCCTGTGGTGGTAGCAGAGCCGGGCCGCGGCGGCGCTGGAGTCCGGGTGGCGCTGTCGCGGCATATCGTCGCGCAGCTTGACGGGAGCGCGGGCGGGATCGCGGCGGCGCTGGCGACCGGCGACGTCGGCGCGATCAGCGACGCGGATGCGGAGGCGATGCGCCGCGCCGGGCTGGCGCATCTCCTTTCGGTAAGCGGCCTCCACATCACCGCGGCGGTCGCCGCGACGATGCTGATCGTGATGCGGCTGCTGGCGCTCAGCCCATGGCTCGCGCTGCACACGCGACTGCCACTGATCGCCGCGCTTGCCGGTGCCGCAGCGGCGATCGGCTACACCGTGCTGACGGGCAGCCAGGTGCCGACGATCCGCTCCTGCGTCGCGGCGTTGCTGGTGCTGGTCGCGCTGGCGATGGGGCGCGAGGCGATGACGTTGCGGCTCGTCGCGACGGGAGCGATCGCGGTGATGCTCGCGCTGCCCGAATCGCTCGCCGGGCCGAGCTTCCAATTGTCGTTCGCCGCGATCACCGCGATCATCGCGCTGCACGAGCATCCCGTCGTCCGTGCCACGTTCACGCCGCATGACGAGGGCCGCAGCAGACGCCTGTTGCGCGGCGCCGCGTCGCTGCTGCTGACCGGGCTCGTTGTCGAGGCGGCGCTGATGCCGATCGCGGTTTATCATTTCCACAAGGCCGGGCTGTACGGCGCGGTCGCCAATATCGTCGCGATCCCGCTGACCACGTTTGTCGTGATGCCGTTCGAGGCGCTGGCGCTGCTGCTCGACACGATCGGGATTGGCGCGCCCGCCTGGTGGCTGGTCCAGCATGCGCTCGACGCGCTGCTGTGGCTCGCGCGAGGCGTGGCGCATGCACCGGGCGCGGTCCGCGCGCTGCCGGCGGTTCCCGATGGGGCGTTTGCCTTGATGGTCGGCGGCGGTGTGTGGATCGCGTTGTGGCGGACACAGTGGCGACGGATCGGGATCCTGCCCTTGGCGATTGGCGCGATCTGGGCGCTGACGACGCCGTCACCCGATATACTGGTCACGGGCGATGGTCGCCATGTCGCGGTCCGGACCGCCGCCGGGCTCGCGCTGCTTCGCGATCGGGCGGGGGATTATGTCCGCGATACACTGGCGGAGAATGGCGGGGTCGATGGTGAGCCGCTGCTGCTCGCGGATCAGCCCGACGCGCGGTGCAGCCGCGACCTGTGCCTGACCGATGTCGTCGCGCGGGGGCGGGCGTGGCGTGTGCTGGCAACGCGGAGCGTTTACCGGGTGCCGATCGCGGAGATGGTTGCCGCCTGCCGGCGCGCGGACATCGTCATCAGCGAGCGCGGGCTGCCGCGCGATTGTACGCCGCGATGGCTGAAGCTCGATCGATCGGTGCTCGCGCGGACCGGGGGGATCGCGTTGACGTTGACCACGGGGCGGATGGTGACGGTACTCAATCCGGGGGATCGGCACCCGTGGCGCGATCCGCCGACGCTGGCGCGGCCAGCGCGTCGGTTCGGGGCGGGGGGCGATCAGCGCGGGATGGCCGGGGGTGCGGCGTCGGTCCGGTTTCGGGTGCCGGCTCGGGGGTGGTCAGAGCGATAGGCCGCGACCGGAGTGTCGGGTCAGGATTTCGCGAAGGTGTGGCCACCGGTTCGGGAAGCCGCGGTTCAGGAGCGCGGACGATGATGCTTGGCCGTTGGTCAGCGCGTCGGATCGACATCTCTGTCAGTCCGTAGTTTCGACGAGACGTATTTCGCGCCAACCGTCATCCAGGCTGCGATTAGAGCCCAAGGTCACGAGGATTGCGTGCCGGGCTCTCGATCCTGACTTTCGTCAGGATGACGGGGGAGGTGGGACGGGGGCTTGCTGGTTTAATGCGCGTGCGACCTGCCTCCACCGTTGGCTTCGTCCGGGTATTCGGGACGGTGGCCAACGTTGGAGCTGGATTATGCCGGTCTTATGCAAAGCAAGCTGCTACTAAGTCCGCCAATATTCGACGCTTGTCGGCGGCGCGCTTTTCGTGGCGATGTCATTGGTCGCGGCCCACTGAACGCCACGCCAGCCGGTTGCGCGGCGGTGATGACCGCCAGCGCTCCCCGGCATTCGTCAGTCGTAGCGGCGCAGGATACCCGACAGCTTGCCCTGAACCCGGACCTGTGCGGGCGCATAACGCTGGGGGTCATAGGCACGGTTGGCGGGGTCAAGCCGGACCATCGCGCCTTCGCGGCGAAAATATTTAAGCGTCGCTTCGCTGTCCTCGATCAGCGCGACGACGATTTCGCCGTCGCGTGCGATTTCCGTGCGGCGGATCAGCGCGTAATCGCCATCAAGGATGCCGGCTTCGACCATCGAGTCCCCCGAAACCTCCAGCGCATAATGCTCGCCGGTGCCAAGCAGTGCGGCCGGAACGGCCAGCATCGAACTGCCTTCAAAGGCTTCGATTGGGACGCCGGCGGCGATCCGGCCGTGCAGCGGGATCTCGACGACGTCGTTCGCCGCGATGCGATCGGGCGACGCGGGCGTGGCGCTGGCCGTGTTCGGCGCAGATACGGTGTCGGCCGATGCCGCCACCTTCGGCCCCGACTTCGCCGCCGTCTGCCCTGTTGCAGACTCGGGACGCTCGGGCATCCGCAGCACTTCGAGCGCGCGCGCCCGGTTGGGCAGGCGCCGGATGAAGTTGCGCTCCTCAAGCGCGCTGATCAGACGGTGTACGCCCGATTTCGATTTCAGGTCGAGCGCGTCCTTCATCTCCTCGAACGAGGGCGACACGCCCGTCTCGGCGAGGCGGTCATTGATGAAGCAGACAAGCTCGTGCTGCTTGCGCGTGAGCATAACGGTTCTCCGTCCGGAACAGACGAGGAACTTCTATGGAACACTTGCAGCTTCGTCAAGCGGTGACGTCACGCGATGACGAGGATTTCCGCCGAGTCGCCCGCCCTTGCCGCAGGCGCGTCGCCGTCGCGGACGATCAGGCAGGACGAGCGGGCGAGCGTCAGCAGCATCGAGCTGTCCTGGATGGTCGAGGCATAGGCGCGACCCTCGCGCAGTTCGGCGCGCATATAGTCGGTCCGCGACTGGTTGGGCGGAAGATCCTCGCCGAGCAGCGCGTGCGTCGTCTGCGGCAGGGGATCGCGCGCGCCGAGCATGTGCGCGACCACGGGGCGGACGAAGAGGATGGCGGTGACGAAGGCGGAGACCGGGTTGCCAGGTAGGCCGAGCAGCATCGTCCGGCCAAGCGCGCCCGCCATCATCGGCTTGCCCGGGCGCAGCGCGATCCGCCAAAAGTCGATGCTGCCGCCCGCCGCCTCGATTGCGGGGCGGACGAGATCGTGATCGCCGACCGACGCGCCCCCCGTGGTTACCAGCAGATCGGCGTCGACCCCGGCAAAGGCGTCACGCAGCGTGTCGAGCCGGTCGGGGAGGATTCCGAGATCGATAATGTCGACGGGCAGGTCGGCGAGCATCGCGGCGAGCATGATGCCGTTTGATTCCGGTAGCAGGACGGGGTCGCTGGTCGAGCCGGGCGGAACGAGCTCGTCCCCCGTCGCGGCGACCGCGACGCGCAGCCGGCGGCCGACCGACAGCGTGCCGTGTCCGCCGGTCGCAGCGACCGCGATGCGCGCGGGCGTCAGCCGATCGCCGGCCGCGATCAGCCGCGTGCCGGTCGCGAAGTCGAGCCCCTTGCGGCGTGTGTTGCGGCCTTCAAAGGCGGGGCCTTCGCCGTCGAGCATCAGCCGGTCGCCGTCGCGCGCGGCCTCTTCCTGAACAAGGACGGTATCAGCGCCGGGCGGCATCGCCGCGCCGGTGAAGATGCGCGTCGCCTCGCCCGGGGCGAGCGTGCCGGCGAAGGGGCGGCCGGCCGCGCTCTCGCCGATGACGGTCCAGGGGCCGGGCAGATCGGCGTAGCGGATCGCATAGCCGTCCATCGCCGAAAGGTCGGTCGCAGGCTGGGTGCGGCGGGCGAGAATGTCCTCCGCCGCCCAGCGACCCATCGCGGAGCGCAGCGGCACGGTTTCGGCCGGCACGCGCGATGCCATGGCGAAGAGGCGGGACTGGGCTTCGGCGACGGGGACGAGAGGGCGCATGCGGGCTCCGTTCAGCGGGGCGATGAAGGTCTGCGCTGCTCGCACGAATGCCGCGGGGCGGAAAGCGGGCAACGCCGCGACCGGCGGGAGGCCGGTCGGTCACGTGGTCAACGTACGAGGTGCGGCAGACGTTGCGGTGAGATGGGACGACATGCCCTGCGTTGCGTCGCACGCAAATCCTGTCGTCAGCGCAGGCAAAACGCGCTAGCCCTATGGCGCAGGTCCGACGCAAGCCGGATCCGCACAGATCGCGTCGGTGCCCCTCGGGGCTTGAATGGGAATGCGGTGCGGGGTTCGCCCCAAGACCGCAGCTGTCCCTGCAACTGTAAGCGGCGAGCGACACGCACGCGCCCCCTGCGACGGGGGCAGCCACTGGGCCGATGGCCTGGGAAGGTGTGCGTCGAGCCTTGACCCGCGAGCCAGGAGACCTGCCGGCGTCTGGTCGCTCTTGTCCCGGTCCAGGGGGTGGCCGAGGCACGGTGAACGCCGTCTGAGCGACGACCATGCGGCGGGGGCCGCATCGGCGACGCATGCCGGCCGCTCAGGGCGTCCGGTCGGCGCGCGTCCCGGTCGTTCGCGGCAGGCCCCCGTCCTCGTCGGACGCCGGGGATGTGCCAATGACCAAGATCATGACCGGGCGGACCGCCGGTCGTTCGACGCGACACCGGATCGGCTGGATGTTCGCGATGCTGGTGGCGGCCAATATCGCCGCCTGGGGATGGGCGTTCGCGCTGTTCCAGGCGCAGCCATTGATGCTGGGCACCGCGATGCTCGCCTGGGGGCTGGGCCTGCGCCATGCGGTCGACGCCGATCATATCGCGGCGATCGACAATGTGACGCGCAAGCTGATGCAGGACGGGCAACGGCCGATCGGGGTCGGCTTCTGGTTCGCGGTCGGCCATTCGGGGATCGTCCTGATCGCCGCGGTCGCCATCGCGCTGACCGCGAGTGCGCTGGCGCAGTTCGAGGCGTTCAAGCAGGCGGGCGGGGTGATCGCGACGCTGATATCCGCGCTGTTCCTGTTCACGATCGCGGCGATGAACTTGATCATCCTGCGATCGGTGTGGCGGACCTTCGCCCATGTCCGCGGCGGGGGGCGCTATGTCGAGGAGGATCTCGACCTGCTGCTCGGCAATCGCGGGCTGCTCGCGCGGCTGTTCCGGCCGATGTTCCGGCTGGTCACGCGCAGCTGGCACATGGCGCCGCTCGGCTTCCTGTTCGGGCTGGGGTTCGACACCGCCACCGAAGTCGCGATCCTCGGCCTGTCGGCGAGCCAGGCCGCGGACGGGCTGTCGATCGGCACGGTGCTGGTGCTGCCCGTGCTGTTCGCGACCGGCATGGCGCTGGTCGACAGTGCCGACGGGGTGGTGATGCTTGGCGCGTATGAATGGGCGTTCGTGAAGCCGATCCGCAAGCTGTATTACAACATCACGATCACGCTGATCTCGGCGATCGTCGCGATCGCGATCGGCGGGATCGAGACGCTCGCGCTGCTGGCGTCGAAGCTGGGCCTGAGCGGGGGCGTGTGGGACGTTGCTTCGGCGCTGGGCGAGAATTTCAACGGGCTGGGCTTTGCGATCATCGCGCTGTTCGTGGCGTGCTGGGTACTGAGTTTCGCGATCTACCGGTGGAAGCGGTTCGACGAGATCGAGGTGGTGCGGGAATAACAAGCAGCGTCGTCATCCCGGGCTCGACCCGGGACCCAGGGCCAGGCAGCGCATTACGCGTGGCTCTGGGTCCTGACTTTCGTCCGGATGACGGAGGTGAGGTGCATTGGCACCGTCCCCAAACTCCTCTAAACACAACCCCGAGGTTTGGTTCTACCGAACCTCAACAGATCGCGCCGGTGCCCTTCGGGGCTTGAATGGGAATGCGGTGCGGGAGCTTTGCCTCCCAATGCCGCGGCTGTCCCTGCAACTGTAAGCGGTGAGCGAGACGCACAGGCCCCCGATGCGGGGGCAGCCACTGGGTCACGGGACCTGGGAAGGCGTGCATCGAGCTTCGACCCGCGAGCCAGGAGACCTGCCAGCGTCATGGTCGCTCTTGCCTTGATCCAGGGGATGGTCGCGGCACGGTACTCCGTCTGAGCGACGAACGCGTGCGGCCGTCAGGTCGTGCGCGCGTGTGGCTGCGGGCGTGCGTCCGTCCGTGGCTGTCGTTCCGACGCCCGGAGAGTATCGCATGACCGACCCCCAGCCGACCCTGGTCAAGATTCCCGTTACCATCGTCACCGGATTCCTCGGCGCGGGCAAGACCACGCTGATCAGTCATCTGATCCGCAATGCCGGCGGCCGGCGGCTCGCGGTGATCGTCAACGAATTCGGCACGCTTGGTATCGACGGCGACATCTTGAAGGGGTGCGCGATCCCCGATTGCCCGGCCGAAAATGTCGTCGAGCTCGCCAATGGCTGCATCTGCTGCACCGTCGCGGACGATTTCATCCCGACCGTCGAGACGTTGCTCGCGCTCGACCCGCGGCCCGACCATATCCTGATTGAGACATCGGGGCTCGCCCTGCCCAAGCCTTTGCTCAAGGCGTTCGACTGGCCCGCGATCCGGTCGCGGATCACGGTCGACGGGGTGATCGCGCTGGCCGATGCGGAAGCGGTCGCCGCGGGGCGGTTCGCGCCCGACCTCGCCGCGATCGAGGCGCAGCGTCGCGTCGATCCGAGCGTCGATCACGAGACGCCGCTGGCCGAGGTGTTCGAGGACCAACTCGCCTGTGCCGATCTGGTGCTGCTGACCAAGGCGGATCTGGCAGGCGAGGCGGGGATCACCGCGGCGCGCGCGGTGATCGCGGCGGAATCCGCGCGCGTGCTGCCGGTGATCGCGCTGACCGACGGGGTGATCGATCCGCGTGTCGTGCTGGGGCTGAACGCGGCGGCGGAGGACGACATCGCCGCGCGGCCGTCGCATCATGATGGCGCGGACGATCACGAGCATGACGATTTCGACAGCATGATCGTCGAGCTTGGCGAGATCGCGGAGCCGGCGGCGCTCGCCGCGCGGATCGAGACGCTGGCGCGCGACGCCGACATCCTGCGCGTGAAGGGCTATGCCGCGGTGACGGGCAAGCCGATGCGGCTGCTGGTGCAGGCGGTCGGTGCGCGGGTGCGGACGCAATATGACCGGCCGTGGCGCGCCGACGAGGCGCGGCAGACGCGGCTGGTGGTGATCGCCGAGCATGACCGGATCGACCCTGCAAGGATCCGGGCCGCGCTTCAGGGCTGACGGCGATGCACGTCGTCTTCCGCGAAAGCCACGGGCTGGAGGAGAGCGCGGTCCCGCAGGACCTCGCGCAGAGCCCGGCGGACCTCGTCGTCCTGTCCTTTTCGGACGGGGATCTCGGCGCGTTCGCGGCCGGGTGGCGGCGTGCGGCGGCGAGTGGAAGCCCGCTGCCGTCGCTCAGGCTCGCCAACCTGTCCGCGCTCGCGCATCCGCTGTCGGTCGATACCTATGTCGAGCGGACGCTGGCGGGGGGTGAAGGCGCGAAGGGGATCGTGATCCGGCTGATCGGCGGGCGGTCCTACTGGTCTTATGGGTTGCAGCAGGTCGAGGCACTGGCGCGGGCGCGGGGGATCGCGCTGGCGGTGCTGCCTGCGGACGGGCGGATCGACGCGCGGCTCGATGCGGCGTCGACGGTGCCGGTGTCGACGCTGCGCCGGCTCGCCGCCTTGTGCGACGATGGCGGCGCGGTCGCGGCGCAAGCCGCGCTGGCGCAGATGGCGCTGGCGGCGGGGCTCTATGCCGGGCCGGTCGCGGGGGTGAAGACGGTCCCCGAGGTCGGCGGGTGGCAGCCGCGGGATGGTGTGACGTGCCCCGCGGCGTTCGCGATGACCGCGACGCGGCCGCGAATCCTGCTGATCTTCTACCGCTCCTACCTGACCGCCGCGGATCTGGACCCGATCGAGGCGCTGCATGCCGGGCTGGGTGCGGCGGGGTTCGACGTCGTCGGGCTGTTCGCGCCGTCGCTGAAGGCGCCGGGCGCGGCGGGGTGGCTGGCGCGTTGGGTCGTCGCGCTCGCCCCGGCGGCGATCGTCAACGCGACCGCCTTTTCCGGCCGCGGCGCGGACGACAGCTCGCCGCTCGACGGGGCGGGGGTGCCGGTGTTCCAGGTCGCGCTGGCGACGTCGGACCGCGCCGCCTGGGGGGGGTCGACGCGCGGGTTGTCCCCCGCCGACCTGGCGATGCACGTCGTCCTGCCCGAGGTCGACGGACGGCTGTTCGCGGGCGTCGCAAGCTTCAAGGAGGACGGCGTCCGCGACGACGCTCTCGGCTATGCGCGGCGCGAGCACCGGGCCGATCCCGAGCGGATCGCCGCAATCGTCGCGCGCGTCACCGCGTGGGTGCGGCTGGCGGAGCGCCCGGTCGCGGAGCAGCGACCCGCGGTCGTGCTGTCGACCTATCCGGGCAAGGACTATCAGATGGCGCATGCGGTCGGGCTCGACGCGCTGGCGTCCGCGGACGCGATCGTCGAGGATCTGGCGGCGGCGGGCTATGCGACCGGCGGCGCGGCGCCGCAAGCGCTGGCCGAGGCGCTGGCGACGGGGCGGATCGCGTGGCCGGTCGCGGCGTATCGTGCGGCGCTTGGGGGCTTGCCGGCCGTGTTGCGCGATGCGCTCGAGGAAGGCTGGGGCGCGCCCGAGGACGATCCGGCCTGTATCGACGGCGCGTTCGAGTTCGCGGGCGTCGAGCGGGGGGGCGTGGTGATCGCGCTCCAGCCCGAACGCGGGCGCAGCGCGGCGCGGGTCGGGGAGTATCACGACCTGTCGCGCTGTCCCCGTCATGCCTATGTCGCCTTCTATCTGTGGCTGCACGCGCGGGGGAGTGATGCGCTGATCCATGTCGGCGCGCACGGGACGCTCGAATGGCTGCCGGGCAAGGCGGTCGCGCTGTCGGGAGAATGCTGGCCCGAGGCGCTGACCGGGGCGATGCCGGTGCTCTATCCGTTCATCGTCAACGATCCGGGCGAGGCGGCACAGGCACGGCGGCGTATCGGCGCGGTGACGATCGGCCATGTCCCGCCGCCGGCCGCGACGACGCGCAGCGGCGCGGGGCTGGGGCGGCTCGAATCGTTGCTCGACGAGTTTTCGACCGCCGACGGGCTCGACCCCGCGCGCCGCGACCGGCTGCAGCGCGACATCGCCGACGAGGCGCGCGCGACCGGGCTGGCGGCGACGCTGCGGCTCGACGAGTCGACGAGCCAGGCGGAGGCGATCACCCGGATCGACACGTTCGTGTGCGACGTGAAGGAGAGCCAGTTCGGCGACGGGCTGCACGTTTATGGGCGTGGCGAACAGGGCGAGGCCGAGCGCGACGGGCTGCTGAGCGCGTTGCGGGGCAGGCGGATCGCCGCGGGGCCGTCGGGGTCGCCGTGGCGCGGACGCAGCGACGTCCTGCCGACCGGGCGAAACCTGTATGCGACCGACGCGCGCGCGGTGCCGTCGCGCGCGGCGCATGCGCAGGGCGTGCGGCTGGCCGACGAGCTGGTCCGCCGGCATCTGCAGGATGAGGGCGACTATCCGCGCGCGCTGGTCGTTGACCTGTGGGCGTCGGCGACGATGCGGACCGCGGGCGAGGAGTTTGCGATGGCGCTCCATTTGCTAGGCGCGGAACCGGTCTGGGATCACGCGTCGGACCGCGTCACGGGGGTCGAGATCCTGCCGTTGGCCAGGCTCGACCGGCCGCGGATCGACGTGACGCTGCGTGTGTCGGGGCTGTTCCGCGATGCGTTTCCCGCGCTCGGCCAGATGTTCGGGCAGGCGGTGCGCGCGCTGGCGCTGCGCGACGAGCCCAGCGACTGGAATCCGTTCGTCGGCGCTGCCGTCGGTGCGCGGGTCTATGGGCCCGAGCCGGGTCGCTACGGGCTGGGTCTTGGTGATGCGGGCGAGACGTACGGCGAGGCGGCGCGGGCGGCGGCGGGGGCGGCATGGCTGGCGGCGTCGTGCCACGCGCTCGACGGGGCGGGCGATGACGGTGCGACGCGGTCCGATCCGGCGGGTATCCGCGACCGGGTCGCCGCCGCCGACGCGTTCGTCCATGTTCAGGACCTGCCCGAAACCGACCTGTTGCTCGCCGCGGATTATGCCGCGCACGAGGCGGGGTTCGCGGCGGCGCAGGCGGTTGCCGGGGGTAAGGGCGCGGCGCTGTATCATCTCGATGCGCGCGATCCGGAACGGCTGCGTGCGCGGTCGCTCGACGAGGAAATTGCGCGGGTCGTTCATGCGCGGGCGGCGAACCCGGCCTGGGTCGAGGGGATGATGCGGCACGGGTTTCGCGGGGGCGCGGAGATCGCCGCGACGCTCGACCATATGGCGATGTTCGCGCAGCTGGCGCGGGTGGTGTCGCCCGCGCTGATCGACCTCTATTATGACGCGACATTGGGGCGCGACGCGGTGCGCGCGTTTCTGGAACGCGCCAACCCCGCGGCGCTGGCGGCGATGACCGCGCGGTTCGCGGCGCTGCACGCGGCCGGGCTGTGGCCGACGCGGCGCAATTCGATCCTCGCGCAGCTTGCGCTGCCGGCATGAGCGCGTTCGTCGTCAAGGGATGGTGCCCCGATGCGTGGCGGCCGATGGCGGCGGGCGACGGGCTGCTGGTGCGGATCCGCCCGCCGCTCGGCCGGCTGACGCGCGCGCAGACACTCGCGCTGTGTGATGCGGCAATGGCGTGGGGAAATGGCGAGATTGACGTGACCAGCCGCGCGAACCTGCAGATCCGCGGTGTGACCGAGGCGGGATGGCGGGGGCTGGTCGAGGCGTTGCTGGCGGTCGGGCTGATCGACCCCGATCCGGAGCGCGAGGCGCGCGGCGCGATGCTGGTCGCGCCCGACTGGCGGGACGGGGACGATACGCAGCATATCGCCACCGCGTTGCGCGAGCGGCTGTCCGACCTGCCGGTGCTGCCTGGCAAGGTTGGTTTTGCGATTGATGCGGGCGCTGCGCCGGTGCTGACCTGCGCGCCCGCCGATTTCCGGGTCGAGCGTGCGGCGGACGGCAGGCTGCTGGTGCGCGGCGAGGGGCGCGCGGCGGGGGTGGGCGTGACGCGCGACACCGCAGTCGACGCACTGATCGCGCTGGCACGGTGGTTCGTCGACAGCGGCGGTGCGGCGGCGGGGCGGATGGCGCGCCACGCAGCGGCCGTGCCGGGGCCCGCGACCTTGGTTCCCGCGCCCACCGCGCCACCGCCCGAAGCCGGGGCGCATCCGCTGGGCGCGGCGGTCGCGCTCGGCTTCGGGCGGATCGCGGCAGTCGAGTTGCGCGACCGGATCGCCGCAGACCCGGTCACGGCAATCCGCGTGACGCCGTGGCGGATGCTGATCCTCGAAGGCGGGGTGGCGGATGGCGCGCGCGACCGCAGCGCCGTGCGCGCCGGGGTCGACGCCTGTGTCGGCGCGCCCGCCTGTCCGCAGGCGAGCGCCGCGACGCGCGACCTCGCGCGGCGGCTGGCACCGCTGGTCGCTGGCAGCCTGCACGTGTCGGGATGCGCCAAGGGCTGCGCGCGTGCGAGGCCTGCGGACGTGGTGCTGACCGGGCGCGACGGGCGGTTCGATCTTGCCCTGCACGCACGCGCGGGCGCGCCGCCGCTGCTCGGCGCGCTCGAACCCGCTCAGATTATCGCCCATTTCTCCCAGCCGTCCGGAGCCGCCTGATGCCCTATGCCTATGAGACCGACGGGGCCGCGATCTATCGCCAGTCGTTCGCGATGATCCGTGCCGAGGCGGATCTGGCGCGGTTCGAAGCCGAGGAGGAGCCGGTCGCGGTGCGGATGATCCACGCTGCGGGGCTGGTCGCGCTGGCCAAGGATATCCGCTTTTCGCCTGGGTTCGCGCGTGCTGCGCGCGCGGCGTTGCGGGCGGGCGCGCCGATCCTGTGCGATGCGCGGATGGTGACCGAGGGGATCACGCGCGCGCGCCTGCCGGCGGACAATGCGGTGATCTGTACGCTGCACACGCCCGAGACGGTCGCGGTGGCGAGAGAAATGGCGACGACGCGCTCGGCCGCGGCGCTGGAGTTCTGGCGGCCGCATCTAGCGGGTGCGGTGGTGGCGATCGGCAATGCCCCGACTGCGCTGTTCCACCTGCTCAATATGCTGGAGGATCCCGATTGTCCGCGGCCCGCGGCGATCATCGGCTGTCCGGTGGGTTTCGTCGGAGCGGTCGAATCGAAGGATGCGCTGTGGGCGGCGCAGCCGGTGCCGTGCGTGATCGTCGAGGGGCGGTTGGGCGGCAGCGCGATCACCGTCGCGGCGATCAACGCGCTCGCGAGCGCGGCGGAATGATCGGCGTGGCGGAGCCCTCCGCGACCTTGGTGCCGCCGCCGGGGCAGGCGGTGGTGACGGGCACGATCCACGGCGTCGGATTGGGGCCGGGCGCGTGCGACCTGATGAGCGTGCGCGCTGATCGGCTGGTGCGCGGCGCGCGGCACGTTGCCTATTTCCGCAAGGCGGGGCGGCCGGGGCAGGCGCGGCGGATCGTCGAGGGGATGTTGCGCGACGACGTGATCGAATATCCGATGGAATATCCCGTCACCACCGAGATCGCATTGTCCGATCCGCGCTACAACGACCGGCTGTCGGGCTTTTACGCGGGGTGCATCGATCACCTCGCGGCGCTGGCGCTGGGCGGCGAGGACGTGGTGGTGCTGTGCGAGGGCGACCCGTTCTTCTACGGATCGTTCATGCATCTCTATACGCGGTTGCAGGGGGTCGCGCCGGTCGCGGTCGTCCCCGGCATCACCGGCATGTCGGGCGCCTGGACCGCGAGCGGCGCGCCGATCACCTGGGGCGACGACGTGCTGACGGTGGTGATGGGGACGCTGCCCGAGGCGGATCTGGTGCGGCGGATCCGCGACACCGATGCGCTGGTGGTGATGAAGATCGGCCGCCACCTCGCCAAGCTGCGCCGCGCGGTCGCCGCCGCGGGGCGCGAGGAGGCGGCGTGGCTGGTCGAATATGCGGCGATGGCGGAGCAGCGGGTCACGCGGCTGTGCGAGGCGGATGCGGTTACGCCCTATTTCGCGATCCTGCTGATTCATGGGCAGGGGCGGCGGCCATGACCCTGAGCGCAGGGACCGGCTGGCTGGCGATTGCGGGGCTGGGGCCGGGGGATGCGGCGCTGGTGACGCCCGAGGTCACTGCGGCGCTGGCCGAGGCGACCGACGTGATCGGTTATATCCCCTATATCGCGAGGGTTCCGGCGCGCGACGGTCTGACACTGCATGCGAGCGACAACCGGGTCGAGATCGACCGCGCGCGCCATGCGCTCGAGCTGGCAGCGGAAGGCGCGCGCGTCGTCGTCGTGTCGTCGGGGGATCCCGGCGTGTTCGCGATGGCAGCGGCGGTGTTCGAGGCGCTCGAGGCGGGGCCGGCGGCGTGGGGCTTGATCGACATCCGCGTGCTGCCGGGGATCACCGCGATGCTGGCGGCGAGTGCGCGCGCGGGCGCGCCGCTGGGGCATGATTTCTGCGCGATCAACCTTTCGGACAATCTGAAGCCCCAGGCGCTGATCGAGCGACGCGTGCGGCTGGCGGCGGAGGCCGATTTCGCGATCGCCTTCTACAATCCGCGATCGAAGGCGCGACCCGACGGGCTGGTCCGCGCGTTCGAGATCCTTCGCGCGACGTGCGGCGACGATCGCCCGGTGCTGTTCGCGCGCGCAGTGTCGACGCCCGAGGAACATCTGTCGATCGAAACGCTGACCGCGGCGCGGGCGGAGATGGCGGACATGCGGACGATGGTGATCGTCGGGTCGAGCCTGACGCGGATCATCGCGCGGGCGGCGGGGCCGATCCTCTACACGCCGCGGTCGGCGCCATGATCGAGCCAGCCGAGCACCGCGTCGACCGTATCGACCGCGTGCTGCGCGGGCAGCGCCGGGCGGTCGATCATGATCACCGGCAGGCCGAGCGTGCGCGCGGCGACGAGCTTGGCCGCCGCGCCGTTGCCGCCTGCATTTTTGCAGACGACCAGTTCGGTGGCGTGGTCGCGCATCAGCCGGGTGTCGCCGACCGCGTCGAACGGGCCGCGGTCGACGACCAGGCGGTGGCGGGGCAGCGGCGGCGGATGATCGGGCGTATCGACGAAACGCAGCAGATAGTCGTGTTGCGGCTGCCGCGCGAAAGCGTCGACATGCATCCGGCCGAGCGCGAGCATCACGCGCTGCGACGGCCCGGCGAGCGCGGCGACCGCGTCCGCGATGCCGGCGACGCGGTGCCAGCGATCGCCCGCGACCGGGGTCCAGGCGGGGCGGGTCAGCGCGACATGCGAGACGCCCGCCTGCGCCGCGGCGTCGACCGCATGGCGGTGCATCTGCGCGGCGAAGGGGTGTGTCGCGTCGATCAGATGCGTGACGCGGTGCTCCTGCAGCCAGGCGACGAGGCCGTCGACGCCGCCAAAGCCGCCGATGCGGACGGGGACCGGCTGCGCGCGCGGGTTGGCGACGCGGCCGGCATAGCTCAGCACGGTCGGGTCGCCGCGCGCCGCCAGCCGTGCGGCGAGCGCGCTGGCTTCGGTGGTGCCGCCGAGAAGCAAGATGGTCGGAATGACTGAGGCTCCGTGGCTGACGATCGTCGGGATTGGCGAGGACGGCGTGGCCGGGCTGTCCGCCGCGGCGCGCACGGCGCTGGCCGATGCCGAGATCGTGACGGGCGCGACCCGCCATCTGGCGCTTGCCGGCGAGCTTAGGGGGGCGGTCGAGGCTTGGCCAGTGCCGTTCGAGGACGGGATCGCGCGGCTGATCGGGCATCGCGGCCGGCGGGTGGTGATGCTGGCATCGGGGGATCCGTTCTGGTTCGGCGCGGGCACGTCAGTGACGCGGCATCTGAGGCCGGGCGAGTGGACCGCGCATCCCGCACCGTCGAGCTTCGCGCTGGCAGCGGCGCGGCTCGGCTGGGGACTCGAGGACTGCACGTGCCTGGGGCTACACGCCGCCCCGTTCGGGCGGTTGCGGCCGCATATCGCGCGGGGGCGGCGCGCAATCGTGCTGGTGCGCGACGGGGCGGCGGTCTGCGGGCTGGCGGCGTATCTGGAGGCGGCGGGGTTCGGTGCGTCGGTGCTGCACGTGCTCGAGGCGCTGGGCGGGCCGCGCGAACGGATCCGCGATGCGACCGCCGCGACGATCGCGTTCGACGACATCGCGCATCCGGTCGCGGTCGGGATCGTCTTCGACGGGGCGGGCGCGGTCCTGCCGCAGGCGGGGCTGTCCGACGCCTGGTTCGCGCATGATGGGCAGATCACCAAGTCGCCGATCCGCGCGGTGACGCTGGCCGCACTCGCGCCGAAGCCGGGCGAGAGCCTGTGGGATATCGGCGCGGGATCGGGATCGATTGGGATTTCCTGGCTGCTGGCGCATCCGTCGACGCGCGCGACCGCGTTCGAGGCGGATCCGGTCCGCGCGCGGCGGATCAGCGACAATGCCGCGACGCTGGGCGTCGACCGGCTGGTGGTGGTCGAGGGGCGGGCGCCCGATTGTCTTGGCGAGCGAGCGTGCCCGGATGCGGTGTTTGTCGGCGGCGGGCTGTCCGAGGCGCTGTTGCGCGCGCTGTGGCCGCGGGTCGAGCAGGGCGCGCGGATCGTCGCGAATGCGGTGACGCTCGAATCGGAGGCGCTGCTGACGCAGTGGCAGGCAGCGCAGGGGGGGAGCCTGATGCGGATCGAGGTGGCGCAGGCGGTGCCGATCGGGACGCGACGTGGGTGGCGCGCGCAGTTCCCGGTGGTGCAATGGACGTATCCGGCATGATCGTCGCCGGTTTTGGCTTCAACACGGCCGCGGATGCCGCCGCGTTGCGCGCCGCGCTGGCCGCCGCGCAGCAGGGGCTCCCGCCGGTCGAGGCGCTGGCGGCGCCCGCTGACAAGCACGGGCTGCCCGGCGAGATCGCGGCGCTGCTGGGTCTGCCGCTGATCACGGTCGATCCCGCCGCGCTGATTGCGGCCAGTCCCGTCACCCGGTCGCCTGTAAGCCTTGCAGTGCGGGGGACCGGCAGCGTTGCCGAGGCCGCCGCGCTTGCCGGTGCGGGGCCGGGCGCGAGGCTGCTGACCCTTCGCCATATTTCGCCGTGCCGCCGCGCGACCTGCGCCATTGCCCAAGGATTTCGACCATGACCGTGCATTTCATCGGCGCGGGGCCGGGTGCGCCCGACCTGCTGACGTTGCGGGGGCGCGATCGGATCGCGATGTCACCGGTGTGCCTCTATGCCGGGTCGCTGATCCCTGAGGCGCTGCTGGAGCATTGCCCGCCGGGCGCGCGGATCGTCAACACCGCGCCGATGGACCTCGACCAGATCATCGCTGAGGTCGTCACCGCGCACGCGGCCGGACAGGATGTGGCGCGGCTGCATTCGGGGGATCTGTCGATCTGGTCGGCGATGGGCGAGCAGCTGCGGCGGCTGCGCGCGCTGGATATACCGGTGACGATCACCCCGGGCGTCCCCGCCTTTGCCGCCGCCGCCGCCGCGCTCGAGGTCGAGCTGACTTTGCCCGAGCTGGCGCAGTCGGTGGTGCTGACGCGGACGCCGGGGCGTGCGAGTTCTATGCCGGCGGCCGAGACGCTTGCCGCGTTCGCCGCGACGCAGGCGACGCTGGCGATCCACCTGTCGGTGCACAATCTGGCGCAGGTCGTCGCGGACCTGCTGCCCGCTTATGGCGGCGACTGCCCGGTCGCAGTGGTGTGGCGCGCGAGCTGGCCCGACGAGCAGATCGTCCGCGCGAAGTTGTCGACGGTCGAGGCGGCGGTGACGGGGCGACCCGAGCGGACCGCGCTGATCCTGGTCGGGCGCGTGCTGGCGCCAGGCGATTTCGTGACGAGCAGCCTGTACGCGCAAGGCTATGACCGGCGGTTCCGGCCGCAATCGGCGGAGTCCCGGTTCGCAGGGGACACGCCATGACGCGCGGCATGACTCCGGGCCTGCTGGTTGCTGCGCCTGCGTCGGGAACGGGGAAGACGACGGTGATGCTCGGGCTGTTGCGCGCGCTGCGCGACGACGGGATCGCGGTGCAGCCGTTCAAATGCGGGCCCGACTATATCGACCCGGCGTTTCACCGCGCGGCGAGCGGGCGCGCGTCATTCAACCTCGACAGCTGGGCGATGACGGGGCCGCGGCTCGACGGGATCGCGGCGCGCGGCGACGATGCGGACATGACGCTGGCCGAAGGGTCGATGGGGCTGTTCGACGGGGTGGCGCGTCCGGGCGCGACGGGCAATGGCGCGAGCGCGGACGTCGCGCGGCGGATGGGCTGGCCGGTCGTGCTGGTGATCGACGTGTCGGGCCAGGCGCAGTCCGCGGCGGCGACCGCTTTGGGGTTCGCGCGCTATGATCCAGGCGTAAGGGTCGCAGGCGTGATCCTCAACCGCGTGGCGAGCGAGCGGCACGAGCGGCTGGCGCGCAGCGGGATGGAAGCGGTCGGGATCCGCGTGTTCGGCGCGCTGCCGCGGCGCGGCGACCTGACGCTCCCCGAGCGACATCTGGGGCTGGTGCAGGCGATCGAGCACCCTGCACTCGACGCGCAGATCGCGGCCTATGCGACGTTCCTGCGCGCGCATGTCGATATCGCCGCACTGCGCGAGGCGGCCGCCGCCACGCCGCGGCCGGTCGCGCAGGGGACGGTCGTGCCGACCCCGCCGGCACAGCGGATCGCGCTGGCGCAGGATGCCGCCTTTTCGTTCACCTATGCGCATGTGCTCGACGGGTGGCGCAGCGCGGGGGTCGAGATCCTGCCCTTTTCGCCGCTGGCGGACGAGGCGCCGGCGAAGGATGCCGATCTGGTCTGGCTGCCGGGGGGCTATCCCGAACTTCATGCGGGTGCGCTGGCGGCGGCGGACCGGTTCCGCGCGGCGCTGGCGCTGCATGCCGAAACGCGGCCGGTGCACGGCGAGTGCGGCGGCTATATGGCGCTGGGTGAGGGGCTGATCGATGCGGACGGGACGCGGCACCGGATGGCGGGGCTGCTCGGGCTGGTGACGAGTTATGAGAAGCGGCGGATGCATCTGGGCTATCGCCGCGCGACGCTGCACGCGCCGATCGGCGGGATCGCGGCGGGGGCGATGCTGGCGGGGCATGAATTCCATTATTCGACGATCCTCGACCAGCCCGACGCGCCGCTGGCGCAGGTGGTCGACGCGAATGCGCAGGCCGTGCCCGAAACCGGCTCGCATCGCGGCGGCGTGACGGGTAGTTTCTTCCACATGATTGCCCCCCTTGGCCCACCGGCTGCATGACCGGTTTCGTTTCGTTCGTCGGATCCGGCCCCGGCGACCCCGATTTGCTGACGCTGAAGGCGGTGACGCGGTTGCAGCGCGCCGACGTCGTGCTGTTCGACGATCTGTCGTCGGGCGCGGTGCTGGGCCATGCGCGCGTCGGTGCCGAACTGGTCGCGGTCGGCAAGCGCGCGGGGCGGCCGTCGCCGCGCCAGTCGCACGTGTCGCAACTGCTGGTCGATCATGCGCTGACCGGCGCGCGCGTCGTCCGGCTGAAGTCGGGCGATGCGGGGATGTTCGGGCGGCTCGAGGAGGAGATCGTCGCGCTGCGCGAAGCGGGCGTGACGTTCGAAATCGTCCCCGGAATCAGCGCGGCGAGCGCCGCCGCCGCCGCCGCGGCGATACCGCTGACGCGCCGCCTGTCCGCGCGGCGGGTGCAATATGTCACCGGGCATGACGTGACCGGGAAACTGCCCCAGCAGCGCAACATGGCCGCGCTCGCCGATCCGGAGGCGACGACGGTCGTGTTCATGCCGCAGCGGACGTTCCCGGCTCTGGTTGAGTCGCTCGTCGCACATGGTCTGTCGGGCGACACGACCGCGCTGCTCGCGGAAAATGTCGGGCATCCCGACCAGAGCCTGACCTGGTCGACGATCGCAGGACTTGCGGCGCGGCTGGCGGGGGGCGTGTCCGACAAGCCCGCGCTGATCCTCTATGGCTCGCTGATGGCGCCGTGAGCGGGGTCGACATCGAGATATCGCTGATCGGGATCGGCACGGGCAATCCCGATCATGTGACGCGTGCGGCGGTCACGGCGATGAACGCCGCCGACCTGATCCTGCTGCCGCGGAAAGGCGCGGGGAAGTCCGATCTGGTCGATTTGCGCCGGACCATCTGCACCGCGTTGCTGACCGGGCCGGCCAAGGTGGTGGAGTTCGATCTGCCCGGACGCGATGCGGACGCGCCGTACCGTGCGGCGGTCGACGCGTGGCATGACGAGATCGCGGCGGTCTGGGCGGCGCAGATCGCCGAGCATCTACCGGGCGGGGGGCGGGTCGCGTTCCTCGTCTGGGGGGACCCGTCGCTCTATGACAGCAGCCTGCGGATCGCCGAGCGGTTGCGCGCGGGGGGGCGGTCGATCCGGGTGAGCGTGGTGCCGGGGATCACCAGCCTGCAGGCGCTGACCGCGGCGCATGCCATCCCGCTCAACACGCTCGCCGCGCCGGTGACGATCACCACCGGGCGCAGGCTGCGCGCGGAGGGGTGGCCGGCGGGGGTCGAAACGCTGGCGGTGATGCTCGACGGGGCGTGCGCGTTCGAGACGCTCGCTCCCGAGGGGATCATGATCTGGTGGGGGGCGTATCTGGGCATGGCGCAGGAGGCGCTGATCGCCGGGCCGCTCGCCGCGGTCGGGGCGGAGATCGTCACGCGCCGTGCCGGACTGCGCGCCCGGCACGGCTGGATCATGGACGTGTACCTGCTCCGCCGCACGGGCGGCTGAGCGTCACTCCGACAGGTCGCTCAGCAGCTCGCGGACGCGGTCGAGGCGGGCGAGGGGATCCTCGATCCGTTCGCGCACCAGCCAGCGGCGCTTCGCCTGTTCGAACGGCGCCGGAAGGGCGGCGGTCGGATTCCCCGGGGTGAAGGCGATGGCGCCCGGGCCGACATCGATCTGGCGAATGTCGGCGGCGGCGGCGAGTGCGCGGATCCGCGCGCATTCGAGCAGGCGGACGGCATTGTCGGGAAGTGCGCCGAACCGGTCCTCGAGCTCCGCCTGGAACGCGTCGAGCGCGGCGATGTCGCACAGATGCGCGAGCTGGCCGTAGAGCGTCAGCCGCAAGTCGGCCTCGGGGATCCACTCTTCGGGAAGCATGCCGCCGACGCCGAGATTGAGCACCGGCTGGCACTGATCGACGGGCTCGCCGCGCGCGGCCTTCAGCGCGCGACCCAGCAGATGCTGGTAGAGGTCGATGCCGATCAGCTTCATGTGGCCGGCCTGATCCTCGCCGACCAGATCGCCCGCGCCGCGCATGTCGAGATCGCGCGCGCTGATCGCGAAGCCCGCGCCGAGCTGGTCGAACGCCTGGAGCGTGCGCAGGCGCTTCATCGTCGCCTCGGCGATCATGGCCTCGCCGTCGGTCGACAGCAGGATCTGGCCGCGCCGGCCGCCGCGTCCGACCCGGCCGCGCAGCTGGTGGAGCTGCGACAGGCCGAACCGGTCGGCGTGGTGGACGATCATCGTGTTGGCACGCGGCACGTCGAGCCCCGCCTCGATGATGTTGGTCGCGAGCAGCACGTCGCCGTCACCCGCGGCAAAGCCCGCCATGGCGTCGTCGAGCTCGGCGGCGTCCATCTTGCCGTGCGCGATGACGAGGCCGAGCTCGGGGACGAGCCGCGCGAGCGTCTTCGCGAGCGGGGCGATGTCCTCGATCCGCGGCACGACGACGAAGCTCTGGCCGCCGCGCGCGCGTTCGCGGCGCAGCGCCTTGCGGACCGCGGCGTCTTCGAACGGCGCGACGATGGTACGGATCGGCTGACGGCGTGCGGGTGGCGTCGCAATGACCGAGATCGCCTGAATGCCGACCATCGCCGACTGGAGCGTGCGCGGGATCGGCGTGGCGCTGAGCGTGAGGACATGGCCCGCGCCCATGTCCCGCAGCGACGCCTTGGCCTTCGCGCCGAACCGCTGTTCCTCGTCGATCACGACGAGCGCGAGATCGGCAAAGGCGACGCCCTTGCCGCCAACCGCGCTGGTGCCGACCACGACCGCGATCGACCCGTCGGCGAGACCGGCGCAGACTCGCTTGCGCTCCGCGGGCGTCGACAGCCGAGACAGCGCAGCGACCTCCAGCCCGGTGCCGACAAAGCGCGTGCGGAATGTTTCAAGATGCTGGCGGATCAGCACCGTGGTGGGCGCGACGATCGCGACCTGGCGACCGGCTAGCGCGACAAGCGCGGCGGCGCGAAGTGCGACCTCGGTCTTGCCATAGCCGACATCGCCGACGATCAGCCGGTCCATCGGCTTGCCGCTGGCGAGGTCGCTGCGGACCGCGGCGATCGCGCGCGCCTGGTCGGGGGTCTCGGCGAAGGGGAAGCCCGCAGCGAACCGTTCGTAGAGCGCGACATCGGGGACGATCGGCGGCGTCGTCCGCGCATCACGTTCGGCGGCGACCGCCTGAAGCGCACGTGCGCTTTCCGCGATCGCGGTGTCGATTGCGGCGCGACGCTTGGTCCAGCTTCCCCCGTCGAGCGTGTCGAGCGTCACCGCATCCGCGTCTGCGCCATAACGCCAGATGCGATCGGCTTCATGCACGGGTACGAGCCGGCGGGCGCCCTTGGCATAGTCGAGCACGATCGCGTCGGCCGCGACGCCATCAAAGTCGGGCAGCGCCTCGATTCCGAGAACGCGACCGATGCCGTGATCCTGATGCACGACGATGTCGCCGGTCTGCAGCGTCGCGCCTTCGGCAAAGGCCGCGACGCCGGCGCCGGGACCGTCGTCCAGTCGTGCGCGGCTGCCGAGCAGATCGGCGGCAGCGACGATGGTGAGATCGGCATAGACAAAGCCCTGGTCGAGCGGAGCGCAGAGCAGTGACACCGAACCGACGGGTGTGGCCGCCGCCTCAGCAAGACTGTCGACGGGTTCGGCGTCGACGCCGAGCCGCGATGCGAGGAAACGAAGGTCACGCGCGGACCCGGCGATCGCGAGCCGGCCATCGGCGATCACCGAACGCGCGAAGCGGCGGAAGGCGCGGACGGGATCGCGCCGCTCGATGAAGCGCGGGGTGCGTTCGACCGGGGTGTCGGTGGCGAGGCTCTGGCGGCCGGCCGTCGCCTTGTTCCAGGTGCGGGTGTCGACCAACGCGGCCTTGACCTGACGCGCCGCGGTGCCGTCGGCGGCAAGCGCAAGGAAGCGCGTGCGGCGGTCGTCGACCACAGGGTCGAAATGGAGCGAGGCGTCGGGCAAATGCTCGGTGATCGCGACGCCGTCACCCAGATCGGGCTCGCAGGCGCGACCGACGATTACCGCGTCGAGCGTTTCAAGGCTGCGCTGCGACACCGGGTCATAGCTGCGAATTTCGGTAATGACCGAATTGTCGTCGAATTCGATCCGGGCGGGGTTCGCGCGGTCGGCCGGAAACAGGTCGACGACGCTGCCGCGGATCGCGATCTCGCCGGGTTCGTCGACGCGGTCGTCGATCGTGTAGCCGATCGTTTCGGCGAGCGCGGGCAGCGCGGCGATGTCGATCGTGTCGCCGACGCGGAACACCGGTGGCGCCTCGTCGAATGCTGCAGGGGCGGGATAGCGGACCGCGCTCGCCTCGGCTGACAGGACGAGGAGGATCGGGCCGGTCGAGGCTGTAGCGGTCGCGGCGCGCAGACGGCGCAGCGCCTCGACCCGGCGGCCGACATTGGCGGCGCTGGGCGGCGCGGAGTCGCCGGGGAGCGCATCGCTCGCAACGAGATGGACGACGGTCATCGCAGGGGCGAACCCCTCCGCGAGACAGGCGATCGCCTCGGCGCGCGCCTCGTCCTCGACTACCAGAATGGCACGGTCGATCCCGGCGGTCAGCAGCTCGGCAACGACGGTCGCCGCGGGCAGGGTTGCCGGTGCGGCGCGCGTGTCGCCCGGCAGGTCGATATGGTCGGTACGCTTCAGCATGGCCCCTCCGGTCGGGCCGTTGGCGCCCATTGAATGAACGGTATGCGGACCGGCTCGTTCCGTGATCCGTGCACGAAATGTTCCGACAGGCTCAGCCGAGCAGGCGTCGATACTCGGATTCGGCATGGCCATAGGTGTCGCCCGCCATGCGCATCAGAATGTCGCGGTCGCGGACCAGCACACGGCCGCGGACCGAGCGAATCGCATGCTCCTCCTCGAGCCGGTGGAGCGCCTCGGTCACGCTGCTGCGCCGGACGCCGAGCATCAGGCGGAACTCCTCATGCGTCATGCAGATCGCGTCGTCGCGGATGCGATCGTGATAGAGCAGGATCCAGCGCGCCATGCGTCGCTCGATCGAATGCGCGAGCGACGATACGATCGTGCGGCCCATCTGGGTCATGAACACCTGCACGAAACGGAGCAGCGCGACCTGCAGCGTGTCGCTCTGCGCGGCGGCGGCGTGGAAGCGGTCGAGCGGGAGCTGCAGCGCGACGCCCTGTTCGGCGCGCATCACGACGTCATAGGGCGAGCGGTTGTCGCCGAGCAGCGCGGACCAGCCGACAAAGCCCTCCGCGCCGATCAGCCCGACCGCAAAGCGATGATCGCCCTCGAGCGCGTCGAGCACGCCGGCGATCCCCTCCTCGGGAAAGCAGAGCGTCTCGATCCGGTCGCCCGCACGCGTCAGCGACTCGCCGACCGCGAAGGAAACGCGGTCGAGATGCGGGGCGATCAATGCGAAGTCGTCGGGGCTCAGGCGCTGGAGGAGCCGGTTTCCTGTGCCGCGTGCCGACGACGCGTCGCGAGCCCCATCCCGGTCGATGGTCTCCAGTCGGTAGTTGCTCGCCATCACGCCCCCTGAAACACTGCACGAATTCAATACGATCCGGTCTTCGTCCGGTTTCGTACAGCAACTCCCACGCCGCCGCCGGGGTTGCGCCTCTCAATGATACAGGAGGCAATTTTGACACATTCCATTCGACGGACGCTGCTCGCCGGCGTGTTTGCATCAACGCTCGTACTTATCCCGGGCGCTGCGCTCGCCCAGTCGGCGCGGAGCGACACTGCGCCGCCTCCGCCCCCGCCGCCTGCCACCAAGATGGCGCCGGCCAAGGCTGCGCCCGACATGCAGGCCGTGCTCGACGCGCTGGCCGGCCTCGGCGGCAAGCCGATCGAGACGCTGACGCCCGCCGAAGCACGCCAACAGCCCTCGGCTGCGGATGGCGCAAAGGCGGTGATGGCACAGAAGGGGATGCCGACGACGCCCGACGCATCGGTGACGACGCAGGACATGCCCTATGGCAGCGACGCCAAGCAGTTCGCCCGCGTGTACAAGCCGGCGAGCGCCGCCAATGCCAAGGGCCTGCCGGTCGTGGTCTATTATCACGGCGGCGGCTGGGTGATCGCGGACGTCGCGACCTATGACGCGGCCCCGCGCGCGATGGCCAAGGCGCTGAACGCGATCGTCGTGTCGGTCGAATATCGCCATGCGCCCGAATTCAAGTTCCCCGCGCAGCATGACGATGCGGCGGCGGCCTATCGCTGGACGCTGGCCAATGCCGCGGCATGGGGCGGCAACCCGGCGAAGATCGCGGTTGCGGGCGAGAGCGCCGGCGGTAATCTGGCGGTCGCGACGGCGATCTATGCCCGCGACAATCGCCTGACCGCGCCGCTGCACATCGTCTCGGTCTATCCGATCGCCAACAGCAGCAAGACGCTGCCGTCGCGCAGGGATTCGGCAAACGCGAAGCCGCTCAACGGCGCGATGCTGCCGTGGTTCGGCTATTACTACCAGACCAGCAAGGCGGATGCGCAGGATCCGCGGTTGAACCTGGTCGGCGCGAACCTGCGCGGGCTGCCGCCGACGACAATCATCAATGCGCAGATCGATCCGCTGCGGTCGGACGGCGAGACGCTGGCTGCGGCGATGCGCGCGGCGGGCGACAATGTCGAGCAGCGTACCTTCCCGGGCGTGACGCATGAATTCTTCGGCATGGGCACGATCGTGCGCGGCGCCAAGGATGCGAACGATCTCGCGGTCGCACGGCTGAAGGCGGCATTCGCCATGGCTCCTGCGAAGCGCTGATGCGTTGGGAGGGGGATAGTTTCTCCCTCCCATTTTTGCAGCGAGTAATGCCATGACGTCGACGACCCATGCCTCTTCGCCCCGCTATCGTGCCCTCGGGCGGGTTGTGGCCCTGCTGATGGCGGGGCGCTGAGATGCCGGTGATAAACACGCCGACGCTGGCGATAGCCTATACCGATACGGGCCCGCGCGAGGGCGATGCGGTGTTGTTGCTGCACGGCTGGCCCGATGACTCCTCGACCTGGGACGACGTCCTGCCCGCGCTTCATGCCGCGGGGCTGCGGACGATCGTGCCGAGCCTGCGCGGGTTCGGCGAAACGCGGTTCCTCGAAGGCGATACGCCGCGCACCGGCAACAGCGCGGTGCTGGCGATGGACGCGATCGCGGTGATGGACGGGCTGGGGATCGCGCGGTTCATGGTCGCGGGGCATGACTGGGGCTCGAACATCGCCGAGGCGCTGGCGGTGGGATGGCCCGAGCGGGTGCAGCGGATCGCGATGCTCGCGACGCCGCCGCGACTGGGCGGCATGCCGACGCCGCCGTTCGAACAGACGCAGCGGCAATGGTACCACTGGTTCATGGCCACCGCGCGCGGCGCGCAGGCGGTGCGCGATGACCCCAGGGGATTTGCGCATGTCCACTGGACCAACTGGTCGCCGCCGGGCTGGTTCGATGAGGCGACCTTTGCACGGGTGGCGCGCGCGTTCGGGAATCCGGACTGGGTCGACGTCACGCTGCACAGCTACCGCGCGCGCTGGGACGAGGCGGCGCCCGATCCCGCGAGCGTCTGGCTTGAGGAAGCGGTAAAGGCGAGCGAGACGCTGTCGCTGCCCGCGCTGTACATTCAGGGTGCGGAGGACGGGGTGAACCCACCAAGCGCGACCACCGCGGTACCGGAGAAATTCTCGGGCCCCTTTGCCTTCGTCACCTTGCCGGGCGTCGGCCATTTTCCACAGCGTGAGCGGCCCGAGGCGGTCGCCGACCTGCTCGTCACGCTGTTCACCGGCGATCCCGCTACCTTGTCCGACACGATTTACCGGAGCTACGACATGTCTAAGTTCAAACCCCTTCTCGCAGGCGCCGCGCTTTTCGCACTCGCCGCCGCCGCAACCGCGGCCGGCGTCGCACAGGCCAAGACCGCGGCGAGCCCGCTGACTCAGGTGGCGACGTTCGACCACCAGGTGACCGGCGTCGCGGTGACCGCAGACGGACGACGGTTCGTCAACTTCCCGCGCTGGACCGACGATGCGCCGATCTCGGTCGCCGAGGTGCTGCCGGACGGAAAGCTTAAGGCCTATCCAGACGATACGTGGAACAGCTGGCGCAACGCCCGCGCCAGCGAATTGCCGGTCGGCGACTATTTCGTCTGCGTCCAGTCGATCGTGCCCGACGGGCACGGCAATCTGTGGGTGCTCGATCCCGGCGCGCCGGGTAACGAAAAGCCGCTCGAGGGCGCGCCGAAGCTGGTCAGGATCGACCTGGCGACGAACCGCGTGACCAAGGTGATCAAGGTCGCGCCCGATGTCGCGCTTCAGGGTACGTACCTCAACGACATCCGCTTCTCGCCCGACGGCAAGACTGGCTACATCACCGATTCTGGCACGCGCGGCGCGATCATCGTGATCGACCTGGAGAGCGGCAAGGGTATGCGCGCGCTCGACGGGCATGGCTCGACGCAGATCGACAAGAGCGTGACGGTCATGACCGACGGCAAGCCGCTGGTCCGCCCCGATGGCCGTCAGCCGGCCTTCTCCGCGGACGGGATCGCGATCTCGAACGACGGCAAGACGCTGTATTATCAGGCGCTGACCGGCAAGACGCTCTACGCGATCGATACCGGGCTGCTCCGCGAGGGCGTGAGCGCGGCGCAGCAGGCGGCGGGGGTGAAGACCATCGCCGAGACGCATGTCGCGGACGGTCTGTGGATGAGCAAGGCGGGGGTGCTGTACATCACGTCGCCCACCGACGACAGCATCACGCGGCTGGTCGGCGATCACGTCGAGCCGGTGCTGACCGACAAGCGGCTGCGCTGGCCCGATACCTTCTCCGAAGGGCCCGACGGGCGGATCTATGTGACGGCGAGCCATATCCAGGACACCAGCTGGTTCAAGCCGGGTGCGCCGGCATCGCTGCCGACCGCATTGTTCGCATTCGACCCCGCGCGGTGACATGAACGGGCGCCCCGGGCATGCAGACATGCCGGGGCGCCGCTGTCCGGCAGCGGCAGAAAACGTCAGATTGCAACAGGGTTAACATAGCGCAACGCGATAACCGCGCACCCCGGGATCGAATGTCGTGGCGTATCGTTTCGCCATACTAACGATACGGGGTCGCCTTGTTCATTCTCCATTTGGCCCTCGGGGGCTGCCTGAAAGCGCCGCCCATCGACTTCGGCATTACGGCCGACTCCGGGGGGCATCTTGCGTATGTGGTCGACGCAGCGCTGGTTCAGGCAAAGCTTCCCGGCGTGGACCGGGTCTCGATCGTTACCCGGTTGTTCCGGTCTGCGGATCTTCCATCCGTGCATGGCCTGCGATCGGAGTGCGTCACCGACAGATTGACGATCGACCGGGTCGATAGTGGCGACGACCGCTATCTCGAAAAGGAGGCGCTCGCCGCCGACCTGCCCGCATTCACCGAGGCGTTTTGCCGTCACATTGCCGGACTGGCGGTCATGCCGAACGTCATCCATGCGCATTTCGCCGATGCCGCAGCCGTCGCGATCGAGGCACGCCGCCGGTTCGGCATCCCGTTCGTGTACACGCCGCATGCGCTGGCGATCGACAAACGCCGTCAGGGCCTTGGCGGAGCCGAACTCGGCACGCGGATTTCGGCGGAAACCACCGCGATCGCTGCGGCAGACGCGCTGATCGTATCGACGCGGGACGAGGCCGAACGGCAGGTCCCGGCCTATGGCGTCGGGGTCGCGGGCCGGATCCACTGCGTGCCACCAGGCGTACCCCGCCGTCCCGACGCCGGAAACACGGTGACGCTTGTCGATCGCCTGGGGGACTGGCTCGATCGGCCTGATCTCCCGATCCTGCTGGCGATCGCGCGACCGGTGGCGAAGAAGAACCTCGCGGCCCTCGTACGTGCGTTCGCGGCGGATCCGGTTCTGCACGAGCGTGCGAATCTGGTGATCCTCGCCGGGCAACATGGGGGCCAGTCGTCGAGCGAGGAACGGGCAGTGCTGGGCGAGCTCCAGGCGCTTGCCGCTGGTCCCGCGCTGCGCGGGCGGTTCGCCTTGCCGCCGCGGCACGATGCGGCGGACGTTACCGCACTGTACCGGCGAGCGGCGGCAGGCGGCGTGTTCGTCAACCCGGCGCTGCACGAGCCGTTCGGGCTGACCCTGATCGAGGCGGCGGCAGCCGGCGTGCCGGTCGTCGCCACCCGCAACGGAGGGCCGGCGGAGATCGTCGCGCAGATCGGTCACGGCTTGCTGGTCGATCCGCGCGACGAGCGGGGAATCGCTGCGGCCTGCCGCGCGGTGATCGAGGACGCGGGTCTTCACGCACAGTTGAGCCGGGCGGCACGCGTGGGGAGTGCGGCGTATGACTGGCGACGCTATGCCGGGGCGGCGGTCGACATCTACGCGGCATTACGGCGCCAGCCTGCGCTGCTGGCCTGCGACATCGACAATACGCTGACCGGGTCAGTTGACGGCGCAGCGGCGTTCGCGAGCTGGCGGCATGGCAGCAGCCTACCGTTCGTGGTCGCGACGGGGCGCAGCTTCGCCGAGGCGCGCGCGGTGCTGGCGCAGTGGCATTTGCCCGAGCCGGATGCATTCATCGTCGACGTTGGGACGCGGATCCTCCGTCCGGCGGCGCATGGCGGGTGGCAGTCCTGCGCAGCGTTCACTGCCGCGCTCGATAAGGACTGGGACCGGGCGGCGGTACGTGCGGCGATTGCCCCGCTCGGCATCTGCGCCCAGCCGGTCGCTACCGAGGGCGCGCACAAGCTCAGCTTCTTTGGCGACGCCGCCGACGCCGCAGCGATCCGCGCGGCTCTGGCGCAGGCGGGGCTTGCAGCGCGGGTCGTGTTCTCTCACGGCCGGCTGATCGACGTGCTGTCCTCCGGCGGCGGCAAGGCGGCGGCGATCACGGCCTATGCGGCCGGGTTGGGGCTGACGCTCGACGACTGCATTGCAGCGGGCGACAGCGGCAACGACCTCGACATGCTCGACGCGTGCGGGTTCGCGATTGTCGTCGCCAATGCGAGTGATGAACTGGCGACACTTGCCGCGCGTCCCGGGCTGCATCGCGCCACGCGCAACCATGCCGCCGGGGTGGTCGAGGGGCTGGCACGGCTCGGATTGACCACGCCGGCCGTGCAAGTCGCGGCATGACGCGTCCGTTCGGCTATTTCGTCCACCATCAGGGCCGTGGGCATGCGGAACGCTGCGCTGCGATTCTGCAGGCGCTGCCGGCGTCGCGTCCCGTGACGATCTTCTGCGCGCGCGACGACATCTTCCCCGCGCTGCCGGCGCAAGCGCGGATCGTGACGATCCCGTCGCTGTTCGAGCCGACCGGGGCGGAGGTGGCGATGGACTGGGTTGCAACGCCCGCGACGCTGCACTGCGCACCGCTCGGCTGGCCGGGGATCCGAAGCGCGATGGCGACGATCGCCGACTGGTTCGCGCACGCGGACCCGGCACTGATGATCTGCGACGTGTCGGCGGAGATCGCGCAATTGGCGCGGATCTGCAGCGTGCCGCACGTCAAGGTTCTGCAGCATGGCGACCGCGGCGATGCCGGGCACCGCGCGGCCTATGACGGCGCCGCCGGGCTGCTCGCTGCGTTCCACCGCGATCTTGCCCAGCCTGACTGGGACGCGGCGATGGTCGAAAAGACGTGTTTCGCGGGCGGGCTGGGGGTCGATACGCAGGGCCCCGACCGGAGCGCGGCGCGGGAGCGGCTGGGGATCGGCGAGCGCGAGGAGATGATCCTCGTCATGGCCGGCGGCGGCGGCAGCGGGTTCGGGCAGGCGCCGCTGGGCGTCGGCGCGCGCAGCCGGCCTGCCGCGCGCTGGATCACGATCGGGCCGGTCGTGCGCGATTGGCATGCGACCGAGCCCGCCAATATCGACCATCGCGGCTGGGTGGAGAATGCGGCGGACTATGTCGCGGCGGCGGATCTGGTGATCGCGTCGACCGGGAACACGACCTGCCAGCAGATCCTGGCGGCGGCGCGGCCGTGGATCGCCGTGCCCGAATGGCGCTACTTCGACGAGCAGCACCGCAAGGCCGACGCGCTGGGCGCGGCGGGGGTGGCGTGCATCCGGCCGCATCTGCCGTCGTCGGCGGACGCGTGGACCCAGGCGATCGACGCCGCCTATGCGCAGCACCGTCCCGAACGGCAGCGCGCGATGATCGCCGAGGCCCCCGCCGACGATGCCGCGCGCTGGCTCGAGGCGCTGGCGGCGCGGCTCTGGGGCACGGCACCGCACCCGGCCTGATCCGTTCTGCCCCCGTCATTACCCTGTTCCATCCTGTTCCCAGATCCCATTGGAGCCCTGCCCATGTCCGCTATCTCGATCGTCACGCTGGCCAAGGGGCGGGCCGAGCATCTTTACAATCTGGTTTTGGGGCTCACGCGACAGACGACCCCGCCGCGCGAATTGATCGTCGCGGTGATGCAGGACGAGCCCTATGTCCTGCCCGAGACGGATTTTCCGGTCCGCCAGCTGATGATCGCGGGCGAGGCGTTGCCGCTGGCTGCCGCGCGCAACCTGGCGGCGCGGACCGCGACGGGGGAGGGGCTGATCTTCCTCGACATGGACTGCATCCCGGCGCCGGGTCTCGTCGCGGACTATGCCGGGCATCTTTCGACCTATGACGGGTTGCTGATGGGCGAGGTGATGTACCTGCCGGGTGGCGCGACGAAGGGGGACTGGCGCAGCGAGGATTTCGCGGACATCGCGGTGCGGCATTCGGACCGGCGCGGACCGCCCGCCGAGGGGATTGAGGCGTGCAACGATTATCGCTGTTTCTGGTCGCTCAACTTCGCGATGCGGCGCGCGACCTTCCTCGCGGTCGGCGGATTCTACGAGGGCTATAACGGCTATGGCGGCGAGGATACCGACTTCGGCAAGGTGCTCGACACCGCGGGCGTGCCGATCGCGTGGATCAAGGGCGGGCTGGCGCATCATCAATATCACCCGCACCACATGCCGCCAGTCCATCATCTCGACAGCGTGATCCGGAATGCCGAGCTGTTCGAGGCGCGCTGGGGCTATCGGACGATGGGGCACTGGCTGCACGCATTCCGGCTGATGGGGCTGATCGACGACCGGCCCGGCCAGCCGATCCGCGTGCTGCGCCGCCCCGATGACGCGGATCTCGCGCTGACCGGACAGCAGAGCCACCAGCCCTATGCCAATACCGCAAGCGTCATCCGCTTGCTGGAAGAGCGTGTCGCCGCGAGTGCCGCGGCGGCGTGAGGATCGCTTTGCTCTCGCACGTCCGCCAGCGGATCGCGCAGCCGTTCATGGGCGGGATGGAATCGCACAGCTGGTATCTGGCGGAGGGGCTGCAGGCACGCGGGCACGACGTCGTGCTGTTCGCGAGCGGCGACAGCGACCCGCGCTTCGCGATCGATCCGGTGCTGCCCGAACATTATGAGCGGGTGTTTCCCTGGGCCGAGCATCGCGGGTCCGCACCGCTGATCGCGCATGTCGACCAGGGCTATCTCGCGGCGTGCGACCGGATCGCGGCGGGCGGGTTCGACGTGGTGCACAACAACAGCCTCAGCCGCTTTCCAATCGAGCCGCAGCGGACCGCGATCGTGCCGACCGTCACCTCGCTCCACGTGCCGCCCTATGACGCGCTGCACTGGTTCGTGAAGGCGAGCCCGTCACCGACGCACCGGCTGACGGTGACGTCGCAATCACAGTTGCGCGCCTGGTGGCCCGACGGTGCGCCCGCCGAGGCATCGGTGCTGCACAACGGCATCGACCCCGCCGCGTGGCGGTTCTCGCCCGCAGGGGACGGCAGCGCGGTCTGGTCGGGACGGATGACGCCGAACAAGGGGCCGCATCTGGCGGTACAGGCCGCACGGCGCGCGGGTGTGGCGATCACGCTGTACGGGCAGATCGAGGATCCGGACTATTGGGCGGCCGAGGTCGCGCCGCATCTGGGACCCGACGTCCGTTATGGCGGACATCTGGACGGCGCGGCGCTGGCGTCGGCGCTCGGGCAGGCGTCAGTGTTCCTGTTCACGCCGTGCTGGGACGAGCCGTTCGGGCTGGTTGCGGCGGAGGCGATGGCGTGCGGCCTGCCGGTCGCCGCGTTCGACATGGGCGCGGCACGCGAGGTCGTGGGTGAGGCAGGATGTCTCGCTGGGCCGGGCGACGTGGAGGGGCTGGCGGCGGCGATCCCTGCGGCGATGGCGATTCCGCGCGATGTACCGCGCGCTCGGGTCGAACGGCTGTTCACCCGCGACCGCTGGCTCGACCGGTGTGAGGCACTCTATGCGGAGGTATGCGCGGCCAAGGCGGAGATGGTCGCGTGACGGCGCCCGTACCGACGGGGGACAACGACGTCATCGCGGTGCAGCAGGCGGCGCTGGCGGCGCTGTACCGGCGGCATGTCGGGCCCGGTGACCGCTATGTTCTGCTCGACTTTCCCGATCACGCCAATGTCGGCGACAGCGCGATCTGGCTGGGTGAGATCGCCATGCTCCGCGCGATCACCGGGCGCGATCCCGATCATGTCTGTACCTGGGACGCGTTCGACGCGGACGCGTTTCGCCGCGACAGCCCGGCGGGGGTCGTGTTCCTGCACGGCGGCGGCAATCTGGGGGATATCTGGCCGCATCATCAGCGGTTTCGCGAGGCAATGCTGGCGGAGTTTCGCGACCGGACGATCGTCCAGCTGCCCCAGTCGATCCATTTCCGCGCTGGCGAGGGGCTCGACCGCTTCGCCGCCTGTGTCGCGGGGCATCCCGATTTCCACCTCTATGTCCGCGATGCGCAGAGCCTCGCCCTCGCACAGCGGTTGTCCTGCCCGGTCGCGCTGGCGCCCGATTCTGCGTTCGCGCTGGGGGCGCAGCCGCGTGGGCCGGCGGACTGCGACCTGCTGATGCTGATGCGGACCGATGACGAGCGTGTGGCGGGGGATCGCGGTCCGGTGCCCGAGGGGGCGGTGGTGCTCGACTGGCTCGAGGACGGCGTGCTGCCGGCCTGGAAGGCGGGGGTGCCGCGTCCTGCTCACTATGAGCAACTGGCCCGTGTGCGGGTTGCGCGCGGGCTGACACTCCTGTCGCGCGGGCGGCAGGTCGTCACCGACCGGCTGCACGCGCATATCCTTGCCGTGCTGCTGGGCATCCCGCACGTCGCGCTCGACAACGACTATGGCAAGCTGTCCGCCTATATCGCCGCCTGGACCGCGCGATCGCCGCTGCTGCTGCGCGAATGATCGACGTCAGTCTGCTGATCTGCACGCGCGACCGGGGGGCCTCGCTGTCGCGCACGCTCGACTCGGTGACGCGCGCGGTCGGCGTTGCGGGGGACGTGGCGGTCGAGATGGTGGTCGTCGACAACGGGTCGCGCGACGACACCGCGGCACGGCTGGCGGCCTGGCAGGAGGAGCAGGCGTTTCCCGTGATGCTGCTGACCGAGCCATGCGCGGGGCTGGCGCGGGCGCGCAATCTGGGGCTGGCGCATGTCCGGGGGCGGATCGTCGCGATGACCGACGACGATTGCGTGCTCAAGCCGGACTATCTGCTTGCGCTCGTCCGCCGGTTCGCCGGGGTCGCGACGCCGACGATCGTCGGCGGGCGGATCCTGGCGGGCGATGCCGCCGACCTGCCGGTGACGCTGAAGCTCGAGGATCATCCGATGGAGCCGGTGCCGGGCGCGTTTCCCGGCGGGTTCGTGATGGGCGCGAACCTTGCCTTCACGCACGACGTCATCGCGCGGACGGGGCCGTTCGATACGCGGTTCGGCGCGGGCGCGCGCTTCGTCGCGGCGGAGGATACCGATTTCCTGTTCCGCGCGATCGCGGCCGGGGTGGTCGTGGCCTATGACCCCTATTTTGCCGTCGAGCATCATCATGGGCGCTGCCGGCCCGATCAGGTGATCGCGCTGCTCGCGGGCTATGGCTATGGCGACGGCGCGCTCTACGCCAAGCATATCCTAACCGACCGGCGAATCTTGGGCGCGATCCGCCGCGACCTTGGCGATGCGCTCGGCGAAATCCGCGCGGGGACGCGGCCCTTTCCCTATATCCGGCGCTTCCACAGTTTCCGCCTGCGCCACATGCTGCGCGGCTTTCTCGCTTATGCCGGGCACGGGCTTACCGCGCGGGTACGGCTCTCGGGTGCACACGAAAAGGCCTGATGCCGCGGCGTCGCAGCATCAGGCCCATGATCGATTGTCCAGACCGAGCCCGCAGGCTCAGGCGGTGATTACTTCGAGCGTTCGACCTGCTCGAATTCGAGCTCGACCGGGGTGGCGCGACCGAAGATCGACACCGACACCTTGACGCGGCTGCGGTCGAAATCGAGTTCCTCGACCAGACCGTTGAAGCTCGCGAACGGACCGTCGAGCACCTTGACCTGATCGCCGATCTCGTAGTCGACCTTGACCTTCTGCTTGGGAGCGGCCGCGGCCTCTTCCTTGCTGTTCAGCATCCGCGTGGCTTCCGCCTCGCTGATCGCCTGCGGCTTGCCCATGCTGCCGAGGAAGCCGGTCACCTTGGGGGTGTTCTTGACGAGGTGATAGACGTCGTCGTTCATGTTAAGCTTGGCGAGAACATAGCCCGGCATGAACTTGCGTTCGACCGCGATCTTCTTGCCGCGGCGGGCCTCGGTGATCGTCTCGGTGGGGACTTCGATCTGCTCGACGAGCTGCTCGAGACCCATACGGGTCGCCTCTGCCATGATCGAGTCGCGGACCTTGCCCTCGAAGCCCGAATAGGCGTGAATGATGTACCAGCGCGCCATGTGCGGACCTTATTGAGCGAGTTTCAGAAGGGCGGTGACGATCGCCTGAAGGATCGAGTCGACGCCGAAGAAGAAGAGCGCGAGGATCGTCGTCATGATGACGACCATCACCCCGGTCATGATCGTCTCGCGACGCGTCGGCCACGTAACCTTCGAGGTTTCGGTGCGGACCTGCCGGATGAATTCGAGTGGGGACGTTTTAGCCACGGTGCTGTTCGAACCCGCCTGATGGAGACATGAAAAGAAGCGAGGCATAGACCCATAACCCGCTCCCTGTGAAGGGTCGCCCCGTCAATAGGGCCCCGTCAAAGGGGTCGGGCATGCGTCCGTCTCGCTGTCGGATGGCGGCGCAGATAGCTTCCGCGCCAACGGAACGCAAGGGGTGGGGCGGCAGCGCCCGCCGGGCGGCCCCGTTATGACCCGACTCGGCAGCGCATGAGGCGCCCTGCACCAGCCTTTCGCGCATGATTGAAAGCATAAGGGGATGCGTGGGAGGCGGGACCGGAAGGCGCGGGGGCGGGCGTTTGCGCCCTCTCCCCCGCCGGCCGTCAACCGGTGCCGGTCTTGCCGGCGGCGCCTCTCCTGCGTTTCTGTTATGTTTGCCGGCGTGACGGACCGACATCGGTATATCAGCACACAGACCAAAAAAAAGGCCGGTCAAAGACCGGCCGTAAAAGTTTTAGGAGAGGATGCCTGAAAGGCACAGTCTTTGTGCATCGCAGCAGCGAATTTCACAACTGCGCAAATTGCATTATGAAATGCGTTTTGTGCAATCGCAACGGACGCGGCTTTGCTGATCCCTGACCCCATGGTCAGAAATGCATAACGACGACGATGTGAGAGAATCTGGCAGGAGTGCTCGGATTCGAACCGAGGGCCTTCGGTTTTGGAGACCGACGCTCTAACCAACTGAGCTACACTCCTGTGCGGTGGCGGGCTCTAGCGCCATGTCCGCGGCAGGGCAAGCGCCTGTTCATGCCCGACGCACGATTGTCGAACGTGCAACCATTCTGGCGTCGGGTTCAGGGCAGGGTGGGGTGATCCCCGTGTTGACCGCGGCTGACTCCTGACCTATAGGCGCGCCCTGTTCTTCGGGAGTCTTTCCCGCCGGGCATGCTTGAACATTGCTGGATGCATTCCAGGGCCTGAGGAGCGTTTTGCGCTTCCTAGGGTCCTTTTTGTATTCTCAGGCGCCTCAACGGCTCCAGCAAAGTAACCATTTGAAAGGTGAAGGCTTCAATGCCGACGATCAACCAGTTGGTCCGCAAGGGCCGCGATCCGCAGAAGGCCAAGTCGAAGGTCCCTGCGATGGAAGCTAACCCGCAGAAGCGCGGCGTTTGCACCCGCGTCTACACGACGACCCCGAAGAAGCCGAACTCGGCTCTGCGCAAGGTGGCCAAGGTTCGCCTGACCAACCAGCGCGAAGTCATCAGCTACATCCCGGGCGAGGGCCACAATCTTCAGGAGCATTCGGTTGTCCTGATCCGTGGCGGCCGTGTCCGCGATCTTCCCGGTGTTCGCTATCACGTCCTGCGCGGCGTGCTTGATACACAGGGTGTGAAGGACCGGCGTCAGTCGCGTTCCAAGTACGGCGCCAAGCGTCCGAAGTAAGCCGATCAGGTATCTGATCACTAAGGCTGAAGTTTAGAAGGAATATAAAATGGCACGTCGTCGTCGTCCCGAAAAGCGGGTCATCCTGCCTGATCCCAAGTTCGGGGATGAGGTTCTGTCGAAGTTCATGAACAGCGTCATGCTGGACGGCAAGAAGTCCGTCGCAGAGCTGATCGTGTACGGTGCATTCGAAACCGTCGAGAGCCGCGCCAAGCGCGATCCGATCGGCGTTTTCCACGATGCGCTGAACAACGTGAAGCCGGGCATCGAAGTCCGTTCGCGTCGCGTCGGTGGTGCAACCTACCAGGTTCCCGTTGAAGTGCGTCCCGAGCGTGCACAGGCGCTGGCAATCCGCTGGCTGATCGGTGCGGCACGTTCGCGCAGCGAGAACACGATGGCCGCACGGCTGTCGGGCGAGCTGATGGACGCCGCGAACAACCGCGGCAACGCGGTCAAGAAGCGCGAAGACACGCACCGGATGGCAGAAGCCAACCGTGCATTCTCGCACTACCGCTGGTAACAGCGGGCTTCGAAGCCTAGCATTGGTAACCGTGTCACGGGCGGTCTTTCGCCCGTAACGCAAACACCTATATATTGGGGAGCCGGCACGTTCGGCTCCCCATATCCTTAAGGAAGCACGATCATGGCCCGCAGCCATCCGCTCGACCGTTACCGCAACATCGGCATCATGGCGCACATCGACGCCGGCAAGACGACGACGACCGAGCGCATCCTCTATTACACCGGCAAGTCCTACAAGATCGGCGAAGTGCATGAAGGCACCGCGACGATGGACTGGATGGAGCAGGAGCAGGAGCGCGGCATCACGATCACGTCGGCTGCAACCACCTGCAAGTGGCGCGCCGAAGAAGGTAAGGGCGAAGAGCACCTTATCAACATCATCGATACCCCGGGCCACGTCGATTTCACGATCGAAGTCGAGCGTTCGCTGCGCGTCCTCGACGGCGCGGTCGCGTGCTTCGACGGCGTTGCCGGCGTCGAGCCGCAGTCCGAGACCGTGTGGCGTCAGGCCGACAAGTACGGCGTGCCGCGCATGTGCTTCGTCAACAAGCTCGATCGCACCGGTGCCGACTTCTATTTCTGCGTCGACTCGATCATCGAGCGTCTCGGTGCGCGCCCGGCGGTCCTGTACCTGCCGATCGGCATGGAAGGCGGCTTCAAGGGCCTGGTCGACCTCGTCGAGAACCGCGCGATCATCTGGCTCGAAGAGAGCCTGGGCGCGAAGTTCGAATATCAGGACATCCCGGCCGACATGGCCGACAAGGCCGCCAAGTATCGCAGCGACCTGATCGAGATGGCCGTCGAGCAGGACGATGCTCTGATGGAAGCCTATCTCGAGGGTAACGAGCCGAGCGTCGCCGATCTCAAGAAGCTGATCCGCAAGGGTACGCTCAGCATGGCGTTCGTGCCGGTGGTCTGCGGTTCGGCGTTCAAGAACAAGGGTGTCCAGCCCCTGCTCGACGCCGTGGTCGACTATCTGCCGTCGCCGCTCGACGTTCCCGCGATTCAGGGTCTGAAGCTCGATGGCGTTACGCCGGACGAGCGTCCTTCGTCGGACGAGGTTCCCTTCTCGGCACTGGCGTTCAAGATCATGAACGATCCGTTCGTCGGCACGCTGACCTTCGCCCGCATCTATTCGGGCAAGCTGGAGACCGCATCGCAGGTCACCAACTCGGTCAAGGACAAGAAGGAAAAGGTCGGCCGCATGCTGCTCATGCATGCGAACAGCCGTGAGGACATCCAGGAAGCGTTCGCGGGCGACATCGTCGCTCTCGCAGGCCTCAAGGACACCACCACGGGCGACACGCTCTGCGCGATGAACGCACCGATCATCCTCGAGCGGATGGAATTCCCCGAGCCCGTGATCGAGCTGTCGGTGGAGCCGAAGACCAAGGCCGATCAGGAGAAGATGGGCGTCGCGCTCAATCGTCTCGCACGCGAGGATCCGTCGTTCCGCGTGTCGTCGGACCCCGAGTCGGGCCAGACCATCATCAAGGGCATGGGCGAGCTCCATCTTGAGATCCTGGTCGACCGCATGAAGCGTGAGTTCAAGGTCGAGGCCAATGTCGGCGCTCCTCAGGTCGCCTATCGCGAATATCTGAAGAAGCCGGTCGACGTCGACTACACGCACAAGAAGCAGTCGGGCGGCACCGGTCAGTTCGGTCGCGTGAAGGTCAAGGTCACGCCGGGCGAGCGCGGTTCGGGCATCACGTTCAAGGACGAGATCAAGGGCGGCAACATTCCGAAGGAATATCTGCCTGCGATCGAGAAGGGCTTCCGCGAGACCGCCGCTTCGGGTTCGCTGGTCGGCTTCCCGATCATCGATTTCGAGATCGTGCTGTATGACGGCGCGTATCACGACGTCGACTCGTCGGCTCTGGCGTTCGAAATCTGTGCACGTGGCGCAATGCGCGAAGTGGCGCAGAAGTCGGGCATCACGCTGCTCGAGCCGGTCATGAAGGTTGAGGTCGTCACCCCGGAGGACTATCTGGGCGACGTCATCGGCGACATGAACAGCCGTCGTGGCCAGATCCAGGGCACCGACAGCCGCGGCAACGCGCAGACGGTGGAGGCGATGGTGCCGCTGGCCAACATGTTCGGCTATGTGAACTCGCTCCGCTCGTTCACGCAGGGCCGCGCGCAATACTCGATGCAGTTCTCGCATTATGATGAAGTGCCGCAGAACGTCGCTGACGAGGTGAAGGCGAAACTGGCCTAACCCTTTAAGGGGGTAGGGCTAGCGTCAGGCTTTAACAGCCGCTATGGGGCCGCGTTCGCGCGGTTCCCGGTGTGGCACCGGAATACGAATCAGAAGGTAGGAAACAATGGCCAAGGCAAAATTTGAGCGGAACAAGCCGCATCTCAACATCGGCACCATCGGTCACGTCGATCATGGCAAGACGTCGCTCACCGCTGCGATCACGAAGGTTCTGGCAGAGACGACCGGCGGTACCGCTGTCGACTTCGCAAACATCGACAAGGCACCCGAGGAGCGCGAGCGCGGCATCACGATCTCGACCGCACACGTCGAGTACGAGACGGCCAACCGTCACTACGCGCACGTCGATTGCCCGGGCCACGCCGATTATGTGAAGAACATGATCACCGGCGCAGCCCAGATGGACGGCGCGATCCTCGTGGTTTCGGCGACTGATGGCCCGATGCCGCAGACCCGTGAGCACATCCTGCTCGCACGCCAGGTCGGCGTGCCTGCCATGGTCGTGTTCATGAACAAGGTCGATCTGGTCGACGACGAGGAAATCCTCGAGCTGGTCGAAATGGAAATCCGCGAGCTGCTCAGCTCGTACGACTTCCCGGGCGACGACATCCCCGTCATCAAGGGTTCGGCAACCTGCGCGCTGTCGGGTTCGAACCAGAAGCTCGGCGCCGACGCCGTCACCGAGCTGATGCAGGCCGTCGACGACTACATCCCGCAGCCCGAGCGTCCGCTCGACAAGCCGTTCATGATGCCGATCGAGGACGTGTTCTCGATCTCGGGTCGTGGTACGGTTGTCACCGGCCGCGTCGAGACCGGCATCGTCAAGGTTGGCGAGGAAGTCGAGATCGTCGGTATCCACCCGACCGTCCGCAAGACCACGGTCACGGGCGTCGAGATGTTCCGCAAGCTGCTCGACCAGGGCCAGGCTGGCGATAACGTCGGCGCGCTGATCCGCGGCGTCGCTCGCGACGAAGTCGAGCGTGGCCAGGTGCTCTGCAAGCCAGGCACGATCAAGCCGCACACCGACTTCAACTCGGAAGTGTACGTGCTGTCGAAGGAAGAGGGTGGCCGTCACACGCCGTTCTTCGCCAACTACCGCCCGCAGTTCTACTTCCGTACGACGGACGTGACCGGCACCGTCGAGCTGCCTGAGGGTACCGAGATGGTCATGCCAGGCGACAACGTGTCGCTCGGCATCAAGCTGATCGCACCGATCGCCATGGACGTGGGCCAGCGCTTCACGATCCGCGAAGGCGGCCGTACCGTCGGTGCAGGCGTCGTCAGCCAGATCGACAAGTAAGCATCCTCTCCTTCGGGAGATGATTGAAAAGAGCCCGGCTTCTCGCGAGAGAGGCCGGGCTTTTTCGTGTTCGGGGGCGGCCGCAGCATCGCCAAAGCGTTGGGCGGCGAGCAGGCAATCGCCAGGGTCCGTCGAGCGGCTAGATTAGGCACGTCAAAGGGGGCGGGGCTTATGCGTGCGCAATGTCAGTGCGGCCAACTCACGGTCGAGCTTCCGGGGCCATCGCCTGCCGTGGTGGCATGTCACTGCATCGCCTGTCAGCGCCGAAGCGGATCGCCCTTTGGTGTTCTCGCCTATTATCCCGGGGACCTGCTCACTGTCGCCGGTGAGGGCAAGCGGTTTGAGCGAGCGACGGACGAAGGCAATCGCTTGGAGGCGGTCTTGTGTCCAGAGTGCGGGTCAACGGTCTATGCGAGGACTGCCAAGCACCCGTCGATGATCGGGGTCGCCGTGGGCGCGATTGCCGATCCTGCTTTCCCAGCTCCCGTTCGCTCTGTCTGGGAGGAATCGATGCATCACTGGGTGACCTTGCCAGGTGAAGTACAGCATTCCGCCAAGGGACGCGTGTAGGCGTCGGTTATCTGGCTGATCGAGCGCCCGCCCTAGGTCGAGGTAGCGTCAAAGGGGTTGGGTGAGGGTAGTCATGGAGCCTATCGCCGCCGCGAGGGGGCGGCCTAAAATCGTCGTCGCGCTAGTTGCCTTTTCGGCGACTCTCCCGTAATGGCCCGCCTTCGGTTTAAACATCAACCAGCAAGAGCCCGGAAACGGGCCCGCTCTTTCGCATCGGTAGGGACTATGGACAGCAATATCCGCATTCGTCTGAAGGCGTTCGATCACCGTGTGCTCGATCAAGCCACTGGCGACATCGCCGACACCGCACGCCGCACCGGCGCGCTCATCCGCGGTCCGATTCCCCTTCCGACGCGCATCGAAAAATTCACCGTGAACCGCGGCCCGCACATCGACAAGAAGTCGCGCGAGCAGTTCGAGGTGCGCACGTACAAGCGTATGCTGGATATCGTCCAGCCGACGCCGCAGACGGTCGATGCGCTGATGAAGCTGGACCTCGCCGCTGGCGTTGACGTCGAGATCAAGCTCGCCTAAGGGCGAGCGCGGCGCGGTTGACCGGTAACGGTCCCGCGCCGTTCGACATTGGGATACCGCCGTCGGTGCAAACCGACGGGGCAGCGTCCCCCGTCACGTTCCTGCGTTCGCAGGAACACCAGCCCGGGACGGGGCGCGTTTCGTATTTACCGGGTTGATCCGACCCCATTCAGGGCTTTTGCCGGGGATGGGGTCAGGTGGATGCATTATGGAGCTTGCTCCGGACATGGTCCGCAAGCCCCCGAGGAATAGTCCGACGGGGCCTCTGTCTAGGAAGGGACAAGATCATGCGTACTGGCGTGATCGCGAAGAAGATGGGGATGACCCGCCTGTTCCAGGAAGATGGTCGGCACGTGCCGGTCACCGTTCTGGCACTCGAAGGCAATCAGGTCATTTCCGTTCGCGAAATGGATCGTGACGGCTACACCGCCGTCCAGCTTGGTGCAGGCGTTGCCAAGTCGAAGAATGTCGCAAAGCCGCAGCGCGGCCATTTCGGCAAGGCCGAAGTGGAGCCTAAGGCTGTCGTCCATGAGTTCCGCGTGAACGCAGACGGCCTGCTCGACGTTGGCGCCGAGATCTCGGCTGACCATTATGTCGCAGGCCAGATCGTCGATATCCAGGGCAAGACCCAGGGTAAGGGCTTCCAGGGCGGCATGAAGCGTTGGGGCTTCGGCGGTCTGCGGGCAACCCACGGCGTCTCGGTCTCGCACCGTTCGCTCGGTTCGACCGGTCAGCGCCAGGATCCGGGCAAGGTCTTCAAGAACAAGAAGATGGCCGGCCACATGGGCGACAAGTATCGCACCCAGCAGAACCTCGAGATCGTATCGACCGACGTCGAGCGTGGTCTCCTGTTCGTCAAGGGTTCGGTTCCTGGTTCCAAGGGCGGCTGGCTCTTCGTCAAGGACTCGGTGAAGGTCGCGCGCCACGCCGACGCACCGTTCCTCGCCGGTCTCAAGACCGCCAACAGCAACACCGCAGCAGACACGCCGGCCGAAACGACCGACGCACCTGCAGCCGACGGCCAGGAGGGCTGAGCGTGAAGATCAAGCTTTCATCTTTCGCCGGCACCGAGGGCGCGGACATCGAGCTCAACGACGAGATCTTCGGTCTCGATCCGCGCGCCGACATCCTGCACCGTGTGGTCACCTGGCAGCTCGAGAAGCGTCGCGAGACGGCTCGTGGCACCCGTGAGCGTGCAGACGTCGCTCGCACCGGCAAGAAGTTCGGTCGCCAGAAGGGCGGCGGTACGGCACGTCACGGCGATCGCCGCGCGCCCGTGTTCATCGGTGGTGGTAAGGCTCACGGCGCTCGCGTCCGTGACTTCAACCCGTCGCTGAACAAGAAGGTTCGCGCGCTCGGTCTGCGCATGGCGCTCAGCAGCCACGCCAAGGCGGGTTCGCTGGTCATCATGGACAGCCTGGCTGTCGAGGGTGGCAAGACCAAGACGCTGCAGGGCGATCTCGCCAAGCTCGGCTTCGGCAAGCGTGCGCTCGTCATCGACGGCGACATGGTCGACACCAGCTTCGCATTCGCTGCGGGCAACCTGTACGAAGTGAACGTGATGCCGGCAGCCGGCGCCAACGTTTACGACATCCTGAAGCATGACACGCTGGTGCTGACGCGCGCCGCTGTCGAAAAGCTGGAGGCGCGCTTCCATGGCTAAGAAGCAGAAGGCGGGCATCGATAATCGTCATTACGACGTTATCCTCGCCCCGCACATCACCGAGAAGACGACGACCTTGTCGGAGCACAACGCGGTGGTGTTCAAGGTGTCCAACGACGCCACGAAGCCCGAGATCAAGGCGGCCGTTGAGGCGCTGTTCGACGTGAACGTCGTCGGCGTGAACACGCTCGTCCAGAAGGGCAAGACCAAGAAGTGGAAGGGCACGAACTACTCGCGCTCGGACATGAAAAAGGCAATCGTGACGTTGAAGGACGGTCAGTCCATCGACGTGACGACGGGGATCTGAGGCCATGGCACTCAAGCATTATAATCCGACATCGCCGGCACGCCGCGGTCTCATCCTGGTCGACAAGTCGTCGCTCTGGAAGGGCAAGCCCGTCAAGGCGCTGACCGAAGGCAAGCACAAGACCGGCGGTCGTAACAACAAGGGTCATGTGACCTCGCGCGGCATCGCCGGTGGTCACAAGCAGAAGTACCGCTACATCGACTTCAAGCGTCGCAAGTGGGACGTCGAAGGCACTGTCGAGCGGATCGAGTATGATCCCAACCGCACCGCGTTCATCGCCCTGGTCAAGTACCCGGACGAAGAACTCGCCTACATCCTGGCGCCGCAGCGTCTGGCCGTTGGCGACAAGGTCCTGGCGGCCAAGAAGACCGACGTGAAGCCAGGCAATGCCATGGAACTGGGTCAGATGCCGGTCGGCACCATCGTCCACAATGTGGAAATGAAGCCGATGAAGGGTGGCCAGATCGCCCGTTCGGCCGGCACGTATGTGCAGGTCGTCGGTCGCGACAAGGGCATGGTGATGGTCCGCCTGAACTCGGGCGAGCAGCGCTACATCCGCAGCGATTGCATGGCGACGGTTGGCGCGGTTTCGAACCCCGACAACCAGAACCAGAACCTGGGCAAGGCAGGGCGTTCGCGCTGGCTTGGTATTCGTCCACTGACGCGCGGCGTCGCCAAGAACCCGGTCGACCATCCGCACGGCGGTGGTGAAGGCCGCACCTCGGGTGGCCGTCATCCGGTCACGCCGTGGGGCAAGCCGACGAAGGGTGCGCGCACGCGTCACAACAAATCGACCGACAAGATGATCATCCGGTCGCGTCATTCGACGAAGAGGAAGGGCTAACATGGCTCGTTCAGTCTGGAAGGGTCCGTTCGTGGACCTTCATCTGCTCAAGAAGGCAGAAACCGCCCAGGACACCAACGCGCGTTCGCCGATCAAGACCTGGTCGCGTCGCTCGACGATCCTGCCGTCGTTCGTGGGCCTCACGTTCAACGTCTATAACGGCCGCAAGTTCGTGCCGGTCTCGGTCAACGAGGACATGGTGGGGATGAAGCTGGGCGAGTTCGCGCCCACGCGCTACTTCCCCGGCCACTCCGCCGACAAGAAGGGCAAGCGCTGATGTCTAAGCAAGTCAGCCCGCGCAAGGTCGCGGACAACGAGGCGCTTTCGGTCGGTACGCAGATCCGCGGTTCCGCACAGAAGCTCGGCCTCGTGGCTGCGCTCATCCGTGGCAAGAAGGTCGGCGATGCGATGAACATCCTCGCCTTCTCGACCAAGGGCATGGCGATCGAAGCCCGCAAGGTGCTGGCCTCGGCCATCGCCAATGCGGAGAACAACCACAACCTCGACGTCGACTCGCTGGTCGTCGCCGAGGCATCGGTTGGCAAGTCGATCACGATGAAGCGCTTCGCGACCCGCGGCCGCGGCAAGTCGACCCGCATCCTCAAGCCATTCAGCCGTCTGCGCATCGTCGTGCGCGAGCAGGAAGAAGCATAATGGGTCAGAAGAGCAACCCCATCGGTCTGCGTCTGCAGATCAACCGTACCTGGGATAGCCGCTGGTACGCCGAAGGCGCCGACTATGGTCGGCTCCTGCTCGAGGATCTCAAGATCCGCGCATATATCATGAAGACGCTGCCGCAGGCTGCGATCTCCAAGGTTGTGATCGAGCGTCCGGCCAAGCTGGCCCGCATCTCCATCTTCGCTGCACGCCCCGGCGTGATCATCGGCAAGAAGGGTGCGGACATCGAGAAGCTGCGTTCGACGATCGGCAAGATGACGTCGTCGACCGTGTCGCTGAACATCGTCGAGATCCGCAAGCCGGAAGTCGATGCACGTCTCGTTGCACAGGGCATCGCCGATCAGCTCGAGCGTCGTATCGCCTTCCGTCGCGCCATGAAGCGTGCGGTTCAGTCGGCGATGCGTCTCGGTGCCGAAGGCATCCGCGTGAACTGCGGCGGTCGTCTTGGCGGCGCCGAGATCGCACGGTCGGAGAGCTATCGTGAGGGTCGGGTTCCGTTGCACACGCTGCGCGCGAACATCGATTATGCCGAGGCTACGGCGCACACGTCTTACGGCGTTTGCGGCGTGAAGGTCTGGGTCTTCAAGGGCGAGATTCTCGGCAACGATCCGACGTCGTACGACCGCATCATGATGGAGGCTCAGACCTCCGGCGTGCGGCCGCAGCGCGACGATCGTCGCTAAGGGGCAGGAACAGACATGCTGCAACCAAAAAAGACCAAGTTCCGGAAGGCCTTCAAGGGCAAGATTTCGGGCGACGCCAAGAGTGGCTTCTCGCTCAATTTCGGTTCCTACGGCCTGAAGGCCATGGAGCCCGACCGGATCACCGCACGCCAGATCGAGGCGGCACGCCGCGCGATCACGCGTCACATGAAGCGCCAGGGGCGTTTGTGGATCCGCATTTTCCCAGACCTTCCGGTCTCGGGAAAGCCAGCCGAAGTCCGCATGGGTAAGGGCAAGGGCGCGCCGGAATATTGGGCCGCTCGAGTCAAGCCGGGTCGGATCCTGTTCGAGCTCGACGGCGTCGACGGCAAGATCGCCGCCGAGGCATTCGAGCGGGCGGCCATGAAGCTGCCGATCAAGGTAAAGGTCGTTGCCCGCCTGGGCGACACCTCGCATCTGGGAGGCGAGTAAGATCATGGCTCGTATCGACGACATGAAGGCCAAGAGTGACGACCAGCTGTCGGAGTCGCTTGGCGAACTGAAGCGCGAGCAGTTCAACCTGCGCTTCCAGGCCGCCACGAACCAGCTCGAAAAGCCGAGCCGCGTTCGTGAGGTCCGCCGCGACATCGCTCGCATCAAGACCCTGCAGGCTCAGCGCACCAGCGCTGACGCCGCGAAGTAAGGAACACATCATGCCGAAGCGCGTGCTGACCGGTCTGGTCGTGTCCGACAAGGGCGACAAGACGGTGGTCGTGAACGTCGAGCGTAAGGTGAAGCACCCGCTCTACGGGAAGATCATCCGTCGCTCGAAGAAGTATCATGCTCATGACGAGAGCAACGAGTTCAAGCAGGGCGAGACCGTGCGGATCGAAGAGACCGCACCGATCTCCAAGCTGAAGACCTGGAAGGTGATCGAGCGGGTCAACACCCACGCGACGCCGGAGCGGGCTTCGGCCGAGGGCTGAATCAAACATGAGGGCAGGGGGGCAACTCCCTGCGCTCTTGTTTTCGTAAACGGGAACGGCTAAGCGGCCGCTCCTCCCCGTTGCGGATTCGTCCGCGGCGGGGTGATTTTTTAGGCGGGGTTCGGTCGGTATCGACCCCAGAGACAGAGAAGGGATACGGATCCATGATCCAGATGCAGTCCAATCTCGACGTCGCTGACAACAGCGGCGCGAAGCGGGTGCAGTGCATCAAGGTGCTTGGGGGTTCCAAGCGTCGTGTTGCAGGCGTTGGCGACATCATCGTCGTCAGCATCAAGGAAGCGCAGCCACGGGGCCGCGTGAAGAAGGGCGACGTTCACCGCGCGGTGATCGTTCGTACCGCCAAGGATATCCGCCGTGCAGACGGTACGGTCATCCGCTTCGACGGCAATGCCGCGGTGCTGGTCAACAAGAACGAGGAGCCGATCGGCACCCGTATCTTTGGCCCAGTCGTTCGCGAGCTGCGTGGCAAGAAGCACATGAAGATCATCAGCCTTGCGCCGGAGGTGCTGTAATGGCGAGCCAGCGTATCAAGAAGGGTGACAAGGTCATCATCCTGTCCGGCAAGGACAAGGGCAAGACCGGCGAAGTCACGATGTCGATGCCGAAGACCGACAAGGTCGTCGTCTCGGGCGTGAACATCGCCGTGCGCCACACCAAGCCGACCCAGGGTGACCCGCAGGGTGGCCTGGTCCGCAAGGAAGCACCGATGCACGTCTCGAAGGTCGCTCACGTGACCGCCGACGGCAAGCCGACCCGCGTCCGCTTCGAGGAGCAGGATGGCAAGAAGGTCCGCGTGGCCGTCAAGACCGGGGAGAAGATCAATGGTTGATCAGAACACCGCCGCTGGCACCGAGGCCGCCTACACGCCGCGCATGCGGAAGATGTATGATGAGACGATCATCAAGGCGATGACCGAGAAGTTCGGCTACAAGAACGTCATGGAGATCCCCCGGATCGACAAGATCGTGCTGAACATGGGTGTCGGCGAAGCGACGCAGGACAAGAAGAAGGTCGACCAGGCAGCCCAGGAAATGGAGCTGATCGCCGGCCAGAAGCCCGTCGTGACGAAGGCCAAGAAGTCGATCGCGCAGTTCAAGCTGCGTGAAGGCATGCCGATCGGCGTGAAGGTCACCCTTCGCCGCGAGCGCATGTACGAGTTTCTCGACCGTTTCATCACGATCGCTCTTCCCCGCGTCCGCGATTTCCGCGGTCTCAACCCGAAAAGCTTCGATGGCCGTGGCAACTATGCCTGCGGTATCAAGGAGCAGATCGTGTTCCCAGAAATCAGCTATGACCGGGTCGACAAGGTCCGCGGCATGGATGTGATCGTGACGACGACCGCCAAGACCGACGACGAGGCTCGCGAGCTTCTCCGTCTCTTCGGTTTCCCGTTCCCGATCGAAGACGACGCTGCCGACGAGAAGAAGGCAGCTTAACTACCAACCGCCGCCCCTGACCTCGTGTCACGGGCGGCGCTTCAGGAAAGAAAGAACTTAAGTCGATGGCGAAACTGAGTTCAGTCAACAAGAACGAGCGCCGCAAGCGCATGGTCAAGCAGTATGCCCCGAAGTACGCGGCACTGAAGGCAATCGCAGCGGACAAGACGCTCGACGATGGTGAGCGTCTGATCGCTCGCCTCAAGATGGCGGCAATCCCGCGCAACGCGAACCCGACCCGCATCCGTAACCGGTGCGAGCTGACCGGTCGCCCGCGCGCCTATTACCGCAAGTTCCGGCTCTGCCGTATTCAGCTGCGCGATCTGGCCAACAAGGGCCTGATCCCCGGCGTCACGAAGTCGAGCTGGTAAGGACTACATCATGGCAGTGACCGATCCCCTGGGTGATTTGCTCACCCGTATCCGTAATGGCCAGCGCGCGAAGAAGGACTCCGTCCTGACTCCGGCGTCGAAGCTGCGCGTTCGCGTGCTCGACGTTCTGCAGCGTGAAGGCTATATCCGTGGCTATAGCGAAGAGCAGATGGGCCCCGCGGCCGGCCTTCGCATCGAGCTGAAGTATTTTGAGGGCCAGCCTGCGATCAAGCATGTCGCGCGCGTCTCGAAGCCCGGCCGTCGCGTCTATTCCGGTTCGCAGGAACTTCCCCGCGTCCGCAACGGCCTCGGCATCACCATCGTCTCGACGCCCCGCGGCGTGCTTTCGGATTCCGAAGCACGTGAGCAGAACGTCGGCGGCGAAGTCCTCGCGGAGGTGTTCTGATGAGCCGTATTGGTAAGAAGCCGGTCACCGTACCGGCGGGCATCACGCCGACGATCGAGGGCAAGCAGCTGACGATGAAGGGCCCCAAGGGGACCCTGAAGATGCCGCTGCGCGACGAGATCAGCTACACGATCGAAGACGGCGGCATTTCGGTGCAGCCGGCCAACGACACCAAGCGCGCCCGCGCGTTCTGGGGCATGCAGCGGACCATGGTGCAGAACCTGGTCACCGGCGTGTCGGAAGGCTTCACCAAGAAGCTGCTGATCAGCGGCGTCGGCTATCGTGCCGCAGCCCAGGGTCGCAACCTCAAGCTGCAGCTCGGCTACAGCCATGACGTCAACATCGACGTGCCCGAGGGCATCGAGGTGAAGACGCCGGACAACACGACGATCGAGATCTCGGGTTCGGACAAGCAGATGGTTGGCCAGCTGGCCGCAGAGATTCGTCAGTGGCGCAAGCCCGAGCCGTACAAGGGCAAGGGCATCAAGTACGACGGCGAGTTCATCTTCCGCAAGGAAGGGAAGAAGAAGTAATGACCAAGGGACTTTCTCTTTTCGCCAAGCGGCGTCGCCGCAACCGTACCGCGCTGCGCGCACGCGCCGGCACCCGTCCGCGCCTGTCCGTGCATCGCTCGGGCAAGCACATCTATGCCCAGGTGATCGACGATGCCGCCGGCACGACGGTCGCTTCGGCCTCGACGCTGGAGAAGGACGTGCGCGGCACGTCCGGCGCCAACATCGACGCGGCGACTTCGGTCGGCAAGCGCGTCGCCGAGGCTGCCAAGGCAGCGGGCGTGACCCAGGTCGTGTTCGATCGCGGCGGCTTCCTCTACCACGGTCGCGTGAAGGCTCTTGCCGATGCCGCGCGCGAAGCCGGATTGGAGTTCTAAGACATGGCTGACGAAAACAACACGCCAGCGGTAATCGCACCCGAGACGACCGCACAGGACGTCACGGCTCAGAACGTGCCCCAGAGCACCGGATACCAGGGCAACAGCGGCGGTGGCCGTGGTCGTCCCGGTGGCGGCGGCGGTGGCGGTCGTGGTGGCCCCGGCGGCAACCGTGGCGGTGGCCCCGGTGGCAACCGTGGTGGTCGCGATGGCGGTCGTGGCGGTCGTGACAATCGTGGCGGTCGTCCGGGTTCGGACGATGGCGGCGAAGAGCTGATCGAGAAGCTGGTGCACATCAACCGCGTCTCGAAGACGGTCAAGGGCGGCAAGCGCTTCGGCTTTGCAGCACTCGTCGTCGTCGGCGACGGCAAGGGCCGTGCAGGCTTCGGTCATGGCAAGGCACGCGAAGTGCCGGAAGCCATCTCGAAGGCGACGGCAGCTGCCAAGAAGAAGATGGTTCGCGTTCCGCTCAAGGACGGTCGCACGCTGCATCATGACGGCAACGGTCACTTCGGTGCCGGCAAGGTCACGCTGCGGTCGGCGCCTCAGGGTACGGGCATCATCGCCGGTGGCCCGATGCGCGCCGTCTTCGAGTCGCTGGGCGTTGCAGACGTCGTGACCAAGTCGGTCGGCACGTCGAACCCCTACAACATGATCCGCGCAACGTTCGAAGCCCTTGGCGAGCAGACCTCGCCCAAGGCCGTCGCACAGCGTCGCGGCAAGAAGATCGCCGACCTGCTCGGCCATGGTGGTTCGAAGACCGCCGAGGCCGATGCAGCTGCGATCACGGAGTAAGCGATCATGGCTACCATCAAGATCACGCAGACCGGTTCGCCGATCCGCCGCGAGAAGGACCAGCGCGCAACGCTGGTCGGTCTCGGCCTGAACAAGATGCACAAGACCCGCGAGCTGGAAGACAGCCCAGAGGTCCGCGGGATGATCCGCAAGGTGCAGCACATGGTGTCGGTCGAAGGCTGAGCCTTCACGACCCACGTGACAAATACGGGAAAGGGGGCTAACGGCCCCCTTTCTTATTCCGGAATCCATTTCCACAGCGCGTAACAAGCGAAAGCGAGTGCATTACCATGAAGCTCAACGAACTCCGCGATAACGAAGGTGCCCGTAAGTCCAAGATGCGCGTCGGACGCGGCATCGGCTCGGGCAAGGGCAAGACCGGCGGCCGCGGCCAGAAGGGTCAGAAGAGCCGCGAGGGCGTGTCCATCGCCGGCTTCGAAGGCGGCCAGATGCCGCTCCACATGCGTCTGCCTAAGCGCGGCTTCAACAACATCTTCCGCAAGGACTTCGCAGAGGTCAACCTCGGCGCGATCCAGCTCGCGGTCGATGCCGGCAAGATCGAGGCGAACGCCACGCTCGACCACAACGCGCTCAAGGCCGCTGGCCTGGCACGCGGCGGCAAGGACGGCGTCCGCCTCCTCGCCAAGGGCGAGCTGACCACGGTCCTCTCGTTCACCGTCGACGGTGCGTCGAAGGGCGCGATCGAGGCGGTCGAGAAGATCGGCGGCAAGGTCGAGGTGATCCACTTCGTCCCCGCAGCCGAGAAGGCTGCCGCCAAGAAGGGCGTGAAGTACAAGGAGCGTGCGGCGCACAAGGCGTCGTTCAAGGCCTGAGCCGAACAAGAAAGGGGGCGGGTGCGAGAGCGCCGGCCCCCTTTTTATTTGCCTGACCTGGCGGCTTCCTGTCGCCCGCTTCCGACCCGCCCGTTTTTCGGGACCACCCCTCCTCCGTTCGCCCTAAGCGTAGTCGAAGGGTACGTCACCTGGGGCAACGTCCTTCGACTTCGCTGAGGACGAACGGGGCAGGGGGCGACCGAGTGCCCCTCGGGCTCGCATAACGCACCTAGGCATTAGACAAGCGCGCTCCTGCGCCTATATGAGCGGCGGGGGCGGTCACAACGCTTCCCGCCTTCTTTGTTTCCAGGACGATCACACGTATGGCATCCGCAGCCGACCAGATGGCGCAAAGCGTCAGCCTGTCCAAATTCGCCAAGGCGACCGATCTCAAGAAGCGGTTGTGGTTCACGATCGGCGCCCTGATCGTCTTCCGCCTGCTCAGCTATGTCCCGTTGCCGGGTGTCGACCCGACTGCGCTGGGGCTGTTGTCGCAGCAGACGCAGGGCGGCGTGCTCGACTTCTTCAACACCTTCTCGGGTGGCTCGCTCAGCCGTATGTCGCTGATCGCGCTCGGCGTGATGCCCTACATCACCGCCTCGATCGTGGTGCAGCTCGCGACTTCGCTGAGCCCCACGCTCGCCGCGATCAAGAAGGACGGCGAATCGGGCCGCAAGCGCCTGAACCAGTATACCCGCTACGGCACGGTCGGCCTGACCGCGGTGCAGGGCTATTTCATCGCCGTCGGGCTCGAGACGCTCGGCGCGAACCAGGGCATCGCCGCGGTGATCGAGCCGGGCATGACCTTCCGCATCGCGGCGGTCATCTCGCTGATCGGCGGCACGATGTTCCTGATGTGGCTGGGTGAGCAGATCACCAGCCGCGGCATCGGCAACGGCGTCTCGCTGATCATCATGGCGGGCATCGTCGCGCATCTGCCTACGACCCTGGTCAACCTGCTCGAGGGCGGCCGTTCGGGCAGCCTCGACCCGATCAAGCTGATCGGCATCATCGTCGCGGTTGTCCTGCTCGTCCTGTTCATCTGCTTCATGGAGCGCGCACAGCGCCGCATCCTGATCCAGTATCCCAAGCGCCAGACGCAGCGCGGGATGCAGGCCGATCGCAGCCATCTGCCGCTGAAGATCAATACCGCGGGCGTCATCCCGCCGATCTTCGCCTCGTCGCTGCTGCTGATGCCGCTGACGATCTCGCAGTTCGCCGGACAGCGCGTCGCGGGTGAGTCGCAGTGGGGCGATTTCATCATCACCCTGAACCAGTATCTGCAACACGGCAGCCCCGTGTACATGCTGCTCTACGGTGCGGGCATCATTTTCTTCTCGTTCTTCTACACCGCGATCGTCTTCAATCCCGAAGAGACGGCGGACAATCTGAAGCGGCATGGTGGGTTCATCCCCGGTATCCGTCCGGGCAAGAACACCGAGAACTACTTCGATTACGTACTGACGCGCATCACCGTCATCGGTGCCGCCTATCTGACGATCATCTGCCTGCTGCCCGAATATCTGGTCACGGCGCTGTCGATCCCCTTCTATCTCGGCGGCACCAGCCTGCTGATCGTCGTCAACGTGACGATGGATACGGTGACACAGATCCAGAGCCATCTGCTCGCGCATCAATATGGCGACCTGATCAAGAAGGCGAAGCTGAAGGGCGGTCGACTTCGCTAAGTTGCGGGGTTACCGGTTTATAATCCTGCACGAACGAGGGGAGTGCGTTTCGTGAATATCATCCTTCTTGGCCCGCCAGGCGCGGGCAAGGGCACGCAGGCCGCGACGCTCGTGGCCGAACGCGGCATGGTCCAGCTGTCCACCGGCGACATGCTGCGCGCTGCGGTTGCAGCGGAATCACCCGTTGGCCTTCAGGCGAAAGCCGTGATGGCCGCCGGTGGCCTGGTTAGCGACGACATCGTGTCGGGCATCATCGGCGAGCGGCTCGACCAGCCCGATACCGCAAACGGCGTGATCTTCGACGGCTATCCGCGCACCGCGGCCCAGGCCGAGGCGCTCGACGGGCTGCTTGCAGCTCGCGGTCGCACGCTCGACTACGTGATCGAGCTCGGTGTCGACGAGGCTGCGCTCATCGACCGCGTGGTTGGCCGGTACACCTGCGCGAACTGCGGTGCCGGCTATCACGATCGGTTCAAGCAGCCGGCGGTTGCCGGGGTCTGCGACGTGTGTGGCTCGACCGAGTTCAAGCGCCGTCCCGACGACAATGCCGAAACCGTCAAGACGCGGATGGCCGAATATCGCGCCAAGACCGCGCCGATCCTGCCAATCTACGATGCGCGTGGTCTCGTGCGCCGCGTCGACGGGATGGCGGACATCGGCCATGTCGGTGTCGCGATCGCAGCGATCCTCGACGACCGCTGATTAAACGATCACCGACCCGACCATGACAGGTTTGTCATGTTCGGGTCATCCCCCTGTCGAGTGCCCGATCCTAAGAGACGCGTGTCGCCCGAACGAGCGGCGCGAGTTTCCAGAGATCGGTGCCCGTCACTCCCGGGGGTACCGTGGGGGCCGGCGGGAAGTGATTTCCGCCGGCCTTTCCGTTATGGGACAGGGGAAAGCGATGACGCCGTGAACCGCAAGATCCTGATTGTCGAAGATGATGTCTCGACCGCGAGCTATCTTGCCAAGGGGCTGACTGAGGCGGGCTACGCCGTCGAGACCTGTGGCGATGGGCGTGACGGACTGTTTCTCGCCAGCGAGGGCATCTTCGACCTCATCATCGCCGACCGGATGCTGCCAGGGCTCGACGGCCTCGCCATGGTCAGCGCGGTCCGCGCGGCCGGCATCGTCACCCCGGTCCTCATCCTCTCCGCACTCGCCGCGGTCGATCACCGGGTCGACGGGCTGAAGGCCGGGGCCGACGACTATCTCTGCAAACCCTTCTCGTTCGCGGAACTGTCGGCGCGCGTCGAGGCGCTGGTGCGCCGGTCGGACCGCCTCGCGAGCGATCCGCAAAAGACCAAGCTGTCGGTCGGCGATCTTGAGATCGACCTGCTTTCACGCGTCGTGTCGCGCGGTGGGCATACGATCCCGCTGGGTGCGCGCGAATTCAACCTGCTCGAATTCCTCGCGCGGCATGCGGGGCAGGTCGTGACGCGGACGATGATGCTCGAGAAGATCTGGAATTATCATTTCGACCCGGGATCGAACGTCGTCGATGTCCATATCGGGCGGTTGCGGCGCAAGCTCGAGGACGGGTTCCCGACGCCGATCCTCCATACGGTACGCGGGGCAGGATACCGGCTCGCCGTGGAGGGCTGAACCGCGATGCGCCTGTCGGTCACCGCGCGGATCGCGCTGCTCGCGATCATGCTGTCGCTGGTGTCCAACCTCGCGCTGATCGGCTTCGTCTGGAAACAGACCAGCGCCGATGCGATCGATGCGATCCGGCGCGAGACAACCGAACAGTCTGATGCGCTGCGCACCGTCTGGCAGGTCGGCGGTATTCCCGAGCTGCGCCAGGCGATCGGCGAGGCGGTGAGCCCCGGCGACGTCTCGCTGGTACTCGCGCTCGTCGACGCGGACGGACGAACCGTCCAGGGAGTCGCGCCCGCCCGGCTGACCGTGCCGCTGCGGATGACCCGCTTCAGGATCGCCCGGCTTGGCGACGACGCGTTGTGGAACGCGCGTGAGACGGGGTACGCCCTGTATCCGATCGGCCGGCAATGGCTGCTGACGGGGCGCAACCTCGATCTGATCGCGGCGGAGGAACGTGCGATGGAGCGCGCGCTGGCCTTTGCCATCACCCTCTCGCTCGCGCTCGGCATCGTCGGGGGACTCGTTCTCGCGCGCTATGTCGGTCGGCGTCTCGACGGGATAGCGAGCGTCGTCGAGGCTGCGGGCGAGGGCGACCTGTCACGCCGTGTGGCCGTGGTCGCGGGTGGCGGTGACGCGTTCGACCGGCTGGCCGCGCGGCTGAACGTCATGCTCAGCAAGCTCGAAGGGGTGATGGCCGAGTTGCGCGTCGTGACCGACAGCCTGGCCCATGACCTGCGCTCGCCGTTGGCGCGCCTGCGGACCAAGACCGAGCAGGCGGTGCTGATCGCGGACCCCGACGCGCGTGAAGTGGCATTGGGCGGGCTGCTGACAGAGACCGACCTCGTCATGCGGATGCTGACGATGGTGATCGAGATCAGCCGGTCTGGATCGGTGTCGCGCGACCGGTTCATCCAGGTGCCGCCTGCGAATCTGCTCGAGGAGATCGGTGAGCTCTATGCCCCGGTCGCCGAGGATGCGGGCCTGAGCTTCGTCGTGGCGATCGACGATCGGCCACCGGCCATGGCGTTGCACCGCGAACTGCTGAGCCAGGCGATCACCAACATGATCGACAATGCGCTGCGGCATGGGGCCAGTGGTGGCACGGTAACGCTCCGCCTGATCGAGCGCGGTGACGGCGTCGCGATCCAGGTCGAGGATCGCGGGCCGGGGATTGCGGTGGCGGACCGCGCGCAGGCGCTCAAGCGATTCGGGCGACTCGACAGCGCACGCACGACCCCGGGGGCGGGGCTGGGCATGGCGCTGGTCGAGGCGGTCGCGCGGCTGCATGACGGGCGGTTCGAGCTGGGCGACAATGCGCCCGGCCTCGTCGCGCGGATCGTCCTGCCAGTCTGACTGCGAGCGGGGATGGCTTTGTCCGGCCGGACGCGCCAAGGGATTGGCGATGGACGCACTTTCGCTTTTCGGGCTTGCCGCAGTCTCCTTCACCCTGCTGTGCTATGCCAAGGAATCGGGATCGCACTGGTGGACGTTCGGCTTCGCCGTTGGATGCCTGTTCGGATCGGCCTATGGCTTCCTGCAGGGGGCATGGCCGTTCGGGCTGGTCGAGCTGATCTGGTTCGTCGTCGCGCTGCGGCGCTGGATCGTGATGCGACGCGTGGCGGAGCCCCGGCGCTGACGCGGTTGCACGGCGCGCATCGCAGGGGCGCATCACGCGGGCGGCGGAACCCGCGGCTTGACAGTTCGTTAGCGCGCGCCTAATTCGACCTCCCCGATACGACGGTTCCCGGCGGCGCTCTTTTGCGTTCGCCGTTATCGTGCGTTTCGGATCATCGCTAGGAGATGAGGGCCGTGCAGCCATGCCGGACCTCGTGGAGCAGGAGAACCAAGTTCATGGCACGTATCGCGGGTGTTAATATCCCGACCAACAAGCGCGTGGTGATCGCGCTGACCTATATTCACGGCATCGGTTCGACCAAGGCCAAGGAAATCGTCGCGAAGCTCGGCATTGCCGACACCGCACGAGTCCAGGACCTGACCGACCAGGAAGTGCTGCACATCCGTGAGGCGATCGACGCCGACTACACCGTCGAAGGCGATCTGCGTCGCCAGGTGTCGATGAACATCAAGCGCCTGATGGATCTCGCCTGCTATCGTGGTCTTCGTCACCGCAAGGGCCTGCCGGTCCGCGGCCAGCGTACGCACACCAATGCGCGCACCCGCAAGGGCAAGGCCAAGCCGATCGCCGGCAAGAAGAAGTAATCCGACTCAACACTGGATTACTCCGCCGGCGCTGGTCCCGAGGGACCGCCCGGCGTCACGCAGATACAGGTCAGGAAATACACCATGGCACGCGAACCTCAGCGCATTAAGCGGCGCGAGCGCAAGAACATCACCTCTGGCGTCGCACACGTGAATGCCAGCTTCAACAACACCATGATCACGATCACCGATGCCCAGGGCAACGCGATCTCGTGGTCGTCGGCCGGCGCAATGGGCTTTAAGGGCTCGCGCAAGTCGACTCCGTACGCGGCGCAGGTCGCAGCGGAAGACGCCGGCAAGAAGGCCGCCGAGCACGGCGTCCGGACGATCGAAGTCGAAGTGAAGGGCCCCGGTTCGGGCCGCGAGTCGGCACTGCGTGCGCTGCAGGCAGTCGGTTTCCAGATCACGTCGATCCGCGACGTGACCTCGATCCCGCACAACGGCGTTCGTCCTTCGAAGCGTCGTCGCGTCTGATTTCTCCGACGTTGCCCGTGCGCGGTTGATCGCGCGGCACGGGTGCATATTCATGGCCGGTGGACGTCCTGTCCGCCGGCCCCCAAATTAGGGGAAGCAAGTGTCTGTCAACGCAAAGAACTGGCAGGAACTCAAGAAGCCCAGCGGCCTGGAGAAAAAGGCCGGTGGCGACACCAAGCGCAAGGCGACCTTCATCGCCGAGCCGCTCGAGCGTGGCTTCGGCCTGACGCTCGGCAACGCGCTGCGGCGCGTGTTGCTTTCGTCGCTGCAGGGCGCGGCCGTGACCTCGATCAAGATCGAGAACGTGCTGCATGAGTTCTCGTCTCTGGCCGGCGTCCGCGAGGACGTGACCGACATCGTCCTCAACGTGAAGCAGATCGCGATCCGCATGCAGGGCGAGGGGCCCAAGCGCCTCCAGCTCTCGGCAACGGGTCCGGGTGAAGTCAAGGCCGGCGACATCGCCGTCTCGGGCGACATCGAGATCATGAACAAGGATCTCGTGATCTGCCACCTCGATGAGGGTGCGACGCTCAACATGGAGCTGACCGCCGACATCGGTAAGGGTTACGTGCCCGCGACCGCAAACCGCCCGGCCGACGCGCCGATCGGTCTGATCCCGGTCGATGCGCTCTACTCGCCGGTACGTCAGGTGTCGTACAAGGTCGACCCGACCCGCGTCGGTCAGGACCTGGATTACGATAAGCTGACGCTGACGATCGAAACCGACGGCACGATCACCCCGGAAGACGCAGTCGGCTATGCCGGTCGCATTCTCCAGGACCAACTCGCGCTGTTCGTCCACTTCGACGATTCGTCGGTCACCCGTTCGTCGGCCCCGATCGGCCAGGCAGCACCCGCTGCCGGTGGTGCGGAGCCCGCAGGCGACACGCAGCAGATCAATCGTTACCTTCTCAAGAAGGTCGACGAGCTCGAGCTGTCGGTGCGTTCGGCGAACTGCCTCAAGAACGACAACATCATCTACATCGGCGATCTGGTCGGCAAGACCGAAGCCGAGATGCTGCGCACGCCTAACTTCGGCCGCAAGTCCTTGAACGAGATCAAGGAAGTGCTGTCGTCGATGGGTCTTCGCCTGGGCATGGAAATCCCGGGCTGGCCGCCTGAGAACATCGAAGAGATGGCCAAGAAGCTCGAGCAGGAAATCATGGGCTGATCTGGCACCGGGGCAGCCATGCTGCACCGGAGACCAGACAGCCCGGCCGGCGGGTCGGTTTCGACCGACCCGTTCGACGACGCGGCTTTGCCGGGTCGCCACCCGGCTGGAGACAAAGCGGGCAAGGCGCGGGTTTCGTGATTGACGGAACCCGTCCTTGCCGTCTTTACGAAGGCATCGGTCGCCGGCCTTAACGGCGACCAGCTCCCGGGTACCTCATACGGCCCCTGAACGAACGAAAAGGTATTAAACATGCGCCATCGCGTAGGCGGCCGTAAGCTTCAGCGGACCTCGGCCCACCGTCTTGCTCTGTTCCGCAACATGAGCGCCGCGCTCATCAAGCACGAGCAGATCACCACCACCGTCGCCAAGGCGAAGGAACTGCGTCCCTACATCGAGAAGCTGATCACGCTCGCGAAGAAGGGTGGCCTGTCCAACCGTCGTCTCGCGCACGGCAAGCTGCTCGACGACGCCCAGCTGGTGAAGCTGTTCGACGTTCTGGCGACCCGCTATGCGGATCGCAACGGCGGCTACACTCGCGTCATCAAGGCTGGCATCCGCATGTCGGACGCCTCGCCGATGGCCGTCATCGAGTTCGTCGACCGCGACGTCTCGGCGAAGGGCCAGGATTCGGGTCCGGTGATGTCGGACGAGGATTACAACGAAGCGGCATAATCCCCGCCTCTCGTTAGTCGAATTGCAGGCCGCGTTTCCCATCCGGGAGGCGCGGCCTCTTTCGTTACGGGTCCCATCCGGCTATGCGCCCGACATGGAGCACCCAGACAGCATTCTCATCGTCGATTTCGGCAGCCAGGTAACCCAGCTGATCGCCCGCCGCGTGCGCGAGGCGGGCGTCTATAGCGAGATCGCCCCCTTCCAGTCCGCCGCGGCCGCGTTCGAACGGATGCAGCCGAAGGGGATCATCCTGTCGGGTGGCCCCGCCTCGGTCACGACCGAGAACAGCCCCCGCGTGCCGCAGCATTTCTTCGAGGCGGGGATCCCGATCCTCGGCATCTGCTACGGCCAGCAGGTCATGTCCGCGCAGCTCGGCGGCAACGTGATCGTCTCGGGTGACGGCGGCGAATTCGGCAGCGCGTTCGTCGAGGTGAAGTCGCCTTGCGCGCTGTTCGACGGGCTGTGGGCCGAGGGCGAGCGGCACCAGGTCTGGATGAGCCATGGCGACAAGGTCGACGCGATCCCGCCGGGCTTTACCCCCGTCGCGGTATCGACCGGTGCCCCCTATGCGATCGTCGCGGACGAGGCGCGGCGCTTCTACGGCGTGCAGTTCCACCCCGAAGTCGTCCACACGCCCGATGGCGGGAAGCTGATCGCCAATTTCGCGCGGCACGTCTGCGGTCTCAGCGGCGACTGGACGATGGCCGAGTTCCGCGAGACCAAGATCGCCGAGATCCGCGCGCAGGTCGGCAGCGGCCGGGTCATCTGCGGTCTGTCGGGCGGCGTCGACTCGGCGGTGGCGGCGGTGCTGATCCATGAGGCGATCGGCGAGCAGCTCACCTGCGTCTATGTCGATCACGGGCTGATGCGCGCGGGCGAGAGCGAGCAGGTCGTCAGCCTGTTCCGCGGCGCCTACAACATCCCGCTGATCCATGTGAACGTGGAGGAGCTGTTCCTCAGCGGTCTCGCGGGCATCACCGACCCCGAGCTGAAGCGCAAGTTCATCGGCAAGACCTTCATCGACGTGTTCGATGCCGAGGCCAAGAAGCTGGGCGGGGCGGAGTTCCTGGCTCAGGGTACGCTCTATCCCGACGTGATCGAGAGCGTCAGCTTCACCGGCGGGCCGTCGGTGACGATCAAGAGCCACCACAATGTCGGTGGTCTGCCCGAGCGGATGAACATGAAGCTCGTCGAGCCCTTGCGCGAACTGTTCAAGGACGAGGTCCGCGCGCTCGGTCGCGAGCTCGGCCTGCCGGAGATCTTCGTCGGCCGTCATCCGTTCCCCGGACCCGGCCTCGCGATCCGCATCCCCGGCGAAGTCACCAAGGAACGCTGCGACATCCTGCGCAAGGCGGATGCGATCTATCTCGAGGAGATCCGCGCGGCGGGGCTCTACGACACGATCTGGCAGGCGTTCGCGGTGCTGCTGCCCGTGCGCAGCGTCGGCGTGATGGGCGACGGCCGAACCTACGACAACGTCCTCGCCCTGCGCGCGGTGACGTCGACCGACGGGATGACCGCGCAGGCGTTCCAGTTCCCCGGCGACTTCCTGCCGCGCGTGGCGACCCGGATCATCAACGAGGTCAAGGGCATCAACCGCGTCACCTACGATTATACGTCGAAGCCGCCCGGCACGATCGAGTGGGAGTGAGCCCCATGGGCGGCGTGCGCCTCTTCGCCTGAGCGGTTTCCCCGATTGCAGGATGGGCGCGGGTGTTCCATTCCCTCGTAGACAAGCAGAACCGGGGGAGAGCGGTGATGAGCATGCAGAGGGCGTCGACGACGCTGGCGATCGCGATGACGTGTGTTGCCGCGATGGTCCCGGGCACAGGTGCGGCGCAGGGCGTGACGCCCGCGGTCCAGGTCGAGGGCGGTTCGGTGACCGGCACGACGGCCGCAGGCGTCGCAGTCTTCAAGGGCATAGCCTTTGCAGCGCCGCCGGTCGGCCCCTTGCGCTGGCGGGCGCCGCAGCCGGTGCAGAAATGGTCGGGCGTGCGCGCCGCGGACCGTTTCGGGCATGACTGCATGCAACTGCCCTTTCCGAGCGATGCCGCGCCGCTCGGCACGACGCCGGCGGAGGATTGTCTCGTCCTCAACGTCTGGCGTCCGGCGGCGTCAGCGGCGCCGAAACCCGTGCTGGTCTGGATCTATGGCGGCGGGTTCGTGAATGGGGGGTCGTCGCCTGCGGTCTATGACGGGTCGGCGTTCGCACGGCAGGACGTCGTGTTCGTCAGCTTCAACTATCGGCTCGGACGGTTCGGCTTTTTCGCGCATCCCGCGCTGAGCGCGGCGAACGAGGGACCGCTCGGCAACTATGCGCTGCTCGACCAGATCGCGGCATTGCAATGGGTGCGGGCGAATATCGCGAAATTTGGGGGCGATCCGGCGCAGGTCACGCTGATGGGTGAATCGGCAGGGGGCGCTTCGGTGTTGAACCTGATGGCATCGCCAATGGCAAAGGGCCTGTTCGCGCGGGCAATCGTGATGTCGGGCGGCGGGCGCACATTGATCGGTGGCGTGCCGCTTCGCGGTGAGCAGGGCGGCAGACCTTCGGCTGAGACGATCGGCGTCAACTTTGCGACGACCCAGGGCATTGCGGGACGGTCTGATGCGGAAACGCTCGCGGCGCTTCGCGCCTTGCCCGCCGATCAGGTGCGCGGCGAGCTGAACCTTGCCTATCGGGGCCCGGTGGATGTGCCGACCTATGCGGGCGGACCGATCGTCGATGGCCGCATCGTGGTCGGCACGACGGACGGAGCGATGCGGCGAGGGACCGCGATGGCGGTACCGATGATGGTCGGGACCACCGACGCGGATATCGCGGGCTTTGGCGAGACGTCCAAGGAGGGGCTGTTCGCCAGCTTCGGTGCGCAGGCCGACGCCGCCCGCGCCGCCTATGATCCCGCGGGCACGCAGGAGCTTGCCGCGGTCGGTCCCGAGGTAGGACGCGACCGCCTGATGCACGAACCCGCGCGGCTCGTCGCGCAGGAGACGCAGCGCGCGGGGCAGCCCGCCTATCTCTATCGCTTCGGTTATGTCGCGCAATCGATGCGCAAGGACTGGTCGGGCGCGCCGCATGCCACGGACATCCCGTATTTCTTCGACACGGTTGCCGCGAAATACGGCGCGGCGCTGACCCCGCAGGATGCCCGCGCTGCGCAGCTCGCCAACCGCTATGTCGTCAATTTCGTGCGGAAGGGCGATCCCAACGCGCCGGGACTACCGCGCTGGCCGGCCTTCGACGCACGCCGGGGCGCCGTGCAGCTGCTGCAGGCCGATGCGAGCGCGATCAACGGCGTGGATCCGCTCAAGGCCCGGCTGGATGCGGTACAGGGGGCCGCCGACGCCGTGGCAGCAGGCCCCGAACGGCGCTGAGGCACGCCGCGCGGCCGCTTGCGCACATAGTTCGAGCGTCTGGCGTCCGCGTCTTCTGGCGATTTCGGTAGGAATCGGCCCGCTCGAGAAAAGGGGATAACTCGTGCGGGCCGCAGTCCAGCGCCGACGCTGCTGTCTTGGGGAAGCGCGTCGGACAGATCGGATATGGGCGGAATGCCGCTATGTATCAAGACTTTTGAAAGGAAGTTGTGCCGACCGATTGCGGGACAAACCTGGAGATCGAATTGCGATTCGGCGAACCCGAATGCGCTATGTGCGGTATGCACCGAACAATGCCGACAAGGCGGGGAGGGATGGTGCTGCGCGCCCCGCCGGCCCGTGTGACTGAAAACTGGCGGGGCGCTGAAGGTTACGCGATACTCGGCAACGCCTCTGCCCATGGCTTATGCCAAGCAGTCGTGAATTGAAAATGAACGGGGCGCCCCGCCCGTCCGTGCGACACTCTCGTATCCGGGCGGGGCGCCGAGGACGCGATGCCGTATCGGCACTGCGTCGCTGACGACAAGCTAGCATTGGCGGCGAAACTTGACAGCACCGCTCGTCACGCCGCTGCCTCGTTTCGCCCGAAAATCTGCGCTAGGCGGGGGGCGCGGCCGTTCGGAATGGCCGGTGGTATCGGAGCGAAGGCATGCGGAGGATCGGGGTGACACTTGGGCTGATGCTCGTCGGCGCATGCCAGCAGACGGGCGATGGCCGGAATGCCGCCGCCGCGGAACGCCGGGTGGTGGTCGGGACGCTGACGGGTGACCCCGTGGCGGGTGCGCGCGTGTTCGTTCAGTGCAAGGCCTGCCACACGATCGGTGCGGACGCTCCCGATACCGACGGTCCCAATCTCTACGACGTGGTCGACGGCCCGGTCGCGCAACGCCGGCCGCGATTTGCCTATACCGCGGCGTTACAGGCGATGGGCGGGCGCTGGGATGCAGCGCGGCTCGATGCGTGGCTTCGGGCACCGCAGGGCCTGGTGCCGGGGACGACGATGCGCTTTGCCGGTCTGTCCGATGCGCAGCAGCGCGCCGACGTGATCGCCTATCTCGCGACCTATCGCCGAGACCGTTAGGAAATTGGCGCGCCCGGAGGGAGTCGAACCCCCGACCGAGGAGGTAGAAGCTCCTTGCTCTATCCAACTGAGCTACGGGCGCGCACGCGTTCCGATTAGCGTGCATTGCACGAGCTTGGAACCGTCATCATAACGACGCGATGAATATCGTGGATCACGACGCGCCCGAGCCCGTGGCGGCCACTGCCATGCGCAGCGAACAGTTCCGCTATTTCGATTTCGTGATGGCGGCATTCGTCACCATCCTGCTGCTGTCCAACGTCATCGGCGCGGGCAAGCGGGCGGTGATCGACCTGCCGTTCATCGGTGCCTGGCCGTTCGGCGCGGGGATCCTGTTCTTTCCGGTCAGCTATGTGATCGGCGACGTGCTGACCGAAGTCTACGGCTATGCGCGCGCGCGCCGCTGTATCTGGGCCGGGTTCGGCGCGATGCTCTTCATGGTGTTCATGTCGACCGTCGTCGTCGCGCTGCCGCCCGATGCGGGATGGACGGGGCAGGCGGCCTATGAGTCGGTGTTCGGACAGGTGCCGCGGATCGTGCTGGCCTCGATCTGTGCGTTCTGGGTGGGCGAGTTCGCCAACAGCTTCGTGCTCGCGCGGATGAAGATCTGGACCAAGGGCCGCATGCTGTGGACGCGGACGATCGGCAGCACGGTGGTAGGGCAGGCGTTCGACAGCCTGATCTTCTATCCACTGGCCTTTTACGGCGCGCCCGACTGGCCGGTCGAGGCGATGCTGATGGTGATGGTCAGCCAGTTCGCGCTGAAGGTGTCGTGGGAGGTGCTGCTGACGCCGCTGACCTATGTCGCGGTGGGCTGGCTCAAGCGGCGCGAGGGGGTGGACGTGTATGACGAGGGGACGGATTTCTCGCCGTTCCGGACGCGGGTTTGACCCACATCCCCACCCGTTCGTGCTGAGCGAAGTCGAAGCACATGAGTCTCAGGCCCTTCGACTTCGCTCAGGGCGAACGGATGGGGTGGGATGAGGTGAGGGGACGATCCCGATTAAGCGCTGACGGCTTCCATCAGGCCTTCGAACAGCCGCCGACCATCGGTGCCGCCATGCGCCGCTTCGATCCGGCGTTCGGGGTGCGGCATCATTCCGAGCACGTTGCCCTTGTCGTTCAGCAACCCGGCGATGTTGCGTGCCGAGCCGTTGACGGCCTCGGCATAGCGGAAGGCGACGCGGCCTTCGCCTTCGAGGCGGTCGAGCGTCTCGGTGTCGGCGAAGTAATTGCCGTCATGATGCGCGACCGGGAAGGAGACGCGTTCGCCAGCGCCATAGCCAGACGTGAAGCGGCTTGAGGACGTCTCGACGGTCAGCGCGACGTCACGGCAGATGAAGTTCAGCCCTTGGTTGCGCATCAGCGCGCCGGGCAGGAGCCCCGCCTCGGTCAGCACCTGGAAGCCGTTGCAGATGCCGAGCACGGGCAGGCCCTTGCCCGCCTGCTCGACGACCGCGCGCATGATCGGCGAGCGTGCGGCGATCGCGCCCGAGCGCAGGTAATCGCCGTAGGAGAAGCCGCCCGGTACCGCGACCAGCCCGACATCGCCCGGCAGCTCCGCGTCGCCGTGCCAGACCATCGTCGGCTTGACGCCGGTCACCGTTTCCAGCGCGACGGCGATGTCGCGGTCGCAGTTGGAGCCGGGAAAGACGATGACCGCAGTCTTCATGATTTTACCACCTTCATGCCTTCTCGACCCGGTAATTCTCGATCACCGTGTTGGCGAGCAGCTTGCGGCACATGCCGTCGATCGTCGCGTCGTCGGTATCGTCGGCGACCTCCAGCTCGATCAGCTTGCCCTGGCGGACGTCCTGCACGCCGTCGAAGCCGAGGCTGCCGAGCGCGTGGTGGATGGCGCGGCCCTGCGGGTCGAGCACGCCGCGCTTGAGTGTCACGAAAACCTTGAGTTTCATTTACTTGCCCCGGTTCTTGCGATGCTTTTCGAGGTCGAGGACCGAATTGTCGCCGCCTTCGGGCAACAGGCCAAGACGGCGTGCAACCTCCTGATAGGCCTCGACTTCGCCGCCGAGATCGCGGCGGAAGCGGTCCTTGTCCATCTTCTCGTTGGTTTCCATGTCCCACAGACGGCAGCCATCGGGGCTGATCTCGTCCGCGAGGATGATGCGGCCATAGTCGTTGTCGAAGATGCGGCCGAATTCGAGCTTGAAGTCGACGAGGCGGATGCCGACGCCGGCGAACAGGCCACACAGGAAATCGTTCACGCGAATTGCGAGGTCGGCGATGTCGTGCATCTCCTCCTGGCTCGCCCAGCCGAACGCGGCGATATGCTCGTCGGAGATCATCGGATCGCCGAGCGCATCGTCCTTGTAGTAATATTCGATGATCGTGCGGGGCAGCTTGGTGCCCTCCTCGATCCCGAGACGCTTCGAGATCGAACCCGCGGCGACGTTGCGCACGACGACTTCGATCGGGACGATCTCGACCTGGCGGATCAGCTGCTCGCGCATGTTGAGCCGGCGGATGAAGTGCGTCGGCACGCCGATATGATCGAGCAGCGTGAAGATGTGCTCGGAAATCCGGTTGTTGAGCACGCCCTTGCCGTTGATCGTGCCCTTCTTCTGGGCATTGAACGCGGTCGCGTCGTCCTTGAAATACTGGATCAGCGTGCCGGGTTCGGGACCCTCGTAGAGGATCTTGGCCTTGCCTTCGTAGATCTGGCGGCGGCGAGCCATGCGCGGTCCCCTGAAAATTGAGCGGCCCCGACCCCCACGATAATCTTCGCGGAGCCGAGGCCGGAATAGGCCGCGCCTATAGGCGAAGGGCGCGGGCGGTGCAATCGGATCGGCGTACCGGTGTGAACGGAATGCAAGGCTGTCGATGCTAACCGGCGACTTCGGGAAGCGGCTGATCTACCGGCGCCGCCCGGGCGGGGCGGGCCGGGGTCAGTCGGCGAACGAGACCGAGCAGCGGTTTCTCGACCAGCAGATGGGCGAGCAGGCCGATGATGATCGCGATGATGACGATCAGGATCACGACGGGTTGCTGCGGCAGTCGGCTGACCGCGGGGATCTTCACCAGCCATCCATAGCCCATCATCACGAAGGCATGGGTGAGATACAGCGCATAGGAGGCATCACCGAGCAGGACGAGGAACCGCGCAACCGCGGTGCGTGGTGCACCGATCGTCAAGACGCTGGCGACGACGACGACTGCGGGAAGGCCCCACGCCGCGATGCGCGGCAGTTCGGGCAGGCTGGTGGTGGCGTCGTGCGCGACGAACAGCGGCACGACGGCCATGACCGCCATCGCGACAAGTGCCATGACGGGCGGCACGGGCCAGGCCCGGTCGCGGCGCATCCAGGCGGCATAGCCATATCCCAGGACGAGGCCGAAGCAGAATTCGAGCGATAGCGGGCTCGCTAGAAACCTGGCGGTGGCGGTCGCAGGCATCAGCGATCCCGCGACCTGCAGGCACAGGATCGCCGCGATCGTCGCGATCACCGATAGCGTCGCCGAGCGCGCCCAGAGCGTGGCCGCGAAGAGAAGGTAGAAATACATTTCAAAGACGAGCGTCCACGCGGTTCCGAGCAGCGCATTGCCCGGCAGCAGGATCAGCGCGCCGGCGATCGTCCGTGCGGGATAATGGTTGGAAGCAAGGAATCCCATCGCCGAGATCGTCAGGACGGCGAGGCAGCACAACCAGTAGAAGGGGTAGATGCGGGTTGCGCGGCGGAACAGGAAGGTCCCGGGCGTCGGCGGGCCGCGGCGATCCCTGAACGTGACGTGGAACATGATGAAGCCGCTGATGACGAAGAATATGTCGACGCCGGAGGCGCCCGATGTCGTCAGCCAGTCGGGGCTGAACTTTCCGATCGCACCCCCCGACTCTTCCAGCGTGTGATGGACGACGACGGCCAGCGCCGCGATCGCACGCAGCATCTGTATGCCGTATAATTCGACATGATCCGACTGTTTGATTGTCACTGTTAGGCCCCCGCGGCGCGACGCTCCCCATGCGTCGCGTCTATCGGCTAACAGATCATGTGCTGAAAGTCAGGGTTGGTTCGTCGGATACGAAGCTGCGTTATTTTACAACTCTTGGCCGTCAGCGAAGGCTGCTATTCTCAGGTAACGGCAAGTCGTTCCGAATACTGCGGATTCTGCCATTCTCCTGTTTCGACGATCTTTTTCAGCATCTCGCCCGCGCACCAGACGTCTTCATGACTGAGATAGAGTGGGGTCAGGCCGAGGCGGAGGATGTCGGGGTCGCGGAAGTCGCCGATGACGCCGTGCGCGATGAGCGCCTGCGTGATCGCATGCGCGTGGGGGTGGCGGAAGCTGATATGGCTGCCGCGCTGGGCGGGATCGCGCGGGCTGACGCAGTCGAGGCCGAGCGCGTCGCCGGCGGCGGCGAGGATGTCGAACAGACGGGCGCTTTTTGCGGCGACGGCGTGCTGGTCGATGTCGGCCCAGAGATCGAGCGCGGTTTCGAGCGCGGCGGTCGACAGCATCGCGGGGGTGCCCGCGAGCCAGCGCTTCATCCCCGGCGCGGGGCGATAGGCGTCCTCGAACGCGAAGGGCGCGGCGTGGCCCATCCAGCCGGACAGCGGGCTGGCGAGCCTGTCCTGCCAGCGCCTGGCGACGTAGATAAAGGCGGGCGCGCCGGGGCCGCCGTTGAGATATTTATACGTGCAGCCGACCGCCAGATCGGCGTCGGCGCCGTTCAGGTCGATCGGCACCGCGCCGACGCTGTGGCTGAGGTCCCAGAGCATCAGCGCGCCGGCATCGTGGGCGCGGGCGGTCCACGCGGTCATGTCGAAGCGCTCGCCGGTCTTGTAGTGGACATGGGTGAGCAGCAGCACCGCGGTGTCCTCGTCCAGCGCCTCTGCGAGATCCGCGCGCGCGACCACCTTCAGCCGGGCGCCGGGGACGCAGGAGACCGCGCCCTCGGCGATATGGAGGTCGGTCGGGAAATTGCCGGCCTCGCTCAACACCGTGTGGCGGTCGGGATTGGCGCGTAACGCCGCGACCAGCGCCTTGAACAGATGCGTCGAGGTCGTGTCGCCGATGATCACCTCGTCGGCGGCGGCGCCGATCAGCGGCGCGATCTTCGCGCCGATCCGCTGCGGCGCGTCGATCCAGCCTTCGTTCCAGCTGCGGATCAGCCGGTCGCCCCATTGGCGGGTCGCGACGTCGGCGAGCGCGGCGGGCGTCGCCTTGGGGAGCGCGCCGAGTGAATTGCCGTCGAGATAGATCACGCCTTCCGGCAGCGCGAACTGCTCCCGGTACGCTGCCAGAGGATCGGCGGCGTCGAGCGCGCGGGCTTCGTCGAGGGTCATGGTCGGACCTTTGTAAATGCGGGCGGGTTTCGGTTCATTTCAGGGCGGCCGCGATCAGCCGTTTCGCCTCCGCCCAGGCGGGCGTCTCGGGTGCGACGAGTTCGACATGGCCGGTTGCCGGGATGGTGTGGAGGGCGGCGGTGTCGCCTGCGGCTTTCGCCCTGGCGACATAGTCGGTGGCGAAGGGGAAGGGGATGATCCGATCCTCGCGGCCGTTGACGAGGTCCTGCGCGATGCCGAGCGGGAGGAGGCGCGGCACTGAGGTGTCGGCGTACACGTCCGCGCGGGCCGCGCTGGGCGTGCCGACGAGCTTGGCGACGACCTCCGTGCCGCAGCCATTGGCGGGGGTGGCCGCCGTCGCCTCAAGATCGGGCAACCCGCCGAGGCTGATGACATGGTCGATGCGAAGCGGCGCGCTGCTGTGGAGCGGGCTGGCAGCCGGAATCTTTGCGCGGGCGGCGAGCCAGAGCGCGAGATGGCCACCGGCGGAATGGCCGATCGCAACGATGCGGCGCGTGTCGAGACTGAAGGTCGCCGCGTTCGCAGTGAGCGCGTCGGTCGCCTTCGCCGCGTCCTCGAAGGTCCCCGGATAACCCCCGCCGGCGCGGTCGACGCCGCGATAATCGATGTTCCAGACCGCGATGCCGTTCTTGCGAAGATCGTCCGCGACCCAGTTCATCAGGCTGCGATCGGCGATGCTCGTCGTCCAGCAGCCGCCATGGACCATCACCACGACCGGGAAGGGGCCTTTGCCCTTCGGCCGCCAGACATCGACCTTCTGCATCTGGTCGGGACCATAGGCGATGGTCGCGTCGGGGCTGGGCTTCGGGCGTTTGACGAGGTCGGGCCATATCAGGAGCTTGGGTGCGGGCGGTTCGGCGATCACCGGTGTGGAGATGGCGGCCAGCGCGAGAAAGGCAAGGCGGATCATGGGGTTGCGTGGCCTTTCGGGGAGTGGGTGAGGGACGCGGGAGCGGTCGTGGCGTGACGGTGGCGGACGTTGCGGGTTGGCGCAATATCGGTTGAGGGCTTGGCTCGTGGGTCCTGACGTTCGTCAGGGTGACGGGGAGCGGATGAGGACAGGACGTTCTGGTCGGGGTGGTGAGAACAACAGTGGAACCTTTGGGCCGCGCTTGCTATCCACGAGGCAACTATGGTCACCGATTTCAAAGATCCCTTCGATTCCATCGTCGACGCCCCCTTCGACAGCGCGCTGAGCGAGCGGTACCTCGTCTATGCGCTCTCGACGATCACCGCGCGGTCGTTGCCCGATGTGCGCGACGGGATGAAGCCGGTGCACCGGCGGCTGCTCTGGGCGATGCGGCTGCTGAAGCTCGATCCGAGCCAGGGCTACAAGAAATGCGCGCGCGTCGTTGGCGACGTGATCGGCAAATATCATCCGCATGGCGACCAGTCGGTCTATGACGCGATGGTCCGTCTCGCGCAGACCTTCTCGCTGCGATATCCGCTCGTCGACGGGCAAGGCAATTTCGGCAATATCGACGGGGATAATGCCGCCGCGTACCGCTATACCGAGGCGCGGCTGACGCAGGTTGCGGTCGACCTGATGGACGGTCTCGACGAGGATGCGGCCAATCTTCGCCCGACCTACAATGGCGAGGACGAGGAGCCCGAGCTGTTCCCCGGCATGTTCCCCAATCTGCTCGCCAATGGCGCGAGCGGGATCGCGGTCGGGATGGCGACGAGCATCCCGCCGCACAACGCCGCCGAGCTAATCGAGGCGGCGATCCTGCTGGTCGATCAGCCCGATGCCGACAATGACGCGATCTTGGCGCATGTGACCGGGCCGGACTTTCCGACCGGCGGGCTGGTCGTTGATCCGCCCGCGGTGATCCGCGAATCCTATGCCACCGGGCGCGGCGGGTTCCGGGTGCGCGCGCGCTGGGAGATCGAGCGCGAAAAGGGCGGGATGTGGACGCTGATCGTGTCCGAGATCCCGTATGGCGTGCAGAAGGGCAAGCTGATCGAGCAGATCGCCGACCTGATCAACGCGAAGCGCCTGCCGATCCTCGCCGATGTCCGCGACGAATCGGACGCCGAGATCCGCATCGTGCTGGAGCCGCGGAGCCGGACGGTCGATCCGCAGGTGCTGATGGACGGGCTGTTCCGGCTGACCGATCTCGAGACGCGGGTCAGCCTCAACCTCAACGTGCTCGACAAGGATCGCACGCCGCGCGTGATGTCGCTGCGCGAGGCGCTGGCGGCCTGGGTCGAGCATCAGTTCGTCGTGCTGACCCGGCGCACCCAGCACCGGCTGGAAAAGATCGCCGACCGGATCGAACTGCTCGACGGCTATCTGATCGCCTATCTCAATCTCGACCGCGTGATCGAGATCATCCGCACCGAGGACGAGCCGAAAAAGGTGATGATCGCCGAGTTCAACCTGACCGATCGTCAGGCGGAGGCGATCCTGAACATGCGGCTGCGGTCGCTTCGCCGGCTCGAAGAGTTCGAGATCAAGACCGAACGCGACAAGCTCGACAAGGAACAGGCGACGCTGACCGCGTTGCTCGCCGATCCCAAGCTGCAGAAGAAGCGGATGAAGGCGGACCTGCGCAAGATCCGCGACCGCTATGGCGCCGAGACGCTGCTCGGCAAGCGGCGCACGACGATCGAGGAGGCCGCGCCGACTCGCGACATTCCGCTCGAGGCGATGATCGAGCGCGAGCCGATCACGGTGATCCTGTCGCAGCGCGGCTGGATCCGGGCGATGCGCGGGCATAATGATCTGGCCAGCCCCGAGGCGCTGAAGTTCAAGGAGGGCGATGGCCCGGCCTTCGCCTTCCATGCGCAGACGACCGACAAGCTGTTGCTGGCGGCGGAGAATGGGCGATTCTTCACGCTGGCGGCGGACAAGCTGCCGGGCGGGCGCGGCTTTGGCGAGCCGGTGCGCGCGATGATCGACCTCGACGGCAGCGTCGGAATCGTCGCGCTCTTGCCCGCGGCGCGGCAGGCCAAGCTGATGGTCGCGGCAACCGATGGCCGCGCGTTCATCGCGACCGCGGCGGACGTGATCGCGGAGACCCGCAAGGGCAAGACGGTGATGACGCCGCGGATCGGCGAGAAGGTGAAGCTGGTCCGCCCGGTCGACCCCGCGGACGATTATGTCGCGGCGATCGGCGACAACCGCAAGCTGCTGGTGTTCCCGATCAACGAGCTGGTCGAAATGAATCGCGGGCAGGGGGTGCAGCTCCAGCGCTACCGTGACGGCGGGCTGGCCGATGCGATCACCTTCGTGTTCGCCAACGGCTTGAGCTGGGCGATGGGCGGCGAAACCAAACGCACGCGGACCGAGGCGGATCTGGGGCCGTGGCGCACGGCGCGCGGTGCGGCCGGGCGGATGCCCCCCACAGGTTTTCCCCGCGACAACCGATTCGGCTGAAATTCGTCTATGCTAAGGCGATGCGTGCTGACCATCGCGATCTGACTCCAGGGTAAATCGGGGGCCAGCGGCCGGGTCGTTGCGGACTGGTGCCGGGCTGTCTGAACCGGGGTTGAAATAATCGTACTCGTTTTGGGTCTTTTGTAAATTTCACGCGGCCTTAACGAAGCCGGGTTAGGCAGGACTATGGAATGGGTTCTTCACGAGGCCGAACAACCGGCAACCGTCTCGGCTGAACTCGTCGCGCGCGGCCTCGAGCTGAGCCCGATTCCGATGGTCCACCTGACGCTCGAGAACGGTGGGCTCGAGCTGTTCGCGATGAACCGGGCCTATCGCCTCGCCGGGCTGGGCGTCGTCGCGACGCGGTCGCCGATGATCGCCGATCTGGGCGATCGGATCATCGCCTTTCTGCTGACGTCGCAAACCCGACTCGACTTCGACTGGGCCTTTGGCGACACGATCGATTGCCGGCATTACCGCGTGACGATCGCGCGGAGCAGCGCAGCGATCCACGACCGGTGCACGCTGAGCTTCGTCGACCGGACCTCGCAGATCCATACCGAACGCAGCATGCGGCGCGAGATGACGACCGACAGCCTGACCGGGCTGCTCAACCGCGAAGGGTTCGAGGATCTGGTCGAGGCGGTCGAGGATCACGCCGCGCGCGCGGTCCTGGCGATCGATATCGACCGGTTCGGGCGGCTGAACGCGTGCCTGGGATCGCTGGTCGGCGACGAGATGCTGATCACCGTCGCGCGGCGGATCAAGGGCGCGCTGCGGGTGCGCGATACGCTGGCGCGGGTCGGCGGCGGGCAGTTTGCGGTGCTGATGACGATCGACGAGGATCCCGCAGAGGCACTGCGTCTCGCCGACCGGATTCAGCGCGCGCTGATCGCGCCGTTCCGCCTGACCGATTACGAGATCCGCGTCGAATGCTCGATCGGCATCGCCTATGGCCGGGACGAGACCGGCGACACCGCCGAGATGATCCGCCACGCGCAGTTCGCGGTAAAGCGCGGCAAGGCGACGGGGCGGACCGAATGCTATCAGCGCCAGGAATTCGTGATCGCGCGCGAACAGTTCGGCATGGAGACCGCGCTGCGTCGCGCGATCGAGAATGACCGGCTGCGGCTCGCCTATCAGCCGATCTGCGATCTTGCGACCGGGCGTATCGTCGCGTTCGAGGCGCTGGCGCGGTGGACCGACGAGGATGGTCGCGAGATCCCGCCGACACAGTTCATTCCGGTTGCCGAGGAATCGGGGCTGATCGTTCCACTGGGGCGCTGGGCGATCGATGCGGCGGCGCGGACGCTGGCGGCGTGGGACGTACGTGCCGGCGGGCATTGCGGCGTTCGCGTCGCGGTGAACCTGTCCGCGATCCAGCTGCAGCGCGACGCGATCGCGCCGGTGGTCGAGTCGGCGCTGTCTCGCTCGCGGCTCGGCGGCGATCGGTTCACACTCGAATTGACCGAAAGCGCGATCGTGTCCGACCCGGACCGGATCGCGCAGGCGATGCATGCGCTGAAGGATCTCGGCACGACACTCGCCATGGACGATTTCGGCACCGGCTATTCCAATCTCGCCTATCTCCAGAAACTGCCGATCGATGTGCTGAAGATCGACCGGAGCTTCGTGACGGGGATGCTGGCGGACCGCGACAAGGTGTCGATCGTCCGCGCGATCCTCAGTCTCGCGCAGGCGCTCAACATGCAGACGACCGCGGAGGGGATCGAGACGGGCGACTTGGCCCAGACGCTCGCGGCGCTCGGATGCACCTATGGCCAGGGCTATGTCTTCGCTCGGCCGCTCGAGGCGGCTCAGGCGTTCGAGTCGATCTTCAACCGGGTCCCGATCCTGGCCTGAAGGCTCAGGCGAGCGTTTCGGTGACCGCCTTGTCCGCGATCGCATCGACCCGGGCCTGATCTGGGAAACCCTCCGCGATCCACTGAGTCTCGATCCGCCGGCGCATCGCCGCGACGTCGGGTCCCTTGCGCAGGCCGCGTTCGACCAGCGCGCCGCCGCTGATCGGGAAGGCGGGCGGCGACCAGTCGGCAATCGGCGCGACGTCCGCACCTGCGATCAGCAACCGGTCGATCGCGCCAGCAAGGCCGTGGCGATAGGCGAGTGCGCGCGGGCCTTCGTCGCCAATCCCCTGCGTCGCCGCGACGACGCGTTTGCGATTGGTGTTCGACAGTTTCAGCCGTGCAGCGACCACATCGCCGTCGCGGGCGGGGATCAGTGCGGCCAGACGCCGGATCGGATCGGGCGCAATGCCGGCGGCATGTTCGTGATCGACCAGCGCGGCCAGCCGTGCGACCCCGTCGGCGTCGATCTCGGGCAGCACCGCACGCCAGATGCCGCGCTCGACCATCAGTGCGATCACCGCAACGGCGCGCGCCGCGACGAGCAGCTTGAGCAGTTCGGCGGCGATCCGTTCGCGGGACAGCGCCATCAGGTCGTTCGCGCGGGCGGTGCACGCCTCCAGCCCGGCGGCGTCGATCTGGGTCCCGAACCGCGCGTGAAAGCGGAAGAAGCGCAGGATCCGCAGATGATCCTCCGCAATCCGCTGCAGGGGATCACCGATGAAGCGCACGCGCCCTGCGGACAGATCGTCAAGGCCACCGAAATAGTCGAAGATCTCGCCGCTGACGGGATCGGCATAGAGCGCGTTGATCGTAAAATCGCGGCGCGCCGCATCCTCGCGCCAGTCATCAGTGTAGGCGATCGTCGCATGCCGCCCATCGGTCGCGACGTCGCGGCGCAGCGTCGTGATCTCGACGGTTCCACCCTCGGTCACCGCGGTGATCGTGCCATGCGCAAGCCCGGTCGGCACCGCGCGGACCCGCGCATCCTCGAGCCGTTCGAGCACCTCCTGCGGGGGGAGGCTGGTTGCGATGTCGATGTCGATCGCGCCGGTATCGGCCGGCGTCAGGCCGAGCAGGGTGTCGCGCACCGCCCCGCCGACGAACCGCGACTGCGCCGACGCCCCGCCCAGCACGGCGGTCAGCGCGGCGAGGCCGGGGCGCGTCCGCCAGGCGGCATTGGGAAGACTCATGCCCATTGCAGTCGTCGCCTCAGATTGACGATCATCGCCGCGGTCGCGCCCCAGATGCGGCGGTCGTTCCAGATGATCTCGTAATAATGCCGCTCATGGCCCTGCCATTCGACGCTGGCTTCGACATGATTGCCCGAATCGAGCAGGAATTCGAGCGGAACCTCGAACACGTTCGCCACCTCGGCCTCGCTCGGGTGGAGCACCAGGTCGGGGGGGATGACGCCGATCACCGGCGTCACCTGGAAGCCGGTGACGGTGCGATAGGTATCGGCCTGGCCGATGACGGTCACGCGTTCGCGCGGCAACGCGATCTCTTCCTCGGCCTCGCGCAGCGCGGCGGTGACGATATCCTCGCCAGGATCGATCCGGCCGCCGGGGAAGGCGATCTGGCCCGCATGCTTGCGCATCGTCTCGGTACGCTGGGTCAGGATCACCCCGGGTTCGGCACGATCGGTCACCGCGATCAGAACCGCCGCGGGCAGCAGCGTATCGCCGGGCGGCAGATCGATATCGTCACGGTCGCCGGTCAGCAGGATCATGCCCGGCTCGACACCCCGCGACAGCGCGCTGCGCAGCCGATCGGCGAGCGTCACGCGGCGATGTCTTCGGGCGACGGCACCGCGGGTTCGAGCGGAAAGAACTGGCCGTCGCTCCACAGCCCGACCGGCGACTCGCCGCCCGCGATCGCGCGGTCGGCGAGCTCGTAATAGACCGGCCGGGCGACCACCGCCTCCATCCCGCCACGGACCATCAGATAAGGTCGCGGGCCGTCTTCATCCTCGACGAAGCGGATCGGGTGCGCGGCGCCCGCGGTTACGAGGTCGCCGGTGTTGAGCCGGAAGGTCAGCCTGGTCGCCGGACCCTCGCCATCGATCTTTACCTCGACCGCAACGAACGGCACGTCCTCGACGACGATGTCGAGCTTCTCGACCGGGGTAACCAGGACATAGCCGCCCGATGGCTCGCGCCGGAGGATCGTCGAGAAGAGCCGGACCATCGTCTCGCGGCCGATCGGCGTGCCCTGATGATACCAGGTCCCGTCGCGCGCGATCCGCATTTCGCTGTCGCCACAATGCGACGGATTCCATTTGTCGACCGGCGGCAGTTTCTGCTCGTCGGCGAGCCGGGCGATTTCGGCGAGGCTCAGCGAGGCAAGATCGGGGAGGGGGTCCATAGGCATGAGCGCGAGGTAGGGTGCGCATGGCCTCTCGTAAAGTCTCGCGGCAGGCGAAGCGCCAGGTCGCGCTGCGGCGTCGTCAGCCGGCTGCGCCTGGGCGCGGGCCGAGCATTCCAGCGTCGTCGGGTACGGCCCCGCCCAGTGCAAGAAGCCGGTGACGTTCGACCGGACCCGGTGCCTGCCACGCAGCCGTGCGCTCGGCGGAAAAGCCGAAGAACCGGCCATAATAGTCCGGATCGCCGATCAGCATCAGCGCGTCGCCCAGATCGCTCGCCGCAGCGACCTCGAGCGCGCGCGCTACCAGCGCCCTTCCGATGCCGTCGCCCTGGTGCCCCGGCGCGACCGCGACCGGGCCGACCATCACCAGCGGCAATGCCGCCTGCGCGGTCATGAGCGCGATCGGCCAGCACTGGATCGAGCCCAGCAGCATGTCGCCCGACACGGCGGCGAAGCTGAGCGTCGGGATCGCGGTTCCATCGCCGCGGATCATATAGGCGGTCCGGCCATGACGATGCTGCCCGAACGCGCGGTCGAGCAGCATCTCGACCTCGGCATGCGGGACGGCGTTCAAGGGGACGAGTTCGAACACCGGCTTCTCCAGCGCCGGCGCAGGAACGTCCGGGGCCGCGCGCTTTACGCAGCACGTCGCCGAACGCAAGCGGAACCGGCGTCGCGCCGCGTCCGCCCCGGGCCTTCCCTACGGTCGCGGCTCTGCTAGAGCGCGGCGATGCAAGACAGTCTTCAGCTCGAAGTGCACGACATGGAAGTGCAGGTGCTCACCGGAATCTATTCGGAGGAGACGCATCTGCCCCAGCCGCTGCGGATTTCGCTCACCGTCGATCTCACCTGCCCGAGCCGGTTCGATCCCGACACGCCCTTGTCGGCGTCGAAAAACTATCTCGATCTGAAACATGCCGCGACCACGGCCTTGCCGACGGGCGTGCATTTCACGCTGATCGAGGCCGTTGCCGACCATATCTGCGAGACGCTGTTCCTGCAGGACGCGCGTGTTCAGCGGGTTGCGGTGAAGATCGTCAAGCTGGCGATCGCCGAAGCGGGCGAGGCGATCGGCGTGACGCTCGTGCGACATCGTCGGTGAGATCGTGCGGCTGATCTTGAGCGAGCGTGACGATATCGCGGCGTGCGTGCGCGACGCGCGAGCGCGACTTGGCACCGAAGACAGCCTGGTCGTGGTGATTCGCGAAAGCAGCGATTCGCTTTTTGCCGCCCAGGCCCGCGCCGCGATCGCGCCGCTCGCGATCGAGGCGGCGCCGGTGACGCGAATCAACGCCGTCCTGTCCCATAATGGGGCGCGGGCCGCCGATGTCGAAGCGGCGATCAGCTACCTAGAGACCGCCCTGTCGACGACCGGGCAGATCGTCGAGATCCGCTGAGCGGACCCTCGCTCGGCGGTCCGGTCAGCGCCGCGGGCTGCGTCCGCAGGGGCCGAGCGCACGCAGAACGAATTGATAATCCTCACGCGCGATCACCGCGTCGGTGGCTGCCATCGACGCGACGCTGCGATCCGGCATGGCGGCGGGAAGCGCGCAGGCTAGCCGGTACCACAACAGCGAACCACGCGGCGGAGGAGCCGCGGCCTCGTCGACGATCTCGCTCAGCGCGACCGCCCAGCGGGGTTGCTCGCCAGGCCGCCGCAGGATCGACAGCGAGACGGGACGCTGATCCGAAGTGGTCAGGAAGATCTGCGTTTCACCTTCGCCGGGCAGGGCGCCGGGCACGTGAAAGGCGTTGCCGATCCCGGTAATGACGGGCGGCGCGTCGGCGGCGAGCACCTCGCGGGCGATGCGGCGGACCTGCGCGTCGAGTGCTGGCGTCCAGTCGCGTTGCGCATCGCGCGCGACGAGCTGGATCTCGGCCGTCGATGTTCCGGCGGTACGCGCAAACAACAGCACGCGCGCCTTTTTCAGCTTTGGCAGGCGACCGTTGGAATCCGGTGCGACATCAAGCAGATAGCCGAGCCTTGGGGCCACACCACCACTGCCGCGAATCAGCGCGGTTACGTCGGCCTCGACATAGAAACGGACGAGCCCGGGTGCGACATCCGCCGCCTCTGCGCCCTTGATCCGCGCGGTCGAGCGAATCGTCGCGTCGGCGATCACCGGCGCGGCGAGAACGAGATCCGCAAGGTCCGCATAGCCCGCGCCTTGGTCGGCGGCCGCGGGCTGGGCCGGCTCCGCGCCAGCCGCTCCAGCCGCTCCAGCGGGCGCTGCATCGCGCGCGCCTTCCCATTGCCGATCAAGCTGTTCGGGGGTCAGCGTCGTCGAGTCGCCGGCGCTGTTTTGCTGCGGCGCGGTCGGCACGGATTGCGGCGGGGGGGCCGTCTGCGCAACGATCGGGGCTGCGGCGATGACGGCGAACAGGGTCATGAGCGGTGGGATGGAACGTGGGGATATCATCGCCATGGGCTACGCGATGGCGCATGAACGTTACAGAAATAAAATTGCCATCATACGCTTGTACGTTTGTTGCGTCCGACAAAGCGTTTGCGTGTCGCATGGCGTGGCGATAGACATTGCGCACTGCCGCGTGGAATTTTTGCTTCACGGCACACGTTTGCGTTGCGCCTGCCCCCATGCGCGACTGCGTGAAGGCAGACAGAATAAGGGAGTGTCGTTGCTGAATGGCCTATGTTGACCAGAAGATGTCCTCAGGCAAAATCGTCGCGATCGTCATCGTCGCGCTGATTCATGCTGCCTTGGGCTATGCTTTCGTCACCGGCCTCGCGTTTCAATACGTGAAAAAGGCCACCGAAAAGTTAAACACGTTCGACGTGGAGCCGCCGCCACCGCCGCCTCCGCCCGACGAGCCCCCGCCGCCGCCGCCTGACCAGCCCAACCTGCCGCCGCCGCCGACCACCGTCGTCGTGCCGCCGCCGGTCGTTGTTACGCCGTCGCCCGCTCCGGCGATCACGACGTCGAACATAATCCCGCTGAGCCAGCCAACGGCACCGCCGGCGCCTCCCGCGCCGCCAGCGCCGCCGGCCCCGCCAGCAGCACCGACGGTCAGCAAGGCCGCGGGCGCCAAGGGTAATCCGGCGACATGGGTGAGCCAGGACGACTATCCGCCGAGCGCGATTCGTGCCGGCGAACAGGGTGCGGTCGCGATGCGCTGGGACATTAATGCCCAGGGTCGTGTCGAGAACTGCACCGTGACGTCGTCGAGCGGTTCGCCTGCTCTCGATCGGGCAGCCTGTGCTGCGATGACGCGACGTGGTCGCTACTCGCCGGCGCTCGATCAGGCCGGGAACCCGATGCGTTCGAGTGCGACGCAGCGTATCCGGTGGACGTTGCCGGAAAATTAATCTGCGTCTCGGCGCACTTAGACCAACGAATCTTAAGAGGATCATCCGACCATGTTCACCACTATCCTTGCCGCGGCGGCGCCCGCAGCAGCCGAAGCCAACCCGTACGGCCTCGAAGCGGCACTTCGCGAAGGCGGTCTCATCTCCCAGACCGTGTTCGGCATTCTGGTGCTGATGTCGGTGGTTTCGTTCTACATCCTGTTCTCCAAGCTGTTCGAGCAGCAGAAGATCATCGGTCAGGGCAAGCGCGTCCGTCAGGCCTTCTGGTCGTCGAACAGCCTTCGCGAAGGTTCGGCCAAGCTCGAGAAGAACTCGGCCTACAAGCAGATCGTCGACGACGGTCTGGCCGCTCAGGAGCAGCATTCGAAGCTGACCGATCCGGTCGAGGCGCATGACTGGCTGCACGGTTCGCTCGCGCGTTCGGAAGCCGCGATCAACTCGAAGCTGGGTGGCGGTCTCGCCTTCCTCGCAACGGTCGGTTCGGTTTCGCCGTTCATCGGTCTGTTCGGTACGGTTATCGGCATCTACCGCGCACTCGTGAAGATCGGTGCATCGGGTCAGGCATCGATCGACAAGGTCGCAGGGCCGGTCGGTGAAGCACTGATCATGACCGCACTGGGTCTCGTCGTCGCGGTTCCTGCCGTGCTGTCGTACAACTGGCTGCAGCGTCGCAACAAGTCGATCGCAGAGGACCTGTCGGCCTTCTCGAACGACGTGCTCGGCTTCCTGGCATCGAACGGTGCCGTGCGTCCGATCACCGCTTCGGGCGTCAAGCCGGTTGTGGCCAAGCCTGCCACGGCGACCACGACTGCCGGTCAGACCGGTGGCGTGCCGCGCGCTAACTAAGACGCGAGAAAGGCGGGGCTGCCGTTCGCGGCAGCTCCGCTTCCTTCCCGCCGGCGGTGCCGGTGGCGATAAAAGAATAGGATAGTTCGCACATGGCGATGAGTGTTGGTGGCGATTCCACCGAGAAATCGATATCGGACATCAATACGACGCCGCTGGTCGACGTCATGCTCGTGCTCCTGATCATCTTTCTGGTGACGACGACCGTCGCGGTCCAGGCGGTGCAGCTGAAGCTCCCCGAGGTCAAATTTGATCCGACCACGACCAAGCCCGAAAATGTCTCGCTGTCGGTGACGACAAATGGCGATGGCAGCTGTGCAGTGTATTGGAACATGACCCCGGTCACCTCGACCGAGCTCCTCGATCGCGCGGTCGCCAAGCTGAAGACCGAGATCGATCGTCAGGGTGGCGTGAATGCCGCAGGTCTTGAGCTGCCCGAGGCGCATATTCGCGGCGACGTGAACACGCCGTACAAGTGCATCGGCGGCACGATCTACACGATGCAGCGCGCCGGCTTCGCCCGCGTCGGCTTCATCTCCGAGCCGCCCCCCGGCGGCACCACCGAACGCTGACGATCGCTCGGACGTATTTAGGAGTAGTATAGAATGGCAATGGGCGGCGGCAAAGAAGATGACGGGCCGATGATGGAAATGAACATGACGCCGTTGATCGACGTCCTGCTCGTTCTCCTCATTATGTTCATCATCACGATCCCGATCCAGACGCACGCGGTCAAGGTCGACCTTCCGGTCAACAGCAAGAACCCGCCGCAGAACCCGATCGACCCCGAGAAGAACAAGATCTCGATCGACGCATCGGGCACGGTGGCCTGGAACGGGTCGCCGGTCGACGAGGTGACGCTGCGCCAGTATCTGGACCAGACCGCGGGCATGAACCCCGAGCCGGAACTTCACTTCCAGCCGGACCCGCAGGCGCGGTACGAAGTCGTCGATCGCACTTTGGCCGTCGTGAAGCGGTCTTCGATCACGAAGCTCGGCTTCATCGGTAACGAGCAGTATCGCAACGACTTCTAAGTCACGCGACACGATCGATATAATGCCAGGGGCGGTCCGCAAGGGCCGCCCCTTTCGCATGTCCGACGTCCATGACACCGGAGGTTGGAAAGAGCGTCGGCATGCCGCGCGCGCACCTCACGGCCTTGCCAAAGCAATATCCGTAAAAATCCCATATTGCGCCACAGTCATCGAAGTGACACAACAGTGTCACAAAAGTGAAACCTTTCGACTCAGAAGGGCGATGGAGACGGGATGATGCGCAAATTCGGCTTTGTAGTTCTTGCCCTTGTCGGCGCGGCAGCACCGGCGCTCGCGGCGGATCAGAATGGCTATCAGGCGATCGTGTCGGGCGATCTTGCCGCGGCCGAACGCCATATCCTGGCGGAACAGGCGGTCTATCCGGGTCGCCCCGAACTGATGCTCAACCTTGCCGCGGTTTACCGGCGGACCGGCCGCGAGGCGGACGCACGGGCGTTGTACAAGCGCGTGCTCGAACGCCGCGACATCGCGATGGACCTTCCCTCGGGTGCGGTGGCCTCGTCGCATGATCTGGCACGACGCGCGCTCGGCGTGGCCCCGGTACAGATCGCCACGCGCTAAACCAGGGCCGACGCGCTCGTCCGGCGCCGGTCCTGTGGTTCCGTTATTGAGGCAGAGGCGTCGACCTCGCGCGGTCGACGCCTGAGGCGGTCAGAGCCGGGGCAGGGTGACCCCGCGCTGGCCCATATATTTGCCCGCGCGGTCGGCATAGCTGATCTCGCACGGCTCGTTACCGCGCAGGAACAGGAACTGGCAGGCGCCCTCGTTCGCGTAGATCTTCGCGGGCAGCGGCGTGGTGTTCGAGAATTCGAGCGTCACATGCCCCTCCCATTCGGGTTCGAGCGGGGTGACGTTGACGATGATCCCGCAGCGCGCATAGGTCGATTTGCCCAGACAGATCACCAGCGTGTCGCGCGGAATGCGGAAATATTCGACCGTCCGCGCCAGCGCAAAGCTGTTCGGCGGAATGATGCAGACATCCGTCTTGCGGTCGACGAAGCTGTTCGCATCGAAATTCTTCGGATCGACGATCGCACTGTCGACATTGGTGAAGATCTTGAACTCGTCGGCGACGCGCGCGTCATAGCCATAGGAGGACAGCCCGTAGCTGATACAGCCATCGCGGCGCTGCGCCTCGTGAAATGGCTCGATCATCGCATCGCCCAGCGCGCGTTCGCGGATCCAGCGGTCGGACATGACGGACATGAGACATTCCCCTTTTCGCCGCTGCTTTCGCGCGGATGGTCGATGGCGGCAAGAGCGCGTGCACGCGGAGAGCGTTTTTGCCGTTGCAGCCGGCGTGCCGGGCCGTCATGGGGCGCGGCATGAACCAGATTCGGCAGCCTTTTCCGCGCGGTACGTCCGTCGAGCCACAGCTTCCGGAGCATGATGACGCGCGGAACCGCGCTGCTATTCGCGTGCGCCGCGCCATCCGCCATGCGCGGATCGCGCTGGTAGGATCGATCGCGCTGTCAGGTACGACGGCGCAGGCGCAGTCGGTGCAGGACCTGCAACGCCAGATCGACGAACTGAAGGCGACGATCGCCGAGCTCAAGGCCGCCCAGAACGGACCGATTGCCCAGACTGCGCCAGTCACTGCGCCGATAGTTGCGCCGGTCACAGCGCCGGTCGCGGTTGCGGCAACGCCTGCGCCCGCCCCGGCGCCCAAGCCGGCAACCGCGGTCGCGCCATCGACGCAATTGGCCGTGGCAACGCCCGAGCCGAAGCGCGCCTGGTATGATCGCATCGCGATCCGCGGCTATACGCAGATGCGGTTCAACGAGATCGTGTCGGGCGATCGCACCGCGCCGGAGGGCAAGTCGCGGTTGCGGTCGGTGCATGACGGCAGCATCGGCGACAATACCGGCTTTTCGCTCCGCCGCGTCCGGCTGGTCCTGCAGGGCGATCTGACCGACCGGGTGTCCTTCTATCTCCAGCCCGACTTCGCGGTGAACGTCAGCAACCAGTCGGGCGGCGAGCGACGCGAGGGCTTTGCCCAGCTGCGCGACGCCTATGTCGACACGTTCCTCGACGCGGATCGCCGCTTCCGGCTGCGGTTCGGGCAGTCGAAGGTGCCATTCGGCTGGGAGAATATGCAGTCCTCGTCGAATCGCATCACGATCGATCGCAGCGACGGGATCAACAGCGCGGTCCCCGGTGAGCGCGATCTGGGCATCGTCGCCTATTACACGCCCACCGGCGTGCAACGGATCTGGGATCGCCTCGAGGAGGACGGCCAGAAACTGTTCGGCAATTACGGTGCGTTCGCTCTTGGCGTCTATAACGGCCAGGGGATCAGCCGTGCCGAGACCAATGACGGCATGATGACCGTGGCGATGGCGACGTGGCCGTTCGCGCTCGACGGGCTTGGCGGGGCGTTTAGCGGACAGGTGTTGGAGGTCGGCGCGGCGGCCATCCGTAATCGCGTCCAGCCCGAACTGCGCAGCGGCGGGGTCAGCGACACGAGCTTTGCCGATGAGCGGTTCGGGGTCCACGCGATCCTCTATCCGCAGCCCTTCGGGTTTCAGGCGGAGTGGAACTGGGGGCGCGGCCCCGAATATGACGACGTGTCGCAGTCGATTACGACCAAGCGGCTCAACGGCGGCTATGTCCAGGCGATGGCTCGCGTGCGGTCGTCGCCGCTCGGCCCGTTCATGCCCTATGCGCGCCGGCAATATTATCGCGGCGGGTGGAAGGCGCTGCCCAACGCGCCGCGGCTCGAGACCGACGAGTTCGAGCTGGGGATCGAGTTCCAGCCGACCCCGCCGATCGAGCTGACCGTCGCCTATGCGCGGATGACGCGGCGCGAGGCCGACGAACGCCGCGAGGGCCGGGCGGAGGGCGATCTGATCCGCACGCAGTTGCAGTTCAACTACTGACCGCGGATCAGCCGATCCCGAGGTCCGCCGGGCCGAACGCATCGGGGAGAAGCTCCGACAGGCGGTAGCTGTGGACAGCCTCGCCCTGCGCCGCGCCGCAGTGGACGGGAAGATCGCGCCCGCCCATCTGCGCCGCCTCGTTGATCACCTGGCGGCACCGTCCGCACGGGCTCACGGGAGCGTTGCCGGTCGCGCAACCTTCTGAGTCCATCGCGCCGCCGATCACGCCGATCGCAACGACGTCACGCAGGCGGCCCTGCGCGCTTGCGGTCGCCAGCGCGACTGTTTCGGCGCAGAGCGACAGGCCATAGCTCGCATTCTCGAAATTGGCGCCGGTGATCACGCTGCCGTCGTCGAGCAGCACCGCGGCGCCGACCGCGAATCGCGAATAGGGCGCATGCGCGTGACGCGCGGCGTCGCGCGCCGCGGCGATCAGGCGGGTTGCCTGATCGGTATCGAAACCATCGTTCATCCTGCCACCACGTCCCAATTCACCGGTCCCTCGATTCCCTCGACGCGCCGAAAATTGCTCGCGCGCCACATTCGCCACGGCCGTGCCGCATAATCGGGCTTGAGCAGATTGGCCATCGCCCAGACCGGCCGCGGCAGTGCCGCCGACAACGCATAGCTGCCCTCGACCGACTTGCCGATGCGCAGCAGGACGGGCTTGCCGGTATGCGTCTCGACCATCGTCACGAAGCGCGTCAGATCGGCGACCAGCGCGGCCTTTTCGGGGCGGGCGACGCAATCATCCCGGAACTGCACATCGACGGCGACGGGCAACGCATCGGCGGCGGCGGGCACGAAGGTATTGAACGCGTTCGCCTGTTCGACCGCAGGCTGGCACAGCGAATAGATATGCACCGCGCCGCGGCGCAGCCCGGCTTCGGGAAGCGCCGCCCAGTTCGCCTCGAACGCGGGATCGCGGCGATCCTTGCCCGAGGTCGCGACGATATAGGCGAAATCGACGCCGCGCGCGCGCACCGTTCCCCATTCGACCGGCGCGGGATTTTCACCCAGGTCGACGCCTTGCAGCGGATAGGTCTCGGTCGCGGGATGCCACTGCGTCGCATAGGCCCAGCCGCCAATCGCGATGCCGCCCGTGCCGAACAGCACGGTCGCAAGCTTCAGCAATGTCGTGGCCATCAGCGCTGCTCAGCCACGTAGATGAAGGACGCAGATGAGCGTGAACAACCGGCGGGCAGTGTCGAAATCGACCTCGATCTTGCCCGACAGCCGGTCCTTGAGCAGCTCGGCGGCCTCGTTGTGGACGCCGCGCCGGGCCATGTCGACGGTTTCGATCTGCGCGGGCGAGGACTGGCGAATCGCCTGGTAATAGCTGTCGCAGATCGCGAAATAGTCCTTGATCGGTCGGCGGAAACGGCCGAGCGCGAGCACCAGTGTCTCAAGATGCGTGTCGTCCTCACGATGGATGTGAATGCCGAGACGGCCTTCCTCCGTCTCGAGCCTGATGCGGTACGGGCCGGCATAGCCATCGGCATGCTGGCGCTGCGGCGCGAAATAATTGCCCTCGATCAGGTCGAAGATCGCAATCCGGCGTTCCTGTTCGATATCCGCGGAGCGCCACGCAATCGTGCGCTCGTCGAGCTGTATGTCGATGATCCGCGGGTCGGCCATGCCATGTGCGATAGCGATGGTCGTAACGCGTGTCACTTGTCGCCTGCACCGGCGGCCGCCGATCGCGGCGGGCTGGTCGACTTATCCCCATCATTCTGGCGCAGTTGGCTTGGAGCGATCGCGCGCAGTGCGTAGAACGCAGTATGGCAACCCTTGCATTCCCCGTCCCCGCCGTGGCCGAACCACAGCAGCTTCCCCGCAACGTCGAGGCCGAAGCCGCGATGCTCGGCGCAATGATGATCGACAACCGGCTCGCCGACGATCTGGTCGACAAGCTCGAACCCACGCATTTCTTCGAACCCGTGCACGGGCGCATCTTCGCCGCGATCAAGACGCTGCGCGGCAACGACATGCTGGTGACGCCGGTCACGCTGCGGCCGATGTTCGACGCGGACGAGGGCATGCGCGAGCTGGGCGGTCCCGCCTATCTCGCCGGCCTCACGGGCAGCGGCGCGGGGCTGATCGGCGCGCGTCAATTCGCGCAGCAGATCTATGACCTGGCGATGCTGCGTGCGCTCGTCTCGGTCGGCCGCACCCTGGTCGACCGCGCGATGGACACCTCGGAGGAGGTCAATCCGCGCGCGCAGATCGAGCTGGCCGAGGAGGAATTGTTCAAGGTCGCCGCCGATGGCGGGGCGGAGAACTCGGTCAAGACGTTCGCGCAGGCGACCACCGCGGCGGTCAAGATGGCCGAGCGGGCGCTCAACTCGGGCGGCAATTTGTCGGGCGTCACCACGGGTATCGACTCGATCAACGCCAAGATCGGCGGCATGCATCACAGCGATCTCATGATCCTCGCCGGGCGTCCGGGCATGGGCAAGACGTCGCTCGCCACCAACATCGCGTTCAACGCCGCGCGGCGCTGGATGCGCGACATGGCCGACGGGATCGCGCCGAAGGATTCGGTCGGCGCGAAGGTCGCGTTCTTCAGCCTCGAAATGTCCGCGGATCAGCTGGCGACGCGTATTCTTGCCGAGCAGTCGCAGATTTCATCCGAATCGCTCCGCATGGGCAAGATCAGCCGGACCGAGTTCGCGCAGTTGGCGGCCGCGGCGGCAGAGCTGGAGAATCTGCCGCTGTTCATCGACGACACGGGCGGTCTGTCGATCGGCGCGCTGCACACGCGTGTCCGCCGGTTGCAGCGCCGCCACAATAACGAGATCGGGCTGGTGGTGGTCGACTATCTCCAGCTGCTGTCGGGGTCGGGCAAGAGCAAGGATGGCAACCGCGTCCAGGAAATCTCGGAGATTTCGCGTGGGTTGAAGACGTTGGCGAAGGACCTGAACGTCCCGGTGCTGGCACTGTCGCAGCTGAGCCGCGCGGTCGAAAGCCGCGAGGACAAGACGCCGATGCTCTCCGATCTTCGCGAATCCGGGTCAATCGAGCAGGACGCCGACATGGTCTGGTTCGTGTACCGCGAGGATTATTACGTCGCGTCGAAGGAGCCCAAGCGCCCGGCCGAAGGCGACAGCGCGAAGATCTTCGAGGATCACGCGTCCTGGGCGGCCGAGATGGAGCGGGTCTATGGTCTTGCCGAGCTGATCATCGCCAAGCAGCGCCACGGCGCGACCGGCAAGGTGCGGATGAAGTTCGACCCGACGATCACGAAATTCTCGGATCTGGCGGAATATTGAGGCGCTCATCACCCTCTCCCCGCGTGGGAGAGGGAAGGGGCCCGCGGCACTTGCCGTGGAAAGGGTGAGGGGAATGAGACGCGGGACGGTTAATCCCAACGCCCCTCTCCCTTCCGTCGCCTACGGCTCCTCCCTCCCTCTCCCCAAAGGGGCGAGGGAATTCAGTCAGATGATCGGGTCGTAGCCGCCGGGGGCGTGGATGCCGCATTCGACCTTGTCGAAGCTGCGCCAGCGCCCCGCGCGCGGATCCTCGCCGGGGGCGACCTTGGTGGTGCAGGGTGCGCAGCCGATCGAGAGATAGCCCTGTGCCTCGAGCGGATGCCGCGGCAGATCATGCTCGGCGAAATAGGCGTCGAGCCGCGCCTTGTCCCAGTCGGCGAGCGGGTTGATCTTCAACCGGCCCTCATCTTCCTCGAACCGCGGCAGCGCGGTGCGCGTGCCCGACTGGAAGCCCTTGCGCCCCGAGATCCACGCGTCGAACGGCGCGAGCGCGCGGCGCAGCGGCTCGACCTTGCGCAGGTCGCAGCAGCCATCGGGGTCGTAGGACCAGCGTTCGCCGGCCCGATCCTTGATCGCGAGCAGCCGCGGATCGGGTCTGAACACGCGCAGGTCGGTGAGGCCAAGCCGTTCGGCCAGCGCATCGCGATAGGCGAGCGTCTCGCCGAACATCTTCTGCGTGTTGGTGAAGATCACCGGCACGTCGACATCGACCTGCGCGACCATGTGCAGCAGCACCGCAGATTCGGCACCGAAGGACGAAACCGACGCGATCCGCCCGGCCAGTTCGCCGGTCAGCAGCTCGCGCAGCATCTGCGCCGCAGGAACGCCGGCGAACCGGTCCTGCATCGCCTGTGCGTCCGCCCTGGTGAAGGCGGGGGTCACGTCGATCGTGTCGATCCGGCGGAGCGCTTCACCCATGGCGCAGCTTCCAGACTGGCACGGTGCCGTCGGCCGCCTTCTGATAGGGCGTGTCGTAGCGCGAGAGGCTGGCGCGGAGCACGTCGATATCGATCGGGGCCTCGGGCGCGAAGCTGTCGAAGCCGCAGCGGCGCATCAACGGAATCTGGTCGACAAGCACGTCGCCCGCCGCACGCAGCTCGCCGGTATAGCCCGCCTCGCGCAGGATCCGCGCCGCGGAATAGCCGCGGCCGTCGCGATAGCCGGGAAAGCTCACCTCGATCAGCGCGAGCTGGTCGATCTGCGGCAGCAGCGCGCGCGCATCGTCGCCCGCTTCGAGGCGGACGGCGGCGGCGTTGCTCTGGCCGATGAACGAATCAAGCGTCACCGCAGGCTCGTCATGCGGCTCGTCGTCGCGGAAGCGGAGCAGCGTCTGGTCCGGATACTCAACCATAGATCGCCTCCTTGAACGTCTCGAAGCCGACGCGGCGGTAGGTGTCGAGGAAGCGCTCGCCGGGGTCGCGGACCTGCAGATAGCGGTCGGTGACGCGTTCGATCGCGTCGACGACGCCATCCTCCGAGAAGCCGGGGCCGGTGATCTTGGCGAGGCTCACATCCTCCGCGCCCGATCCGCCGAGCGAGAGTTGGTAATTCTCGGTGCCCTTCTTGTCGACGCCGAGGATGCCGATGTGCCCGGCATGGTGATGCCCGCAGGCGTTGATGCAGCCGCTGATCTTGAGCTTGAGCTCACCCAGCTCGCGCTGACGGCCAAGATCGCCGAAGCGCGTCGCGATCTTCTGCGCGAGCGGGATCGACCGCGCATTGGCGAGGCTGCAATAATCGAGACCGGGGCAGGCGATGATGTCGCTGATCAGGTCGAGATTGGCCTCGGCCAGCCCAGCCTCGTTTAGCGTCGACCACACCGCGTGCAGATCGGCCATGCGGACGTGCGGCAGGACGATGTTCTGCGCATGCGTCACGCGCAGTTCGTCGAAGCTGTAGCGCGTGCCGAGATCGGCCATCACGTCGATCTGGTCCGCCGACGCGTCGCCGGGGATGCCGCCGACGGGCTTCAGGCTGATGTTGACGATCGCATAGCCGGGCTGCTTGTGCGCCTTCACATTCTGGTCGAGCCAGACCGCGAAGTCGGGATCGCTGCGGTCGATCTCGGTGGACGCGTTTTCCTCGAATGCGGGCGCGCCGAAATGGCTCGTGATCCGCTCGAGTTCGGCGCGCGGCGGATCGAGGCCGAGGCCCTTCACCGCGGCGAATTCCTCCTCGACCTGGCGACGATATTCGTCGGGGCCGATCTCGTGCAGCAGGATCTTGATCCGCGCCTTGTAGATATTGTCGCGGCGACCGTAGCGATTGTAGACGCGCAGGCACGCTTCGAGATAGCTCATCAGATCGTCGGCGGGGACGAAATCGCGGATCTCGTGGCTGATCATCGGCGTGCGGCCCATGCCGCCACCGACATAGATCTTCGCGCCGAGTTCACCGTCGCGGACGTGCAGACCGATGCCGATGTCGTGCAGCCGCATCGCCGCGCGATCCTCGTCCGCCGCGATCACGCAGATCTTAAACTTGCGCGGGAGGTAGGTGAATTCCGGGTGGAACGTCGACCACTGACGGATCAGCTCGGCCCAGGGGCGCGGATCGGCGACCTCGTCCGCGGCGGCGCCGGCGAACTGGTCGGAACTGATGTTGCGGATGCAGTTGCCCGAGGTCTGGATGGCATGCATCTCGACCGTCGACAGCTCCTGGAGGATGTCCGGGGTCTGATCGAGCTGGATCCAGTTGAACTGGATGTTCTGCCGCGTCGTGAAATGCCCGTAGCCGCGATCATATTTGCGCGCGATGTGGCCGAGCATCCGCATCTGCCGGCCATCGAGCGTGCCGTAGGGCACCGCGACGCGCAGCATGTACGCATGCAGCTGGAGATACAGGCCGTTCATCAGCCGCAGCGGCTTGAACTGGTCCTCGGTCAGCTCGCCCGAAAGGCGGCGGCGGACCTGGTCGCGGAACTCGTCGACGCGCTGGTCGACGATGGCCTGGTCGTACTCGTCGTATTTATACATGGGGGGTTCCCGGTAGAATTTGGTTCGCGCGGAGCCTGTCCTGAGCGAAGCCGAAGGGGCGCGATGGCGCGAAGAAGATTGGATTCACGCGGAGGCGCGGAGACGCGGAGGAGAAAGACGAGGAATGAACTCCCGCGCCAGCGGGCAGCAAATCTGCCTCAGTCAGCGAGTGTGAGGGCCGCTGCGCGGCAGGGGAGACACCTCCGCGCCTCCGCGCCTCCGCGCGAACCATCTTCTCACTGCTCTCGTCGCGCCTTCGCGCCATCGCGTGAATCATATAACCCAACTCCCCGCAGCCGGATCGGCCGGCTTGAGCGTAAGGTCGGGCCGCATAGTCGGACCCAAGGCGCGAATGCGATCCTTGATGTGCGCAGGGCGGGGGCCGTCTGCGGTCGCGGTCGCCTCGATCAGATAAGGGACGTTGACGCGGCGTGCGCCTTCCTCCGCCTGGAGGATCGATTCCCCCGCGACGCCGACATCGGCCGCATCCTCGATATGGCGCGACCAGCCATCGCCGGTCCACCAGATCACGTCGCCGGTGGGAAGGTCGTTTCCGGTCAGGAGCTTCATGCGGCGGCCTCTGCAATTCGTGCCCAGCGGGCGAGCTTGTCCTGCGCGTCGGAGAGTTCGACGACCTCGCCGACAACGATGATCGCGGGGCTCTTCACCGCCTCGCGCTGCACCATCGGGCCGAGATCGGCGAGCAGCGTCCGCATCGCACGGCTGCCCGATAGCGTGCCGCGCTCGAGCACCGCAACCGGCATGTCGGGCGCCACGCCATCGGCCATCAGCTTGTCGGCGATATCGGTCGCGGTGGCGATCCCCATGTAGATGACGAGCGTACGACCCTGGCCGGCAAGCCCCGACCAGTCCTGCTCGGTCAGACCCTTGCACTGGCCCGCGACGAAGCTGACCGCGCTCGAATGATCGCGGTGGGTCAGCGGCAGCATCGCCTCGGCCGCGCACCCCAGCGCTGCGGAGACCCCGGGGATCACTTCGACCGGCAGGCCCGCGGCACGCACGGCCTCGACCTCCTCGCCGCCGCGACCGAACACGAACGGATCGCCACCCTTCAGCCGGACGACGATCGCGCCGGTCTTCACATGCGCGATGATCAGCGCGTTGATCGCCTCTTGCGGCAGCGTATGGCGCGCGCGCTGTTTGGCGACCGAGATGCGCTGAGCAGCAGGCGACGCGATGTCGAGCACGCGCGGATCGATCAGCCCGTCATGGACGACGACGTCGGCGATCTCGAGCGCGGCGACCGCACGCACGGTCAGCAGACCGGGATCGCCGGGCCCCGCCCCGACGAGGATGACGCGCCCGCGGGCACCGGGGTCTAGCAAGCTTACCATGGCAGGAAGATGGGCTCTGGGCGGGCGATTGGCGAGCCCAGCATTATTTGCCCCGGGGCTAGTCCTGCTTTCCCACGTGGTGCGGCGGCCATCGCCGGAAACGTTCGCAAGCCCCGGTCACGGGCTGGTGGCGGTGGAATCCGCGCGATAGGAAGGCGCGACGAACCGGGTAACCCGGACGCGATGGGGAACTTCGATAATGCGCCTGACCTGCCTTGCCGCCATGTTGCTGGCGACCACCTTCATCGGCGCGGTGCCGGTGTCGAGCCAGGCGCTGCCGCCGCCCGCGCCGATCGCCGGTGACGGCCCCGAGGATGCGAAGCTCAAGCAGCTTTTCTATGCCAGCGACGAGCGCGATCTGAAGAACGATCCGCTGCAGGCGATCTTCCGCGGCGACATGCGCTATGCCGATCGCTTCGGCGAATATCTGACCGATGCGCGCACCGCGCAGGACAAGCGTAATGTCGAGCAGGACTTGGCTGCGATCGCCGCGATCGACCGCAGCAAGCTGACCCGCGTCGACCAGATCGCCTATGACGTGTTCCGCAACGGCCGCGAGGTCGCGCTGCGCGGGTTCGCGCCGAACCTGGTCGCGATCGACCGGCTGCTGCCGCTCAGCCATTTTGGCGGGTTCCAGACCTTTTATCCCGATTTTGCGTCGGGCAAGGGCGGCGCGCCGTTCAAGACGGTCGCGGATTACGAGACCAACCTGCGGCGCAATGCGGGCTATGCCGCGGTCTATGACCGGGCGATCGCGCGGTTCCGCGAGGGGATGGCGAAGGGCGTGACCCAGCCCAAGCTGGTCGTGCGCAACATGATCGGCCAGTTCGACAATCTGATCGCCGAGGGTGTCGAGAAATCGACCTTCTACGCGCCGGTGACGATGTTCCCCGCGTCGATCCCGGCGGCCGACCGCACGCGCCTGACCGCGGCCTATGCCAAGCAGGTGCGCGAGGTGATCAATCCCGCGCATGTCCGGATGCGTGACTTCCTCGCGAATGAATATCTCGCCAAGGCGCGCGATACGGTCGGGCTGTCGGCGCTGCCGGGCGGCGCCGCGCTCTATGCGCAGCGGATCGAGGACAGCACGACGCTGCCGCTCGAGCCCGAGGCGGTGCATCAGCTCGGCCTGTCCGAGGTCGCGCGGATCACGCAGGCGATGGAGGCGCAGAAGGCCGCGGTCGGGTTCAAGGGCACGCTGGCCGCGTTCTTCGATCATCTACGCACCGATCCGCGCTTCCAGCCCAAGTCGGCGGCGGCGGTGCGCGAGGGCTATGAGGCGATCGGCAAGCGGGTCAACGCGCGGATCGCGACGCAATTCTCGCTGGTGCCCAAAAGCCCGCTCGAGATCCGTGCAGTGCCCGATTTCCGCGCGAAGACCGATGCGGCGGGGTCGTATCAGCAGGGAACCCCCGACGGCACGCGGCCGGGGATCTTCTACTACAACACCTATGATCTGCCGACGCGGTATCTGTGGGGGATGGAGACGCTCTACCTGCACGAGGCGGTGCCGGGCCATCATTACCAAATCAGCCTGGCGCAGGAGAATGTCGCGCTGCCCGCCTTCATCCGGTTCGGCGGCAACACCGCCTATGTCGAGGGCTGGGCGCTCTATGCCGAGACCTTGTGGAAGGAACTGGGCGTCGAAAGCGATCCCTATCAGCGGATGGGTGGCCTGAACGACGAGATGCTGCGCGCGATGCGGCTGGTCGTCGATACCGGGATCCACGCCAAGGGGTGGAGCCGCGACCAGGCGATCGCGTACATGCTCGCCAATTCGCCGATGGGGCGGACTGACGCGACCGCCGAGGTCGAGCGGTACATCTCGATCCCCGGGCAGGCGCTGGCGTACAAGATCGGCCAGCTGACGATCCTCAGGATGAAGGCCAAGGCGCAGGCGGCGCAGGGTGCCGCGTTTGATCCACGCGCCTTCCATGCGCAGGTGCTCGATACGGGCGCACTGCCGATGCCGGTCCTGGAGAAGAAGATCGCCGACTGGTTGGGCGGGGCGAAGTAAACCCCATGATCCTCCCCCTGGCGGGGGAGGATTTCAGTTCAGCTTTGGGGGCCGCTACCTGCCTCAGCCGTCGCGCAGGCCGATGCCGATGCTCGCCCGCGCGCTTTCGGATTCGCTGCTGACGACCGGATAGGCGCAATAGTCGGCGGCGTAATAGGCGCTGGGGCGGTGGTTGCCCGACCAGCCGACGCCGCCGAACGGCGCGCCCGACGAGGCGCCGTTGGTGGGCTTGTTCCAGTTGACGATCCCGGCGCGGATATTGGCCCAGAACCGGTCGTAGAGCGCGGGCGTCTGGCTGATCAGCGCGGCGGACAGGCCATAGCGGGTGTTGTTAGCCTCGGCGATCGCGGCGTCGAAATCATCGGTGCGGAAGACCTGCAGGATCGGGCCGAACAGCTCGAGATCGGGGCGCTCCGCCATGTCGGTGACGTCGATCATCGCCGGGCGGAGGAAGGGCAGCGTATCGACCGGGCGTTCGAGATGCCGGATCGGGCGGCCGCCGCGCATCAGCAACTCGAGAAAGCTCTCGGTCAGCTGGTCCGCCGCCTGGTTGTCGATCACCGGGCCCATGAACGGCGCTGGGTTCGCATGTGGCTCGTCGACGATGATCCGCGCGATCATCCGCTCGATCGTGTCGAGCAGCGGCTGGGCGAGCCGTTCCTGGACGATCAGCCGGCGCGCAGCGGTGCAGCGCTGGCCGGCGGTCGTGAAGGCGGACTGGACGACGAGCACCGCCGCGGTGTGCAGGTCCGGCGTGTCCCAGACCATGATCGGGTTGTTGCCGCCCATTTCGAGCGCCAGAATTTTCTCGGGCTTCTCGGCAAAGGCGCGGTTGAGCGCGAGGCCGGTCTGGGCCGAACCGGTGAAGAGCAGGCCGTCGATATCGGGATGCGCAGCCAGCGCTTTGCCCTCCGCGGGGCCGCCGACGAGCAGCCGGATGCAATCCTCGGGCACCCCGGCGGCGCGGTAGCACTCGACGAGGAACGCGCCCGATGCGGGGGTCTTTTCGGACGGCTTGAAGACGACCGCGTTGCCGGCGATCAAGGCGGGGACGATGTGGCCGTTGGGCAGGTGTGCCGGGAAATTATAGGGGCCGAGCACCGCGAGCACGCCGTGCGGCTTGTGGCGCAGCGCGACGCGGCTGTTCATCGGCGCCTCCATCCGGCGCTGTGCGGTGCGTTCGGCATAGGCGCTGACCGAGATGTCGACCTTGGCGATCACCGTCTCGACCTCGCCGCGCGCTTCCCAGATCGGCTTGCCCGTCTCGCGCGCGATCAGGTCGGTGAACGCGTCGTTGCGCTGGCGGACGACATTGGCGAACCGGCGCATCGTCTCGATCCGGAATGCGAGCGGCTTGGACGCCCAGCCGGCCCAGCCCGACCGCGCGGTCGCCACTTCGGTATCGACATCCCCGATCGGGTGACGCCACAACAGCGTACCGGTTGCGGGTTCGTAGGAGAGGATCTCATCGGCCATATCGGGCTCTTGCCCCAATTTTAGAAGAGTTTCCACCATCCGCCGCACCGTCGGCCGCGGCACCCGCGTTCAGGCGAGCGCCTCGCCCATCGCCCGGATCGCCGCGACCTTCGCGGTAAGACGGCTCCAGTCGTCGGCGTCGGCGATCGGCGCCCAGATCGATTCCACCTCGTCGATCAGCAGGCTGCACGGCGTGCCCGACCAATAGGGATGGCTGCGATCCTTGCGCGCGGCATAGCCGCCGAGCGCGGCGCGGACCTCGTCCCATTCGGGGCCATAGCCCGCGGGAAGCTCGCCGCCGAACGCATCGAAGAAGAACCGGTCGATTCCCGCCCCGCTGGTCCGCAGCGCGCGTTCGGTCGTCTGGACGAGCGCGCGGTCGCTATCCGGATCACGCGGGCGGACGCCCAGCCGCCACAGGATCGCCGCGCCAACCTCCGCCTGATAGCCGGGGCCGAAACCGTCGAGCGCGGCGATCAGCGGATCGCTCTCGGCGATCGTGCGGAGCGATACCGCGAGCTGCATCACGTCCCAGTGGATCGCCTCGGGCTGGCGACCAAAGGCGTACAGGCCCTGATGATCGAAATAGGCGGCGGTAAAGCCCGGGTCCCAGGTCGGCGCGAACCGCCACGGGCCATAGTCGAAGCTTTCGCCGGTGACGTTGATGTTGTCCGAATTGAGCACGCCGTGGACGAAGCCCGCGGCCATGTAGCGCGCCGCGAGCCGCGCAGCCCGTGCGACGACGAGCGCGAGAAGGCGGACCGGATCATCGCCTTCCCCGTTCCCGTCCTCGTCGAACAGGTTGCGCAAGGTATAGCCGACCAGCCGGCGCAGGGCGTCGTCGTCGCGATGATAGGCGAGGCGCTGGAAGGTGCCGATCCGGACATGGCTGTGGCTGAGCCGGACCATGACTGCGGAGCGGGTCGGGCTCGGCTCGTCGCCGCGCTGCAGATCCTCGCCGGTTTCGATCAGCGACAGCGTGCGCGAGGTCGGGACGTTCAGCGCCTCGAGCATCTCGGTCGCAAGGATCTCGCGCACGCCGCCTTTCAGCGTGAGCCGGCCATCACCCGCGCGGCTCCACGGCGTCTGCCCCGACCCCTTGGTGCCGAGATCCATCAGGCGGCCGCGATCGTCGCGCATCTGGGCGAAGGTGAAGCCGCGCCCGTCGCCGAGATCGGGATTATAGTTGCGGAACTGATGACCGTGATAGCGCAAGGCAAGCGGGCCGGGCAGCGTGTCCGGCAACGGCGCGAACCGGCCGAAATGGCGGGTCCATTCATCGTCGTCGAGCGCCGCGAGGCCGACCTGCGCGGCGGCGCGATCGTTGCGGAAGCGGAGCTGGGTGCGGGGAAAATCGGCCGCCGCGACCGGATCGAAGAACGGGTCGCCGAGGTCGAGCAACGTGGTTTCGGGGCGATAGGCGGGGAAGGCTTGCGGGTCGATGGGCATGCGGCGATATGGTGGCCGCTACCCGAAGGACGCAACCATGGCCGCTTACGAAAACCTCTATTGGTGGTCCAGGGACGGGCTGCGGCTGCATGCGCGCGACTATCCCGGCGGCGGCGATGGTCGTCCGCCGATCCTGTGCCTGCCCGGGCTGACGCGGAACGCGCGCGATTTCGATGCGCTGGCGGCGCGGCTGGCGGGACGCTGGCGGCTGATCGGGATCGATTTCCGCGGGCGCGGCGAGAGCGCCTATGCCAAGGATCCGATGTCCTATGTCCCGCTGACCTATGTGCAGGATGTCGAGGCGTTGCTGGTTGAGCATGGCATCGACCGTTTCGTCGCGTTCGGGACGTCGCTCGGCGGGATCGTCACGATGCTGATGGCGGGGCCGGCGCGCGGGCGAATAGCAGCCGCGCTGCTCAACGATGTCGGCCCCGAGATCGACGCGCAGGGCCTGTCGCGGATCCGCGGCTATGTCGGCAAGGCAAGCGTCTTTCCGACCTGGATGCATGCCGCGCGCTGCGTGTCGGAGAGCAATGCCGACGTCTATCCCGACTGGACGATCGAAGACTGGCTGGCGATGGCCAAGCGCATCTACCGGCTCAACAGCTCGGGCCGGATCGTGCTCGATTACGACCTGAAGATCGCCGAACCGTTCCGCGTGCCGGGCAGCGAGGCCGGGCCGGACATGTGGCAGGCGCTGGCGGGCCTGCGCGAGATCCCGACGCTGATCGTTCGCGGTGGTCGGTCCGACCTGTTGTCCGCCGCGATCGCGGACAGGATGGTCGCATCGCTCGACCGCGCGACGCTCGTCACCGTGCCCGGGGTCGGTCATGCCCCGACGCTGAGCGAGCCGATCGTCCAGGCGCCGATCGACGAGCTGCTGGCGCAGGTGCTTGAGGGGGATGCTGTCCGCGCCTAGGGGACGGGGATGGGGCGTCGCAGCGACGCCTTGTCCCGCCTGCTCGATGACCGGAACAGCTTATGACCGCACCCGCCGACCTTCATGCGAACCATCGCTCCCTCAAGGGTCGACGCGCGATCATCACGGGAGGGACGACAGGGATCGGCCGGGCGATCGCGGTGCTGCTCGCGGCGGGGGGCGCCAAAGTCTATATCTGCGGTCACGATGCGGGTCATCTCGAGGACGCGCTCGTTTGCATCCGCGAGGTTGGCGAAGGCGACGGGATGGTCACCGAGCTTGCCGATCCGGACAAGGTCCGCGCCTTTTTCGATGCCGGCGAGGCGTATCTGGGCGGGTTCGACATCACCGTCGTCAACGCCTCGATCGCCGCGGGCGGGCTGACGCAGATGGACGAAGACGCGCTGCGCTACGCGATCGCGGTCAATTTCACCGCCTATCTGCTCAGCGCGCATCACGCCGCGCACCGGATGACGCCGATCGGCGACCTGATCCTCATCGGTTCGCTCAGCGCGCATATCCTCGGGCCGAGCTCGACCGTCTATGCGGGCATCAAATCGGGTATCGCCGGTTTCGCCGAGGCGCTGCGTCGAGAGCTGGGGCCCAAGGGGATCCGGGTGTCGCTGATCGAGCCGGGCAAGGTCGGCTCCAACATGCAATATCCCGACGTGCCCGACGAAAAGCAGCGGCAGATGATCGCGGCGGAGCAGATGCTGCGCGGCGAGGACATAGCCGCGGGGGTCGAGTTCCTGCTCACGCAGCCGACGCGCAGTGTGATCCAGCAGCTCGTTATCGTGCCGCGGGCGCTGGAGGGGGAATAGCGACACCGCTCACCCGTCCCGTTCGTGCTGAGCGAAGTCGAAGCACCTCCGCCCGGGGCATGCCCTTCGACTTCGCTCAGGGCGAACGGGAGAGGGGCGGGGCGGGGCGGCCGAACAACAAGAATTTTAGGAGAATAGCATGTTCGATCAGCTCGTCTTCACCCCTGCGGACATCGACCTGTCGCGCTCGCCACTGGCGGGCAAGGTCGGGGCCGAAACCTATGTGCTCGGCGCGTTCAATCCGGGGATGACGCGGCTGGCGAACGGCAACCTTCTGCTGATGGTGCGCGTGGCCGAGGCGTTGCGCGAGCCGGTCAAGGGCGGCAACGTCCATGCGATCCGCTGGCAGGACGGCGCCTATCTGCGCGATGCGTGGCCGTTGCAGATGGTGGACACCAAGGATCCGCGCAAATTTCTGATCCCCGGCGGCGGGTGGAAGGTGATGGCGCTCACCTCGCTGTCCTGGCTCCTGCCGGTCGAGCTCGACGCGGAGGGCCGTTCGGTCGTCGCGGTCCATTACGACAAGGCGATCGCGCCGCGCACGCCTTATCAATGCTATGGCGTCGAGGATGCCCGCATCTCGAAGGTCGGCGACCGCTATCTGATGACGACCTGTTCGGTCAGCCCGGAACGGCATTCGACCACCCTCTATTCGTCCGCCGACGCGCTCGACTGGCAGCTCGAGGGGATCGTGCTCGATCACCAGAACAAGGACATGCTGATCTTCGAAGGGCTGATCGGCGGGCAATATTGGGCGCAGACGCGGCCGCTCGGCGACTTGTATTTCACCTATCCGCCGGGCAGCGAATGGCGCGCCGGGCCGTCGATCAACCTGTCGCGCTCGCCCGACGCGCTCCACTGGAAGCCGCATGACAAGCCCGGCATCCGCCCTCACGCCGCCACGGTCTCGACCGCGCGGATGGGCGGGGGGACACCACCGATCCTGACCGATCGCGGCTGGCTGAGCCTGTGGCACGGCGTCGAGCCGTCGGGCGTGGTCGGCATCTACCGCACCTATTGGTCGATCCTCGACAAGGACGACCCGTCGATCACGATCGCAACCCAGCACGCGCCGCTGCTCGAGGCGAACCCCGCGCTGACCGAGCCGCTGAAGGACCAGATGTACGTCGACAACGTCGTCTTCACGACGGGCATTGCGGACGCGGGCGACTTCTACGTGGTCGCGAGCGGCGAGGCGGATCTGGCGTGCCGGATCACGCACATCGCGAAGACTGCGTTCGACCCGCCCGTTTGATGCGGTTTGTGGCGTATTTTGGTGGTTAGCTGCCGTTCGCTTTGGGGCAGGAGGGTGGGTAGGCTTGGGCTCGGTATTTAGAAACGACCTCCGCCAATCCCACCGAGTCACCTGGCCAAAACGAACCTAGGAAGACCCGCTTCAGCTTACCGCCACCTTGATTAACCTCAAGATGAGGTTTGTACCCACCCAACGGCCATATGCCAGCAACACACCCCCACTCCCAATGCTGCCGCCTCCAAACAGTGTCTAGTGTAACACCTTGTTCGGTGAGGATAAGGCGGCGCGGCCGAACTACCGGAACCACGGAAAGGCAAGCCCAGAACGTGAAGAACGGCGTCTCGACGAGGCATAGAGCCCAGATGTCGTCGCCATTTAGGCGAGGGACGCCCGGGGAAAAAACGAGCAGAATTGGGAACATCAAAAGCACAGCAAAAAGGATACCCGAGAGGGCATATGGCCATCTTCGCGACAGCACCGTCACTTGCTTCATCCCCACCTCGCCCGAGGTGAAGTACGCCCAGTACGTTAGCGTAATATGAACGAACATCCGCGATTGTGGGCGGCAGCGGACAGCAATCCAGCGCGCCTGCTCCCTTGAAACCCCGGCGAGAAATCGGCATCGCGTCGGGCATGGCCGCACCCGTCAACATCCTGCATCTCCACTCCTCGTTCGACCTCGGCGGGAAGGAGGCGCGGGCGGTGCGGTTGATGAATGCGTTCGGCGATCGCGCGAAGCACACCATCGTGTCGGGCGTGGCCGATGCGCTGGGCGCGCAGGCGTCGATCGCCAAGGGGATCCGCTACGAGATCGCGCAGAACCCGCCGCCGCTGACGGGCAAGCCGTCGGTCGCGCGCTACGAGGCGATTGCGCAATATATGCGGCGGTTCGATCTGGTGCTGAGCTACAACTGGGGGGCGATCGACGGGGCGATGGCGCGGCGCGCGTTCGGCAAGGGCGCGCCGCCGCTGGTCCATCACGAGGACGGGTTCAACGCCGACGAGGCGGGCGGGCTGAAGATCGAGCGCAACATCTATCGTCGGCTCGCGCTGGGTGCGGCACATGCGCTGGCGGTACCGTCCGAAGTGCTCGAGGCGATCGCGCTGAAGACCTGGAAGCAGCCGCGCGAGCGGGTTCACCGGATCGTGAATGGAATCGGCACCGCCTATTACGCGCAGAAGCCCGAACCCAAGGCGATCCCGGGGTTCGTCCCGAAGGCGAAGGAGGTCGTCATCGGCGCGCTGGCGGGCCTGCGCGAGGTGAAGGACCTGACCGCACTGGTGCGTGCGGTCGGCGGCGTGTCGGGTCGGGTGCGGCTGGTGATCGTCGGCGAGGGACCCGAGCGCGCGCGGATCGCCCAGGCGGCGGCGGCGATGGGGATGGCTGATACGCTCGTCCTGCCGGGATTTCTCGACCGGCCCTATCGTTATATCGGGCATTTCGACATCCTCGCTCTGTCGTCGCGCAGCGAGCAGTTTCCGATCTCGGTGGTCGAGGCGATGGCCGCCGGCCTGCCGATCGCGAGCTATCCGGTCGGCGACGTCGCGCGGATGGTTGCGCCCGAAAACCTGCCGTTCATCACCGAGGCGCCGAGCGAGGTGCGGCTGCGCGATGCGTTGCAGGCGCTGGTCGCGGATCCCGCGTTGCGTGCGTCGATCGGGGCGGCGAATCAGCGGCGGGCGCGGGCCGAATTCGACGAATCGGTGATGATCGCGCGCTACCGTACGCTGTACGAAGAGGCGCTCGGCAGACCCGGCGCGCTAACCTAGGTCTTAATTTGCTCGCACGCTGCGTCCTTGCGATATAGGGGGCCGTATTTTCCGGGAGAGGTGACGTCGTGTTCAAGGGCCTGAAGCCTATCGTCTATAACGGTCGCGAAGTGTGGCCGCTGGTGGAAGGCGGCAAGGGAGTCGCGGCGACCAACCATGCGTCGGCCGGAGCCTGGGCCGCCGCGGGTGGCATCGGCACGGTTTCTGCCGTGAATGCCGATAGTTACGATCCAGAGGGCAAGATCATCCCGCAGGTCTATGCCGCGCTGACGCGGCGTGACCGGCATGAGGAGCTCGTCCAGTATGCGATCGACGGTGCGGTCCAGCAGGTCGAGCGCGCCTATGAGATCGCCGACGGCAAGGGCGCGATCAACATCAACGTGCTGTGGGAAATGGGCGGCGCGCAGCGGATCCTGCACGGCGTGCTCGAGCGGACGCGCGGCAAGGTGGCGGGCGTCACCTGTGGTGCGGGCATGCCCTACAAGCTGAGCGAGATCACCGCGTCCTACGGCGTCAGCTATCTGCCGATCGTCAGTTCGGGGCGGGCGTTCCGTGCGCTGTGGAAGCGCGCCTATTCGAAGGCGGCACAGTGGCTCGCCGCGGTCGTGTACGAGGATCCGTGGCTCGCGGGCGGGCATAACGGCCTGTCGAATGCCGAGGATCCGCTGAAGCCGCAGGATCCCTATCCGCGCGTCAAGGAACTGCGCGACGTGATGCGCGAGGGCGGTATTTCGGACGACGTGCCGATCGTGATGGCGGGCGGCGTCTGGTACCTGCGCGACTGGAACGACTGGATCGACAATCCCGAGCTCGGCACGATCGCGTTCCAGTTCGGTACCCGCCCGCTGCTGACGCGCGAAAGCCCGATCCCGCAGGGGTGGAAGGACGCGCTGACGAAGATCGAGGAAGGCGACGTGCTGCTGCACAAATTCTCGCCGACCGGTTTCTATTCCTCGGCGGTGCGCAACCCGTTCCTGCGCAGCCTCGAGGCGCGGTCCGAGCGCCAGATCGCGTTTTCGACGCAGGAAGCGGGCGACCACATCTTCCAGCTCGACGTCGGGGTTAAGGGCAAGAATTTCTGGGTGACACGCAACGATCTGCTGCGCGCACGCCAGTGGTTCGGCGAAGGCTTTACCGACGCGCTCAAGACCCCGGACAACACGCTGGTCTTCGTCGGTCCGGAAGAAAAGGGCATGATCCGCAAGGACCAGGCAGACTGCATGGGCTGCCTGTCGCAATGCTCCTTCTCGAGCTGGGCGGATACCGAGACCAACTCGACGGGGCGGCTCGCCGACCCGCGCAGCTTTTGCATCCAGAAGACGCTGCAGGATATCGCGCATGGCGGCGACATCGACCAGAACCTGATGTTCGCCGGCCATGCGGCGTATAACTTCAAGAAGGACCCGTTCTATTCCAACGGGTTCGTGCCGAGCGTCGGGCAGCTGGTCGATCGGATCCTGACCGGCGACTGAGCCGGTCAGGCTAGGGGGGCAAAGGCATGACGCTGCATGCGTGGACGGTGTTCCTGGTCGCGGTGATCCTGTTGTGCGGGACGCCGGGGCCGAACATGCTGCACGTCATGACGCGCAGCATGACCTTCGGCGCGCGGCGCAGCCTGGCGGCGATGGCGGGGTGCCTGACCGCGCTGGTCCTCGTCCTCGCCGCATCGGCGGCGGGGGTCGCGGCTTTGCTGACTGCTTGGCCGCGGGTGTTCGATGCGCTGCGCTATGCCGGTGTCGCCTATCTGATCGTGCTGGGGATCAAGGCGTGGCGCGGTGCCGGCGGGCCGGTCGATCTGGGCGCCGACACGCTGCCGCGCACGATGTCGGCCGCACGGCTGTTCCGCGGCGGGTTCGTGATCGGGATCAGCAATCCCAAGCTGCTGCTGTTCGCAGCCGCCTTCCTGCCGCAGTTCGTCAACCGCGCCGCACCGCAGGGGCCGCAGTTCGCGATCCTCGTTGTCACCTTCGCGGTGGTCGAAAGCCTCTGGTATGCGGTCTATGCGATGAGCGGGCGGACGCTCGCGCGGCATCTGACGCGACCGGCATTGCGGCGCGCCTTCGACCGCGCGACGGGGGCGGTGTTCGTCGGCTTTGGGCTCGCACTGCTCGGAACGCGCGTCTGACGCGGCGGCCGAGGTTGCCGATCGGCGGGATAGCGCGCATACCGGACGCATTGCGGCGCTTCATTCGGGCAAGCCACGACTGAGAGACGTATCGCGCTCCCGCTCCCTGCCGGGATTATCAGATGACCACCACGCCCAGCGCCGATGTTGCGCCCATTTCGCGTGCGATGAACGTACGCGTCACCGAGGCCCAGGCCGTCGCGATGTGCGCCAAGCACAAGGCCGAGATCAGCGCGATCGAATCACTGCCGTCGGGGGGGACACGGATCGTCCTGATGAACATTGCGGATGCCGCGACCGTCGCCAAGGCGTTCGGGTCGAAAGTCCTGACGGGCAGCGTCCAGCGGACCGGCTGGATCCGCGCACGGTGATTTGAGGGGCGACGCGCGGACCTTCAGGCCCGCGCGCGCCAGACGTTTCAGTCAGCGACCGTGCCGACCACCGCACCGCCGGCACCACCGACCGCTGCGCCCTTTTCGACACTACCGCCCGTCGCCGCGGCGACACCCGCACCGCCCGCAGCACCGATGCCTGCGCCCTTGAGCGTCGAGCAGGCGCTCATCGACACGGCGGACGCGATCAGCAGCGCGGAAACAGCAATCTTCTTCATGGGATACTCCTCTTTCTCTCCGGGGGTATCCAACAAATGCCGCACTGCGGAATCGGTTCCGGGCACGGGCGCGGGGACAGGGGAGGTGCCGTCAGGCCCAGCCTTCGAGCACCTGATCGGGCGGGCGGTGGCCATCGGCCCACATCCGGATGTTCTGGATCACCTTCTCGCCTGTCGCGATCCGCCCCTCGAACGTCGCCGATCCCATGTGCGGGAGCATCACGACGTTATCGAGCGCGAGCAGCCGCGGATCGATCTGCGGCTCGTGACGCCAGACGTCGAGCCCGGCGCCGGCGAGCCGGCCCGCCTCGAGCGCGTCGACCAGCGCGGTCTCGTCGACCACGCCGCCGCGCGAGGCGTTGATGAGGAAGACGTGCGGGCGCATCAGCGCGATCCGCCGCGCGTCGATCATGTCCCGGCTGTCGGCGTTGAGCGGGGTGTGGATCGTGACGATGTCGACTGCGCCGAGCAGCTCGTCGAGCGAGGCGTGCCACGTCGCCCCGAGCGCCTGTTCGAGTGCGACGGGGAGGCGGCGGCGATTGTGATAGTGGATCGAGAGGCCGAATGCGGCGGCGCGGCGCGCGACCGCCTGTCCGATCCGGCCCATCCCGACGATGCCGAGTGCCTTGCCGCCGATCCGGTGGCCGAGCATCCCGCCGGGGCTCCAGCCGGTCCATGCGCCCGAGCGAACGAGCTTCTCGCCCTCCGCCAGCCGCCGCGGCACCGACAGGATCAGCGCCATCGTCATGTCTGCGGTGTCTTCGGTCAGCACCCCCGGCGTGTTGGTGACGATGATCCCGCGCGCCCGCGCCGCCTTCAGGTCGATATGGTTCACGCCCGCGCCATAATTGGCGATCAGGCGAAGGCGATCGCCCGCGCCCGCGATCAGCGCGGCGTCGATATCGTCGGTCACGGTCGGGACCAGCACATCGCAATCGGCCATCGCGGCGGCCAGCTGGTCGCGGCTGAGCTTGGCATCGCTGTGATTGTTGGTCGTGTCGAACAGCGCCGCCATACGGTCCATGACCGCATCGGCGAGTTCGCGCGTGACGACCACCTTGGGGTTGGGGCAGCGCCGGGTGTCGGGCCAGCTATCGGGGCGTGGATCGGGCATGACTGTGGCTTGGCGAACGTCATCCACGGCGTCAACGATGGAGCGGCAAAACCGCGCTGCGATCCGTGGAACGGCGGCGCGCGCGCTTAGCAGTTGAAACCGCCGCCGCGGTGGCGATAGAGCTTGGCCGGACACGAACCGCGTCGGCAACAGGACATCAGCATGCGCATTCTCGCCTTCGGGCTCGCCGCCCTCGTCACGGCGGCGCTGGGCACCGAGCCTGCCGCCGCCGCGGATCCGGTGCGCAAGCTTCCCTATTATGCCTCGATCTCGGCGGGGCGCGCGCGGTTGCGGACCGGGCCGGCCCGCGCCTATCCCGCCAGCTGGCTGTATCAGCGTGCCGACCTGCCGGTGCGCGTGATCGCGATCCACAAGGAATGGCGCAAGATCGCCGATCCGGACGGCACCGAAGGCTGGATGCAGGCCAATCTGATGAGCAGCACGCGCACCGCGATCGTGCGCGGCACGACCCCGATCGCGATCCTCGACCGCCCGAGCGAGAGCGGACGACTGCAATGGCGCGCGGCCCCCGGCGTCGTCGGTCGGCTGAGCCAGTGCGGCAATGGCTGGTGCAAGATGGACATCAAGGGGCAGGCCGGTTTCGTGCGCGTCGACGCGCTGTGGGGAATCGATGCGGACGAAGCGCTGCCCTGAGCGATGACGCGCCGTCGCATCCGGATCGCGTCATGCGGATAGAGCGCGACGATCTGACGCGCGACGCGGTCGTCGATCTGGTCGCGCTGCACCAGCGCGCCGCGCATGCCAACTCGCCACCGGACTGTGTCTTTGCCCTCGACCTCGCCGGGCTGCGCGATCCGTCGGTGGTGGTGTGGTCGGCCTGGGACGAGGCGGGGGGCGATTCGACGCTGCTCGGGATCGTCGCGGTGAAGCCGCTCGACGCGGGGCATTGCGAGCTGAAATCGATGCGGACGCATCCCGACCATGTACGCCGCGGCGTCGGCGCGGCGCTGCTGGAGCGTGCGATCCGCCATGCCAGAGACATGGGCGCGACGCGGATCAGCCTCGAGACCGGGGGCAACGCTGCCTATGCCGCGGCCCGCGCTCTGTACGAACGCGCAGGCTTTGTCCGCTGTAAGCGGTTCGGATCCTATCCGCCCTCGCGGTTCAGCCGATATTACACGCTGGATCTCTGACGGCGGCAACGTTGGCCGGGATCGACTTGACGGCGCGGGACGTGCCCGGCACGCGCGGCGGATGATCGACGCCATGCCTGTGCCGAGCCCGATGATCACCGCGGCGGCGCTGGGGGTGCTCGGTGCCATCGTCGGCAGCTTCATTGCCGCGCTGGTGATTCGCTGGCCGCAGGACCGGTCGGTCGTTCGCGGGCGGTCGGCGTGCGACGCCTGCGGGCGGACGCTGACCACGATCGATCTCGTCCCGCTGGTCAGTGCACTGCTGCTGCGCGGCCGGTGTCGGTCTTGCGGTGCGCAGATCGATCCGTTGCACTGGCGGATCGAGGCGTGCGGGCTGGCGATCGGTATCGCCGCAGGGCTCGTCGCGCCGGGGCAGGCCGCTTTGTGGGGCGCGGTCTTTGGCTGGCTGTTGCTGGCGCTTGCCGCGCTCGATCTCGTCGCCTTCTGGCTGCCCGATCGTCTGACCCTCTTGCTTGCGCTCGGCGGTGCGGCGGGCGGCGTCGCCGGACTGGCGCCCGGGGGACTCGACCGGCTGATCGGCGGGATCGCGGGGTTCGCCCTCCTCTGGGCGATCGCGGCGGGCTATCGTCGAATCCGTGGGCATGACGGGATGGGCGGCGGCGATCCCAAGCTGTTCGGTGCGATCGGGCTGTGGCTCGGCTGGCAGATGCTGCCCGCCGTGTTGCTGATCGCCAGCATGGTCGGGCTGGGCGCGGTGCTGACGATGCGCGTCGGCGGCAGGCCCGTGACCGGGCAGACCGCGATGCCGTTCGGCGCATTGCTGGCGATCGCGGCTTATCCGGCCTGGCTCTTCATGATAGCGTCGGGCGGATGATGCTATTGCTTATCGCCGCGGCCGTGCAGGCCGCCACGCCCGCCAAGACGGTGCCCGGCGACACCACCAAGGCTCCCGCGACGCTCGGTCCGATCGGCAAGCAGGCGATGCCGGCGCGGGGATGCGCGGCGTATCTCTGGTCGACGGGCGACCGCACGCTGGTGGCGATGGCGACCGCCGACTCGGCTCGGCTGCGTCTCGCAGTCGAAGGCAAGCCGGTCGATTATGCGCGAGTCGACGAGGCCGGCCCGGGTGGCTACGGCTTTGCCGGGGTGACGACCTACCGCGGCGGCGACCTGACCGTCGCACTCGACATGACGATCGTCACGCGCGAGGATCTGGCGTCAGGCGCGATGGTGCCCAATGCGACGCTACGGCTTGAGCGGCCGGGCCGCGACACCATCGTCCTTCCGGTGGCCGGCATGATCGGCTGCGTGTGAATCGCCGGATGACGGAAACCAACCCAAGTTTCGTGCGTTGCGAGGGATTAATGGGGATGAATCGAACGCGGTCGCCCTTCGAAAGGGGATCGTGTTTCCTGTGACGAGTTCGACAAGACGGCACTATTGGCTCGCGATCGCTCTGGCGGCGACTGTGGCTGCGCCCGGCGAAGCCCAGCTGGCAAAGCCCGGTACCGCGCCAGCGAAGGGACCCGACGCACCCACGGCCGAGCAGCGAGCCGACACCGGCGTCGCCGATCCCAAGGGTAACGCCCCGATCGTTCCAGACGCGGAATTCAACCAGGCGCTGCCGCCGCTTTCGAACGACATCAACGCACCGCTCGAGCCGATGGCGAGCGAGACGGCGCCCGTGACCCCCGCGACGGATGTGACCCCCGCGACGACCGCGTCGGGCGCCGTCTTGCCCCCCACCGGTCCCGAAGATCCCCAGCTGGTCGTGCCGCTTCCCGCGCTCGCGAGCTACGACACGGCGCCGCTGGCGACCGCTGCGGACATCAAGGACAAGGATGCGCCCGAGATCCGCTATGATGCGGAGATCAAGGGTCTGGCCGATGCGGGCGACGGGCTCGAAGCGCGCTACAAGGCCCTGTCCGCGCTGAAGGGCGGCGGCAAGGCGGCGAACACGACGCAGGTTTCGGCGCGCGCGAAGGAAGACGAGGCGCTGGTCGTCCGGCTGCTGAAGTCGCTCGGCTATTATGACGCGACCGCAGTCTCGACGATCGAAACCGTGCCCGACAAGCCCGGGCGGCTGAAGGCAATCGTCAGCGCGCAGCCGGGGCAGCTCTACACGCTCGGCTCGATCGACGTGAAGACCGCGCAGACCATTCCGCCGGATCTGGTGCGCAGCCAGTTGCCGCTGAAGGTCGGCGATCCGATCCAGGCGGACCGGATCCAGGGGGCGGAGGCCAATGTCTCGCTGATGCTGCCGCAGATGGGCTATCCGTTCGTCAAGGTGGGCGAACGCGACATCCTGCTCGACGACGAGGCGCAGGTCCCGACCGGTGCCTATACGCTGCCCGTCGATACGGGGCCGCGCGCCTCGTTCGGGCAGTTGCGCACCGAAGGCGACGCAGTGTTCGACATCGAGCATCTGAACGTCTTTCCGCGGTTCGAGGCGGGGCAGCTCTACGACAACCGGATGACCGACGACCTGCGCGACGCGCTGGTCGCGACGAGCCTGTTCCAGAGCGTCTCGGTGATCCCGCAACGGACCGGCAGGACCAACCCCGACGGCACCGAGCAGGTCGACCTGCTGGTCCGGCAGGAAAAGGGCCCGGCGCGCACGCTGGGCGGCAATGTCGGCTTCTCGACCGGGCAGGGCTTCCGCGCCGAGGGGACCTGGCAGCATCGCAACTTGTTCCCCTATGAGGGTGGTCTGCTCGCGTCGGTGATTGCAGGGACGCAGGAACAGGGGCTTGCGGGCACGTTCCGCCGCGCCAATGCCGGGCGTCGCGATCGCACCTTCAGCCTGACGGCGGGGGCCAATCATTCGAACTACGACGCCTATGAGGCGTTCACGACGAGCGTCGGCATCCGCTGGAGCTATGATTCGACGCCGATCTGGCAGAAGCCGATCACCTATTACTACGGCGGCGAGCTCGTCGGCACGAACGAGAGCGTGTATGATTTCGCTCGTGGCGAGAACGTCCGGCGGACCTACGGCATCGTCGCGCTGCCCGGGCAGCTGCTGTTCGATCGCTCCGACAGCCTGCTCAACCCGACCAAGGGGTTCCGCCTGCGGCTCAACGCCAGCCCCGAAACATCGGTGCAGGGCTCGGTCAAACCCTATGTCCGCGCGATGGTCGAGGGGACCTTCTACTATCCCGTGTCGAGCAGCATCGTGATCGCCGGCCGCGCCAAGGCAGGGACGATCCAGGGCGTCGCGCGCGACGACCTGGCGCCCTCGCGGCGCTATTATGGCGGCGGCGGCGGATCGGTCCGCGGCTATGGCTATCAGCGACTCGGGCCGTTCGATCCCAATGGCGATCCGGTCGGCGGTCGTTCGCTCAACGAGTTCGCGCTCGAGGCGCGCTACCGCTTCGGCGATTTCGGCATCGTGCCGTTCATCGACGCGGGCAACAGCTATGAAAGCAGCACGCCGAACCTGTCGAGCCTGCGCTACGGCGCGGGTATCGGCGGTCGCTTCTACACCAGCTTCGGTCCGATGCGCATCGACGTCGCGACGCCGCTGAACCCACGCGAGGGCGACGGCAAGGTCGCGCTCTACATCTCGATCGGGCAGGCATTCTGATGGCCGAAAACGGCGCACCCCCTGCCGACCAGGGACCTATCGATCAGGCTGACGACAGCGTCGTGGCCCGGCGGCCGCTCTGGCAGCGGATCCTCAAGGGGATCGCGATCCTGATCGTGGCGCTGATCGCACTCGTGCTGATCGTGCTGTTCGGGATCAACACCGATCCCGGTCGCCGCCTCGTCGCGGATCAGATCGGTGGCTATACGACCGCGTCGGGCCTCAACATCAAGGTCGGCCGGATCGACGGATCGATCTACGGCGCGATGACGCTCAGCGACGTCCGCGTGTCGGACCCGACCGGCGTGTTCCTCACCAGCCCGAAGCTGCGCGTCGACTGGCGCCCGTTCGCCTTTGCCAGCAACCATGTCGACGTCCGGTCGCTGACCACGCCGCTCGTCACGCTGCAACGCCGTCCGGTGCTCAAGGCAACCCCGACCGATCCCAACGCGCCGCTGCTGCCCGATCTCGATATCGACGTGAACCGGCTGGTGATCGACCGGTTCGTGATCGGCAAGCCGGTGACGGGCCAGACGCATATCCTCAAGATCGACGGCGCGGTCCATATCGCCGACAAGCGTGCACAGCTGACGACCAACGCCGCCGCGCTGACCGGCCCCGGCATCGCCGGCGGTGACCGGCTGATCCTCAAGCTCGACGCGGTGCCCGAACAGAACAAGCTCGACGTCAACATCAAGCTGACCGCACCCGTCGGCGGCGTGGTCGCGACGATGGGGTCGCTCAAGGCGCCGCTGACCGCGACGGTCGACGGCCGTGGAAGCTGGGCCGCCTGGCGCGGCCGTGCGGTCGCGACGCTGGGCGGCGGCGAGCTCGCCAATCTCGGCCTGACCGCGAAGAACGGGCATATCGAGGTGCGCGGCGCGACCCGCCCCGGCCTCTATCTCGAAGGACCGGTCGAGCGCCTGACCGCGCCGCAGCTCAACGTGTCGATCGACACGACGCTGAACGACCGCAAGGCCGACACGCGCATGACGCTGAAGTCGGACGCGCTCGCGGTCGATGCCGGCGGCCTGATCGATCTCGCCAACAGCCGGTTCGCCAACTTCGCGGTCGACGCCAAGCTTCTGACCCCGGGGGCGATCCTGCCCAATCTGCGCGGTCGCGATGTCACCGCGCGCGTCGTCCTCGACGGGGCGTTCGCGACCCCGACGGTCGACTACAAGGTCCGGGCCGCGACGATCGCCTTTGGCGACATGGGTGTCGAGAACCTCTATGCCGAGGGTCTTGCGCGCGTGAATGCCGACCGCATCCTCCTGCCGATCAAGGCGCGCGCACGTCGCGTGACCGGGCTCAATGTGGCGGTTGGCGGTCTTGCGACCAATGTCGCGATCGACGGGGACTTCGCGATCTCCGGCGTCAACGTCCTGTCGGACAACCTCAAGATCCGTTCGGACAAGATCGACGCGACCGCGGTCGTCGTCGCCAACATGGCGACCGGACGCTACACCGGTGCGCTCAAGGGGCGGGTCAACAACTACCGCGTCGACGGGATCGGCATCGTCAACCTGACGACCGATGCGAAGCTGGTGCCGGGCCCCAATGGCGGGTTCGGCATCACCGGGCGCGTCGTCGCGCAGACCGCGCAGATCTTCAACGAAGGCGCGCGCAGCTTCCTCGGCGGTAACGCGATCGTCCGGTCGGACATCGGGTACAGCCCCGAGGGGATCGTGACCTTCCGCAACCTCCGCATGAACGCGCCGCAATTCCGCGTGACGCGCGGTGAGGGGCGGTTCGATCCGGCGACCGGTGCGGTGCTCGTCAACGCGGATGCCTATTCGACCGTCTACGGTCCGCTCTCGGCGCGGGTCACGGGCAGCGCGACCGCGCCGGTCGTCGTCCTGCGCGCACCGCGGCCGGGCGTTGGCGTCGGGCTGGTAAACCTCCAGGCGCGGGTCGTCGGGCGGAACGGCGCCTATGCCGTCGTCGCGAGCGGCGGCACCGATTACGGCCCCTTCACCGCCGATGTGCTGGTCACGCCGGGCACGCAGCTTGCGGTCGACGTGCGTCGTGCGGTCTTCGCGGGCATCGTTGCACGCGGCCGGATCGTGCAGAGTGCGGCGGGGCCGTTCGCCGGTGCGCTGCAGTTCGCGGGGCAGGGGCTGACGGGCAATGTCCGTCTCGCCAACCAGGGCGGGTATCAGCGCGCCGATGTCGCTGCGCGGGCCTATGGCGCGAAGATTCCGGGGATGGTCGATTTCACGATCGGCCGCGCGATCGTCGATGCCAGCGCCGTGCTGTATCCCAAGGCGCCCGAGGTGATCGCCGACGTCCAGATCGCCGACATGCGCTACGGCGAGGTCGTGTTGTCCGCCGCACGCGCGAAGGTGAATTACGTCGGCGGCAAGGGCACCGCCCAGGCGCTGGCGACCGGGTCGAGCGGCGTGCCGTTCCGCCTTGCGATGAATGCGAAGCTGAGCCCCGACAACTATCTCGTTGCGCTCAAGGGGCAGGCGAACGGGATCGACTTCCGCACCGCCAATCCCGCGCGGATCCAGGCGACGCAGGGCGTCTATCGTCTTTCGCCGACCCGGATCGATTTCGGTCAGGGGACCGCGGCCGGCGCAGCGCGGCTTGCCGGCAGCTATGGCCGCGGATTGAACGCACAGGCACGGCTCGACAAGCTCGACCTGTCGGTCCTCAGCGCGCTGATGCCGAACCTCGGGATCGGCGGCACCGCAACGGGCAGCCTCGACTTCGCCCAGGCCAACAGCACTGCGGTGCCCACGGCGAACGTCCGTGCGACGGTGAGCAACTTCACCCGCACGGGAATCGCGGCGGTGTCTGATGCGGTCGACATCGTGTTCGCCGGCACGCTCAATGCCGATGGCGGGACCGGGCGCGCGCTGGTCCGGCGCGGGCCGACGGTGGTGGGGCGCATGGTCGCCAATCTCCGGCCGCTGGGCGCTGGCGCGTCCTGGTCGGAACGACTGATGGCGGCACCGCTGTCGGGTGGCATCCGGTATAACGGGCCATCGGCAGTGCTGTTCAGCCTGGCCGCGCTGCCCAACCAGCAGCTGTCCGGGCCGATCGCGATCGCGGCGGACTTCTCCGGGCGCGTTCAGGCGCCGCGTCTGAACGGCATCGTACGGGCCGATTCGCTGACCTATGACAATGAGGTCTACGGCACGCGCCTGTCGCAGATGGCGATCAATGCGCGGTTCAACAACGACCGGCTTGAACTGACGCAGCTGCGGGCCCGTGCCGGCAATGGCAGTGTACAGGCCCAGGGCAGCGTCGGGCTTGCCGCGGACAGCGGCTTCCCGATCGATCTGCGCGCGACCCTCGACAATGCACAGCTTGCCAAGAGCGATGCGCTCAGTGCGACGACGACCGGGTCGGTGCGGTTCACCTATGGCCGCGATGGCGGACTGCTCAAGGGTGACCTGCAGATCCCGGAAGCGCGCTACGAGATCATCCGCCAGGGTCAGGCGGAAGTCGCCGAGCTGACCGGTATCCGTCGCAAGAGCGAGATCCGGCCGGCCCTGCCGACCGATCGTCCGGCGCGGCCCGCGCCGCCGAGCCTGATCAAGCTCGACCTCCGGGTGCGGGCGCCGAACCAACTGTTCGTGTCCGGCATGGGTCTCGAATCGGAATGGGAGATGGACATGCGGATCACCGGCACGTCGACCGCGCCGGTCGTCACCGGTGGGCTCGACATCGTCCGCGGGACCTATTCGTTCGCGGGCAAGCGGTTCGAGGTCAATCGCGGCACGATCCGCTTCCGTGGCGGGGCGCTGACTGATCCGGACATCAACATCCAGGCGACGACGACCACGAACAACATCACCGTCGTGATCAACGTCACGGGTACCGGCCAGCGCCCGCAGATCGCCTTCACCTCAACCCCGGCGCTGCCGCAGGACGAGGTGCTGAGCCGGTTGTTGTTCGGCACCAACCCGGAGAATCTCTCGGCGACCGAGGCGATCCAGCTGGCGTCTGCGCTCAATTCACTGCGCGGATCGGGCGGCGGGCTTAATCCGCTTGGCAAGCTGCGCTCGGCGACCGGCTTCGATCGTCTTCGCGTCCTCGGCGCGGACGAGGCCAGCGGGCGTGGCACCAGCCTTGCGGCAGGCAAGTACCTGACCGACAACATCTATGTGGAGATCGTGACCGACGCGAAGGGCTTCACCTCGACCCAGCTCGAGATTGCCCTGACCAAGGCGCTCAGCCTGCTCTCGTCGGCCGGCGCGCAGGGCGGGACCAATGCCAGCGTGAAATACTCCAAGGACTATTGATCGCCTCATCCCGTGGCGGCGCGGATCGCGCCCGCCACGGGATCTTCCCAGACGCGAGGCGCGGCGCGTAAAGCTCGCCGCGCGATCCTCGCAGCCAGACACAGGTCTGTCCGATAGCGGACGCCGGCGCGCTACGCCGATCCCTATACTGTGTTGCTGGTTTTGCAGGCGAGCTGCTTCGGCCTGCGCCCTGGCGCGGATGCGCGGCCCATCTTGTCTGTATGGTGAAGCCGAGCGGCGCCATGCGCGCGCTGCAGCGGTAGCGACCGGTCACATATCCAGACGGCCATGGGGATGGCCCGTCGGCGGCTACCCGTCGGATTCAGGCCAGAACGGGTCTTAAAACACTATAGTTGAATGGCATTCAAAGTGGCCCGGCGCCAATGGAAGCCTGCCCGCGATGCGCGGGTTTTTCCAAAAACGCCGGGCCGGCACCTGTTTACCAGGGGCGCATGTGGTCGCCGTAGATGAGCGAAAGAATGAGCTTCAGCACTTTTTTCTCCCTTGTTCACGCCCGTTAGGACGCAAGGGGAAGTTAACCGAGCGTTAACTTGAATTCAACATGGTTTATTAATCGTTAACCACGTTTACGTGCCAGCATGGGAGGCTTAACGCTATCTTCAGTATCGGCAGCTAGCGTTTAGGGATGATCGACCGCTCGCATATTCCTTTCGGCTGCACGTGCGACTCGCATCGCGGCGGTTATGCGTCTGCGAGGCTGTCGCATGACTGACGTGTCGGATCCCGCGACTATGTCGTGCCTGCCCGTGGCCTTTCATGGCTGGCAATTCGTGATCCTCGCCGAGGTCGCGAATTTCGCAATGCTTCGCCGCCATGTCGGACGCGCGCGCGCGGACACGCTGGTCGGCGATATCGCGCTGAGGATCGCGGCGGTTCTGCCGCAATCGCGTATCGAGATCGCCGCGCGTGATCTGATCGACATCGCGCTTCTGGCGGATCAGCAGGACGAGCTCGACCTCGCCCTCGAGCTGATCGCACATGCCTTCACCACGCCGTTCGACATCGACGGCGAGCTTTATCACGTCGACCTGACGCTGGGCGGCGCGTCGGTTCGCGCGCCGCAGCACGACGAGGTCCGCCTGATCGAGGAAGCCGAGCTGGCGCTTGCCGATGCCCGGGTCGAGCGCGGACCGATCGCGCGCGACGTTTCGGCGGCCAGCGCCTCGCTGGACCGGCTGATGCTGGCGCGCGAGCTGCACAAGGCGATCGGCGGCGACCAGTTGTTCCTCCAATATCAACCCAAGGTCCATCTGCGTCGGCAGGAGATCGTCAGCGTCGAGGCGCTGGTCCGCTGGCGCCATCCGCAGCGCGGCCTCGTACTGCCGAGCGACTTCATCCCGATCGCGGAGGAGAGCCGCGACATCGTTGCGCTCACGCTGTGGACGATCGAGCAGGTGATCGGCGACCAGCGGATCCTGGCGGCGCATGGTCATGAACTGCCGATCTTCATCAATATCGCCGGCGTCCTGCTCGCCGATGCGCGATTCGTGCGGCAGGCGTGCGAGATGATCACGTCGAGCGGCGCGCGTCTGGGCTTCGAGATCACCGAGACGTCGGTGATTCGCGATCCGGAAAGCGCGATCCGGAATTTGCAGATCTTCGCGGATATCGGCATCGTGATCGCGATCGACGATTATGGTGCCGGCCTGTCGTCGCTCGCCTATCTCAAGCAGCTTCCCGCCAGCGAGCTCAAGATCGACAAGCTCTTCGTCACGCAACTCACCAGTTCGAACCGCGATCCGCTGATCGTCCGGTCGACGATCGACCTCGCGCACGCGCTCGAAATGGAAGTCGTCGCAGAAGGGGTCGAAACGCCCTCGGCGATGGCGCTATTGTCGGTCATGGGGTGCGACATGATTCAGGGATTTCTGGTGAGTCGCCCGATAGGTATCGACGCTCTGCTGCCGTTCCTCGCGGAAGAGCGTCATCTGGCAATCGCCCGCGACGTGCGGTCACCGCTCACGCGGATCGCGGCTGTCCGGAAGACCGGCTGAGTGAATCAGCTGGGTCGGCGGCGGCTAAGCCTTTGGCATGGGCTGCCGGCGATCCTTCTCGCCGTCAGCGGAGTGCCCGCGGCAGCCGGGGCAGAGCCGCTGCCGCAGGTCCGGTTCGATATCGCCATCGGGAACGCCAAGTCGCTGGTGCAGACCGATCCAGGTGAGGCCATCCGCAGGGCATCGACCGCCGAACAGGCTGCCGCCGCCATAGCGGATCCCGAAAGGCGGCAGCTGGCCGTCGCGACCGCGCGCTGGCTGCAGGGGGAAGCGGCGCTGCGGATCGATCGCGACGATCGCGCCGCCGTGCTGATCCATAACGCTCTGGCAACGGTGGTTAGGCTGGATCCCGGTTCGGCGCTGAATGCCGAGATCCTTCTATCCCGTGGGGGCGTTCATGCGACTCGCGCGGAGTTGGCGTCGGCGCTGGCGGACTATCAGGCCGCGCACAATATCTTCCGCACGCTTGGGGACATGCGCAACCGTGCCAAGGCGCTCATGCTGATCGCCACGCTGTACGGCGATGGCAATGACAGCGAGTCCGCCCTCAAATATCTCAGCCAAGCGCTCGACGTCTACCATGGCGACCCGGGCCTGCTCGTGGCGATCTACAATAACCGGGGCTCCTGCTATCAGGATCTTGGCCGTTACGACCAGTCTGTCGCACAGTATCGCAAGGCACTGGCGCTTGCCGAGCAGATGAAGAGCCCGCTGCTGCAGTCCCGCATCCAGGGGAATATCGCGCATGTGTTGCTAAAGGCGGGCAAGACCGCAGCCGCGGCAATGGCGATCGCTGCCAGCCAGCGCCTTGCCATGCAGTCGGAGGCCGCAGTCTGGCGGGTTCAGCTGCTGCCGATCGCCGCCGAAGTCGCCCTCCAACAGGGAAATTTGCCGCGCGCGCTCGCGCTCATCACGCAGCGTTTTGCGGGCGTCGATCTGACGAAGACTAACCTGTCGTATCGGGAGGGGCATCAGGTTGCCTATGCGATCTATAAGGCCCTCGACCGGCCCCTCGACGCGCTCGTCCATCTCGAGGCGCAGAAGCGTCTGGATGATCAGGCGACCACACTCGCCACGAATATGAGCACGGCCTTGCTGGCGGCGCGATTCGACTTTGCGAACCAGGAACTCAAAATTTCCAAACTGCGCGCCGATGAGCTCGAGCGCAGCGTGCGGTACGAGAAGGACCGGGCAGAGACGCAGCGGCTGATGTTCATCGGCGCGATCGCGGCGGTTTCGATCATCATCGGCCTGCTCGCGCTGGGGCTGGTGACGATTCGCCGCAGTCGCGATAAGGTGCGCGCCGCGAATGACGACCTCGCGATCACCAACGCGGCGCTCGGCAAGGCGCTTGCGGCAAAGACCGAGTTCCTGGCCACGACCAGCCACGAGATCCGCACGCCGCTGAACGGGATATTGGGCATGACCGAGGTCATGCTCGCTGACTCGCGCCTGACCCCCGACCTGCGCGATCGCCTCGGCATCGTGCGCGGCGCGGGGGCGACGATGCGCGCGCTGGTCGACGACATTCTCGACATCGCCAAGATGGAAACCGGCAACCTGACGATCGAGTTCGCGCCGTTCGATCTGTGCGCCACGGTGACCGATGCTGCGCAGATGTGGGAGGAGCAGGCCCGGTCGAAGGGGCTGTCATTCACGCTCGACATGGCCGACTGCCCCGCCCGGATCATGGGCGACGCCGCGCGGGTGCGGCAGATCGTGTTCAACCTGTTGTCGAATGCGCTGAAATTCACCCGCGTGGGCGCGGTGACGGTGGCGTTGCGGACCGGTGAAGACCGGCTGTGGCTCGACGTATCCGATTCGGGCATCGGCATTCCCGCGAACAAGCTCGACGAGATTTTCGAATCCTTCCGCCAGGCGGATGCCGGAACGACGCGGCAGTTCGGCGGCACCGGGCTCGGCCTGTCGATCTGTCGCAACCTCGCGCGCGCGATGAACGGCGACGTCACGGTCACCAGCCGCGAAGGGCAGGGCGCCACGTTCACGCTCAGCCTGCCGCTGGTCCATGCGGAGGCGATCGCGCTCGGCGACCTGGGGGCCGATCAGGGAACCGGCGCGGCGACGCTGATCGTCGACCGCAATCCGATCATGCGCAGCATGTTCCGGACACTGGTGACGCCGCATTGCGACATCGTCCTGACCGCCGCCTCGATCGACGAGGCTGTCACACTGCTGGCGCAGACGGTGGTCGCAAACATCGTGATCGACGATGCGACGTTGCGCGCCGGTGGCGATCCGGGGCCGGCGCTGGAGCAGCTGACACGGGCGGCGGGTGATGCCGCGACGACGCTGTTGTGGCCGGCCGATCGGCTCGACGATCCGACACTGCTCACGACTGCCATTACACGCATCGTTGCGAAGCCGGTATCGGGTGCGGATCTGGTCGAAGCGATCTTCGCGTCGCCGGTAGTTAAAAACAACGCAATTCCCGATCTTGTCTCGCGGGCGGCTTGATGCGTAAACGCCTAGCAATGACGGACAGTGCGCCTCTCCCGGTCGACCCGTCACGGAGGATATGTTGAACATATTGTTCATCGAGGACGATCGGATGAACCGCCGCGTGGTGGGCGACATGCTCGACGTGGCCGGCGCGACGATGGTCGAGGCGGAAAGCGCCGAGCGTGGCCTCGAAATCCTCGACGAGCAGGATTTCGAGATGGTGCTGGTCGACCTGCGCATGCCGGGCATGGACGGGATCACCGCGATCCGTCACATTCGCGCGCGGTCCGACGACAAGGGCATGGTCCCGATCATCGTCGTGACCGCGGACGTCGCCCCCGACCTTCGCCAGCGCTGCCTTTCCGCAGGCGCCGACGATGTGATCTTCAAGCCGGTCGCGATGGATTCGCTGTTTGACGCGATCGGCCGGATCCTCGCGCGTGAGGCGCAGGGCGACGGGCTGATCGGCTGATCACAGGCCGGTCATACGGCCGCTAGAGCGTCTTTTCGTAGACCTGATAGACCTTGTTCATGCGGCTCTCGATCGTCTCGGCGATCGAGCGCATCCCCTGATTGTCGTCGAGGATCCAGCCGATCTCCGCGCGGGTCGCGCCGTAATCCTGCGAGGCGGAACGCCGGATATATTCGATCATCATGAAGGCGAGCTGGCTTGCCATGCGCGACGACTGCAGCTCCCGGACGACGCCCATCAGCGGGACGCGAACCGTCTTCACCTTTGGTTTGCGCAGCCACAGCAACAGCTTGGCCCAACCGAACGGCAGAAGCGACCCGCGCAGTGGCTTGATCGCCTCGTTCAGGTCGGGCAGCGTGATCATGAACGCGACGGGCTTGCCGTCGACCTCGGCGATCCGGATCAGGTCGTTGAAAACGATCGGCTTGAGCTTGACCCCGACATCCTTGATCTCGGGCGGCGTCAGCGGCACGAACCCCCAGTTGCTCGACCAGGCATCGTTGAGGATGGCGAGGATGATCGCGGCCTCGTCCTCGAACCGCGACTTGTCGACCTCGCGGATGACGATCCGCGGATTCTTCTCGCCCGACTTGATGATCCGCTGGACGATCGGCGGGAATTGTCGCGTGACGTCGACCTCATAGGTCATGAGCCGCTTGACGGGGACCTGGCCCGACCGCTCGACCCAGTCGCGATATTCGGGGCGTGCATGCCCCATCATGATTGTCGGCGCGTGATCATAGCCTTCGACGAGGAGCCCGGGCTCCTCCCAGATCGACATGCTGATCGGGCCGAGCATCCGCGTCATGCCCTGCGCACGCAACCAATCCTCGGCCGCGGCGAGCAAAGCCTGGAACACCGGCTCGCTCTCCGCCTCCATCAGCCCCCATTGGCCGACGCCGGGGCCAAAGCCCTGTTCGGCGGGCATGGTGAGCGCGAGCGTGTCGATATGCGCCGAGATGCGGCCGACGACCCGGCCATTCTCCTCGGCGAGGAACAGTTGCGCCTTGGCATGGCTGAACCAGCCATTCTTCTCGGGCGTGATCAGCCCGAGCGCTTCGGTCTTGAGCGGCGGGACCCAGTGCGGATCGTCGCGATAGAGGCCGAAGGGCACGTCGACAAAGACCTTGCGATCGCGCTTCGTCTCGACCTTGCGGATCGTTATCGTACCGGCCATTGGCTCGCCCCTCAGCGCTGCGTCGTCAGCCGCTGCGGATATCGACGATCACGCAGTTCGTACAGCGGCTATTCCTCGGTCCGGAACAGGACAGCCTCGCCGATCAGGAAGAACAGGAGGAAGGGCGCCCAGGCGGCGAGGAACGGCGGATAGGCGCCAAGATTGCCCATCGCGAGCGCGAAATTGTCCGCGACGAAATAGGCGAAGCCCAGCCCCATGCCGATCACCGCGCGGATGAACAGCTTGCCCGAGCGAGCGATGCCGAACGCCGCGACCGCGCCCAGCAGCGGCATCAGCACCGACGACAGCGGTCCCGACAGCTTGTGCCAGAGCGATCCCTCGAGTGCCTTGGTCGGGCGCCCCGCGTCGGCCAGATCGCCGATCGCCGCCTTCAGCGCGCCGAAGGACAGGCTGTCGGCGTCGACGCTCGCGAGCGTGAACTGGTCGGGCCGGACATCGCGCCCGACGACCACCGAGCCGAGCGTGGTCAGCGTGCCGCTGGCGACGTCGAACCGCGTCGCGGGGCCGATCTCCCAGCCCCCGGCGACGCGCTTGCCATTGGGGGCGCGAATGATCGAGACGAGGCTTCCGCCAGCGCGATCATAGAGCGTTACCCCGCCGAGCCGCGTGCCAGCGCCCTTGCCGCGCGTCTGGTTCACCTGGATCAGGTCGTCGCCGTCGCGCACCCAGACATTGGCGCGGTCGCCACGGTCGATCGGCATCGCGCCGTAATTGACCTTCTGCCACTGCGACAGGGTGGCGGTGGCGCGCGACACGACGCGGTCGTTGAAGCTGAAGCTGACGATCGCGACGACCAGGCTGGCGATCAGCAGCGGGGCGAGCACCTGATGCGCGGACAGCCCCGACGCCTTGAGCGCGATGATCTCGCTGTTCTGGTTCATCGTGATCAGCGTCAGGATGGTGCCGAGCAGGACCGAGAAGGGCAGCGCGAAGGCGATGATCTGCGGTGCGCGAAGGCTGACATATTGCCAGACCTGGGCGTCGCCATTGCCCGCCTGCGCCAGGATGTTGCCCGATTCGCTCAGCAGATCGAGCGCCTGGAGCACGAGGACCAGCGCCGCGAGGATGCTGAACGTCCGCGTCATGAACAGCCGGCCCATATAGACCGCGACCGTGCGCGACGGAAAGATCGTGATCCTGCTCATGCCGTCTTCTCTTTGCGGCGCCCGGGCAGCCGGCTGGTGATCGCCTTGCCGATCCGGCCGACGCCGCGCTCCAGCGCACCGATCGGCTCGCCGCCGGGCACATAGGCGATGGTGTAGTACATCCACAGGATCAGCCCTGCGAACACCGTGAACGGCACCCAGAGCGCGATCAGCGGGTCGATCCGGCCAAGCTCGCCGACGTCCGCCGCATATTGGTTCACCTTGTGATAGGTGACGATCATCACGATCGACAGGAAGACGCCGAGACCGGACGTCGACCGTTTCGCCGGCACGCCGAGCGCCACCGCCAGCATCGGCAGCAGGAACATCATCGCCACCTCCGCCAGACGGAAGTGGAATTCGGACCGGCTTGCATCGCGCAGCTCGGGCGTCGCCGCCTCATGCCCCGCACGCGCAAGTTCGGGCAGCGTGAATTCCAGGTTGCGCCCGCCGCGGACGCGGAAGCTCTCGAACTTGGGCAGGTTGATCGGCAGGTCATGGCTGCTGAAGGTCAGCACGCGCGGCGTCTTGAATTCGGGCCGTTCGTGGATCAGCGTCCCGTTGGCGAGACGGAAGATGATGACGTTGGGATCGTCGGTCGCGAGGAAGCGTCCCTTCTCCGCGGTGACGCCGATCCAGTCGTTCTTCGGCGTCTGCGCATGGACGAAGATGCCCGACAGCTCGCGCCCCTTGTCGCGGCTCTGCTCGATCCGCAGCGTCATCCGGTCGCCCAGATGCGTGAATTCACCGACCTTGATCGACGCGCCGAGCGCGCCGGTGCGCAGCTCGAAGCGGAGCCCCTCGTAATAATAGCGGGCGATCGGCTGGAGATAGCCGACGATCAGCAGGTTCGCGATCGCCAGCACGATGGCGAACATATAGGGCACCCGCAGCAGCCGGGTATAGCTCATCCCGACGCTGCGCAGGACGTCGAGTTCCGACGTCGTCGCGAGCTTGCGGAACGCAAGCAGGATGCCGAGCAACAGCCCGATCGGAATCCCGAGCCCGAGATATTCGGGCAGCAGATTGGCGAGCATCCGCCAGACGACGCTGATCGGTCCGCCCTCGGTCGCGACGAAATCGAACAGCCGGCGCATCCGGTCGAGCACGAGCAGCATCGCCGCGATGATCAGCGTCGAAAAGAGCGGGACCGCGATCAGCCGGGCCATGTAGCGATCGATGGATTTCATGAAGCGGGGGCTCTGCGAGCGCCTCGAACGCGAGGCGTGGGGCGGGTCTATATCAGCTTTTCGCGCGGGATATAGGGCGGCGGCTATAGTTCGGACGGGGCGGGCCTGTCACGGTCTATTCGGCCGCCATCTGGCGGGGCGGGGTGGGGCGGTCGGTGCCCATCGCCGCCGCGACCGCGCGTTCCAGGCCGCTCAGCGTGAAGGGTTTGCGCAACACCTCATGGTCGCCGAATTCGCTCGTCGCGGCTTCACCCGCAAAGCCGGTGACGAACAGGATCGCGATGTCGGGGAACAGGGGCCGCAATGCCGCGATCATCTCGGGCCCCGTCTGCCGCGGCATCAGCACGTCGGAAATGATCAGGTCGATCGCGCCGTGACGCGCGAGCATCGTCGCCGCATGGGTCGGGTCGTCACAGGCGACTGGATGATGGCCCAGCTCCTCGAGCGCACCGATCGTCGCGGCGAGCACGCGCGGATCATCCTCAACCACCAGCACGTTCAGCGCCGTCGGCGCGACGGGCTGCACCGGCTCCGGCAGGTCCGCAAACGGCAGGACGGGCTCCGGCTCGATCGCGGGATCGCTGGTGTCGCGGGGCAGATACAGCGTCACCGTCGTTCCCTCACCGACCACGCTGGCGATCGCGATCTCGCCGCCCAGCTGCCGGACGAGGCCGAAGATCTGGCTGAGGCCAAGCCCGGTGCCCTTGCCGGTTTCCTTGGTGGTGAAGAAGGGCTCGAACACGCGCTCGGCGACGTCCGGCGACATGCCGCTGCCATCGTCGGCAACCGTGATGGTGGCAAAGTCGCCGGCCGGGCAGTCGCCGATCGCGCCCGCGGCCAGCACCGCGGCGCCGGTGGTCACGATCATCGTGCCGCGGCCGTTCATCGCGTCGCGCGCGTTGACCGCCAGGTTGAGCACCGCATTTTCGAGCTGGACGCGATCCGCGCGGACGCGCCAGCCCTCGGAGGCGTCGACCACGTGCAGCGTGATCGCATCGCCGAGCGTCCGATCAAGCAGGTCGGACATGCCCTCGACCAGCCCCGCAACCCCCATCGTCTCGGGCTTTAGCGAATCCTCGCGGCTGAAGGCGAGCAGCCGGCGGGTCAGCGCGGCGGCACGGGTGGCGCCGTCGGTCGCGCTCTCGATGTGCCGCCGCGCGGTCGCCGGATCGCGCGCGATGTTGCGCAGCGCCAGTTCCAGCCCGCCCAGAATGACGGCCAGCATATTGTTGAAATCATGCGCGATACCCCCAGTCAGCCGGCCGACCGCGTCCATCTTCTGGACCTGGCGCAGCTTCGCGTCCTGCACGCGCAGCTCGGCGGTGGCCTGTTCGACGGCAGCGGACAGTTCCTCGGCACGGCTGCGTTCCATGTCCGCGTCCGCCTGCGCCACTGCCCGGTCGCTGACCGCACGGATCGTGAACCAGCCAAGCCCGATCGCGCCGAGCACGATCAGCATCCCGAACACCGCCAGCACGCCCGCGATCGAGCTCGAACGTTCGACCGATGCCATCGCCCGCGACGTCCGGTTGTCAAGCAGCGCCCGCTCGCGCGCGATGAGCCGGTCGAGCGTCCGGTTGATCGCGATGAGCGTCGGGGCGTTGCGGCCCTGGTAATAGCGCGCGAATGCCTGCGAATTCTTGCCGTAATTGGTGCTGAGCGCGGTCATCGACAGCTCGCGGCCGCGGTCCTCATAGGCCTGGCGTAGTTCGGCGATGTGCCCGCGCTGTTCACCATTGTCGTAGGTCAGTCGCTCGAGCCGGTTGAGCTGCGTCCCGGCCAGGACCCATTCCTCGAAATAGAGCCGGCCCAGTTGCCGGTCGCCGCTGATCACATAGCGGCCGAGCGACGCTTCGGACCGGGCGATCGTGCTCGACAGCGTGCGCGCGAGGATCATCACGTCATAGCTGTGCGCCTGCAGCCGCAACGCGCTGTCGCGCTGGCGGTTCGCGCTGCTCAGCGTTGCGATGAGCCCGACCAGCACGGCGGCGCCCAGCAGCGCCATCACGATGAGCGTGATGGTCCGCCAGGTCGCTCCGCCCCCAAGGGCTGCCGCGTCGGCCTCGTCCTGCGTCACCCCGCGACGATAGCGTGCGTATTGCTCCCGACGCAATGACAGCGGCCGGCTGCTAGCCGATCACGCCGACGGCGCGACCCGCGTCGCGGAACATGGAGAGGATCGTCTCGACCTGCGCGTCGGTATGTTCGGCGCACAGCGAACAGCGCAGCAGGAACGTGCCCGCAGGCGTCGCCGGCGGGCGTGCCATGTTCACGTACAGCCCGCCCTCGAGCAGCGACTGCCAGATTGCGATTGCCTGTTCCTGGTCGGTCAGGATGATCGCGATGATCGCCGAATCCGACGTCTCGGTGCCGAGCTTGAAGCCCATCGCCTTGAGGCCCGCATGCATCGCCCGCGCGTTCTTCCAGAGCTGCGCGCGCTTGTCATGCGCGGTCATGAGCTTGCGGATCGACGTCGCGGCGGTGGCGACGACCGAGGGGGGAAGCGACGCCGTGAAGATGTACGGACGGCAGGCGAAGCGGACCATCTCGAACTTCGGGTGGTTCGACACAACGAACCCGCCGACGGTGCCGACCGATTTCGAGAAGGTGCCGACGACGAAATCGACCTGATCGGTCAGCCCCATCTCCTCGTACACGCCGCGGCCATTGGGGCCGAAAAAGCCCATCGAATGCGCCTCGTCGACCAGCACCATGCAACCATGCTTCTTGGCGACCGCGACCATCTCCTTCAGCGGGGCGATGTCGCCGAGCATCGAATAGACGCCTTCGAGCACCACCAGCTTGCCGGCCTCCTTCGGCAGGCGGCCGAGCCGCTTGTCGAGATCGGCGACGTCGTTGTGGCGGAAGCGGACGATCTCGGCATTGCCCTGCTTGCAGCCGTCATAGATCGACGCATGGCTGTCCGCGTCGAGGATGACGTACTCACCCTTGCCCGCGAGCGTCGAGATGATCCCGAGATTGGCCATGTAGCCGGTCGAGAACACGATCGCGCCGCTCATGTCGTAAAAGTCGCGCAGCGCCTGCTCGACGTCGATATGGTCGTGGAACGTGCCGTTGAGCATCCGGCTGCCATTGGTGCCCGAGCCGAACCGGTCGAGCGCGTCCTTGCCCGCCTGGATGACGTCGGGGTCGAACGTCATGCCCATATAGTTGTAGGTGCCGAGCAGGATCGTGTCCTTGCCGCGGATCACCGCCTGGGTCGGCGACTTGACCTCGTCCATCACGATCGTGAACGGATTGCGCACGCCGGACTTCACCAGCGCCTCGCGTTCGGCGATCAGCCCGTCGAACTTGCTCATCAGATCGCGTTCGGGCGCAATCTCGGGGGGATCGACGGGGAGGGCGTGGGCGGTGGTGGCGGCTTCGGTCATCGTCATTCGGCCTTAAAAACTTCCGTTCGTCCTGAGTAGCGGCTGAGCGAAGCCGAAGACGCGTATCGAAGGGCAGGTGGTTCGATACGGGCCTTCGCCGCGCTCAGTCCCTACTCACCACGAACGGGATATTTTTGGTTAGTCCTGCTTCAACTTCGCGACGGCATCGACCAGCTGGCCGACGGTTTCGATCTCGGCCTGCATGTTCATCGTGATGATGATGTCGAATTCATCCTCGATCGCGGCAACGAAATCCATGACGGTCAGGCTGTCCCATTCGAGATCGCCCTGGAAGGTCGTCGCATCGCTCAGCGCGACGCCCTTCTTGTTGAACGGCTCGATCTGCGCGGTGACGGTGTCGTAGATCTGCTGACGGTCGCTCATGCTCTTCCTTCCGGGTGTCGACGCAATCCTGACAGCGAATTGCGGCGGCTTTTCGGCGCTATAGCAGTCCCGCCGCGCGATACCACGCCGCGGTTTGCGCCAGTGCCTTCGGCGTCGGGACCGAGGGCGTCCAGAGCGCAGCCGGCGGCGGCGTGTGCGAGACCCAGTCGGGATGGCAGAAATAGCGGACCCGGTCGCGCGTCAGCTTGGCCTTGCCGCGCCGGACGAGACGGTCGGCGGCGGACGCCAGCGACAGGATCACGCGCGGCATCGACAGCGGCCTCACCGATTTGCCGACCGCGACGCCGATCGCGCGCGCGAAGTCGCGATTGTCCCAGCCCTTGGGCGTACCGTCGTCGGGTTCCATGATCGCCGGCGCGACCGGGATCTCGGCCAGCGCGAGCAGCAGTGCGGTCAGATCCTCGACATAGAGCAGCGAGACGCGCGTGCCGGCAGGGGGCATCGGCACATACCCCGACCGCGCCGCCTTGAACACGTCGAGCAGGTCGTGATCGCGCGGGCCGAAGATCGCGGGCGGGCGGACGATCGTCCAGTCGAGCCCCGAGGCTGCGACGCACGTCTCCGCCTCGGCCTTCGACCAGCCATAGTTGGAAAGCGCCGGCGCGCGCGCCGCCAGCGACGAGACCTGGACGAAGCGGCGGATCCCCGCCGACCGCGTCGCGTCGACAATCGCCTGGGTGCCAGCAATATTGCCCTCGGCAAAGCCCGCGCGATCGGCGGCATTGACCACGCCGGCGACGTGGATCACCACGTCCGCGCCCTCGACCAGCGTCGCCAGGCTCTTCGGGCGATCGAGCGCGCCTTCGATCCAGGTCACGCCGATGCGCTTGGCCTGCGGCTTGCGCGCGAGCGCGCGGATCGTGTGTCCCGTCTCCAGTGCATGGTCGATCAGGTGGCTGCCGACGAACCCGGTGCCGCCGGTGATGGCCAGGATCATGACGGCTCGCTCCAGATCGACATTTGCGCGGCAGTCATACGAGCGCCAGATGATTGCGATGGACGAGCGCCGAGCGCGGCGCATAGCCGAGGATCGCGGCGTGATCGTCGCTATGACGGCCGAGCAGACGCGCGGTGTCCGCCGCGTCATATTCTGCGAGACCGCGCGCGACCGTGCCGGCCGGCCCCTCGATCGTCACCAGATCGCCGCGCACAAAGCCCCCGTCGAGCCCCGTCGCACCCGCGGCCAGCAGGCTGCGTCCCTGGCCGAGCGCGGCGGCGGCGCCGGCGTCGACATGGATCGTGCCCTTCGCGGTCAGCCCGCCCGCCAGCCAGGCTTTCCGCGCAGACGCGGTGCGTTCGGCGCTGAAGATCGTATGGCGGGCAGGGGTGGCGAGCGGATGGTCGATCCGGCCCGAGGCGATCACGAGCGGAATGCCCGCCGCCGTGGCGATTCGCGCGGCGGCGATCTTCGATGCCATGCCGCCCGATCCCATTCCGGACCCCGACCCGTCGTCCGCCATCGCGGCGACCGTGTCGATCCGCGGGACATCGGCGATGTGGGTGGCCGAAGGGTCGACATGCGGATTGGCGGTATAGAGTCCGTCGACGTCGGAGAGCAGGATCACACCCTGCGCGCCCGCGGCCTGCGCGACCCGCGCCGCGAGCCGGTCATTGTCGCCGAAGCGGATTTCTGCGGTCGCGACGCTGTCATTCTCGTTGATGACCGGTACGACCCCGAGCGACAGGAGCCGATTGAGCGTCGCGGCGGCGTTGAGATAGCGGCGGCGGTCCTCGAGATCGTCGAGCGTGACGAGCATCTGCGCCGCGGTCAGGCCTTGCGCGGCGAGCAGCTCGGCCCAGACCTGGCTCAGCGCGATCTGCCCGGTGGCGGCGGCGGCCTGCGCGTCCTCGAGACTCGCGCGGCCGCCCTTGGCGAGGCCAAGCCGCCGCGCGCCGAGCGCGATTGCCCCGGACGACACGATCGCGACCTGCTGCCCGGCACCGGTGCGCGCGGCGATGTCGGCGACGAGCCCGGCGAGCCAGTCGCGCCGGACGCTGCCGTCGGGATCGACGAGCAGTGCCGAACCGATCTTCACGATCAGGCGGGGACAGGAGGACGGCGGAAACATCATTGGTCGACCCCGTAGGTCCTCCCCGTAGGTCGTCATAGCCTGCAACACCCTATCGTCATTCCCGCGGAGGCGGGAACCCATATTGGCTGGCCTCACCACCGAATCGCATACCCCTGAGGCTATGGATCCCCGCCTGCGCGGGGATGACGATGGCGTACATGATCGGGCTACGGAGCGGTTTTGAACGCTACAGCGGCGACCATGCGACCGGCTCTTCGCCCTCCGCCAGCTCCTTCGGCGCACCCGGCGCGGGCCCGATCTCGCCGATCAGCTTGTCGAGCACGGCCTCCACGCCGGCACCACTCGCGCCGGACATCGCCATCACCTCGGCACCGCTGGCCTCGGCCAGTTCGGCCGACAGCGCCGCGATCAGCTCGGCGTCGAGCATGTCGGTCTTGTTCAGCGCGACGATCACCTTCTTGTCGGTCAGGCCCTCGCCGTAATTGGCCAGCTCGTCGCGGACGATCCGGTAGGATTCGCCGACATCCGCGTCGTTCGCATCGACCAGATGCAGCAGCACGCGGCAGCGTTCGATATGTCCGAGGAACCGGTCGCCGATGCCTGCGCCCTCGGCCGCACCCTGGATCAGCCCGGGAATGTCCGCGACGACGAATTCGCGCTGCTTGTGGCGAACCACGCCCAGCTGCGGCCGGGTGGTGGTGAAGGCATATTCGCCGACCTTGGCCTGCGCGTTGGTGACCTGGTTGATGAAGGTCGACTTGCCCGCATTCGGCAGGCCGACGAGACCCGCATCGGCAAGCAGCTTCAGTCGCAGCCAGACCCAGGCCTCGCCATAGGGCCAGCCGGTGCCGTGCTGGCGCGGAGCGCGGTTGGTCGACGTCTTGTAGCTGGCGTTGCCACGGCCGCCATCGCCGCCGCGGAACAGCACTTCGCGCTGGCCGACCTGCGTGAAGTCGATCAGCACCTCCTCCTTGTCCTCCGACAGCACCTGCGTGCCGAGCGGGACGCGGATGACGAGGTCCTCGCCGCCCGCGCCGGTGCGGTTCGAGCCCGAGCCGCCCGAGCCGCGCGGGGCACGGAAATGCTGTGTGTAGCGAAAGTCGATCAACGTGTTCAGGCCGGCGATGCATTCGAACACGATGTCGCCGCCCTTGCCGCCATTGCCGCCATCGGGGCCGCCATATTCGATGAATTTCTCGCGGCGGAAGCTGACGGCACCGGGGCCGCCCTCACCCGAACGTACGTAGATCTTGGCTTGGTCTAGAAAATGCATCGCCGCCCCATAGCGAAATTGGCGAAAATCGCCAGCCTCTGCGACTCGGACCCTGGTCGGCGTTGCTCAGGCCGACGGGCAGGCGGCGGCGTCCTTGCTCGCGAGCAGCGCGTCGAGCGCGAGTTCGCGCGCCCTGGTCGCGGGCAGGCCGAGCGCGCGGGCCATCGGCGCGCCCATCAACGCGTCGCCCAGCGCCATCAGGACCAGCGTCAGCGTCTGGTCCTGGATTGGCTGGTCGCCGGGCATGTCGCCCTCGGCAAGTTCGTCGACCAGATCGTGGATCGCGGTGAGAATCGGGTCGAGCGCGTCGGTGTTGCCCGACAGGATCATCCAGCTCGCCAGCGCGCCCGCGCCGCCCTTGCCGAATGCGTCGAACGTCATCTCGACCACTTCGCGCGGATCCAGCTCGCCCGCGCGGACACGCAGCACCGCGGCGCCGATCGTGCCGACGATGTCCGCCGCCATCCGCGTGATCAGTGCGGTCTGCAGCGCCTCGGCCGAGCCAAAATGGTGGAGCAGATTGGCGTGCGTCCGCCCGATCCGGCCCGCAACCGCCTTCAACGTGACCGCGCCGGGACCGCTTTCGACCAGGAGCGCGCGCGCGGCCTCGACGGCGGCATCACGCGATTCGGTCGGGGAGAGGCGCTTGCGGGGTGTTGACGTCACGGAATGAAAAACCTACTTACAACTGTGTCAGTAATGACGATCTGTCTCTGTTTGGAGGTTTCCGTGGCGAAAGCAACCACACCCGTCGATCTGACGATCACGCCGCGCGATCGTCGTTTTGGCCGGGGCGCGCCGATTCGCCGGTGGTGGCTGAACGACGATCCGATCGCGACGGCCTTTTACAACGCCTTGTCGGTCACCTTCCCCAAGGGCGAGGGCTATTTCGTCGACAGCGTTCGCCGGTTTCGCGACGGTACGCCGCCCAAGCTGACCGCCGAGATCAACGCGTTCATCAAGCAGGAGGTAATCCACACCCGCGAGCATGTCGCGTTCAACCGGCACGTCACCGACCAGGGGTATGACGTCGCGCCGCTGATCGCTGATGTCGACGCCGCGCTCGCGCTGACCAAGGGGCGCCCGCCGATCGCGAGCCTCGCCGCGACGACCGCGCTCGAGCATTTCACCGCGATGCTCGCGCATGAACTGATCGCGAACCCCCGGCACCTCGCCGGCGGCGACCAGCAGGCCGCGGCGCTGTGGCAATGGCACGCCGCCGAGGAGATCGAGCATAAGGGCGTCGCCTATGACACCTGGCTGCATGCGACCCGCGACTGGCCGCGGTTTACCCGCTGGCGGGTCAAGTCGCTGGTGATGCTGATCACCACGTGGCGCTTCTTCACGGGGCGGGCGCGCGGCATGACCGAATTGCTGCGGCAGGACGGGCTCACGGGCCCGCGGATCTGGGCGCGGATGGCATGGTATGCGTTCGGCAATCCGGGGATGGCGCGCAAGATCGCGGGCGTCTGGGCGGCCTATTTCCTGCCCGGCTTCCATCCCTGGAAACACGACGACCGCGCGCTCATCGCGCTGGCCGAAAGCGATTATGAGGCGGCGGTGCTGCCGGTCGAGAAGCGGGCGGTGGCCACAGCCTGAGTTACGGTTGCGGCCTTTCCTCTCCCGGATTCTCCCGCAAAGTATGTGGGGCGAATACGTCGCCAGGCATTCCACCCCGGCGGAGGCCGGGGCCCAGTTGGAAAGGTCGTAGTAACAACGCGATGACCGCAGTCAGCGACGTCCCCCAACTGGGCCCCGACCTTCGCCGGGGTGGTGCAATTTCAAGGCCGGGATGCGCGAATCACGCCGCCATCGGCATCGGCGCACATCGGTCCTCATCGAGCACCAGCTCGAACAGCACGGCCTGGGCCTCGCCGCCACGCCCGCGCGACGTTCGCGGCTCGACCCGCCCGGTCGGCCGGAAGCCAAGCTTGGCCAGCACGCGGCCGGACGCGGGATTGTCGACGAAATGGAACGCCTCGAGCCGCCGGAGCCCGAGCGCATGACGTGCGATCGCGATCACCGCCTCGCCAGCCTCGGTCGCATAGCCGCGTCCCCAGGCATCGGGCGTCACCCAATAGCCGAGTTCGTGGCCGTACCCGTCCGGCGATGCATGGATATCGATGCCGCCAACCAGGCGCGGCGCACCGGGGTCGAGCGCGTCGATCAGGAAGCGCGGCTGATGCTCGCCGCGCGGCTGCGCCAGAAAGGCCGCCGCGTCGCCGAGTGAATAGGGCCAGGGTGCCCGCGTCAGCTTGGCGATCACGGCTTCGTGCCCGATCGCCTGCGTCAGCGCAGGCGCATCCTCGGGCCAGCCAGGCCGCAAGGTCAGTCTCTTCGTGCGCGCGAACATTGCTCTTTTCCTCTCGCGTCGTCGGCTGCGCGCATGCCACGTCAGGATGACGGGACGGCGACAGCCAAGGGGAGGGAGCAATAAAAAAGGGAGCCGGGGTGACCCGTCTCCCTTGTTCAGGTTCGCTTTCGCGACCCGGGTCACCCTGGTGGGCAACCCGGATGGTTACCCGATGTTATTCGGCTGCAACTGCCATGTCGGCGGCATCATTCGCTGCCAGCTCGACCGAGCAGAACTTGCGACCAAGTTTGCCCTGGCTGAACACGACGCGGCCATCGACCAGCGCGAACAGCGTGTGGTCCGTGCCGATGCCGACATTGGTGCCCGGATAGAACTTCGTCCCGCGCTGGCGCACGAGGATGTTGCCGGCAACGCATGCCTGGCCACCGAACTTCTTCACGCCGAGACGACGACCGGCTGAATCGCGACCGTTGCGCGAAGAGCCGCCTGCTTTCTTATGTGCCATCTGAAGCTACTCCTTATGCCTGAGCGGCCGGGGCGTCAGCCTCGGTCTGCTTGGCGGTCTGGCCGCCGACGGACACGATCTTCAGGATCGTGTGCTGCTGGCGATGGCCGTTCTTGCGACGATAGTTGTGACGACGACGCTTCTTGAAGACGATGACCTTGTCCGCCTTCGCCTGAGCGATGATCTCTGCAGCGACGGTGAAACCCTCGACCGAGCGCAGTTCCGAGCCTTCGCCCGCCAACAGCACATCACCCAGCGTCACCGACGCACCTGCATCGCCCTCGATCTTCTCGACGACGATCTTATCTCCGGCGGCGACGCGATACTGCTTGCCGCCCGTGCGCACGACTGCGAACATGGCCCTTGTCACTTTCCAAATACATGTGCCCCACGAACGCAGGGTCCGCCGGGAGAAGCCGGGGAGCTAAGCGAGGGGCGTGACGATGTCAACCAAGAAGGGCCATTGCGCGGGGCTAAAACATCGCGGGCTCTGGCCGGAGCCGCGTCAGGGCGCCGCGCCCGGCAGGCGATCAGTGCCGGTGGACGGCGCGCAGCGTGTAGCGACCATCGGCAAAGTCGGTGAACAATCCGGCGATGCCCGGATGGTCGACCGGCTCGTCGCCCGCGTCGGACACCAGATTCTGCTGGCTGACATAGGCGACGTAGCTCGACTCGCGATTCTCGGCGAGCAGATGGTAGAAGGGCTGGTCCTTCTTCGGCCGCATCTGTTCGGGAATCGCCTCATACCATTCATCGGTATTGGCAAAGACAGGATCCACGTCGAACACGACCCCGCGGAAATCGAACAGGCGGTGCCGGACGATATCGCCGATCGAGAAATTCGCATGGACGATCGGCGGGGCAACGACCTCGACCGCCGCCGCCGGTGCCGGCTCGGACGAGAGGGCATCGGACGCGGCGATGTCGGGGGTGGCGGGGTCGATGGGGATGTCGTGGCGGGGCATAGCGACAATTTAAGCGCTGTTTCGCGACGCACAAGCCGGGCCGCTCGTGATTGCAAAAACCCTCTTGCACTGCGGCAAGGTCTGATTTAGAGGCCCGCCCTCGACCGATCGGAGGCGCTGCTCGCAGCACTTCGGATGACCTTGCGGAGAGGTGGCAGAGTGGTCGAACGTACCGCACTCGAAATGCGGCGTACCCGCGAGGGTACCGTGGGTTCGAATCCCACCCTCTCCGCCATTTACCTAGCGCCATGTGGATCAAAGAGATCCCTGGCCCCCGCGCCGGGGCCGCGTACTTCTCTATAGCTATCGTCCGATGATCCGCTGCTGTGGACAGCGCATTCATGTGCTCAGAGTAGCAGGCGCGGGACGACAGTCGGGGAGGGCGTGCGTTGTCTCCCATGCCCGTCCCGGCCAAGGCCCCCTCCAGATCGAGACCGCGATGCGTACGTTCCTTCTGAACATCCTGCTGGCGGCCGGACTGGTGGCCCTGGCCGTCCTTTCGCGGTTCATGCTGCTCGATACCTATTCCCGCTGGCAGATCGCGGCGTTCTGGCTGCTGGCGGCGCTGCTCGAATGGGGCGTCAAACCACGGATTGGTCTGAAAGCACGCTGGCTGACCGCGCTCGCCACCGCGATCGCGACGACGCTGGCGATCCTCGCCGTGCGCTGGCACGTCGAAGGCCTGTGCCCGCACACCTGGCCGCAATGCGCGTCCTATCCGTTCTGGCGTGTCATCCTGCACCTGATCCAGCGCGCGTAGACCGAACGTGCGGCCCGGTATCGCCAAAGCAACGCCGGAAGCGTGGCCCGGCGGCAACAAGTCCCGATAAAGTACAGGGATCGCCGATAGACCCGCAATTTTTCGTGGAGAAATTCTTCTGTATCCGCCTAGGCGTTGAATTGCTTGAACTCGCCTGTGTGCTGGCTCGGCGTGAACCGCATCGACGGCGCTCGTAAGCAATGCTGCATTGCCCGGTGGCGTCGCCAGTCCGGTTACATCATTCGTTCAATATACCGGGCGGCGCGTCATGAAGATTGCTTTCTTTCTTTCGAACTACCCCGTTCTTTCGGAAACGTTCGTCGTTCGTCAGATCAGGGGTATGATCGACCTCGGCCATCAGGTTACGATCATTACCGGCCAGCATGATCTTTCTGTCGATGATCCACTATCCGGTGCCGCGCGCATCCTCTCCGTACGCGCGAATACAGGGGACTCATCGCCGATTGCGCAATTGCTGAAAAAGTCGGCTCAACTTCTGCTTGGCGCGCAATCCGGCAAGAGTCGGCGGCGAATTCGCGCAGGACTTACTGGCTTGCGCGATGGAATCGTCGCGCCGATCGTCGATATTCTCAGTGTCGGCGAACAGGGACTTGGTCATTTCGATGCCATCATCGCGCATTTCGGTCCCGCGGGCGTACGGGCCATGTATCTGCGCGACGCCGGTCTGATCTCGGGCCCGATCGCCACTGTCTTTCATGGTCTTGACGTGACCGAGCATAGTCTCGTCAAAAAATTCCTGCCGCATTACCGCCGCCTTTTCACCCAGACCGAAGCACTGCTTCCGATCAGTGAATTGTGGAAGAAGAAGCTGATCGGCTGGGGTGCTGACCCAGCGATGATCACGGTCCACCGTATGGGGGTCGACGTCAGCGACTTTCCGATGCCGCAGCCACGTCGCGGCGCTGCCGGGCCATTGCGGCTGCTGACGACGGCGCGCTTCGTTCAGAAAAAGGGGCTGATCTACGCGATCAACGCCATGTGCGCCGCGCCGGGCGATTCGCATCTGTCGATCATCGGCTACGGGCCGCTGGAGAAGGAACTGCGCGAGGCCGCTGCGGCCTGTCCTGCGCGCGTGACGTTCCTCGGCAAGATCCCGCACCGCGAGGTGCTTGCGGAACTCAAGCGGTCCGACGTGTTCCTGCTGCCGTCCGTCGTCGCCGACAATGGCGACATGGAAGGCATTCCCGTGTCGTTGATGGAGGCCATGGCGCTCGGCGTCATCACCGTCTCCACCTGGCATAGCGGCATCCCGGAACTCATCGACGACGGCGTCGAGGGTTTTCTGGTCGAAGAGCGCAATGCCGGACAGATCGCCGACATCATAACGACAATCGAATCGGGGGAGGTGGATCTGGCGAGCATGCGGGTGGCGGCACGCGCCAAGATCGAGCGCGAATTCGACAATAGCGAGCTCGATACCAGACTCGAGCAGATTGCGTTCACGCTAGCGGGCATCGTTCCGGCGACGGAGCCGGTACGCGTGGCGGAAGCGGTGTCCTGATGCTCATCTGCTGGCATCGCCTCGGCGAATGGCGCGTTGTTTCAGTGGATGAGGCCGGTGGCGAGACTTGGGTGCGGCAATGCAAGAAGTGCGCATACTCCCAATCGCGCTTTTCCTTCGGGAAACGGCCGCACCAGCGTTGATGCCGCCGTCCCGAGGTCGGGGTTCGTTCGTCCGCCTCTATCCCGCCCGGCCACAACCGCGCGGGATCAGCGGCCGAGCAGGCGGTCGAGATAGGCGTCCTTGTGCCTGGGGCCGAAACTGCCCTTTTTCGGCTCGATCTTGAACAGATACCGCTCGTTCCAGGCCGCGCCGCCGCCCCACCAGGTCACGCCGACGACCGTATCGGCATTGGTCTTGAGATAGGCGATCGCTGCTGCGCCCGCCGCCTCGCAGCTCGGCGGTATCGCCCCAGCGCGTCCGAACGCCGATTCGGTGATGATCCCCTTCAACCCGCGCGCCCGCAGCTCGGACGCGAAATTGTCATAGCCCGGCGTCCCCGTGCAGCTCGGCTGGGTTCCGCTCGACCCCTTGTCGAAATAGCGGTGCCCGTTGATGATGGTCAGGCCGAGCGGATCCTTCAGCCCGCCCGCGCGGTCGAGCGCGACCAGCGCGCTTTCGGACGGCTTGGCGGCGTCCTCGCGCTTGCGCAGCCGGAAGGTGGCGGAGGACCCGGGATATTCCGGCGCGATCACATTGCGGATCCCCGCGGCGCGCAGGCCCGCGATGATCTGGTTGATATCGCGCGCCCATTGATCCCAGTCATTGGTCAGCACCGGGTCGTCGAAATGCCTCGGCTCGTTCATCGGGTCGATGATGATCCGGTCGGACCGCGGCATGCTCGCCATCAGTGACGTCCAGAACGCCACCTGTTCGGATACCGACGGCCAGCTATAATCGTGACGATCGAGCACGACATAGGCACCGCGGTCGAGCGCGGCGCGCGTCGCTGCCACCAATTTCCTGCGGATCACCGGGTCCGCCATCTGCGGCCCCTTGAACGGCAGGCGGACCATCGTGAACCCCTTGTCGAGATAGGCGCGGACCGACGCGGGCGTCGGGCAGAGCGTACCGTCGGCGACAAAGCTGCACCCGGCAATGTTCACACCGAAGACGGGGCCCCTGATACGGACGTTGGCGCTCGCGCTGGACCTGACAGGCGCGCTTGCCTTTTGAGGTGCGGGGGGCGGCTGCATGCGCTGCGGGGAGGGCGCGGCCGAGGCGGGGCAGCCCAGTCCGGCGGCGGCGATGGCAAGGCCGACAAGGCCGGCGGCGATCGATGGTCGGGTCATGACATGTACCTGGCGAATAAGGGTGAAAGCGAATCGGTCGCGCTTCGGATCCGCCTCCCTATCATCGAATGTCGGGATGCCTGACGTCGATCAGGGACCGCGGTCTAGGGCCCGTCGTCGCGGGGACCTGTCTCAAGACCGCGCTCATGCTTGGGAAAGCGCGGTCCGCGCATCAAGTCACTGCGCTCGATCGCCGCAGTGCGTCGCGTCATGTGGCAACGATTAGGATATGAGATTGGAGGCCCGACCGGGAATCGAACCCGGGTGCGAGGATTTGCAGTCCTCTACGTCACCACTCCGCCATCGGGCCTCGATGCGGAGCGCGCAAATGCGGGCTTTTGTGCGGCGGGTCAACCGGGCGATCGCGTTTGTGGGCTAAAATAGTCGTGGGGTGTGCCACGGCGGTGCGGTGCCGGGGTGGGGGACGGCTTGCACGCCGGCGATGGATTGGGCACGATACGGTCCAATCCCTGGCTTCATATGGAGTTTCTTTTGGACGTGATGCAGGTGTCCGGGGGAACGAACCGCGCAGGGCTGGCGCCCGATGTCTTCGCGATGCCCGCGGGGATGGCGATCCGATATGACCAGCCCTGCGATGCGCTTACCGACCTCATCACCGGCTACCATGTCTATCGCGCGACCGGTCCGGCCAGCATCGGCCAGGTCAACCGCTTCCTGCCGGGGACGGCCAATGTCCGGTTCGCGTTCGAGGCGGGACCGATCAGCGTGGCGATCGGCCGGCGGACGTTCGGGCCCCTGCCGGCGGCGACGCTGTACGGCCCGACGGGGACCGCGCTGAAGGCGACGACCAATGGCGGCATCATGATCGGGTTCGGGGTCAGCGCGCTGGCCTGGAGCCGGCTGTTCAACCGGTCGGCGGCGGAGTATCGTGACCGGATCGTGCCGCTTGCCGACGCGCTCGGGCCGGTCGCGACCCAGCGTCTGACGACCGCACTGCGGGCGGCCGAACGCGACGACCAGGTCGCGGCGATCCTCGATGCCATCCTTTGTGATCTGCTCGGGCCGCCGCATCGCGAATCCGCGACGATCCGTCAGCTTACCCGGCTGATCGGGCAGGACGGCGGCGATGACGTCGCCGCGGTCGCGGGCAAGCTGGCGATCAGCCCCGACACGCTGCGGCGGCTGGCGGTGCGTCATTTCGGCTTCACGCCGAAGATGCTGCTGCGGCGCGCACGGTTCCTGCGCTCGTTCCTGCGCGTGTTCCGGACGCCCGGCGGCACCGATTATTCGGCGATCGACCCGAGCTATTTCGACGTGTCGCATTTCCTGCGCGACGCCGGCACGTTTCTCGGCATGACGCCGCGGCGGTTCATGGCGATGAGCACGCCGTTTCTCGACGCGAGCGTCCGCGCGCGCGCCGCCGTGCTCGGCGCGCCGACCCAGGCGCTGCAGGTTCCCGCCGAAACGAGCGACCGGATCATCAGCGCGGTGCCGGCCCGCCGGGCACCCAGAATCGATCCCGCCCCCGATTCCACACCCACCCCCGTCATCGACCCGGCGGAAATTCCGATGCCCGATCAGGGCGCGCCCGTGCTAGGCGCCTGAGCGAGGTGTTGCCGCATTCTGCGTGCGCCCTCGGCGTCCCGCCCGCGGCATTTCGGTGTCACACGGGCGGGCGGGGCGCCCTAGTCCCGGCATCCGGCCCCTGTGCCATTCCGACCTCTGTGCCGTTCCGAGCCGGGCTGTCTCGCGCGATTCGCGACAGGTCGCTTGGCGCGACGCTGGCGGCACGGTAGAGATTGACGCAAGCGAACAAGTGTATTGCGCAACTAAAACAGCTGTGCGACAGGATGGACCATGACGACGATCAGCCTCGATACGAACTCCACTACCCGCACGCGTGCGGCTGTCGGCACGTCCGACGGCGGTCCCGATTTCGCGGTCATGCGTCACGCCATGGTGGCCAGCCAGCTTCGCACCAACGCGGTCAGTGACCAGCGCGTCGTCGCGGCGATGGCGCGGGTGCCGCGCGAGGCGTTCGTGCCTGACGAAGTCCGGTCGATCGCCTATCGCGACGCACCGATCCCGCTCGGCGGCGGTCGTTACGCCAACCTGCCGATGGCGACCGGCCGGTTGCTGACCGAGGCCTATCTGACCGCCACCGACCGTGTCCTGCTGATCGGTGCCGCGACGGGCTACACCGCTGCGGTTCTCGCCGAGATCGTCGGTACGGTGGTCGCGGTCGACAGCGATGCGGCCTTGCTCGGCACCGCACGCGATGCGCTGGACGCCACGCCGACGGTCGAACTGGTCGAGGGGCCGATGGCACAGGGCCATGCCGCGGGCGCGCCCTATGACGTGCTCGTCATCGACGGCGCGGTCGAGGCGATCCCCGACACGCTGGTGGCGCAGATCCGGTCGGGCGGCCGCATCGTCGCCGGGATCGCGGATCGCGGCGTGACCCGGCTCGCATCGGGACGAAAGACCGATGGCGGCTTTGCACTGGCGGCGTTCGTCGATGTCGAGTGCGTGACGCTGCCGGGTTTCGAAACACCCAAACCCTTCAAGTTCTGAGGCACATCATGCCGCGCGCCGCTCTAGTCCGCCGTCTGCTCTCGGGTGTTGCGCTGCTATACAGCGCTGCACCGGTCCATGCGGAGACGCTCCGCGAGGCGCTGGTCAAGGCCTATACGACCAACCCGACGATCACGGCGCAGCGCGCGACGCTGCGTGCGACCGACGAGAATGTCCCGATCGCGCGTGCCTCAGGGTTGCCTTCGGCGAATGCGACCGGCGATTACACCGAGTTCGTCGTGACCGCCGCGAACAGCTTCATCGCCTTGCCGCGTCAGGTCGTTGCTCGCGCGAACGTCTCCGTGCCGCTCTATCAGGGCGGGCAGGTGCGCAACTCGGTCGCCGCGGCCAAGACGCGGGTCGAGGCGGGCCGCGCGACGCTGCGCGGTACCGAGGCCGATCTGTTCACCAACGTCGTCGGCGCCTATATGGACGTGATCCGCGACGAGGCGATCGTCGGCCTGAACACGCAGAATGTTCGCGTGCTCGACATCAATCTCCAGGCCAGCCGCGACCGGTTTCAGGTCGGCGACCTGACCCGCACCGATGTCGCTCAGTCCGAGGCGCGGCTCGCGCTCGCCCGGGCGCAGCTCCAGTCGGCCGAGGCACAGCTGATCACCAGCCGGGAAAACTATATCCGCTTTGTCGGGACGCCCGCCGGCACGCTCGAAACGCCGCCAACCCTCCCGCATCTGCCCGACAGCCCCGCCCTGGCGGTGACGGTGGCGATCGACAATAATCCCGTGCTGATCGCGGCGGCGAAGGAACGCGACGCGACGCGGTACGATGTCGGTGTCGCGCGGGCGAGCCGCCTGCCGCAGATCAGTGCTACCGGCGGCGCCAGCTACACCAACTATCTCGGATCGGCGTCGACGACCGACGGCAGCATCAACACCTTTCCCAATGCGAACAAGGCGGTGCAGGCGGGCCTGTCGCTGACGATGCCGCTGTTCCAGGGCGGTCGTCCCGCCGCGCAGGTCCGCCAGGCCGAGGCGTTTCAAAGCCGCGCGATCGAGAATGTGACCGCAGCCGAGCGCAATGTGATCGCGCAGGCACGCTCGGCCTATGCCGTCTGGCGTTCGTCGGAACAGGTGATCCAGTCGTCCGAAACCGCGGTCAACGCGAACAAGCTCAGCCTCGAGGGTGTCCGGGCGGAGAACAGCGTCGGCACACGCACGATCCTCGACATCCTCAACGCCGAGCAGGAGCTGCTCAATAGCCAGGTCACGCTCGTGACGGCGCGGCGCGACGCCTATGTCGCGGGCTTCGCGCTGCTGGCGGCAATGGGGCAGGCGGAGGCGCGCGACCTGGGGCTCGACGGCGGCGTGTTGTACGATCCGGTCGCCAATTACGACCGCGTCCACAAGAAGATCTGGGACTGGGGCGGTGATGGCGAGCCGGTGCCGGTCGCGACGCGTACCGTCCAGTCGCCCACGCAGGACGCGGCCGTGCGCCGCGAACTTGACCCGTTGCTCGACAGCCCGGTTGACAGGAACCCGGCATTGACGACAGGTAAGGATGCGCCGAGCCGCCAATAGGGGCGAGTAGGGCGACGGGGTTTGGAATGGTCCGTATGGGGGATATCAGCGCGGAGCCGTCGATGGAGGAAATCCTCTCGTCGATCAAACGCATCATTGCCGAAGAAGGCGACGGCATGCCGAGTCGCCAGCGGCGTCACCAGCGGGCGATGCCCGCATCGGCGGCCACCGATTACGCGGCCGATTACGACGACGACGCGATCGACGACGATGAAATCCTCGAACTGAGCGACCCGATGCCGATGGTTGACCGCACTCCCCGCCCGCCGAAATCGCCGGTGCTGACCTCGGTCGACGCCGCGCCGGAACCACGCCAGGCGCCGCCGCGCAGCCAGCCCCAGCCTCATGTCGCACCGCATGTCGCGTCGTCGGCCGCGCATGCGCCCCAGCAGCATGCTCCGCAGCCTGCAGAAGAGCCCGCCCAGCCGATCATGTCGCGCGAAACCGCGGCAGCGACGCGTGCGCCGCTCGAGGCGCTGACGCGGATGATGGTCAAGCCCGAAGGAAGTAGCGACGGCACGCTCGAGGGTCTGGTCCGCGAGATGCTGCGCCCGATGCTGCGCGAATGGATCGACGCGAACCTGCCCGACATGGTCGAGGACATGGTCGCGCGCGAGATCGCCAAGATCATGAACCAGCAGCCCTGACCGGGCCGGCCGCAGCGTTTCGCGCTGCGGCCTGTATCGGGACCTGGCCGGCTGGCGACGATCGGACACTGCTCGCCGGGTTCTGGTCCAAACGACTGTAATGTCACGACGAGCGGAACCGTGACGGTTCCGCTATGGTTGTTGGCAAATGTCCGATCACAGTGTGTCCGCGCCTGAAATCCCCGCCCGTCTCGCCGCTCAAGGCGTCCGGGGCGATATCGCGCCGGCCGATGCCAGCAGCGACATCTTCTTCGCGGCGGTGCGGACCACGCGGATGCCGATGGTGGTGACCGACCCGCATCGGCCCGACAACCCGATCATCTTCTGCAACGACGCCTTCTCGTTCATGACCGGCTATTCGCAGGACGAGATCCTCGGCTACAACTGCCGCTTCCTGCAGGGCCCCGAGACCGACCGCACGGTCGTCGGCGAATTACGCGCCGCGATCGCCAAGCGTGAAGAAGTCTCGGTCGAGATGCTCAACTATCGCAAGAACGGCTCGACCTTCTGGAACGCGCTCTACGTCTCGCCCGTGTTCGGCGACGACGGCGAGCTGCGCTATTTCTTCGCGAGCCAGCTGGACATCTCGCGGCGCCGCGAGGCGGAGGAGGCGCTGCACGAGGCGCAGCGGATGGAGGCGGTCGGTAAGCTGACCGGAGGGATCGCGCACGATTTCAACAATCTGCTGCAGGTCATCCAGGGCTATGCCGACATCCTCGACGCGCGGATCGATGCCAGCGATCGTTCCGCGCGGCGGGCAGTCGATGCGATCTCGACCTCGGCCTCGCGCGCGGCGACGCTCACGCAACAGCTGCTCGCCTTTGCGCGCAAGCAGGAATTGCGCGACCGGTTGATGAACCTCAACCAGCTGCTGGGCGATTTCCGGCCGATTCTCGACCGCAGCATCGGCAGCGGGATCACGCTGAAGCGCGACCTGGCGACCGATCTGTGGAATTGCCGCGTCGATCCGGTGCAGGCCGAAATGGCGCTGCTCAACATCATCGCCAATGCCCGCGACGCGCTCGACGGCACGGGGGAGATCACGATCACGACGCGCAACGCCGTCCTTCCCGAGGATGGCGGTGTCGCGAGGCTGGAGCCCGGCGAATATGTCGTGTTGAGCATTCGCGACAACGGGCCGGGGATCGATCCCGGGACCGTCGACAAGATCTTCGAACCCTTCTTCACGACGAAGGAGATGGGCAAGGGCGCCGGGCTCGGCCTCGCGATGGTCTACGGTTTCGTCCGCCAGTCGGGAGGCCTCGCCACGGTGCGTAACCTCAGCGGGGGCGGTGCCGAATTCTCGCTCTATTTCCCGCGCGCGAGCGGTGCCGTCGAGCGCAAGACCGCGGGGCCGATCGCACCGCATGCGGGCGGTGCCGAGCGCGTGCTGATGGTCGAGGATCAGCGCGAGGTGGGCGAGCTGGGCCGGACGATCCTCGAGGATCTCGGCTATGACGTCGTCCTGGTCAACAGCGCGCGCGCCGCGCTCGACACGCTCCGCCAAGACTCGGAATTCCGCCTGCTGTTCACCGATATCCTGATGCCCGGCGGCATGAACGGCGTCACCCTGGCACAGTCGGTGCGGCGCGACTATCCGCACACCGCGGTACTGTTGACGACGGGCTTTGCCGACGAGGCGATCGACGAGGGCAGCCGGTCGTTCGAACTGATCCGCAAACCCTATCGACGGAATGAGTTGAACGACCGCATCCGGGCGGTGCTCGACAAGCCGGGGGCGCGGACGTGAGGCTGGTCTAGCCCGGACACGCTCGCTAAGGCACGGGGTATGAGCGAGCTTCCCAAAACCTTCGACCCCGCCTCCATCGAATCGCGCTGGTATGCGCATTGGGAGGCCAGCGGCCAGTTCCGCCCCGACCGCCCGAACGCGGAACCCTGGACGATCGTCAACCCGCCGCCCAACGTCACGGGCAGCCTGCATATCGGCCACGCGCTCGACAACACGCTGCAGGATATCCTGACGCGCCACGCCCGGCTGAAGGGCAAGGACGCGCTCTGGGTGGTCGGCACCGATCACGCCGGTATCGCGACGCAGATGGTGGTCGAGCGCCAGATGGGCGCAATGTCCCCGCCGCAGAAGCGCACCGACCTCTCGCGCGAGGACTTCATCGCCAAGGTCTGGGCGTGGAAGGAAGAGAGCGGCGGCGAGATCACGCAGCAGCTCCGCCGCTTGGGCTGTTCGATGGACTGGGCGAACGAACGCTTCACGATGGACGAGGGCTTTTCGAAGGCCGTCCTGAAAGTGTTCGTCGACCTGCACAAGCAGGGGCTGCTCTACCGCGACAAGCGCCTCGTGAACTGGGATCCAGGCCTCGGCACCGCGATCAGCGACCTCGAGGTCGAGACGCGTGAGATCAAGGGCAGCTTCTGGCACCTGCGCTATCCGCTCGAGGACGGATCGGGGTTCATCGAGGTCGCGACGACGCGGCCCGAGACCATGCTCGCCGACATGGCGGTCGCGGTGAACGGCGCGGACGAACGCTACACCGCGCTGATCGGCAAGCAGGTGAAGCTGCCGATCACCGGGCGTCTGATCCCGATCATCGCCGACGACCATGCCGATCCCGAGCTCGGATCGGGCGCGGTGAAGATCACGCCGGGGCATGACTTCAACGATTTCGAGGTCGGCAAGCGCGCCGGCATGGCCGCGGGAGCGATGCTCAACATGCTCGATGCCAAGGCGCGCGTCGTGCAAGTGACCGACGGGCTGATCCCCGCCGACCTGCTCGGGCTGACGACCGCGGAGGCGCGGAAAGCCGTCGTCGCGCAGCTGAAGGCCGAGGGCTTCCTGATCGCGCATCTCGACAAGGACGGCGTCGAGCACGACGCCGAGCCGCGCACGATCCAGACGCCGTACGGCGATCGCTCGGGCGTGGTGATCGAGCCGTGGCTGACCGACCAATGGTATGTCGACGCCAAGACGCTCGCACAGCCCGCGATCGAGGCGGTGCGCGTCGGCGCGATCGATATCGTGCCCAAGACCTGGGAGAAGACGTTCTTCAACTGGATGGAGAACATCCAGCCCTGGTGCGTGTCGCGCCAGCTCTGGTGGGGGCATCAGATCCCGGCGTGGTTCGGGCCCGACGGTACGCCGTACGTGGCTGAAACCGAGGCCGAAGCGCAGGCGCTCGCCGGCGCGGGCGTCGCGTTGACGCGTGATCCCGACGTCCTCGACACATGGTTCTCCTCCGCGCTCTGGCCTTTCGCAACGCTAGGTTGGGACGGCTCTTCTTACCCCTCCCCTTCAGGGGAGGGGCAAGGGGTGGGGCCGTCCCATCTCATCGAGACCGACGCGCGCGGGGCGGCTCCCCACCCCAACCCCTCCCCTGAAGGGGAGGGGCTTGCCCCCGCGTCGCAACTCGGCGGCCGCTACCCCAACGACGTGCTCATCTCCGGCTTCGACATCCTGTTCTTCTGGAACGCGCGGATGATGATGCAGGGGCTGCACTTCATGAAGGACGTGCCGTTCCGCACGCTCTACCTGCACGGCCTCGTCCGTGCGGCAGACGGCGCGAAGATGTCGAAGTCGAAGGGCAATGTCGTCAACCCGCTCGGGCTGATCGACCAGTACGGCGCCGACGCGCTGCGCTTCTTCATGGCGGCGATGGAGAGCCAGGGCCGCGACATCAAGATGGATGAGAAGCGCGTCGAGGGCTATCGCAACTTCGCGACCAAGCTGTGGAACGCGGCGCGGTTCGCGCAGGCCAACGGCATCGTCGCGAGCACCACGCTGGAGGCGCCGCGCGCGGAGCTCGCGGTCAACAAGTGGATCATCGCCGAGACGATCGCGACCGTGCAGCAGGTCGACCTCGCGCTCGCAGACTACCGCTTCGATGGCGCCGCCAACGCGATCTACCAGTTTGCGTGGAGCCGCTTCTGCGACTGGTATCTCGAACTCATCAAGCCGCAGATGGTCGATGACGTCCGCGGCCAGATCGACGATGAGTCCAAGGCGGTTGCGGGCTGGGTGCTCGACCAGATCCTGGTCCTGCTCCACCCGTTCATGCCGTTCATCACCGAGGAGCTGTGGCATGCGATGGGCCCGCGCGATCACGACCTGATCGTCGCGCAGTGGCCGATGGCCGATGCGCGCTCGCTCGATCCCGAGGCGAGCAGGGAGGTCGACTGGCTGATCCGGCTCGTCGGCGAGATCCGTACCGCGCGCAACGAGCTGAACGTGCCGCCGGGTGCGCGTTTGCCGCTGCACGTTCGTGACGCGAATGCGGCGACGCTCGCACGGCTCGAACGCCAGGCGCCCGCGCTCGCACGCCTCGCGCGCGTCACGCACGCCGAGGGCGAAGCCACCGGCGGCGCGGCGCAGGTCGTGGTCGACGAGGCGACCTTCGTCCTGCCGCTCGAAGGCGTGATCGATCTCGACGCCGAACGCACCCGCCTGACCAAGGCGATCGCGGCGGCGGAGAAGGAGCGCGACGCGCTCGCAGGGAGGCTCGGCAATGCGAGCTTCGTCGAGCGCGCCAAGCCCGAAGCGGTCGAGAAGGCCAAGGCCGACCATGCCGACAAGGCCGCCGAAGCCGCGCGGCTGCAGGCGGCGCTGGGACGGCTGGGCTGACCTGACCCCGTCCGCTGTGCGGGACGGGGCCGGGGCGTGCGTAACACGTGCTGCGAGCATGCGGGGTCAGGGTCGGTCCTGACCCCATATGCAAAGGGGAGGGGACCCGACTGCGATGCCTGATGCGACGGACACGGCTGCACCAAGGACCGGCCAGCGCGACCTGACCACGGGGCCGATCGGCAAGACGTTGCTGGCGTTCGCGCTGCCGACGCTCGGATCGTCGGTCCTGCAATCGCTCAACGGTTCGATCAACGCGGTGTGGATCGGCCAGTTTCTCGGCGAGCGCGCGCTGGCGGCGACGACCAACGCGAACATCATCATGTTCCTGCTGGTCGCCGCGGTGTTCGGCTTCGGCATGGCGTCGACGATCCTGATCGGCCAGAACATGGGCCGCCGCGACATCGATGCGGTGCGCCGCGTGCTCGGCACGTCGTTCGGGCTGTTCACGATCATCTCGGTGCTGACGGTGGGGATCGGCTGGCTGGTCGCGCCGGCGATCCTGCGGGTGCTGGCGACGCCTGCCGAGGTCTATCCGCTCGCGCTCGCCTATCTCCGCGTGATCTTCGTCGCGATGCCCGCGGGGTTCCTGACCGTGCTGCTGACGATGGCGCTGCGGGGGACAGGCGATTCGCTGACCCCGCTGAAGTTCATGGCGCTCGGTTCGGTCGTCGACGTCGCGCTCAACCCGCTGCTGATCCGCGGCTGGGGGCCGATCCCCGCGCTCGGGATCGAGGGATCCGCGCTCGCGACGCTGATCGCCAACACCGTCTCGTTCGTCGCGCTGCTCGCCTATATCTATGCCAGGGACCTGCCGATCCGGCTGCGTGGCGCGGAGCTGCGCTATATCCTGCCCGATCGTGCGCTGCTGAAGACCATCGTCGTGAAGGGCGTCCCGATGGGGTTGCAGATGCTCGTCGTCTCGACCTCGGCGCTGGCGATGATCGGGCTGGTCAACCGGCACGGCACCACCACGACCGCCGCCTATGGCGCCGCCAACCAGCTATGGACCTATGTGCAGATGCCCGCGATGGCAGTCGGTGCGGCGGTCAGCGCGATGGCGGCGCAGAATATCGGTGCGGGGCGCTGGGACCGGGTCGACCGGATCACGCGCGCGGGGCTGATGATGAACCTCGCGCTGACCGGCGGGCTCGTGGCGCTGCTGACGCTGCTCGACCGGCACGTGCTGTGGCTGTTCCTCGGGCAGGATACCGGCGCGATCGGCATCGCGACGCGGATCAACCTGATCGCGGGGTGGAGCTTCATCCTGTTCGGCGTGTCGATGGTGCTGTCGGCGACGGTCCGCGCGAACGGCGCGGTGGTCGGCCCGCTGCTGATCCTCGCGGTCGCGATGGGGCCGGTACGGTTCGGGCTCGCCTATGCGCTCGAGCCGATGATCGGCGCGGATGCGATCTGGTGGAGCTTTCCCGCGGGGTCGCTCGCCTCGATGCTGCTGACGATCGGCTATTACCTGCATGGCGGCTGGCGCAAGGGCCGGATCGTTACCGAGCCCGCCGCACACGACGCAGGCGAGGCAGCCAAGGCGGATTGCGAGCCCGCCAGCCGATCCATGCCGGTCGGCTGAGCGCCGCCCTAGGTTTGGGGCGGCGTCACCGGGGCCATGACCTGGATGATCCCCGCGGCGATCCTGGCGGTCACCGGGGTCTTGGCGAGCACCTCGCCATCGATCGAAATCGGCAGCTTGGGGATCGTGTCGACGCGCATGCTCTTGCCACGGAAGTCGCGGACCTCCTCGTGCCGCGATTCGTGACGGAAGACGCTGGCGACCCAGTTCTGCACCAGCCGCCGCTTCATCTTGCCCATCACCGCCTGCACGACGATCTCGCCCGAATCGACCGCCGCCGCGTCGACCAGCTCGGTCCCGCCATGATAGGGACCGTTCGAGATACGCACCTCGACGACGCGCATCCGCACCGCGTCCGGGCCCTCGCCGACGATCAGCGTGAACGGGCGGAAGCGCATGAACTGATACGCCGCCCAGCCGAGATAACCGACCCGGCCGAGTATCTTCTTGAGGCCGTGCGGCACCGTCTCGGCGATCTTCGGACTGATCCCCATTGCCGCGCAATTGGCGAAATAATCGCCATCGATCATGCCGAGGTCGATCCGCCGCGGCGCACCCGTCCGGATGACCTCGACCGCGCCCTCGATCGTCAGCGGAATGCCCAGCGTCCGCGCAAAGCTGTTCGCGGTGCCCAGCGGCAGCACACCGAGGATGACGTCGTGCCCGACCATCAGGTCGACGAGCCCGCTGATCGTGCCGCCGCCGCCGCCCAGGATCAGCAGATCGGGCTTGGCGGCGAGCGCGCGCCGGACGGTGGGTTCCAGATCCTCGGGGTTCTCGACCGCATGCGCGTCGACCTCATAGGGAAGCCCCGACATCGCCGCGCAGGCGCGCTTGAACAGCGCCTGTCCTTTGCGCGACTTCGCGTTCACCACAAGCGCGGCGGAACGGATCGGCCGGTCGCGCGCCGGCCCGGTATCGGGCGCCTGGGTCGTGTCTGTCGTGGTGGCGGTCATGCGAGGCCCAACGCGCGAAAGGGAAATGCGTCCCCGAGGCCGAATCGGCAGCGATCGGTTCCGTTCGCGCCGACCGTAACGCTTGCCTGCGCGGCGTCCATCCCGCAAAAGCCGCGCCATGTCCGCAAGCTATCCCGCGCTGCGCCTGCGCCGCACCCGCTCGTCCGACTGGAGCCGCCGGCTCCATGCCGAGACCGTCCTCACGCCGGCCGATCTGATCTGGCCGCTGTTCGTCGTCGAGGGGGAGGGCGTCGAGCAACCGATCGCCAGCCTGCCCGGCGTCTCGCGCTGGTCGGTCGATCAGATCGTCGCGCGTGGCCGCGAGGCGCGTGACCTCGGCATCCCGTGCATCGCGCTGTTCCCCTACACCCAGCCCGAGCGTCGCACCGAGGATGGTCGCGAGGCGCTCAACCCCGACAATCTGATGTGCCAGGCGATCCGTGCGCTCAAGGATGCGGTGCCCGAGGTCGGCGTGCTGACCGACGTCGCGCTCGACCCCTATACCAGCCACGGCCATGACGGGCTGGTCGACGCGGCGGGCTATGTCGTCAACGACACCACCGCGGAGATGCTCGTCGCGCAGGCGCTGAACCAGGCGGCGGCGGGCGCGGACATCATCGCACCCAGCGACATGATGGACGGCCGGATCGGCATGATCCGCACCGCGCTCGAGGCGGAGTCGCATCACAATGTCCAGATCATGTCCTATGCCGCCAAATATGCGAGCGCCTTTTACGGCCCGTTCCGCGATGCGGTCGGCAGCCGCGGGCTGCTGAAGGGCGACAAGAAGACGTACCAGATGGACAACGCCAATGCCGAGGAGGCGCTGCGCGAGGTCGCGATGGATCTCGCCGAGGGCGCGGACACGGTGATGGTCAAGCCGGGCCTGCCCTATCTCGACATCATCGTTCGCGTCCGTCAGGCGTTCGAGGTGCCGGTCTTCGCCTATCAGGTGTCGGGCGAATATGCGATGATTGAGGCGTCGGCCGCAGCGGGCGCGGGCGACCGCGACGCGCTGGTGCTCGAGACACTGATGGCGTTCAAGCGCGCCGGCTGTTCGGGCGTGCTGACCTATCATGCGGCACACGCGGCCCGGCTCCTGAATGGATGAGTTCAGGCTCGAGACCGAGCGTCTCATCCTGCGCGCGTGGCGGGACGCCGACGTCGAGCCCTTTGCGGCGATGGGGCGTGACCCCGATGTGATGCGCTTTCTTGGGCCGCCGGCGACGCTCGCCGAGACGCAGGTGGCGGTCGGCCGAATGGCCGATCGGCAGCGTACGTCGGGACATTGTTTCTGGGCGATCGAACGCAAGGCGGATGCCGCGTTTCTCGGCTTTTGCGGTCTGGTACCGGGCAAGCCGCCGATCGACGGCGCGATCGAGATCGGCTGGCGTCTCGCGCGTCATGCCTGGGGGCATGGCTATGCGTCCGAGGCCGCGGCGGCGAGCCTCGCCTGGGGCTGGGCCAATCTGCCCGTCGCGCATATCGTCGCCATCACGGTCCCCGCCAACATGCGCAGCCGCGCGCTGATGGAGCGGCTGGGCATGACCCATGTCGAGGACGGCGATTTCGACCATCCCGATCTCGCCGCCACCGACCCGCTGCGCCGGCACGTCCTCTATCGGATCCATCGCCCCACCAATGTCTGATCCTTCCCCGATGGCGCGGTGGTGCCGCGTCCTGTTCGTCGCGACGATCCTGGCAGGGTCGTTCCTGCTGTTCCTCGTCCAGCCGATGGTCGCGCGCATGGCGCTGCCGCGGCTCGGTGGCGCGCCTGCCGTGTGGAACTCGGCGATGCTCGTCTATCAGGCGCTGCTGCTCGGCGGCTATGCCTATGCACACTGGCTCGGACGGGTGAAGCCGCGCGCGCAGGCGGTCATCCATCTCGGCGTGCTCGCGGTCGCAGCTTTGTGGCTGCCGATCGGGCTGTTCGCGCTCGATCTGCCCGCCGATGCACAGCCTGCGGTGTGGGTGCCCTGGCTGCTCGGCCTGTCGATCGGGCCGCTGTTCTTCGCGGTCTCGGCACAGGCGCCGCTGATCCAGCGCTGGTTCAGCGCGTCGAGCGGCGGCGCGGATCCCTATGCGCTCTATGCCGCGTCCAATCTCGGCAGCTTCGCGGGGCTGATCGCCTATCCGCTGGTCGTCGAGCCGTTGCTGGCGATCCACGGCCAGAGCCTGTTGTGGACCGCAGGCTATGCGGTGCTCGTCCTGTTGGTCGCACTCTGCGCGACGCGGCTGCCGCGCACCGCGTCGGCGGAGCACGTTGCAGCGACCAGCCCGGCGCCGGGCGCGGCGCGGATCCTCCACTGGATCGCGCTCGCGCTGGTGCCGTCGGGGCTGATGCTCGCCACCTCGACCTATATCACCACCGATATCGTCGCGATGCCGCTGCTCTGGGTGCTGCCGCTCGGGCTCTATCTGCTCAGCTTCACCATCGCCTTCGCGCAGGACCGCACGCTCGCCGATCTGCTGACCCGGATCGCCCCGGTGACGATCCTGCTGTTCGGCGGGGTGATCATGGGCGGGTTCAACGACAAGCCGGTGTTCAGCGCGACGATCGCGCTGACCTTGCTGTTCATGGTCTCGGTCGCGCTCCACACCGCCATGTATCGCCGCCGTCCGGCCCCCGACCGGCTGACGGGCTTCTATCTCGCAATGTCGGTCGGCGGCGTGCTGGGCGGGGTGTTCGCGGCGTTGCTCGCGCCCGTGATCTTCGACTGGACCTATGAATATCCGCTGCTGATCCTGGCCGCGGGCGTGCTGGTGCCGCAGATGTACCTGCTGGCGACGTTCCGCGCGGTCTGGTCAGGGCCGGCGGTGCGGCGCCGTCTCGGGCTCGCGGCCATCATCCTCGTCATGGCGGTGGCGGCCGGGATGCGGATCAGCAACCCCGACGGCATATTGGGCGACCAGCATCAGGGTGCGGCCTTCCTGATCGTCGCCGCGATCGGCCTCGCCACGCTTGGCGCACGGCTGCCCTATGTCGTCGTGCTCGCCAGCACGCTGGTGATGTTCGGAGGCTATCGCGCCCTGGAACTCAGCGCCGAGCGGGGTGCGCGCGAGCGCAGCTATTTTGGCGTCTACACCGTCCGCGACGGCGAGGGGGTCCGTGAGCTCGATCACGGCACCACCGTCCACGGCATCCAGCTGCGCGGTTCGCCCGCGCGCGAGCGGACGCCGACCACCTATTATGTCGCCGGATCGGGCGTGGGGCAGGCGATGCAGGCGCTCGGCCCGCTCTATGGCCCGGCGGCGCGGGTCGGTGTCGTCGGGCTGGGGACGGGCACCTTGTCCTGCTACGCGCGTCCGGGCGAGCAGTGGCGCTTCTACGAAATCGACCCGGCGGTCGTGCGGATCGCGCGCGATACCGGCCAGTTCAGCTATCTGTCGCGCTGCCTGCCCGATCCGGTGATCCGGATCGGCGACGCGCGGATCGCGCTGGCGGGGGAGCGGACCGCAAGCCTCGATCTGCTCGCGCTCGATGCCTTCTCGTCGGATACGGTGCCGATGCACCTGATGACGCGCGAGGCGTTCGCGACCTATGGCCGCGTGGTGTCGCGCAACGGGCTGCTGCTCGTCCATATCTCGAACCGCTATATCGACCTCGAACCCGTGGTCGCCGCCGCCGCGCGCGAGGCGGGGTGGCATGCCGTCCACCTGCTCTACCGTCCTTCGCCGCTCGACGCGGATCACCCCTCGCCATCGGACTGGATCGCGCTGTCGCGCGACCCGCGGGCGATCGCGCTGCTCCGGCAACGCAATTCAGGCTGGGAACCGATCGTCGCGCGCGACGGCATGGCCGCATGGACCGACGATTATTCGACGATCCTGCCGCTGCTCAAGGGGCTCTGGTAGGCTGCGGGCGGCGGCGTCAGGCGGCGGGGAGGCTCGCCTGGATCTGAGTGATGGTCGTTCCCTGCTTCTCGGCTTCGGCCTGCGCCGCGTCGCGCACCGCATCGAGCGCGGGATAGGCCGGCGCGAGCGTCGCCGCGCGATCGGTCGCGCGACGCTCGATATCGGTGACCAGCAGCGACGTCTGCGCCCGCCAGTCGTCGAGACCGGCCAGCGCGGTCTGGGCCGTCAGCCACGGCTCGCTACCGACCGCACCGCCGCGTGCGGCATGGGCGGCGGCCTGGGTGCTCGCCGCATCCTTAGCAAAGCCCGCCTTGATCCGGTCGAGCTGCGTCCGGAACGCTGCAATGTCGGTGTCGAGCGTCGGATCGGGCTGGACCACCACCGGCTTGCCCGCGGGTTCGCCGAAGCCGATCGATTCGGTCGGGCGGATCCCGAGCGAGGGATAGCTGGCGGTATCCTTGCTACAGGCGCCGACCGCCAGGGCGGGTGCGAGAAGAAGGGCGATCAGCACGGGGCGGGAAGGCTGTTTCATGCCCATCGCTCTATGCCGCCGACGCGGCGTACACAACTTTATCGCGCAACACCCTTGCGCCGCGAAAAATGCCTGCTATCAGCGCCCCTCCAGTGCACCCATAGCTCAGCTGGATAGAGCATCAGACTACGAATCTGAGGGTCGGGCGTTCGAATCGCTCTGGGTGCACCAGGATTTCCTGCCTCGCGGCGGGGCCAGACGGCCAGACACGGGCCGGCCTAAAACGGCATGGCGATGCACCCATAGCTCAGCTGGATAGAGCATCAGACTACGAATCTGAGGGTCGGGCGTTCGAATCGCTCTGGGTGCACCATCGTCCACAACCTGCCGCGGCACGACGCCGTCCGCGATTACTTCTTATCATATCCGCACCGCATCGACGTCGCGACGCAACTGTCCCGTCGCATCACGCAATGCTCCCGAGCTTTTCGACATCCCCTGCAAACTTCTTGCTGCGGCCGCTTGCACAGCTGCGAAGTGCTGGGTATAGGCGCCCCTCCAGTCACCGGTCGGTCCCCCAAGGGCGTAACGATCGGACTCCGTCGGGGAGTAGCTCAGCCTGGTAGAGCACTGTCTTCGGGAGGCAGGGGCCGGAGGTTCGAATCCTCTCTTCCCGACCATCATGCATCGCATGATCATCGCTTGCCCAGGCGGCAGGCCGTATATCCAGCACCATCAAAGCCGTTAAGGCCAACAAGGTCTTGGTCGCGTCGTGTCCGTGCTCGAGCGGCATTCCGACCTGGCCGCCTCCGGGCCGATGGGCGCGCGCAGGCGTAAAGCGCGCTGCCTAGTGCGTAGTTTCCGAGGCTGAGATCGCACGGGGCGATCCCGTACTCCTCGACTCCCTGACCGTCTCCGGCGCGGCGCGCGACTGGATGATGGTCGGCGCAGGATGGAGTCGGCGCGATGATGGATGACGAGCCCGTTGCGGCCCAGCCTCGGCATGCCGTGATCCTGTGCCATCCGGACCCTGTGAGCTTCAACCACGCGATCGCGCACCGCTATTGCGATGCGGTGCGCGCGAACGGCCAGCACGTCGTGCTGCGCGACCTCTATGCGCTGGGCTTCGATCCGGTGCTCAAACCCGCGGAATTGCCGACGCGGGATGCGGCGGTTCTCGCGCAGGACGTGCAGGACGAACGCGCGGCGATCGCGGGCTGCGACGTGTTCGTCCTCGTCTACCCGCTCTGGTTCGGATCCCCGCCGGCGATGATGAAGGGCTATATAGAGCGCGTGTTCGGCGCAGGGATCGAGCCTGTCGCGGTCCAGCAGCGTGCGCGCAGCCTGCTGCTCGGCGGCAAGCGGCTGCTGACCTTCACGACCGCGGCTGGCAGCCGGGTCTGGCTCGACGATCAGGGGCTCGGGACGGGGCTGACGACCATGGTCGACCAGTATCTGGTCCACGCCTTCGGCATGCGGTCGCAGGAACAGCGTCGATTCGCCAACATCACCAGCCATCTCGATCCGCAGGTCGCCAGCCAGCATCTGAACGCCGTCACCGCGCAGGCAAACCGTACCTGCGCGCAACTGGCATTCGGCGACGAAGCGCTGCTGCGCGACCCTTCGCTGACCAGCCGGCTGGCCGGCTGATGCGCCTCCATCAAAGGATTATCGACATGCGTCCCATACCGCCCGCGATCCCCGCCGCTCGTCGATGGACTCCGCAATCTTGACCGGCCTCGCCCACAAGGCACCGCCGCATGTCGTGACGCGCGCCGATCCGTTGTCGCGCGATGAGCTGCACCGGATGGACGCCTATTGGCGTGCCGCCAACTACCTATCGGTCGGCCAGATCTATCTGCGCGACAACGCGCTGCTCGAACGCCCGCTGACGATCGCCGACGTCAAGCCGCGGCTGCTCGGCCACTGGGGCACGACGCCGGGCCTCAACTTCCTCTACGTCCATCTCAACCGGCTGATCGTCGCGCACGACCTCGACATGATCAACATCATCGGGCCGGGGCATGGCGGGCCGGGGCTGGTGGCCCACACCTATCTCGAGGGCTCCTATACCGAGCGTTATCCCGCGATCGAGCGCAGCCGGTCGGGCATGCACCGGCTGTTCCGGCAATTCTCCTGGCCGGGCGGAATCCCCAGCCATGTCGCGCCCGAAACGCCGGGATCGATCCACGAGGGGGGCGAGCTCGGCTATTCGCTGGCGCACGCCTATGGCGCGGCGTTCGACAATCCGGACCTGCTGGTCGCCTGCGTGATCGGCGATGGCGAGGCGGAGACGGGCGCGCTCGCGGCGAGCTGGCATTCGAACAAGTTCCTGAACCCCGCGCGCGACGGCGCGGTCCTGCCGATCCTGCACCTCAACGGGTTCAAGATCGCCAACCCGACGATCCTCGCGCGGATCGACGAGGACGAGCTCGACGCGCTGCTGCGCGGCTATGGGCATGAGCCGCTCTATGTCGGCGGCAGCGACCCCGCGCTCGTCCACCAGCAGCTCGCCGCCGCGCTCGACACCGCGCTGGCGAAGATCCAGGCGATCCAGGCCGCGGCACGCATCCCCGGCGCGACGCCCGAACGCCCGCGCTGGCCGATGATCGTGTTTCGCACGCCCAAGGGGTGGACCGGCCCCAAGACCGTCGACGGCAAGCCGGTCGAAGGCACGTGGCGCGCGCATCAGGTCCCGATCGCCGACTTCAAGGACCCCGAGCATCTCCGGCTGCTCGAAGAGTGGATGCGAAGCTACCGTCCCGAGGAGCTGTTCGATGCGACGGGCAAGTTCCTCGACATCTACGCCTCGCTCGCACCGACCGGACATCGGCGGATGGGGTCGAACCCGCATGCCAATGGCGGCGAGACGCTGGTGCCCCTGTCGCTGCCCGACTTCCGTGCGCATGCCGTGCCGGTCGATGCGCCGGGCACGGTCATGGCCGAGGCAACGCGGGTGTTCGGTCGCTATCTGCGCGACGTGATGACGCTCAACATGCCGAGCGTGAACTTCCGCCTGTTCGGGCCCGACGAGACCGCGTCGAACCGTCTCGCCGATGTCTATGACGTGTCGGGCAAGGTCTGGATGGCCGAGGTCGAGGCGGTCGACGAGCATCTGACCGCCGACGGCCGCGTGATGGAGGTGCTGAGCGAGCATCTGTGCCAAGGCTGGCTCGAGGGCTATCTGCTCACCGGGCGCCACGGGCTGTTTTCCTGTTACGAGGCGTTCGTCCACATCGTCGATTCGATGGTCAACCAGCATGCCAAATGGCTGAAGGTGACGCGCGGCATCCCGTGGCGGCGGCCGATCGCGTCGCTCAACTATCTGCTGACGTCGCATGTCTGGCGGCAGGACCACAACGGGCTGTCGCATCAGGACCCGGGGTTCATCGATCACGTCGCGAACAAGACCGCGGAGGTCACGCGGATCTATCTGCCCGCCGACGCCAATTGCCTGTTGTCGGTCGGCGACCATTGCCTGCGCAGCCGGGGCTATGTGAACGTCATAGTCGCGGGCAAGCAGCCCGAATGGCAATGGCTGGGGATCGACGCGGCGGTGCGGCACTGCACCGCGGGTGCCGGCATCTGGGACTGGGCCGGCGACGATGCCGAGCCCGATGCGGTGATGGCGTGCGCGGGCGATGTCCCGACGCTCGAGACGCTGGCTGCGGTGACACTGCTGCGTGCCTATGTCCCCGACATCCGGATCCGGGTGGTCAATGTCGTCGACCTCATGGTGCTGCAGCCGCGATCCGAACATACGCACGGGCTCGACGAGCGCGAATTCGACGCGCTGTTTACGCGCGACACACCGGTGATCTTCGCGTTCCACGGCTACCCGGCGATGATCCACAAGCTGACCTACCGCCGCGCCAACCACGCCAACATCCATGTCCGCGGCTACAAGGAAATGGGCACGACGACGACGCCGTTCGACATGGTCGTGCTGAACGATCTCGACCGGTACCGGCTCGCGCTCGACGCGATCGAGCGGATCCCGCGGTTCCGCGACCGCGTCCCGCGGGAGACCGCGCGCTACTGGACGACGATGGAACGGCACAAGCTGTACATCGCCGAACAGGGCGACGATCTGCCGGAGGTGCGCGACTGGCAATGGGCGCGCTGATCCTCGCGCTGAACAGCGGGTCGTCGACGGTGAAATACGGGCTCTACGCCGTCGACCCGGACCCCGCGTTGCTCGTCGGCGGGACGATCGAGACCGCCGACGGTCACGCTTCGGTCCTCGACGCGCTCGACGCCGCGTTGCGGGACAGCCCGGCGCCAAGCGCGATCGGCCACCGGATCGTCCATGGCGGCCCGCACCGTACCGCGCATTGTCTGATCGACGATGCGGTGACCGCGGATCTGGTCGCGGCCTGTGCGTTCGCGCCGCTCCATGGTCCGGCGGCGCTCGCGTTGATCGCGGCCGCACGCGCGCGCTATCCGGGGCTGCCGCAGGTCGCCTGTTTCGACACCGCCTTCCATGCCGATCTGCCCGATGTCGCGCAGGTCCTGTCGATCCCGCGTCACTACCGCGCGAGCGGGGTGCGGCGGTACGGCTTTCACGGCCTGTCGTGCGAATCGATCCTGGCGCAGCTCGGCGACGGCGTCCCGTCGCGCCTCGTCATCGCGCATCTCGGCAACGGGGCGAGCGTCACCGCGGTGCGCGACGGACGATCGGTCGATACCAGCATGGGGCTGACGCCATCGGGCGGGGTGACGATGGCGACCCGGACGGGGGATATCGATCCCGGGATCCTGTTGTACCTGCTGCGCGAGACCGGGCTCGACGCCGGGGCATTGGCGACGCTGATCGATCACGAATCGGGAATGGCGGGGATCTCGGGATTGTCGGGGGACATGCGCGTGTTGCGCGCGGCGGCCGGGAGCAATCCCGATGCGGTCCTTGCGATCCGGATGTTCGAGCGATCGGTCTGCAAGCAGATCGCGGCGATGGCTGCGACGCTCGGGGGGATCGACCTGCTGGTGCTGACCGGCGGGATCGGCGAACATGACCGCGCGACCCAGCAGGCGATCAGTACCGGCCTGGCATGGCTGCCGGGCTTGGCAATCCGGATCGTCGCCTCGCGCGAGGACGACGAGATCGCCCGTCATGCCGCCCGGCTGAGCCAGGCGGGGGGCGTCCGACCCTCACGCTGACCCCATCGATCCGCGCGGCGTCCTTACCCGGCGAGCGTCAGCATGGCGGCCGCGATCGCCGCGAGCAGCGCACCGTCGGTGGTCGCGCGGTCGAGGATCCGGTCACCCTGACGGTCTGCCGCGGCGAGCAGGTCCGGCGACGGCACCCGCTCATGGATCAGGATCGCCCGGCCAGCCCAGCCCAGGCCCCGCATCGCGGCAAGCGCCGCCACCCCGTCGTCATCCTGCCCCGCGAGCCGAGGATCGGAAAGATCGAGGATGATGCACGCATGCTCGCGCGGTGCCGGATCGGACACCAGGGCTGCACAGCTTGCATAGGACCGTACCCGGTAGCGTTCGGACAGCAGCAGGATCTGCCGCGCACGGCGTCGCGCGGGATTGCCGTCGACCAGCGAGATGCCCGGGCTGGTAGGCAGAAACGGGGCCGGTGGGGTCATCGTCGATCCTTGTCGGATCTTCGATGACAGGACCCGCGGACCCGGTCTGTACGTAAAACACGGGGGGGCGCTCAGGCCGGGTCGGCAGGTTCCCCCAGACCCGCGGCAAAGGCGATGCGCAGCACGTCCGACAGGCTGCGCGCCATCAGCTTTTCCATCAGATTGGCGCGGTGGACCTCGACCGTCCGCGTCGCGATGTCGAGATCGAACGCGATCAGCTTGTTCGGCCGGCCCAGGACCATCCCGTCCAGCACGTGGCGCTCGCGCGGGGTCAGCGCCGCGAGCAGGACGCGGGCCTCGGCCGCGGCAAGCTGGTCGCGACCGATCCGCGCGGCCTTGGCGAGCGCGGTCTCGATCGCCGCGAGCAGCGTCGCGCGCTCGAACGGCTTTTCCAGAAACTCGATCGCCCCCGCCTTGATCGCGCGCACGGCGAGCGCGACGTCGCCGTGTCCGGTCAGCATGATCACGGGCAGGGCTATGCCGCGCTGTGCCAGCGTCGCCTGGACCTCGAGCCCGTCGATATCGGGCATCCGCACGTCGAGCAGGACACAGCCATGGGCTTCGCGCGTGACGTGCTTCAGGAACTGCGTGCCCGACACATGCGTCTCGACCGCATAGCCCGCCTTGCGCAGCAGGAAGCCGACCGACTGGCGGATCGCGGGATCGTCGTCGACGACGTGCACGACGTGGCTGGTCTCATCCATCGGCAACATCCTGTGTGGCGAGCGGTATCGTGAAGTGGAAGGCGGTACCGGCGGGGCATGTCGGTTCGACCCAGATCCGGCCGCCATGCGCCTCGACGATCGTCCGACAGATCGACAGGCCAAGGCCCATGCCGTCGCTCTTGGTGGTGGCGAACGCGTCGAACAGGCGCTCGCGGATCGCCGGATCGATGCCCGCACCGGTATCGGCCACGCTGATCCGCACCCAGCCTTCGCGATCCGCCAGCGTTGCGATCGTCAGCCGCTTGTGAGGCGCGCAGGCCATTGACTGGATGGCGTTGCGGATCAGGTTGACCAGGACCTGCTGGATCTGGATGCGGTCGACCCGCACCAGATCGGCGCCCTGGCGGATATCGGTGGTGACCGTGATCCCCGCCTCGTGCGCGCCCAGCAGCCCCAGGCTGATCGCCTCCTCGACAAGCGCGGCGAGCGGTTCGACGCGAAGCGCGGTGTCGCCGCCCTCGACGAACGCGCGCAGCCGCCGGACGATCGTGCCGGCGCGCAGCGACTGGGCCGCCGCAAGTTCGAGCGCCTCGGCGATCTCCGCCAGCAGCGGTGACGGCGCGTCGCCGATCATGTCCCGCGTCGCCTCCAGATAATTGACGATCGCGGTCAGCGGCTGGTTGATCTCATGCGCGAGCGTCGATGCCATCGTGCCCATCGCGCTGACCCGCGAGACGTGGACCAGCTCGGCCTGCAGCTCCTTCAGCCGGCGCTCGGTCACCTGGCGCTGGCTGATGTCGCGGATGAAGCCGGTGAAGATCCGCTCGCCCGCGATCGACGCCTCGCCGACCGCGAGCTCGATCGGAAAGACCTCGCCATTCTTGCGCAGCCCGTGTTCTAGCCGGACATTGCCGATGACATGCCGCACCCCGGTCCGCCGGTAGGTGTGCAGATGCGCGTCATGCGCGGCGGCATTCGCGGGCGGCATGAGCATCGCGACGTTGCGGCCGATCACCTCGTCCGTCTCATAGCCGAAGACGAGCGCGGCGGCGGCGCTGAACGATACGATGACGCCGTGTTCGTTCATCACGATCATCGCATCGGGAACGGTGTTCAGGATCGAGCGCAGATGATGTTCGCGGCGCAGGATCGCGGCCTCCGCCGCCTTTTCGTCGGTGATGTCGCGGATCACCTTGCCAAAGCCGCGCAGCGCGCCCGCATCGTCGTGCAGCGCGGTGATCGTCACGCTCGCCAGAAACTCCGATCCGTCCTTGCGGACCCGCCAGCTTTCCTCCTCGATCCGGCCACCGGCATGCGCGCGCTCGAGATCTGCGCGCGGCTTGCCTGCCGCGACGTCTTCGGCCGGGTAGAAGATCGCGGCATCGCGGCCGATGATCTCGGCCTCGGTCCATCCCTTGATCCGCTCGGCGCCCCGGTTCCAGATCGTTACACGCCCCTGCGGGTCGAGCATGTAGATCGCATAGGTCGTCGCCGCGTCGATCAGCAGGCCGAGTTCCTCCGCGAGCACGGCGGGACGTCCGGCAGCCGCGTCGCCCATGTCGGACGGATGCGCGATCATGCGGGCGAGGCGGCCGGTCGGGCTGGGCGCGTGCGGTTCATCGGGCTCTGGGCCTTGTCCGGCGGTCGGGTCCGATACGCCGGCGGCCAAGATCATGGTCGCCGGTACGGAACCGGCCTGGATGATAGACCAGAACCGCCGCACCGGCCACCGCCGGCCGATCGCGTGCCTCTGTGACCAGAACGGGTCAGGCAGGCGGCGATGCCAGCGTCAGTCGCAGGATCATCGCGGAGGGATCGCCAGGGCAGGGGGCGGCCGTCCAGCCGCGCTCGCGCTCCATGTCGATCGCCTGGTGATTGTCGCGGCTCTCGATCGATTCGAGCGTGCGGAGGCCCTTGGCCCGCGCGAACATCGCGACGTGATCGAGCAGGACCCAGCTGATCCCGCGCCGCTTGAAATCGCTGCGGATCGCAACCGCGACCTCCGCGCGCATGCCGTCGTCATCGCCGACCAGCATCGCGGTCGCGAGGATTTTGCCGCTGCCGATCTCGCAGGCAAGGAAATGCTCGCTATGCTCGTGATCGACGCGCAGCAGCGCGAGCAGCTGCTCGTGCCCGACATGGTCGATCGCGCTGAGGAAGCGGAAGCGCAGGTCCTCCTTGCCGACATGCGTGAAGAAGTCAGCCAGCGCCGCTTCGTCGTCCGGCCTGATCGGGCGGACGTGAAACGCGTAGCCGGTCCGGGTCGTCAGATCCGCGCTCCAGTCGGTGGCCGGCGCGGGGAGGGCATCTGGCGAGTCGGTGTTGCGGGCGGCATCGGCCATGCTGGCATCCTTCCACGGGGTGCACGCCCTCGAAAATGAGGACGGCCCCGGGTAGCGCCCGCTCGCCCGTCGCTACACCGTCGGGAAACACGTAGCGACACGGTCACCGCACACGACGAACGGCGCGATCCGATAGAAACCAGCGATGTCGGAATGGGTAGACTTGGTGACCCCTACGAGAATCGAACTCGTGCTTACGCCGTGAGAGGGCGTCGTCCTAACCGCTAGACGAAGGGGCCGTGTAGTCGAGCCGCGCTCCTACGGAAGCGGGGCGCGGGCGTCAAGGCGGTGCGGCGGCAAAATCGCGCGAGGTGCACGTTTTGCCGCCGGATCGCCTTGGCGGTCGTCGTCGTCAGGCGGCGACCTTCTTGCGCTCGGCCATTTCGGCATTGAGCATTTCGGCCAGAAGAAACGCCATCTCAAGGCTTTGGCTGGCGTTCAGACGCGGATCGCAATGCGTGTGATACCGGTCCGCCAGGCTCTGCTCGGTGACGTCGACCGCGCCGCCGGTGCATTCGGTGACGTTCTGCCCGGTCATCTCGATATGGATGCCGCCGGCATGCGTGCCCTCGGCGCGGTGCACCGCGAAGAAGCCGCGGACCTCGGCAAGGATGCGCTCGAACGGGCGGGTCTTGTAGCCATTGGCCGCCTTGACGACGTTGCCGTGCATCGGGTCGCACGACCAGACGACGGGATGCCCCGCGCGGGTCACCGCACGGACGAGCTTGGGCAGCGCGGCCTCGATCGAATCATAGCCATAGCGCGTGATCAGCGTCATCCGGCCCGGGACGCGCGCAGGATTGAGCGTATCGAGCATCCGCAGCAGCGCGTCCGGCTCGAGGCTCGGACCGCATTTGATGCCGATCGGATTGCCGATGCCGCGCAGATATTCGACATGGCTCGACCCCTCGAATCGCGTCCGGTCGCCGATCCACAGGAAATGCGCGCTCGTGTCGTACCAGTCGCCGGTCAGCGAATCCTGCCGGGTCAGCGCCTGCTCATATTGCAGCAGCAACGCTTCGTGGCTGGTGTAGAAATTGGTCTGGGCGAGCTGCGGCACCGTTTCCGGATCGATCCCGCAGGCCGCCATGAACTCGAGCGCCTCGCCGATCCGGTCCGCGGTCTCGGCATATTTCTTCGACCAGGGGCTGCGGCCCATGAAGTCGTGCGTCCAGCGATGCACCTGATGCAGGTTGGCATACCCGCCCTGCGCGAAGGCGCGGAGCAGGTTGAGCGTCGCCGCCGACTGCGAATAGGCGCGGATCATCCGCTGCGGATCGGGGGCGCGCGACTCGGCGGTGAAGGCGATGTCGTTGACGTTGTCGCCGCGATAGCTCGGCAGCTCGACGCCACCGATCGTCTCGGTATTGGCCGAGCGCGGCTTGGCGAACTGGCCCGCCATCCGGCCGAGCTTCACGACCGGCAGCTTGGAGGCGAAGGTCAGCACGACCGCCATCTGCAGGATGACGCGGAAGGTATCGCGGATGTTGTTCGCGCTGTGCTCGGCAAAGCTCTCGGCGCAGTCGCCGCCCTGGAGCAGGAACGCCTTGCCCGCTGCAACCTCGGCGAGGCTCGCGGTCAGGTTGCGCGCCTCGCCGGCGAAGACGAGCGGCGGAAACGTCGCAAGCTGTGCGGTCGCGGCGTCGAGCGCGCCGGCGTCGGGATACGAGGGGAGCTGGCGGGCTTCGTGCGTGGTCCAGCTGTCGGGGGCCCAGTTCGCGGCCATAATTGTTCGTCCGATTGGTGAATTCGAGGCGCGGCCATGCGCCGAATCGGCTTTTGGCGCAATCAAGTAAAGCTTGCAGGCGGACGAGTACCGAGCCCAGGGCTTGGCTGATCGCAGCGATCCGGTCGGTTAGGGGTTGCCCAAGATTGTAGAGAAAGCGCTTCTCAATGTCGGGCAGGTTTGGCACAGGGCGACGATGGATCTTCCCTTGCGAATTATCATTGCATTTTCGATCGTTGGCGTCGGTGTCGCGATCGGCGTGCCCGTCCTGATCATGATGATGAAGCGCCGCCGTCGCGACAAGCGCCGCCGTCGCGGGATCAAGGACTATAACAGCCCGAACAACGGCACCGCGCGCAGCTGATCGTGCGACCGCCGGTGCCTGCCACCGACGCTATCGTTCAATAGCCCGCGCCGAGATCGGCGACGTTCCGCATAGCAGACCCCGCGCGGTACGCCTCGAGATTCTCGAGGAACAGCGCCGCCCCGCGCTGGAACATCCTCGTCTGGCTGCGACCCGACAGATGCATCGTCAGGATCGTGTTCGGCGCGGACCATAAGGGGTGATCGGCCGGCAACGGTTCGGGGTGCGTCGGATCGAGGAACGCCCCGCCAATCTGTCCCGAACGCAACGCGGCGAGCAACGCCTTGTCGTCGATCATGTCGCCGCGCGCGATGTTGATCAGCCATGCGCTGTCCTTCATCGCGGCAAGCTCGCCGCTGCCGATCAGCGTCTTGGTCGCATCGGTCGAGGGCGCGGCAAGCACCACCCAGTCGAACTCCCCGAGACGGGTGCGCCAGGCATCGGGCGTGAGGGTCCCGTCGCGCCCGGTCCGGGTCACGCCGGTCACGTCGACGCCGAAGGCCGCGAGCCGATCACCGATCATCGCGCCGATCGTGCCATAGCCGATGACCAGCGCACGCGTGTCGGCCAGTTCGATCTTGCCCGGCGCGTCCTTCAGCCAGACATGATCGTCCTGCGCGCGGAGGACGGTGTCGAAGCGCTTGGCGGCGACGAGTATCCCCATCACCGCATATTCCGCGACCGCGACGGCGTTGATGCCCGCGCCGTTGGTCAGGATCACTCCTCGGTCGCGGAGCAAAGCGAGCGGGAAGGCGTCGAGCCCCGCATAGATGGTCGACACCCATTTCAGCTGCGGCCCGGCGGCGCGAATCGCGTCCGCCACCAGGTGAGTCGGCTGCATGTCGACCCAGGCGATGTCCGCATCGGCGATCGCCGCATTCGCCTCACTGGGCGTTGCAAACCATTCGACGTCGAGATCGGACGGCAGATGCGGTTCGAGCAGCGGGCGGGCGGCGGCGGGGAGGACGGCTTTCATCCCCGCCTCTGTACCGCGCTTCGGGTGCGACGCCAAAGCGCGGAGTCGTCTCCGCCGCTGATCAGCCGATCCGCCAGTCCCAGCCGAGCGGATCACCGTCCATCACCTCGACCCCGGCGCTGGCGAGGTCGTCGCGGATCGCGTCCGACCGGGGGAAGTCCTTGGCGGCCCGCGCGGCGCGGCGCTCGGCAAGGCGTTCGTCGACGGCTGTTGCATCGAGCGTGGCCGAGGCCGGACGAACGCGCAGATCCTCGCGGCGCAGGGCTGCAAGATCGAGTCCCAGAACCGCATCGAAATCGGCCAGCGCGGCGAGTCGGTCCGCGGGCGACAGCCGCTTGTCCGCGAGCAGTTCGTCGAGGACCGGCAAGGCGCGCGGCGTCGCAAGGTCGTCGCAGACCGCGATGTCGAGTCGGTCGCGGTAGCCGGCGAGCAGCGCGCGGACGGTGTCGGCCGCGGGTTTGGCGGGATCGCTTGCCGAATTGCCTGGGGCCGCACGGTCGCGCAACGCCTGCACGGTGAGCGCCAGCCGCTTCAGCCGGGTCGTCGCGGCCGCCAGATTGTCCCAGGAGAATTCGAGCTCGCTGCGATACTGCGCCTGAAGGCACATCAGTCGATAGGCGAGCGGGTGGAAACCGCGATCGACGAGCGTCTGGAGCGTTGTGAACCCGCCGCCGGATTTCGACATCTTTCCCGAGCGTTCGACGAGAAAGTTGTTGTGCATCCAGAGGTTCGCCCCGGTCTCCGCACACCCGCAACGCGCCTGATTCTGTGCAATCTCGTTCGGGTGGTGGATCTCCCGGTGGTCGATCCCGCCGGTGTGGATGTCGAACTGCGGGCCCAGATATTTCTGGCTCATCACCGAGCATTCGAGATGCCAGCCAGGCGCACCGCGTCCCCAGGGCGACTCCCATTCCATCTGTCGCATCTCGCCGGGGGCCGATGTCCGCCAGATCGCGAAATCCTGCGGGTGGCGCTTGCCGGCGACCGGATCGATCCGGCTCTCGCCGGCATCGTCGTTCGACCGGGCAAGCCGGCCATAGTCCGGGACCGTGCTGGTATCAAAATACAGGCCGTCCTCAAGCAGGTAGCAATGCTCCGGCGCGATGGCCTCGGCAAAGGCGATCATCTCCGCGATATGGTCGGTCGCGAGCGGGAAGCGCGTCGGCGTGCGGATGTGGAGGTCGATCAGGTTGCGTTTGAAGGCTTCGGTGTAATGTCTTGCGATCGCCCAGATATCCTGCCCGCTGGCGCGCGCGGCGGCCTCCATCTTGTCGTCGCCCGCATCGGCATCCGAGGTCAGGTGGCCGACATCGGTGATGTTGACGATGTGCGTGAGGCCAAAGCCCTTCCACGTCAGCGTCCGCGACAGCGTGTCGGTAAAGACATAGGCGCGCAGATTGCCGATATGCGCATAGTTGTAGACGGTCGGTCCGCAGGAATAGAGCCCGACATTGGCGGGCTCGATCGGCGCAAACGGCTCGAGGCGGCGCGTCAGGCTGTTATACAGGGTCAGGGCGTGCGTGGTCATGCGCGGCTCTTAGCGCTGGCTTGGCAGGCCCGCAAACCGCCTCCCGACGTGAACCCCGACACTGACCGGGCGGGTTTGGCTTGAAACAGCGGGCACACGCTGTTAGGGGCTCCCGTTCATGCGGCGCGGACTTGTTCGCGACGGCACTATCCATTCGTATCTATTCGACCGGAGCTTAACGGGTTTATGCAAATCATCGTCCGCGACAACAACGTCGACCAGGCCCTTCGCGCGCTCAAGAAGAAGCTGCAGCGTGAAGGCGTGTATCGCGAGATGAAGTTGCGCCGCCACTACGAGAAGCCGTCGGAAAAGCGCGCTCGCGAGCGTGCGGCTGCGATCCGTCGTTCGCGCAAGCTCGAGCGCAAGCGCGCCGAGCGCGACGGCGCACGCTAAGCTTCGCCTGCAGTAGGAACCCTCGGCTGCAGGTGCAGCCAGGGTTTTGGGGGCCGCGTCACCGCGGCTCCGATTACGAATTCTACGGCACGCGCGGCGCTCCGGCGTGACCAGATGACCCGGGGTTTGTCCGATGTCGACCGTCACCGCCGTTCCGCTGCAGCCGACCAAGCGCAGCTATCTCATCTATCTGTGGCTGGGTATCGCGCTCGCGCTGATCGGCGCCGTTGCGCTCGCGCGCCAGGGTGACGATCCGCTGACCCGCAACGGGCGCGCCAAGGGCGTCGTCACGACCGCGTCGGGCCTCCAGTACAAGATTCTGACGCCGGGCAAGCCCGGTGCCGCCAAGCCGACCGATGCCGATGTCGCGCTGGTGAATTACGAGGGCAAGCTCCTCAACGGCACCACCTTCGACAAGTCGCAGCAGCCTACGCCGCTGCCCGTCACGGGCGTCGTTCCGGGCTTCTCCGAAGCGCTCAAGCTGATGCCCAAGGGCGGCAAGTACCGTTTCTGGCTGAAGCCCTCGCTCGGCTATGGCGACAAGGCCAGCGGACCGATCCCAGCCAACTCGACGCTCGTGTTCGACGTCGAACTGCTCGACTTCCTGCCGCAGAGCGTCGTCCAGCAGATGCAGGCGCAGCAGCAGATGCAGATGCAGCAGGGTGCGCCGGGCGCCGGCGGCGCGGTACCGCAGCCGCGCTGATCGCCTCGTCGGGCGGTGCGCCGCCCGACTCGCCGAACTCGGCATCATGATACAGGGCCGTCTGCGACTGATCGTCGCGGGCGGCCTTGTTATGTCAGCGTAATGCGGATCATGCAGGGTTCGGCCGGTGCGCCCGGTGACGCCTCGGGTCATTTCGCGCCCGCATGCCTTGGCCAAGGGTGGGCGCGCCGCGTCAGGGGTCAAACACCATCCGGCATTACAGCGGCATGGCGGATCATGCTCGACTGCCGGAATTCGTGTGCAGGCCTCAGTCCCGCAGATCGTCGCAATCTATCGTCGATCCCGGTGGCACGCGGTGGCTTGCGCAGCGGTGCGAGGCGGGGAGGGACGCTGGAGTTTCGCCATACCCGCCCCGGGCCCATCTGCAGCAGGCAAAAAAATAGCGGCCCGAAGACCGCTATTTTCCAGAACTGAGCCTAGGCTTAGTTGCTGTCGCTGTCGTCGTCGTTATCGGCAACGATAACGATGCCGCCGACAACGGCTGCTGCTGCGAGGACTGCAACGATAACGCCGCCGCCTGCAACCTTGTTCTTCTTTGCGGTAACCGAACCGGCGCGAGCCGACTTCGAAACCGAAAGGCTTGCTGCCGAATTAACCGGTGCTGCCATGGCCGGAGCAACTGCCATCGTGGCTGCTGCTGCGGTCAGGAGATACTTCCCAAGACGCATGATGAACTCCCTTTGTGCTCGTCGCGTAGGTCTTTGGCACGAAACCTGACCTTGCGCAACCGAGGTAACTGAAACGGTACGGAAGAGTTCCATACTGTTGCGAGCGGGCAACATGCCCTGATCGCCCTGGGGGTATACCCTATTGTAGTAAGACGAGAAGGCATAGTTTTCAGGATACGAGAGAATTTTCCGACGAGCCGGGGCGGGGTGCCGTCTGCAACGTCCATGTGCGATCGCCCTCGATCCCTAGCGCAGTCAGCCGACCGGTCGCATAGGCGCCCGTATCTATGCCGATACGATGCGCCATCGTCTGGACCTCTTCGATCACCGTGTGGCCATGGACGATCATCTTGTCGAGCGGGCTGCGATGATCGAGAAACGGATCGCGAATCCAGCGCAGATCCGAACCGCGCTGGTCCTCAAGCGGCGTTCCCGGACGGACGCCCGCATGCACGAACGCATAGTCGCCGATCGTGATCAGATCCTCGAAGCCCGCCAGGAACGTGCGATGCGCCTCGGGCACCAGCTGCGCGAGACGTTGCACCAGCTCCTCGTAATCGAGCCGCTCATATTCCGCCGCATCCATGCCATAGCTCAGCACCGTCTCGCGACCGCCAATCCGGCAGAACAGCCGCAGCGCCTTGGGCTCGCCGTCAAGCGCGCCGAGGAAGATCTCCTCGTGATTGCCCTGCAGGAACCGCACGTCGGCGCGCGTCGCGGCATAGCCGATCAGCCGATCGATCACCGCGGCCGAGCCCGGACCCCGATCGACGATATCGCCGAGGAAGATGACCGTCGTCTCCGCCGCGCCGCGCGCCGCATCGTCCGCGTCGATCTGCGCGATCAGGTCGTCGAGCAGATCGGCACAGCCATGGATGTCGCCGACCGCATAGACGCGTCGGCCTTCGGGGATCGAGCAGGACCGGCCCGCGGATCGCGGGGCCTTGGACCGAAAGAATCTTGAAATCATAAAGTCTATATCCGTTGGCACCGCACATAGAGGCTCGGGCGCGCCGTCGCAACGCGGCGCGGTTCGTCGACTCCTGCGCGAGGGTGGATGGCGTACGGCTGAAAGCCGTCTATCAGGGCCGCATGTCGATCGTCATGCGTATCCTGCCCGCAGTCCTGCTAAGCGCAGGTGCGGCCTCCGCGGTTCCGCCGCTGCCCGTCTCCCTCGCCGGCGCCGCTCCGGCTGCGGCACCCGCGGAGGCCCCACCCCGGGCATTCTTCGAAGCACTGCGCGCCGCGGATCTGCGGCTTGCGACGATCGGATACCGGCTGACCTCCGCCAATGCGGCTTTGTGCGACCGGCTGCAGCCGCAGATCGGCATGCCGATCCATGCGCTCAACCAATATAGTGCGGAGGCCAGGCCGAATGCGATCGGCGTATTCGGGTTCGAAACGCGGCTGGCGGTCGAGGCGGTGGTCGCCAACGGGCCGGCCGCGCGCGCAGGCGTCCGGTCGGGAGATTCGATCCAACTGCTCGCGGGCAAGCGGCAACCCGGGATCGGTGCCGCCGACGCCGCGGAAACCCCCGCCGACCGCGACGCCGCCGAGGCCCTGATCGCAGCGCAGCCGCCGGGCGCGCCGATCGCGATGACGGTCCTGCGCGACGGGCGCGCGATCAGCGTCTCGATCCCCGCCGTGGCGGGCTGCCGCTCGCGATTCGAGATCCTGCTCGGCAGCGGCCTCGATGCGAGCGCGGACGGTGCGGTCGTCCAGATCGGCGAGAAATATTTCGAAGGCTATAGCGACGCGGAGGTCGCAGTGATCGTCGCGCACGAACTGGCGCACAACATCCTGCGCCACCGCGACCGGCTCGACGCGGCCAAGATCAGCCGCGGGCTGATGGCGGAACTCGGCCGCAACGGCCGGCTGATCCGCCAGACCGAGGACGAGGCGGATCGGCTCAGCGTCTATCTGCTCGCCAATGCCGGCTATGATCCGCGCTCGGCCCCGCAATTCTGGCGCGAGAAGGGGGGCACGATCGACGGCGGTCTGTTCCGCAGCCGCACCCACGCCTCGTCCAAGGCGCGGGCGACCGCGCTCGACGCCGTCGTCCAGGACATTGCCCGCCGCCCCGAACGGCCGATCCTGCCCGCCGACGTCCTCGCGCTGCGGACCCAGCCGCTCCGCTAGCCGGCCAGTCGCGCCGCCGGCTGCGCCGGGCCGCGCGGCTGGTCGGGCCAGATCCCGCGCGTATCGAGCACCGTCTTCTCGCTGCGCTCCTCGAGCGGGATCGAGCGGAAGACGTCGTGATCGACCAGCACGACCATGATCGGGCAGGTCTCGATCGCGGTGTCGACGTCGATCAGGGTCGCGCCGGTGCCGTCGAACGCCGGTGGCAGCGCCGCGGCATAGGGCTCGACGATCCGGACCCGGTCCCCGAAGCGATTCGCCACCGCCAGCGCGACCTTCATCGCCGGGCTCTCGCGGAAATCGTCGATATTGGCCTTGAACGCGAGGCCCAGGCACGCGACCGGCGCGGTCGGATCCGCCGCGATCATCGCGGCGACCTGCGCAATGACGTGATCGGTCTTGCCGTCATTCACCTCGCGCGCGGTGCGGATCAGCGGCGTCTGGTCGGGTGCTGCATGGACGAGAAACCAGGGGTCGACCGCGATGCAATGCCCGCCGACACCGGGTCCGGGCTGCAGGATGTTGACGCGCGGGTGGCGATTGGCGAGCCGGATCACCTCCCAAACATCGACGTTCATCGTGTCGGCGATCAGCGACAGCTCGTTGGCGAACGCGATGTTGACGTCGCGAAACGCATTCTCGGTCAGCTTCGTCATTTCCGCGGCGCGCGCGGTCGTCGTGACGCACGCGCCGCGCACGAACCGGCGGTAGAAGGTCAGCGCCTTGCGCGCACAGCGCGGCGTGATCCCGCCGATGACGCGGTCATTGTCGATCAGCTCGACCAGGATGCGTCCCGGCAGCACGCGTTCGGGGCAATAGGCGATCGCGATATCGGCCTGGTCCCGGGTCCGCCCGGGCACGCGCAGATCGGGGCGCAAGGTCGCCAGCAGGTCGCGGACCTTCTCGGTCGTCCCGACGGGGGAGGTCGATTCGAGGATGACGGTATCGCCGGGCTTCAGCACCGGCGCGATCGTCGTCGCGGCCCCCAGGACATAGCTGATGTCGGGCGCATGCGCGGCGTCGAACGGGGTCGGCACCGCGATCACGAAGACGTCGGCGGGCTCGACCGTCATCGCCGCGCGCAGCGTGCCGCGCGCGACCACGCCCGAGACCAGACCGTCGAGATCGACCTCCTCGATATGCACGCGCCCCGAATTGATCGTCTCGACGACGCGTTCGGTCACGTCGACGCCGAGCACGCGCGCGCCGGTCCGCGCGATGATCGCCGCGGTGGGCAGGCCGATATAGCCAAGCCCCATGACGACGACGTTCAGTTCAGTATCGGAAAGCATGACGGATGATCCTCAACGATGGGCCGGTGCGCTGGCGACCGCCTGGGCCATGGTCTGGGCGATGGTCTCGGCGATCCGGGCTGCGGCGTGGCCGTCGCCGAACGGATTGTGCGCGCGCGCCATCGCGGAATAGGCTGCTTTGTCGTCGAGCAGCGTGAAGATTTCGGAAACGATGCGGTCCTCCGACGTCCCGACCAGCCTTGCGGTACCCGCCTCGACGCCCTCGGGGCGCTCGGTCGTCTCGCGCATCACCAGCACCGGCTTGCCGAGCGCGGGCGCTTCCTCCTGCACGCCGCCCGAATCGGTCAGGACGATCTCGGCAAGCCCCAGCGCGCGGACGAAGCTCGGGTAATCGAGCGGCGCGATCCGCGCGATATCGGGCTGGTCGCCGAGGATCCGGTCCATCACCGCGACGACATTCGGATTGGGATGCACGGGAAAGACCACCGCGACGTCATCGCGCGCCGCGATCCGCGCGATCGCCCGCGCGATCTCGGCCATCGCGTCGCCGAAATTCTCGCGCCGGTGCGTCGTGACGAGGATGATCCGCTTGCCCGCACAGTCCGCCACGACCGGGTCGAGCGCGGCGCCGAGCGCCGGATCCGCCGCCACCCGCGCATGGGTCCAGTGCAGCGCGTCGATCACCGTGTTGCCCGTGACGTGGATCGTCGAGGGGGCGATATTCTCGCGCAGCAACGCGTCCGCCGCAGTCTGGGTCGGCGCGAAGTGCAAGGCGGCGATCGGCGCGACGATCCGCCGGTTCACTTCCTCGGGCCAGGGATGATGGATGTCGCCCGAGCGCAGCCCGGCCTCGACATGCGCGACCGGGACCTTGCGGTAATAGGCGGCGAGCGCGCCGGTCATTGCAGTGGCGGTGTCGCCCTGGACGACGATCATGTCGGGCTGCTCGGCGTCCATCACCTCGCCCAGCCCGACCAGCAGCCGCGCGGTCAGCCGATCGAGCGTCTGCCCCGGCTCCATCAGGTCGAGATCGATATCGGGGGACAGCCCCGCGATCGCGAGCACCTGGTCGAGCAGTCCGCGATGCTGTGCGGTCACGCAGGTCCTGACGACCAGCCCCGGCTGCGTCTGCAACGCCCGGATGACCGGGAAGAGTTTGATCGCTTCGGGGCGCGTCCCGAAGATGACGAGTATTTTTGACATGGAACCCGCCTACACCCCACGTCTTTAATGACGCGCTAACCGCCGCAGTTGATTTGCCGAGTCCGTTCGGCGGCTTTATGCACCCGCAACGATCTGCACCCGCAACGATACAAGGGACTACTGAATGACGATCAAACCGCTGCGCAAGGCCGTATTCCCCGTTGCTGGGCTTGGCACGCGATTCCTTCCGGCGACCAAGTCGATGCCCAAGGAGATGCTGACCGTCGTCGACAAGCCGCTGATCCAATATGCCGTCGAAGAGGCGCTGGAAGCGGGGATCGAGCAGATCATCTTCGTCACCGGCCGCGGCAAGGGTGCGCTCGAGGATCATTTCGACATCTCCTACGAGCTCGAGGCGACGATGCGCGCGCGCGGCAAGTCGCTGACCGTGCTCGACGGCATCCGCCAGCGGCCCGGCTCGCCCGTCTATGTCCGCCAGCAGGAGCCGCTGGGTCTTGGCCATGCGGTCTGGTGTGCGCGCGAGATCGTCGGCGACGAGCCGTTCGCGGTGCTGCTCCCCGACGAGCTGATGGTCGGCAAGCCCGGCTTCATGAAGCAGATGGTCGAGGCGTATAACAAGGTCGGCGGCAACGTCATCGGCGCGCTCGAGGTCGCCGATTCGGAAACCGACAAATACGGCATCATCTCGCCCGGCGCGACCGACGGTCGCCTGACCGAGGTCACCGCGCTGATCGAGAAGCCCGCCAAGGGCACCTCGCCGTCGAATCTGATGATCCCGGGCCGCTACATCCTCCAGCCCGAGGTGATGCGCATCCTCGAAGGGCAGGAAAAGGGTGCCGGCGGCGAGATCCAGCTGACCGACGCGATGGCGCGGCTGATCGGCAACCAGCCGTTCCACGGCTTCACCTTCGATGGCCAGCGCTACGACTGCGGCGACAAGGCGGGCTATATCCAGGCCAATCTCGCGCTCGCGCTCGCACGCGACGATATCGGACCGGTCGTCCGCGCCTTCGCCAAGACGCTGCTGGGCTGAACCGCCCGCACGTTGCGGGGCGGGTGGGGTTCGCCCATCCGCCCCGCTCGGCGGCGGATCAGCCGCCGCCGCAGCAGGGGCAGCCGGGGTCCTTGGGCAGCCGGATCGTCCGGAAGCGGAGCGACAGCAGGTCGATCAGCAACAGCTGCCCCGCCACGTCGTCGCCGAACGGTGCGACCGCACGAATCACTTCCAGCGCTGCCAGGCTGCCGACCACGCCCGTGACGGGGCCGAGGATGCCGTCCTCCGCACAGCTCGTCTCGGCACGCTCGGGGTTCTCGCCGACGAAGCAGCGATAGCAGGGCCGGTCGGGCTCCCAGCCGCGATAGACGCCGAGCTGGCCTTCGAACTGTCCGACCGCCGCCGAGACCAGCGGGATCCGCGCCGCATGCGCCGCATCGGCGACGACGAACCGCGTCGCGAAATTGTCGCAGCCGTCGAGCACCACGTCCGCGCCCGCGATCAGCGCGCCGATATTGCCCTGGTCGACCCTCAGGCGGTGCGCGTCCACCGCGACGTTCGGATTGATCCGGCGCAGCGCCGCGGCCGCGGCCTCGACCTTGGCGAGACCCTGGTCTTCGGTGCGGAAGATCGTCTGACGCTGGAGGTTCGACGTCTCGACCGCGTCGTCGTCGATCAGCACGAGGCGCCCGATCCCGGCGGCCGCGAGATACTGGATCGCCGGCGAGCCGATGCCGCCGGCGCCGATCACCACCGCTGCCGCCGCTTTCAGGCGGAGCTGACCGGTGCCGCCGAATTCGCGGAGAACGATGTGCCGGGCATAGCGCGCGAGTTCGTCGTCGGAGAGCGTCATGCCTTCCACGCGAACACCATCGTCGTGCGGTACCAGCTGTCGGTGGCGGCGCCGCGCAGATCGACATTGTTGCGCGCCGCGCCCAGCAGCAGGCCGGCGGCGAACTGCTCGACCGTCGGACAGTCGATCGCGCGCGGCGTGACCCGCCGCACCCGGCCATCCGCCGCCGCGAGCAGCGCGAGGTCGAGGTTCAGGACCCAGCCCTGCGGCGTTCGCGTCGCGCCGCCGCACCGCCCGGCCAGCACCTCGCGCTGGACGAACGTGCTGGCATCCAGCGACGGGGCGACCGCGCGCCGCAGCCGCAACACCGGCAGCGCGCTCCAGTCCTGTGGCGGCAGCGGGACGCCACCCGTCACCTGAGGCGGCGCGGACGGCGCAGGCGCGGGGGGCAGGGTCGGAACGACGGGCGGGGGGATGATTCGCGGCACGGGCAGCGCCGGTGCGGTCTGCAGATCGGCGGCCGGCGCCTGCACAGCGCCCAGCGACGCTGCCAGAAGAAGCAGCGCGATCATCGTCCGGTCGACCCGAATCCTCCATGTCCGCGCACCGTGTCGTCGAGCGCCTCGACCTCGCCGAGGCTCGCGCGCACCACCGCCGCGGGAACGAGCTGTGCGATCCGGTCGCCCCGGGCGATGTCGAAGGGGGCATCGCCGAGATTGGCGAGGATGACCTTCACCTCGCCGCGATAGTCCGAATCGATCGTCCCGGGCGTGTTGAGGCAGGTCACGCCGTGCTTGAGCGCAAGCCCCGAGCGCGGCCGCACCTGGACTTCGTAGCCTTCGGGAATCGCGATCGCAAAACCGGTCGCGACCGCCGCGCGGGCGCCCGGTGCAAGCGTCAGCGGCTCGGCCGCCACCACGTCCATGCCCGCGGCACCGGCGGTCGCATAGGCGGGCAGGGGGAGGCCATCGCCATGCGGCAATCTCTTGAGGTCTATACGGATCGTCATGCGGCGCGGTTTAGCGCATCGGCTGTGCGGGTTCCAGCGCATCGGCGACGCGCCGTGCCAGCTGCGCCGCGACTGCATCCTTGCCCTGCCGCGGCCAGCTCTCGACGCCGTCCTTCGTGACGATGTGGACGCTGTTGCTGTCGCCGCCCATCACGTCGCCCGACACGTCGTTGGCGACGATCCAGTCGACGTCCTTGCGCGCGCGCTTGGCGGTCGCATGCTCGACGATGCGTTCGGTCTCGGCGGCGAAGCCGATCAGCAGCGCGGGGCGCTGCGGGCTGCGCGCGAGTGTCGCGAGGATGTCGGGGTTCTCGGACAGCGCGAGCGTCGGCGTCGCGTCACCCTTCTTGATCTTCTGCACCGCGGCGTCGACGTGCCAGTCGGCGACCGCCGCGACCATGATCGCGGCATCGACGGGCAGCGCGCGGTCGACCGCATTAGCCATCTCGCGCGCGGTCTCGACGTCGATGCGCGTCGTGCCCGCAGGGGTCGGCAGCGTCACCGGCCCCGCCACCAGCGTCACCCGCGCGCCAAGTGCCGCAAGCGCGCCTGCGATCGCGAAGCCCTGCCGCCCCGACGACCGGTTGGCGATATAGCGGACGGGATCGATCGGCTCGTGCGTCGGCCCTGCGGTGACGAGAATGTGCCGGCCCGCGAGACGCTGCGGCTCGGCCTCAAGCGCGGCATCGATCGCGTCGGCGATCCGGTCGGGTTCGGGCAGCCGCCCCGGACCGAATTCGCCGCACGCCATCGGACCCTCGTCGGGCGCCATGACGGTGATGCCGTCCGCGCGCAGCTGCGCGACGTTGCGCACCGTCGCGGGGTGCAGCCACATCCGCACGTTCATCGCCGGCGCCGCGAGCACCGGCTTGTCGGTCGCGAGCAGCAGCGTGGTCGCAAGGTCGTTGGCGAGCCCGCCCGCCATCCGCGCGATCAGGTCCGCGGTCGCGGGCGCGACGACAATCAGGTCGGCCTGACGGCTGAGCTGGATATGCCCCATCTCCGCCTCGTCCTTCAGGTCCCACAGGGTGGTGTAGACCTTGTCCTCGCTGAGTGCAGCGAGCGTCATCGGCGTGACGAAATGCTGCCCCGCCTCGGTCAGCACGCAGCGGACCGCATGGCCCCGCTTGCGCAGGAGTCGGACGAGTTCGCTCGCCTTGTAGGCGGCGATGCCGCCCCCGACGATCAGGAGAATACGCTTCATGCCGCGAGTCCTAGCGGATCACGCGCGTCACCGTAATCCGTCGTGTATCGCGCGCCGCGACGATCATGTCGCGCAGGCCATCGACCGCGAAGACGATCCCGACGAGCAGGACGGGGGTCGTGATCAACGCCCAGGGGAAGTCGTCGCTGCGCACGCCCAGCGCGATCACCGCCGCATAGCCCAGCAGCGTCGCGAGCGCGCGGACTGCGGCAGGATCGCGCCACGCCAGCCACCCGAACAGCGCGGTCGCGATCAGGACCGCCGCCAGCCAGTCCGGCAGCAGCGCGAGGCCCGACGAGAGCGTCACGAGCTGCACATAGAAGCCGAACCCCTCAAGACCGCTCAGCCCCTGTGCACTCCGGTCGAGCGGACCGGTGACGAGCGTCACCGCATGCGCATGCGCGGCGAGCGCGACGAAGAAGACGAGCGTCGCGCCGACCCATGCGGCGGCCTCGCGGCGCTCGCCCTCGATCCAGGCGATCACCGCCATGATCACGACATAGATCAGCGCGGTCTCGCGGATCAGCATCGCCGACAGGCCGAGCGCGACCGCGGGGATCCACTCACCGGGGCGCCGCAACGCGAGCGAAAGCGCGATCAAAGCCCCGGCCCAGACTTCGGGGAAGACCACCAGCGGCGGCTCGAGATGCACGTAGAGCCCCGTCAGGACGAGCAGCCCCGCGATCCCCACGGGGATCGGCCCGGTCATCGCCGGGCGCAACCGGACGATCCACGCGCCCATCACGCCAATGCAGAGGAGCGGCAACAGCGCAGTGACGAGCAGCGGCGGCACCGCGGCCTGCACCACCGCCAGCGTCGGCAGCCGGACCGTCGTATAGGGCTTGAGCGGGGCGTGCGCGACGCGGTGCGCCTCGGCCGCCGCGACATAATAGGGCGTGCCGCTGCGCACGTTCGCGACGACGCTCTGATAGAGCAGCAGCTCGGTCTGGCCCAGCGGCGCGGACGCCACGCCCGCCCCGCTCGGGCGTGGTCCGGGCGCGCTGATCGCGGTCAGGCACGCGAGCAGCAGCATCGCGAACAGCGCGAGCCCCAGCCGCGCCTGCGACCGGGACATGCCGGCAAACCGGCTCGGGCCGACCAGCCACAGGGGGGCGCCCCGCCGTGTCCTCATCCGACGTGCAGGCTCATCCGAAGACCAGCGTCGCGGCAACCCCGGCCATCGCCGCGATCACCGCGACCAGCCCATAGCGCCAGCCGCCGCCGATCCGGATGACCTCGATCTCGCGCAGCGGCATCGTCGGCGGCGCGCCGCCGGGTGCCGGGTAATGCGCCTCGATCCGGCGGACCAGTTCGGGCAGCCGGGTCAGCGTGCGCACGTCCTCGATGATCCGGTCGGCGATCGCCGCCTCGGGGCCGAGTTCGCCGCGGATCCAGTCGCGCACGAACGGCTCCGCACTCTCCCACAGGTTGATGTCGGGATCGAGGCTGGTCGCCACGCCCTCGACCATCACCATCGTCTTCTGCAGCAGCAGCAGATGCGGCTGCGTCACCATGTCGAAATCGCGCGTGATCGAGAACAGGCTGTCGAGCATCATGCCGATCGACATGTCCTTGACCGGCAACCCGCGCATAGGCTCGCCGACCGCGCGCAAGGCGGTCGCGAATTCGGCGACGTCGTGATGCGCAGGCACATAGCCCGCCTCGAAATGGATCTCGGCGACGCGTTTATAGTTGCCGGTGATCAGCCCGTAGAGGATCTCGGCGAGCCAGACGCGGGCGCGCCGGTCGATCCGGCCCATGATGCCGAAATCGATCGCCGCGATCCGGTTGCCCGGCATCGCGAACAGGTTTCCCTGATGCATGTCGGCATGGAAGAACCCGTCGGCGATCGCCTGGCGCAGGAACGCGCGGACCAAGGTCTGCGCGAGGCCGGGCAGGTCGTAGCCGGCCGCCACCAGCGCGGGACGATCCGACAGCTTGATGCCGTTGATCCACTCGATCGTCATGACCTTGGCGGTCGATCGTGCCCAGTCGATCGCGGGGATGACGAAATCGGGCTCGGCGGTCATGCCGTCCGCGAGCTCGGACGCCGAGGCGGCCTCGCGGCGGAAGTTCAACTCGCGCAGCGTCCAGCGCTTGAACGTCTCGATCGTCAGGCGCGGCCGCAGACGCATCGCCTCGGGGCTCAGCGCCTCGAGCTGCGCCGCCGCCCAGCTATAGGTGTCGATCGCCCGCGCGAAATCATCCTCGACGCCGGGGCGCAGCACCTTGACCGCAACTTGGCGGCCATCGGTGGTCGTCGCGCGGTGGACCTGCGCGATCGACGCGGCACCGACCGGGACCTGCTCGATCCGCGAGAACAGCGTTTCGAGCGGCTTGCCGAAGCTCGCCAGCATCGCCGCCTCGATCGTCTCGTAAGGGACGGGCGAAAGCTGATCCTGCAGTCGCAGCAGATCCTGCGCGGCATCCTCGCCGACCAGATCGGGACGGGTGGCGAGCGTCTGGCCGAGCTTGATCGCGGCGGGGCCGATCGCCTGGAACGCATCGGCATAGCGCGGCACCTTCGGCACGCGCGCACCGAACCGGGCGATCCGCGCGAGGCGACGCACGGCGGCCGGCGTATTGGGATCCCGCTCGATCCCGCGCAGCGCGCCGTGCCGGGCGAGAATGCGACCCCATTTGAGAAGCCGCCAGACATGGGTGGTCGAGGCGGTCACAGACCGGACACCGCAGAAAGCGAGATTTGCTCACGCGAAGGCGCGAAGGCGCGAAGAGAAGAATTTGGTTCGCGCGGAGGCGCGGAGGCGCGGAGGGTGTGCACCCTGACGCGACTGCGGCCTTTCATCATCGGCGAAGAGTTGATTATGCGCTGTCGCGCGAATGCGGCTCTGACTCTCCGCGTCTCCGCGTCTCCGCGTGAACCCCTCTTCGCGCCTTCGCGCCTTCGCGTGATCACTAAATCTTCCAACCCGAATGAATCGCAACCAGACCGCCCAGCAACGGCTCGACCTTCGTCTGCACGAAACCCGCATCCGCGATCATCCCCTTGAACTTGGGCATGTCCGGGAATCGACGGATCGACTCGATCAGATAGCGATAGCTGTCGGCATCCTGCGCGAGCAGTTGCCCGAGCTTCGGCACCATCTTGTGCGAATAGGCGTCGTACACCTCGGCAAAGCCCGGCCACACGGTGGTCGAGAATTCGAGACAGTAAAACCGCCCGCCACGCCGCAGCACGCGGTGGGCCTCGCGCAGCGCCTTGGGGATGTCGGTCACGTTCCGGATCCCGAACGCGATCGTGTACGCGTCGAAGAACCTGTCGGGGAAGGCCAGCGTCTCGGCGTTCGCCTCGGTCCAGACCAGCCCGTCGAGCCCGCGCTTGTGCGCGCGTTCCATGCCGACTTCGAGCATCTGCGGATTGATGTCGGCGACCGTGATCGATGCGCCCGACGGCTCCATGCGGAACGCGATGTCGCCGGTGCCGCCCGCCATGTCGAGGATCTGCTCGCCCTCGCGCGGCTTCACGCGGCGCACGAACCGGTCCTTCCACAGCCGGTGCATGCCGCCCGACATCGCGTCGTTCATCAGGTCATATTTGCTCGCGACGTTCGAAAACACGCCGCCGACGCGCGCGGTCTTCTCGGTGGCGGGAATGTCCTCATAACCGAACGAGACGGTGTCCGCCTTCGGGGCGGTGCCGGGGATGAGAGCGGGGGCGGGCGCGATGTCATTCATGCCCCGTGCTCTAGCGGCGCCTTGTGGCGCGGGCAAACGCAACCTAGCTGGAAAACGTGCCAGAACTTCCCGAAGTCGAAACCACCGTGCGCGGGCTCGAACCCGTGCTCCTCGGCCAGCGCCTGGCCTCGGTCGAACCGCGCCGTGCGGACCTGCGCAAGGCGATTCCCGTCGACCTGCGGCAGCGCATGACCGGCGCGACCGTCACGCGGCTGTCGCGGCGCGCCAAATACGGCCTCATCGACACCGATCGCGGCGATACGCTCGTCTTCCATCTCGGCATGTCGGGACGCTGGCGGGTCGATCCCAGCGCGATACTGCCGCACGACCATCTGCTCATCGGCACCGCGGCGGGGCGGACGGTCGCGCTGAACGACCCGCGGCGCTTCGGCTTTCTCGATCTCTGGTCCAGCGACGCGATCGCGCACTATCCACCGTTCCTCGCCATGGGCCCCGAGCCGCTCGGCCCCGATCTGACCGCGGCCTATCTCCTCGCGGCGCTCGAAGGGCGGGGCGCGTCGATCAAAGCGATGCTCCTCGACCAGCGGATCGTCGCAGGCCTCGGCAACATCTATGTGTGCGAGGCGCTGCACATGGCGAAGATCGCGCCGAGCCGGGCGGCGGGGCGGATCGCGCTGCCGCGACTCGAACGGCTGGTCGCGGCGATCCGCGCGGTGCTGACCGCCGCGATCCTCGCGGGCGGCTCGAGTCTGCGCGACTATGCGCGACCCGACGGCGAGCTCGGCTATTTCTCAAAACAATGGCGCGTCTATGGTCGCGAGGGCGAGCCCTGTTCGTGCGGCGCGCTGGTCCGCCGCAGGACGGAGGGCGGGCGTTCGACCTTCTGGTGCGCGCGCTGCCAAAAGGCATGACGGAACGCGGTTGACGATTCGGTGCGGAGTGGGTAGGAGCCGCGCTTCGAGAGGGCGTAGGAGCAATCCGGCGCCCCTTTTTATCATTCGAACATCCAGAGGGCTTCATGGCGAACACGCCGCAGGCGAAAAAGCGTATCCGTCGCAACGACCGTCGCGCGGAAGTGAACGGCAACCGCGTTGGCCGTATCCGTACCTTCATCAAGAAGGTCGAGGCCGCACTGGCTTCGGGCGACAAGGGCGCAGCGACCACCGCACTAGCCGCGGCACAGCCTGAGCTGCAGCGTGGCGTCGCCAAGGGCGTGCTGCACAAGAACACCGCGAGCCGCAAGTTCGCGCGTCTGACCAAGGCCGTGACCGGGCTCGCCTGAGCGACCCGACATGGCCGGAGCGGATTGCCCGCCGGGATCTTCCCGGCGGGTTTTTTGCGTCTGCAAAGGGAACCGAAGGCGCGCTCGCGCAACCCACGGATTCCCCGCGATTCGAGTGAAGCCGGATCATGCCGCACCGGCTCCGAAATCGTAAAAATTGGCCAAACACAGCCACTTATAAAAATATCGACGCATTTCCGGGGCTTGATCAAGTCAACCCGCTTTATTTCGAAAATGTGACGTGCTCGGGCCTTGCTAGACTCGCCGATCGCTTCATAACTGAGCGAACGGCGGCGGTGAATCACGGACGTGAATCACCACTGCGCAAGCAACAGGGCGAAGATGCCGGGCGACCCTATGGGTCGTCACGGGGGATCATTTTCTGTCGGGACTATATCACCAGCGCGGCTGTCGCGCGGGGTCGGAGAAGTGTGCGCGTGACGAATTGGCAAGGATCGACCGTGCACGCTTCGGAGGCCGAAAAGGCCTGGGATCGCGTGCGCTCGTCCCTGCGCGAGTCTGCCGGCGCGCGCCTGTTCGAGCAGTGGCTGAAGCCGATCGAGCTGATCCCGAGCGACGACGAGGAGTCGATCCGCCTCGCCTTGCCGTCCGCCTTCATGACGAACTGGGTCCGCAACCATTATGCGGACCGGCTCGCGCTCGAATTCCGGCAGATCCTGCCGCAGGTCCGCACCGTCCAGATCGAGACGCGCAGGCCCGGCCCGAAGCCCGTGCTGCTGGTGATGCCGACCCCTGCGGAGGTCCTGGACCGCACCACCGCGGCTGCGGCCGTGGAACCCGCGCAGGTCCTGGTCAAATTTGGCGTCGACCCGTCGCTGAAGCCCGCCCCCGCCACCGCGGCGCAGCCCGTACCGGCCTATGACACCATCATCCCCGAGCGCCCGCCGCTCGATCCGCGCTATACGTTCGACCGCTTCGTCGTCGATGCGTCGAACAAGGTCGCGTTCAACGCCGCCAAGGTGCTTGCCGAGCCCGGACCCGTCCGGTTCAGCCCGCTGTTCCTCCACAGCAACACGGGGCAGGGCAAGACGCACCTGATGCATGCGATCGGCCACACGTTCCTCGCCGCCAACCCGCACGCGGTCGTGCTGTGCATGTCGGCCGAGCGGTTCATGTATGATTTCGTCGCGGCGATGCGCGCGCGCGACACGCATGCGTTCAAGCGCCGGCTGCGCGGCGCCGACCTGCTGCTGATCGACGATCTCCAGTTCATCGCCGGCAAGGACGCGACGCAGGAGGAATTCTTCCACACGATCAACGAGATCATGTCGGCCGGCAAGCGGCTGGTGATCTCCGCCGATCGCTGCCCGCAGGCGCTCGAGGGTGTCGAATCGCGGATCATCAGCCGCATGGCGGTCGGGCTGGTCGCCGACATCAAGGCGCCCGACCTGCTGCTGCGCCGGACGATCCTCGACCGCAAGCTCGTCGACCTGCCCGACCTGCGCGTGCCGACCGACGTGCTCGATCTGATCGCGAGCCGGATCCACGCCAATATCCGCGAGCTCGAGGGCGCGCTGAACCGCGTCATCGCCTATGCGCAGCTGACCGGCGAGACGATCGACCTCGAGTTCGCGATCGCGACGCTCGGCGAAGTGCTGCGCGGCGCGCAGAAGCGCGTGACGATCGACGAGATCCAGAAGCTGGTGACGGCGCATTTCGAGCTGAAGCCGCTCGACATGATCTCGGCCCGCCGCGCCCGTGCGGTCGCGCGGCCGCGGCAGATCGCGATGTATCTCGCCAAGCGCCTGACGACGCGGTCGCTGCCCGAGATCGGACGCAAGTTCGGCGGCCGCGATCACTCGACGGTGATCCACGCGGTCCGCAAGATCACCGAACTGCGCGACCAGGACCGCGACATCGACGCCGCGGTCCGTGTGCTGATGCGCGAACTCGAGGGCTGAGGCCTTCCTTCCCGTGTTCTCCCGCGAAGGCGGGAGCCCAGACTGGACCCCCGCCTTCGCGGGGGAACACGCCTTTCAGGTGAGGCACGTCCTCAAGTCGTCACGCGGCTTCCGCAGCCGGAACGGCGAAGCCGTCGTCAGACCTGCAACCCCATCGCATCCTGCGTCCGCTTCAGCACCGGCGCCGCCAGCGCGCGCGCCTTCTCCGCGCCGTCGCGCAGCACCGCGGTCACCGCGCTGCGATCGTCGAGCAGCCGCACCATTTCGTCACGAATCGGCCCAAGCTTGGCGACCGCGAGATCCGCGAGCGCCGGTTTGAACGCGCCGAACCCCTTGCCGCCATATTCGCCCAACACGGTCGCGACATCGCTGTCCGCCAGCGCGGCATAGATCGTCAGCAGGTTGCGTGCCTCCGCCCGGTCGCCGAGCTCGTCGACGGTCGCGGGCAGCAGGTCGGGATCGGTCTTCGCCTTGCGGAACTTGTCCGCAATCGTGTCGTCGCTGTCGATCAGCTTGACCACCGACTGTTCGGACGGGTTGGACTTGGACATCTTGGCCGACGCATCGCGCAACGACATGATCCGCGGCGCCGCCTTGCTGATCAGCGGCGCGGGGAGCGTGAACAGGTCGACGCCGTAATCGCCGTTGAACTTGGTCGCGATGTCGCGCGCGAGCTCGAGATGCTGCTTCTGGTCCTCGCCGACGGGCACGTGGGTCGCATTGTAGAGCAGCACGTCCGCCGCCATCAGCACCGGATAGTCATACAGCCCGACGCTCGCGCCCTCGCGGTTCTTGCCCGCCTTGTCCTTGAACTGCGTCATGCGGTTCAGCCAGCCGACGCGCGCGACGGTGTTGAGCAGCCACGCCATCTCGCTGTGCGCGGGCACGCGCGCCTGGTTGAACAGGATCGACTTGGCCGGATCGACGCCCGCCGCGATCATCGTCGCCGCGACCTCGAGCGTGTGTGATGAGAGTTCGGCGGGCGCGATCCATTCGGTCGGCGCATGCAGGTCGGCGATGAAGAACATCGACTCCCCGCCCTGCGCGACGACGTCGTCCTGCAACGCCACCCATTGCTTCACCGCCCCCAGGTAATTGCCGAGATGGAGATTACCGGTGGGCTTGATGCCGGAGACGACGCGCATGGGAAAACCTTATTTGGAACGACGCAGGAGCGTGGAGATATCGCCCAGCCGGAACGCGCCGGTGAGCAGAGTGGCGATCGCATAGACGACCCCGCCGGTCGCGACCAGCACGAGCATCGCCCCCCAGCGCTCGGTCCCGCTGCCCGTGACGAACGGCTGGAACAGGTCGTTGAGGAAATACATCACGCCGCCCATGATCAGCGCGGCGACCAGCAGCCGCCACGTCCGCCGTACCAGCCGCGCATCGGGGACGAAATGCCCGCGACGGACGAGCGTGCGATACAGCATCGCGACATTGACCGTGCTCGCGATCGCGGTGGCGAGCGGCGGGCCCATATGGCCGAGCGGCTTGATGAAGGCGAGGTTGAGGACGAGGTTCACGACCATCGACATCGTCGCATAGCGCACCGGCGTCTTCGTGTCGGACCGCGCATAATAGCCCGGCGTCAGCACCTTCACGAGGATGTAGGACGGCAGCCCGATCGAGAAGGCGGCGAGCGCCTGCGCGGTCAGGATGCTGTCCTCGAGCGCGAACTTGCCGTGCTGGAACAGCGCACCGACGATCGGCACGCCGCAGACGATCAGCGCCACCGTCGCGGGCAGCGTCAGGAACAGCGCGAGCTCCATGCCGCGGTTCTGCGTCGCCATCGCCTCCGTCTCCTCGCCGCGACCGAGCTGGCGCGAGATGGTGGGGAGCAGGACGGTGCCAAGCCCGATGCCGATCAGCCCGAGCGGCAGCTGGTTCAGCCGGTCCGCGAAATAGATATACGAGACCGAGCCCGCGGGCAGCAGCGCGGCGGCGAGCGCGGTCGAGACGACGAGGTTGATCTGCACCGCACCCGCACCCGCGGCGGCGGGCCAGATCAGCGACATCAGCCGCTTCACCTCGGGATTGAGCTGGGGCCGCTTCAGCCGGAGCACGACGCCCGATCTGCGGCAGGCGTAGATCAGCCAGAGCAGCTGGAGCGCGCCTGACACCGTCACCGCAATCGCCTGGTTGCGCACGGTCATCAGCGGCAGCCGCTCGTGGAACAGCAGCAGCGCGGCGATCAGCGTCGCGTTGAGCAGGATCGGCGCCGCAGCGTTGATCCAGAATTTATGCAGTGAATTGAGAATGCCGCCGAGCAGCGAGACGAGGCTGATCAGCAGGAGATAGGGCAGGGTGATCCGCGACAGGTGGACGACATAGGCGAACCGCTCGGCACTCGCCCCGTTGAACCCGAAGGTCAGCAGCCAGGTGACGGGCCAGGCGGCAAGCTCGAGCAGCACCGTCATGCCGATCAGCACCGGCAGCAAGACCGACAAGGCGTCCTCGGCAAAGGCGATGCCGTCGGGCAGGCCGCGGCCATCCTTGTCGCCGACCTTGCGGTTGAACATCGGGATGAACGCGGCCGAGAACGCGCCCTCGGCGAAGAGGGCGCGGAACATGTTGGGAAGGCGGAAGGCGATCAGGAACGCATCCGATGCGAACCCCGCGCCGACGAACCGCGCAAACAGCGAATCGCGCACCAGCCCCAGGATCCGGCTGGCGAGCGTCAGCCCGCCAACCGATCCCAGCGCTTTGGTCAGGTTCACTTATGCGCCCTCCGGTCCGGGCTTCACGCCTGGCCGAAATCGCCGACGTTCGGCTGGATGCCCTGCTGCTCCGACTGCTGGAGATAGAGCTGCGCGAAATCGATCGGCTCGAGCAGCAGCGGCGGGAAGCCGCCGTCACGCACCGCATCCGACAGCACGCGGCGTGCGAACGGGAACAGCAGGCGCGGGGCCTCGCCTAGCAGGAAGGGCTGGACATGCTCGGCCGGGATGTTGCGCAGCCCGAACAGGCCCGCAAAGGACAGGTCGACGATGAAGGCGACCTGGCCGTCGGTCTCGGCGCGGACGTCGATCTTCAGCACGACCTCGTGCACCTCGTCGCCGACCTGCGCCGCGCCGATGTTGAACTGGACGTCGATCGCGGGCGGGGTCTGGTTCTGGTAGACTGCGGGCGCGTTGGGGTTCTCGAACGAGAGATCCTTGACGTATTGCGAGATCAGGCCGGCGGCGGGCGCTTCGTCGGCACCATTGGCAAGCGGCTGATCCGCGATCGACATGCCGTTCTGGTCGTCCATGATCTGCGAATCCTTCGTATAAATGAGGTGGGACCGAAGCGGACGGGTCGCGCGTTCGTGTCTTGAGGCAGTGCGCGTAGCAGTGCCCGACGGGTGTTTCAACGGCTACGGATCTCACTGAATCCTAGGCGGGTTTGAAAAGAGACGCCGTTGCCCTATGTTGGGACGAAGATCGGAGGCACGGTTGTTTTACGTAGTACTTCTCGCGATGGTCGCAGGGTTCCTGGCGATGCGTCTTTATAGCGTGCTCGGAAAGCGGACCGGTCATGAACAGCAGCCCCTGCCGCGTGCGGCAGAGGAGCGGTCCATACCCGTCACGATCCCGCGCACGATCGATGCGGCCGCCGAACAGCGGACGATCGCGAACCGCAACATCGATGCGCGCGCCGAACCCGGCCTGCGCTCGATCATCGCCGTCGAGCCCGGCTTCGACGTCAACCAGTTCCTCGAAGGCGCGCAGGCGGCCTATCGCATGACGCTGGAGGCCTTTTGGAAGGGTGATGCCGATACGCTCGCCGATCTGGCCGAGGACGACGTCCGCACCGCGTTCGTCGAGGCGATCGCGGCGCGCGAGGCGGCCGGCGAGACGCTCGACAATCGTCTGGTGACGATCGAACGCGCGGTGATCGCCGACGCATCGGTCTCGGGCCGCGAAGCCCGGATATCGGTGCGCTTCGATGCGGACATCGCCGCGATCACGCGCAACGAGGCGGGCGAGGTCATCGCCGGGTCGCTCACCGATGCGGTCGAGACGCATGACATCTGGACGTTCGTCCGGACGCTCAAGAGCGCCGGCCCGAACTGGAAGCTCGCGGACACCGACGAGGCGTGACGCGCGCGATCAGGGGGATTGGCGGTTCGTTCGCGCTGGCCCTGGCACTCAGCGGGTGCGTCGGCGGTGTCGCGGCACCGACCGACCGCCCGTCCTCGCCGGGCACCGCATCGCAGGCTGCCACCGCCGGAAAGCCGTCACGGGGTCAATTTACCCCAAACAGTGACAACATTCGCAACATTCGCGGCATCCAGATACCCGCCCGCATCGTCGGGGCGGTTCCGCTGGCTGCCGTTTCTGTCGCTCCGCCTCTGCCCGGCGCTCTCGCCCCGGTCAGCGCGGTCACGGCCGGCGTAACGCTGGGGCCGTCGCTAGCAACGCTGCCGATCAGCGATGCGCAGGCCGAGGCCGCACGTCTGGCCTTCGTCACCAGCTGCCCCGGCTTGCAGCGTCGTTCCGACCAATCGGGGCTGACCCGCGGTGCCGATTGGCAGCCCGCCTGTGCCGCGGCGCAGGCGACCGGGCCCGGTGGCGCGCGCGCATTCTTCACCCAGTGGTTCGAAGCGGTCCAGGTCGGCGACGGCAAGGCCTTCGCGACGGGCTATTACGAGCCCGAGATCGCCGGCTCGCTCGAGCGCCGCGACGGCTATGCCCCGGTCTATGGGCGCCCGCGCGACCTGATCGACGTCGATCTCGGCGCATTTTCGACATCGCTGAAAGGCAAGAAGATCCGCGGCCGCGTGTCGGGCTCGAACTTCATTCCCTATTATGACCGCACCGCGATCGAGCAGGGTGCGCTTGCCGATACCGCGCCGATCCTTGCCTGGGCGAAGGATCCGGTCGAGCTCTTCTTCCTCCAGATCCAGGGGTCGGGGCGGCTCCGCCTCCCCGACGGGTCGATCCTGCGGATCGGCTACGACACGCAGAACGGCCGCGACTATACCGGCATCGGCGCGCTGATGAAGACGCGCGGGTTGTTGCAGCCGGGCCAGACGTCGATGCAGGGCATCGTGCGGTGGCTCCACGATCACCCCGTCGAGGGGCAGGCGATCATGCGCGAGAACAAGAGCTTCGTGTTCTTCCGCGAACTCGACGGCGCGCCGCAGGGTGCGATGGGCTATCCCGTGACCGGGCAGGTCAGCGCGGCGGCGGACGTCAAGTTCGTGCCGCTCGGTGCGCCAGTGATCCTGTCGCTCGATCGGCAGGATGCGACCGGGCTGTGGATCGTCCAGGATACCGGTGGCGCGATCAAGGGCAGCAACCGGTTCGACACCTTCTGGGGCGCCGGCGCCGCTGCCGAAGCGACCGCAGGCGGCATGGCGGGGCGCGGCACCGCGTTCCTGCTGCTCCCGATCGGCACCACCGCACGGCTGAACGCCGCAACTGCGAACGGGGCGCGCTATGACGGGTCGTCCGCTCAACCCTGACGAGGCGCATCTCTGGGCGCGCGTGATGCAGACCGTGCGCCCAATGCGCGCGGTCCCCAAGCTCGTGCCCCCGGTCATGCCGGTGGCGGCGGTGCCCGTCGCGCCGACGCGCAAGGTGAAGCCGACCAAGGGCATCCGCCTGCCAACGCTCCCACCCCCAACTCGCGCCGCGCCGTTGAAGACGGCGGCGCGGACCCTGTCGCCGGCCAACACGCTCGACGGTGGCTGGGACAAAAGGCTGCTGCGCGGCGCGGTCAGCCCCGACAGTTCGATCGATCTTCACGGGCACACGCTCGCCTCCGCGCATGCGATCCTCGACACCGGCCTGTCCCGCGCGATCGCCCGCGGCGACCGTGTGCTGTTGCTGGTGACAGGCAAGCCGCCGCGCCCCGAGAGCGAACGCCCGCATGCGCGCGGCGCGATCCGTGCGGCGGTCATCGACTGGCTCTCGATCTCGCGTCATGCCGGCGGGATCGTCGCGGTCCGCGGCGCGCATCCCCGGCACGGCGGGGCAGGGGCGCTCTACATCATCCTGCGCCGCAGCCGCGAACTGGGCGGCTGACACGGTGGGTTATCCCCGCTCGACCGCACGTACGATGACATCGGCATAGATGTCGGTCAGGCGGTACAGGTCCTCGACCGCAACCGCCTCGTCCACCTTGTGCATCGTCGCATTGATCAACCCGAATTCAACCACCGGGCACAGCTTCGCCAGAAACCGCGCGTCGGACGTACCGCCCGTCGTCGACAGGTCGGGAACGACGCCCGTCACCGCCGTGATCGCGTCGGACACCAGCGTCGACAGTGGGCCAGGGGTCGTCAGAAAGGCCTCACCCGACACGCGGCCGGTGACGACCGTTGCGGGATCATGACGTGCGGCCAGCGCGGCGATCCGGGCGATGAGTGCGTCGCCGCTATGCGTGTCGTTGAACCGGATGCTGAGTCGCGCCGACGCTGCGGCCGGGATGACGTTATGCGCGGGATTGCCGACCGCGATATCGGTGACCTCGATGTTCGACGGCTGAAACCAGGCATTGCCCTGGTCGAGCGCGACGGTCTCGATCTCGGCAAGTATCGCCACCAGCCGTGGGATCGGGTTGTCGGCGAGATGCGGGTAGGCGACGTGACCCTGCCGCCCGGGGACGCTGATCCAGATATTGACCGAGCCGCGCCGGCCGATCTTGATCGTGTCGCCGAGCGCGGCGGTGGAGGTCGGTTCGCCGACGATGCACTGGTCGGGATGGATGCCCCGTGTTGCCATGCGATCGATCAGCGCGCGCGTCCCGAAGGTGGCAGGACCTTCCTCGTCCCCGGTGATGATCAGCGACACGGTGCCCGCGTCGGTCCGGCTGGCGGCCGCCGCAAAGGCGGCGATCGCGCCCTTCATGTCGACTGCGCCGCGCCCGTAGAGCAGGCCGTCGCGAACCTCGGCCGACCAGGGCGAGCCCTGCCACCCCTCGCCCGGGGGGACGACGTCGAGATGCCCTGCAAATGCCAGGTGTGGCCCTGATCCGGTCCGGACTGCGAGCATGTTCTCTACCGGACCGTCGGGCGCTTCGCCGATCGTGAAGCGGTCGACGTCAAAGCCGATCGGCGTCAGCGCCGCCTCCAGCACGTCGAACACGCGGCCCTGCGCCGGCGTGACGCTGTCTTCGGCCAACAGCGCCTGCGCCAGCGCCAAGGGATCGATCACCGCAGCGCGCTCGGCGCCGGCTTCTCATATTGCTCGATCACCCAATCCTCTTCCTGCGCGCCGGCGATCCAGTCCTGCATGAAGGGGTGGTCGAACATTGCCTGCATATAGCCCTGCGCGAACCGGGCGATCGGCAGCTGATAGGTGACGATCCGCGTGACGACGGGCGCGTACATGATGTCGGCCGCGCCGAACGTACCGAACAGGAAATCGCCGCCTCCGCCAAAGCGCGCGCGCGCCTGAGCCCAGAGCTCCATGATCCTCTGGAGATCGACCAGGACATCGTCGTCGGGGCGCTGCGCCGGGAAGATCTGACGGACGTTCATGCTGTGCTTCTTGCGCAGCGCGGCAAAGCTCGAATGCATTTCGGCCGCCATCGAGCGGGCCATGGCGCGGGCCGCCTCGTCTTCGGGCCAGAAGCGGTCGCGACCCACCTTGTCCGCGAGATAGTCGACGATCGCCAGGCTGTCCCATACGACCGCCTCGCCATCCCAGAGGATCGGCACCTTGCCCGACGAGGGGGCGAATTCATCGCCCTGGCGCCGCTTTTCCCATTCCGCATCGTAGAGCGGGACGACGACCTCGTCGAAGGGCAGCCCGGACTGCTTGCAGGCGAGCCAGCCGCGAAGCGACCAGGAGGAATAGGCCTTGTTGCCGATGACGAGTTTCATGGCCCGGGGACTAGCGGGCGGGAGCGGCGAGGGCAATCTCTGCCGCCCTCGCCGGATGCACGGGCGTCAGCTGACGGCTTCGACGACCGCCGCGCGCAGTTCGGGGATGCCCATGCCGTATTCACTCGACGTCACGAGGATGTCGGGATGCGCGGCGGGGCGCTTGCGGGCCTCGACCGCGGTGCGCTCGGTGACCTCGACGAGTTCCGATGCCTTGATCTTGTCCGCCTTGGTCAGCACCATGCGATAGCTGACCGCAGCCTTGTCGAGCATCTCAAGGATCTCGCGATCGACGTCCTTGATGCCGTGGCGCGAGTCGATCAGCACGAGTGCGCGCTTGAGCACGTCGCGGCCGCGCAGGAAGTCGTTGATCAGGAAGCGCCACTTCTTGACGACATCCTTGGGCGCCTTGGCAAAGCCGTAGCCCGGCATGTCGACAAGGCGGAAGGCGAGCGGCGCGCCGACTTCAAAGAAATTCAGTTCCTGCGTGCGTCCGGGCGTGTTCGATGTACGCGCCATCGAATTGCGCCCGGTCAGCGCATTGAGCAGCGACGACTTGCCGACGTTCGACCGTCCGGCAAACGCCACCTCCGGCACCGACGCATCGGGCAGGAATTCGAGCGTCGGTGCCGATTTCAGGAAGCCGACATGACCGGCGAACAGCTTGCGCGCATGCTCGAGCTGCTCCGCGGTGAACGGCGCGTCGGTCTGCTCGAGGTCGGGACCCAGATTCGGGCCGGCGGTCGGAAGGTCGTTCACTTGGTCACCGGTGCTTGCAGGCCCGGATGCCGGGCGTAGAGGAGCTTCTGCTGGAGGATCGTCAGGCAGTTCGACGTGATCCAGTAGACCTGAAGACCGACGGCGAACGGTGCCATCACGAACATCAGCACCCAAGGCAGCAGCTTGAAGACCTGCTTCTGGGTGTCATCCATCGGCGTCGGGTTCAGCTTGAACTGGAAGTACATGCTGATGCCGAGGATGATCGGGACGATGCCGATCGCGATCATGTGTGGCGGGGTGAACGGTAGCAGACCGAACAGGTTGAGCGGCGTCAGCGGATCGGGCGCGGACAGATCCTTGATCCACGCGACGAACGGCTGGTGACGCATTTCGATCGTGAGCATCAGCACCTTGTACAGCGCGTACATGATCGGGATCTGCAGCAGCGTCGGCGCGCAACCCGCGAGCGGGTTGACCTTCTCCGCCTTGTACAGCGCCATGACCTCCTGCTGCATGCGGACCTTGTCGTCCTTGTACTTCTCCTGCAGCTCCTTCGTCTTGGGCTGGACAGCGCGCATGGCAGCCATCGACTTGAACTGGCGCTGCGCGATCGGGAAGAGCAGGCCGCGGATCGTCACCGTCAGCAGAATGATCGCGACGCCGAAATTACCGACCATGCGGAACAGCCAGTCGAGATAATAGAAGATCGGCTTCTCGACGATCCGGAACCAGCCCCAGTCGATCGCATAATCGAGCTTGGCGACGCCGCCCGCCTGGTCGGTATAGCGATCGAGCAGCCGGACCTCCTTCGCGCCCGCAAAGAAGCGCGACGTCTGGGTCACCGCCTGGCCGGGGGCGATGAGCTTGGGCTCCAGCGCGTAGTCGGCCTGATAGGCCTTGTTGGCGCCGGCACGGAACTGGCCGTCAAACGCCTGACCCTGATCGGGGACCAGCGCGGTCAGCCAGTATTTGTCGGTGAAGCCAAGCCAGCCGCCGGTGGTCGTGAACTTCTGCGGAGCCTCGTCGATGTCGTCATAGTTCGGCCGGTAATGCGCACCGCCATTGTCGACCGACATCGGCCCGACATGGATCGTCATCGACGACGGATCCTTCGAGATGCCGACACGGTTGACGAGGCCGTAGGTGGCGACGGGGACCGGTGCGGTGCCAGCGTTGAGCACGGTCTGGCGGACCGTGAACATGTAATCGCCGTCGACCGCGATCTGGATGCGGAAGCGCTGGCCCGTGGCGTTGGTCGCGTCGAGGGTGACCGGAGTCATGGGCGTCAGCGTCGTCGCGCCCGACGCAGTCCAGACGGCGTCAGCGGCAGGCGGAGCAAGCCCCTGCGCGCGCCAGCCGAAGCTCGCGAAATAAGCGTCGGGTGCACCGGCCGGTGAAAGCAGACGGATCGGCGGAGAATCCTTCGCGACGGTCTCGTCATAGCCCTTGAGGACGAGATCATCGATCCGCGCACCCTTCAGGTTGATCGAGCCGGACACCCGCGGGGTTTCGATACGGACGCGCGGCGTCTCGGCGATGACCGCGGCGCGATCGCGCACTGCGGCGGCACCGTCGGCGGCCGGATCGGCGGCGGGGTTCGCGACGGGCTTGGTCTTGCCGCCTTCGATTTTCGTCACCGGTGGATTGGCCGTCGGGAAGAATTTGCCCTGGATCATCGGCCATCCGAACAGGATGAGCGCCGCGATAACCGCGAACAGCACGAAATTCTGCTTGTCGTCTTTCACAGGGCGGCGTCTTTCAATTTCTCAGGCTTCAGCTCTGGGACTGGGTCGGGTCCGTACCCGCCCCAAGGATGGCAGCGCGCGATGCGCTTCGCCGCCAACCAGCCCCCCTTGCGCGCGCCATAGCGCCCAACGGCCTCGATTGCATAGGCGGAACAGGAAGGATCGTAGCGACAGCTCGACGGCAGGACCAGTGAAGGACCGAGTTGCCAGCCGCGCGCGACGAGGATGAGGAGGCGGGCTAGCACGATGCGGCCGGGACCAGTGCACCCCAAAACTGTTTCCCCGCGAAGGCGGGGATCGAGACTGGACTCCCGCCTTCGCGGGAGAACAAAAAGCGGTGCAAGATCGCGCCTTCGGCACCGCGCCACTCCAGACTGCGGACCACCCCGGCGTAGGCCGGCGCCCAGTTGGGGGACGCTAGTGACGAGCGGCTGCGGTGCATTAAAGGGGCTTCCCCACCTGGGCCACGGCCTTCGCCGGGGTGGTGGTATCCACTGAAGCAGCAGCTGCTGCTTGCGGCGTTACCTTGCGAAAAGCCTTGCCAAGTTCGGTCCGCAACAGCGCGTAATCACGCTCGATGCCGCCGTTGCGCCCGATCAGCACGTGATCGGCGCCAGCGACACCACGTTCCGCCAACAATTCACGCGCCAAAGCCCGCAACCGCCGTTTCATGCGGTTACGGACAACGGCGTTGCCGATCTTCTTGGTGACGGTGAAGCCGATTCGCATCGTCTCGTCACCGTCATGGCGGGGGCGCATGAGCAGGACGAATCCCGGCATCGGTGCGCGCTTCCCCGAATTTGCCGCGAGAAAATCGCGGCGTTTCGACATGATCGTCAGGCCGGCATCGCCGGCCGCGACGGTCAGGCCGACAGCTTCTTGCGACCGCGGGCGCGGCGGGCGTGAATCACTGCCCGGCCGCCGACCGTGGCCATCCGTGCGCGGAAGCCGTGACGGCGTGCACGTACCAGGTTGCTCGGCTGAAAGGTCCGCTTCATTGGTCATTCCCTAGGTCATCAAATAGAAAACGGCCGCCACGGGGACGGCCTTGATGGGTGGGCGCTTAGGCAAAGCGCGGTGACAAGTCAATTCGCCCGCTCCGTCTTGGCCGAATCGATCGGCTGCGAAACCGCGGCGGCCCGATCGCGCGCGTGCCGTCGCAACGCGCTGCGGCGGCGCATCATCCGGTCGACGAAATGGCCACCCCGCGGCCAGCGGCGCTTCAGGCGCCCCCAGCGTCGCCGTGCCCGTGGCGAGTTGCGCAGCACCAGGACCATGCCGCCGGCGAACACGAATACGCCCGCCGGTCCGGGCACCGGTGTCAGCAGGGGCGCGGTGAGGATCATCATCCCGCCGCACAGCAGCTGGACGAGACGATAGGTCGAGGAGCGGACGGCGTTCACGCGAGGCATTTGGGACCGGTGTGTTAGGTTGGCAAGACGGCACCGTGCCGCTCGCCATTGCCCAATGGTCAAATCCGGTATGAATAGGGCGTGACGGTGGCGATCCGCCATGACGAGCGACGCGGCGGGGGATTTTCATGGCGGCGATCGTGTCGACGGTGGCGTATCTCGGGCTGGAAGCGCGCGCCGTCGAAGTACAAGTTCAGCTGATTCCGGGACTTCCTGCGTTCAACCTCGTCGGGCTGGCGGACAAGGCGGTCGGCGAAAGCCGCGAGCGGGTCCGCGGCGCGATCGCGGGGATGGGGCTGGCATTGCCGCCGAAACGGATCGCGGTGAACCTGTCGCCGGCCGATCTGCCAAAAGAAGGATCGCATTTCGATCTTCCTGTCGCGCTCGCATTGCTGGCGGCGATGGGGGTGATCGATGCGGAAATGCTCGCCGATTATGTCGTCGTCGGCGAGCTCGGCCTCGATGCGCGGATCACCGCGTCGCCCGGTGTCCTGCTCGCCGCGCTGCATGCGTCGAACGAGGGCAAGGGCCTGATCTGCCCGGCCTCGCAAGGGTCTGAAGCGGCTTGGGCCGGTTCGATCGAGGTGGTCGCCGCGCCCGACCTGCTCGCGCTGATCAACCATTTCAAAGGCCATGGCCTGCTGCGCGCGCCCCAGCCCGGCGAGGTCGATGTCGCGCCGGCCGGGCCGGACCTTGCGCAGGTTCGCGGGCAGGAGACCGCCAAGCGTGCGCTGGAGGTCGCTGCGGCGGGTGGGCATAATCTGTTGATGTGCGGGCCCCCGGGGTCGGGCAAATCGCTGATGGCGGCGTGCCTGCCGGGGATCCTGCCGCCGCTCGACCCCGCCGAGGCGCTCGAAGTGTCGATGGTCCAGTCAGTGGCAGGCACGTTGTCGGGGGGACGGCTGACTCGGACCCGCCCGTTCCGCAGCCCGCATCATTCGGCGTCGATGGCTGCGCTGACCGGGGGAGGCCTGAAGGTGAAGCCCGGGGAGGTCAGCCTGGCGCATCTGGGTGTACTGTTCCTCGACGAGTTGCCCGAATTCCAGCGGGCGGTGCTCGATTCGCTGCGCCAGCCGCTCGAGACGGGAACGATCAGCGTCGCGCGCGCCAATGCGCATGTGACCTTCCCCGCGCGCGTCCAGCTGATCGCGGCGATGAATCCGTGTCGTTGCGGTCATCTCGGCGATGCCGGCCTTGCCTGTGCGCGGGCACCGCGCTGTGCCGCGGACTATCAGGCGAAGGTGTCGGGGCCGCTGCTCGACCGTAGTGAGACCCCTTTCAAGTCATCTTCGCACGGTTGGGACCGGAGAAATCGTAACCGCTCCTCGTTTGAAACACCGCTTGCAAACCAGCCGCCTTTTCACCCGGTCAACATGCTGGGGGAGTCCACCGAACGTGGCGAACACGTTGGAAAACGGGATGTTGATGATGCGCCCGCATTCGCATGTGATCCGCATATCCGCCCTGTGGGAGGCGTAATCCAAGGTGGTGAAGTAAGCTAAATCGCCCATGCGCCCCAGTAGAACAGGACGGGAACACCGCGCAAGGGTTACGGGGAAGGCGGAGGGTTCAGGGCGTTGGCCAGAGCGGTTATCGCGGACCGAGCAAAGCCTTCTAGGAGAGGCTTTAGACCGGCTCCAATGCCGCCGATGCCACCACCATACATAGCCGACATTCCAACGGTCCAAGCGTGATCATAAGCGAGCGCGCCAGACACGAGAACACACAGTCCGATGATGGCGACTTCGTAACGCCATTCCTTTTTCTTGCGGCTCTGGGGGCCGAAGATCGCAATGAAGCGAGCAAAACACGCGGCTATACATGCCACTAGAACGGGTGCAAAAATTGCGATTGGGGAGGGGTCTACCGTCGCTGTAACGCTAGCTGCCGAGGCCGAAGCGCTAATCAGGACGCCAGCGCTGGCGAGTCGTTCTAGCATACCTCTATTTAAGAATAAGCGCGACCGAGAGTAACGAATAGCGCGAAGGCCATACATAGGGCTGCGAGAGGCAAGACACGCTTCAAGGGAGTGATGCGGTAATCAACCCATATGCGGGCTGTAGGAGCCTTGAGCTTCAATAGAATCTCATCCTTCCACATCAGAATAAGGCTCATCCAGAGGCCAACCGGAAAGAGGGCAAAGAGGTCAAGGAACCGTTTAACGTTGCCGACTGTGGCGCGTTGATAGCGGTCTAGCTCTGCGTAGCTGATCATCCAAACGGCTTCAGGCGCGCATCTGATAATCATCGCGCATGATATGGTGAGGAACACGCTACAGAATATTGAGGCGGGGTTGATGCCTTGATGCCTGTCATACCAAAGCTGTTTAGCGAAAACTGTGAAGATAAGGATCGCGAAACAGGTCATCAGGACTAGCGCGAACAACGCGCCGCCAAACAGAAAACCGTTGCCGAGGAACGAATCAGGATAGGGGCTATTAGGTGCCATAGCGGTATTTAGAACGGTGTTAAGCCAGAGGGGCTGTGTAGCGATGACACAGCCCCCAACGGATTAGTAGACCGAATAAACATGCTCAATATAACCACGGCTAAAGCTGATTGCTGCCTTGGTTGTGGTTGCTCCGGTAGACATGTAAGCCTTCAGGTAATACCGCCCCGCTGGTAGCGAGGTGGTGGCGTTACCCATGTTGTAAGGTCCATTGCGAACGATGGCGTTTATGTTGCCCGCGACACTCGGGAGATGGAACATGAACGTGTAGAAGTTACCGCTCAACGCTGGCGGCATAACGATGTCCGTCTTTGTCAAAGCGCCGGTAGCGCGTGTCATATACTGCAAACTGGTATCGGCGCTGTTGACGCCAAAGCCGATGAAGTTCGTCAACGTTGACGGGTCAACATCTGTCGGTGCGCTACCATCAGTCGTCAAGCCGACGAACCAGCGCTGTCCCGCTGTCCAAGCTGGAATGCGTAGACGAAGCGTAACGAAGAACCCGCTAATATTGTCGGCTGTGTTCTTAATGACGGGATTGGCGCAAACCATCCCCGCGACCGAACCCGCTGAAGCGGCGGTTTCGTAGCTGATCTGCGGTTCATTAAGCGCTGCACCCGACGCCATCTGAACTGGTGTGGCAGTCCCCGTATATGTCGCGTCCCAAGCCTTTGAACTGATATTAAGGGTATCGCCGTGCGCCTGCCATTCTCGTTGTGTCGAGAACGCTGGAGATATGCCAAGTGGGTTTTCAGTAGCGAGGCTGTAGCTATCGCTAGCGCTAATGAATGAACGCCCTGCGATGTTAGCCGAGCGAACTACAGAATCGCCGCCAAAGATCAGATTACCATCAGTGTGAACCGACACCTTCGAAGCCGCCGCTAGAGCGTTACCGTTTTTGTATTGAAGCTCGCGCCCTGATCCAGCGACTGCAAGGAAGGTTTTGGTCTGCCAAGCCGAGGTAAAATCGGTAGATGCGGTCTTGGTAAGAATCTGCCCACTCGTGCCGCCAGTCGGCAAGCCGTTAGACGCCGATCCAGTCGCGCCAGTGGCTCCGGTGTCACCCTTTGCGCCGGTAGCGCCGGTATCGCCTTTAACGCCTTGGATACCCTGAATGCCCTGCAATCCGGTATCGCCCTTGTCTCCCTTGTCGCCTTTCGCACCCGGTAGACCATCAGCGCCAGCCGCGCCGGTCGCGCCGGTAGCTCCATCGGCTCCCTTGGTTCCAGCTACGCCATCAGTGCCGCGATCTCCCTTGGCTCCAGTCTCACCCTGATCGCCCTTCGATCCAGTCGGTCCCTGAAAACCATCACGGCCATCGCGTCCATTCGCGCCCGCAACACCCTGCGAGCCATCCGCTCCGGTAAGGCCACGGTCGCCTTGAGGTCCAACCGGTCCAATGGGACCAACCGCGCCGGTATCGCCCTTGCTGCCCGTCTGGCCATCAACACCACGCTCGCCATCAGAGCCGGGTTCTCCACGATCTCCCTTGGCTCCAGCTACGCCATCAGCGCCGCGATCTCCCTTGGCTCCATCGGCTCCAGCCGGTCCGACATCGCCAACGCGACCATCAACGCCATCGCGTCCGTTCAGTCCGTCAACGCCATTCAAGCCGTTCAGACCATCAACGCCGTCTTTGCCAGCCGGTCCAACCGGTCCCGTAGGTCCAGCTTCGCCGGGATCGCCCTTCTCACCCTTCACGCCGATGGCGGTAGGCTGTGCCTGTGTGATCAGGACATTGGGGAGGGGTGCGGTTACGATGATGATATCATCGATGTTATCGCCCGCGCTCACTTCGGTTCACCCTTGTAACCGTTGCGCTGGATCGTGCCGCTCTTGATGACTACCGGAAGGCCGGTTTCGTCAATGATTGCGAATTCGCTAGGGCTGGTGGAAAGCTTCTCAACTTCGGAACGCTCAAGCGTTAGACGAAGTGAGGTTGTCTCAACGGGATCAGCCGGAAGCCGAGCGCGAAGATTAACAGACGGGATTTCGAAATAGACCGTTGCGGCGGATAGATCGATTACCGATCCGTCTACAATCGACTTGATAAGCGCTGTGTAGCCTTCACGGCCATGTATTACGATGGAGGAGTTCATCGGATATTTAGCTAAAGTGAAGCCCCACCAGCCCGGAGGCTAATGAGGCTTCAGGTAGTGCGATCTTACGGTTTGTAAGGGCGATTGTTTGTGGTTTGATGGTAGACAAACCAAGTTGAACCGGCTTCGTTCGGTCCCTTGGCGGTTTCAGCCACCAGCTTTTCTTGGAAACGGGATTCAGCCGCACTAACCGCGTTGTTAATGTCGGTGCCGGTCATGCCCAAATCTTTCAATAGGGCCGGTCCAGCAAGCATCTGATCCATTGCCTGCCCATCACGCGAGTTGGTTTGACCTTCCCACGTATAGGTATCCCAAGATGGTGAGGTGCGAGCCGCCTGAACGGCTGCAAAGCTCTGGTGAAGCTTCGAGACATCACCGCCAGCGGCCTTGATCTCGTCAACCGTCCAATAGCTGGTTAGATACTCTGTGCCACGCGTCGGGTTGATACGCGCGCCATCGTTCACGCGTCCTACGGTGCGCTTGCGATGAACCGAGAGCAACCATTCAGTGACAGCCTTAACCTTTGGCGATGCCGCCTTGAGCGCGTCAATAAAGCCAATCTTGTTCGCTGCATGAAGCGCCGATAGCCAGTAACCCGAGAAGAAATCATGGCAATGAACGCCGTCATCGTTGAACTGAACCGGACCAAAGCGAGCCGCACCCGCAAACACCGCTAGTTGCTGGTTGATCTCACCATCAACCATGATGTTGGTTGGCGGATTAAGGAATCCCGGTGTCGCATCATACCAGAGGTCGTAGAAGCTTTCGAAGTCGAACGTGATGAAGTCCATCACTTCCGCACGGCTATACAGCCTGTCACTGTTAGCCGATGCCGTCTTCCATGCCATTGCGGCTTGGAAGAACTTCCATGCTGCACCACGCTCATAGAACTCCGCATTGGAGTCGTTAAAGCCGAGAATGCCGTTATGATAGAGCTTCACCTGATCGAAGAATCGATGCCCAAGGAACGCGAACTCTGGTGTCTGGAAAAGCATTGAACCCCAGTGCGGCAACTGGTGGCCATGCGCTTCATCGATCTGGTTGGTTCCGAATACCGGCTTTGTCGGATCGATACCCCCATAAGGAACCTTGACGCGAAGCGGGCTTGTGCCTTGCGCCCATTCATACGGACGCCCGCCCTGCACGTAGTATGCCTGTGAAGCTGGCGTAGTGGCTTCGCCCGGTCCGTAGTAATGGTTACGGGCGGTAATGGCGCGGCGCTGGTTGCCCTTGAAGAGCGGCTTGTTACGTCCGTTTTCAAAGGTGTGGTAAGGATCGCTTACATATCCGGTGAGATAGTCTAGCGTGATTTTCTTCATCGATAGATCATCATGCGGACGCTTTGAGGTCACATCACGCGCATACAGCGCGACTGGTTCAGGCATGATCTGGCGATCATCGCGCACGCCGCCCGGTCCCGTGATAGGCGAGCGGCCCATCTGGTTGAACGGGGTATACTTGAGCCAGATGCCAGCGTTTGGAACCGCGCCAGAGGGGGAGTAAACGCTACCCTTCCACGGGTCTTTAGTCGCCTGTGCCTTGGCTTGGATATCGAGGTAAGTCGTCTGCTCCCATTCCATCACGCGATAGTTGGCAAAGCCGTTCGCCTGTCCATCACTGAACACGCGAGCATCGCCGCCGTTAACCGAGTAGCCAACCTTGGAGGCGAACGGAACGCGCATGTCGTAAACGGGAACGGTCGCGTAAATCTGCGCCTGCGAGTATTCAACCGGATCGTGGCTACGCCAGATGACGCCCGCGCGAACGGTGCCATGCGGATACCACGGATTTTCTTTTGTGATGATCGCAACACCGCGCCCATCATAAGAACCCTGCCATACGGCTGGCTTGCTATTGCTGTTGAGCGGTTCACCATTCGGCTTCTCGATACGCGCCAAGACGGTTCCCGCGCTGTCTTCAATGCGCCACTTGTGCGGAACCATGTAGCTGTTCTTGTTCTGCGGATCACCAAACGGGACGAAGGGCATCGTGTCCGTATTCCAGTCGTAGCCGAACTGGAACTGAACATAGGTTCCGATGCGAATACCCTCACAGTAGTAGTTGATACCGCCGATGCTTGGAACAGGACCAACCGGTAGAACCTCTGTCCACGTCGCCTGTGAGGCGTATAGGCCGACATCCTCAAACTTACAGTTCTGCGCACTAGGACGGGTCATAACCAGATGATTAGGATGCTCAACAGCGCTGCCGGAAGACCAGTCTTCAAGAACCGCCTTATAGGCGCGTCCAGTCGGAACGATCATCTCACCAACGATCATCTCGATATCGTAAGTCTGAATGCCATTGGCGGTGTAGGTGAGGTGTGCGGCTGGCTGGTTGGTCGTCAGGTTACGCGCATCAATCACCAGCGCTTCAAGAGCAGCACGCGAGATAGCGCCGCTGCTAACCGCTTCATAGTTGCTCTGGATAGCAGGCTTGCCGACGTTGATGCCGACATACTCAATCTCAAGGTTATTGACTGACTGCGAGGTGTTGCCAACCGAAGCGTTGATCTCCAGCGTTGCCGCCGAAGCAATGCGCGGTTTAGCCGTAGACTGCTTGGTAGCGCCGATTTGAACGCCATCAACGTAGAACTTAACCGAACCACCGGGGCCGTTCGGGTTATCGATCCATTCAGCCTCATAAAGCTGGTTGGTGCCAAGAACACGCGCGTCCGATGAGTCGCTAATGATGTTCTCGCTGGAGCCGTTACGGTGAATGCGCAACTGGAGCGTGTTTCCATCCCAATACGGGCCGAAGGTCAAACCACCCGTGGCGTAGTCCATCAGGTTGAGAAGGATGGCCTCGTTGGCGGCTGGAGGACAAACGCCCTTGAAGCTCATCTTCAGGGTAGGCGGAGTCTGCGTGATGATCTCGTTAGCGTTCGTCGTAAAATCGAGCGCCAAAGCCGTGGTAGTCAGATAGCTTCCCTGATTAACGACAACGTGGCCATTACGAAAAGCGAAGCCGCTACCGGACTTGTTGAAGGCGGCATCGCTGGAGGCTGCGTTACCGGTTGCGGCGTAGGGTGCGCCCGAACTTCCAAGCGTCCACTTCGTGTTCGTCGGGACAACGATGTTCGTCTTCCGCTCAACGCGGATCGGTAGCGAGCTAGGAATGATGACGGTGAAGTCAGCCGAGGAACCACCGACGAAGATGCCAACCGGGATGACAGTTCCGGGCTGGCCATAGATCGTTGTCGAGCCGGATAGATCAACCGGTTCAGACGGTAGCGTAGGCTGTGGAAGCGGGGCGTTCGTCAAGCCAAGCGTGATCGCGTAACCCGAGGTCGTCGCGTTGATCCAAAGTCCGATGCCAGCGTTCGGCTTGTCGTAGGGCAGGACTACCGTAGACGACTGCGTAAGCGTGATGCCCGGTTCGCCCTGTGCGATTGGAACAATGAGGTTCACGCCAGAGCCGCCAGCGGGCTGGCCAGCGAACTGCGTAAGGCCAACCACAGCGCCAATCGCCGTCTCGCCATTCTTACCAGCCGGTCCAACGGTGCCCGCCGGTCCAGCCGGTCCAGCGGGGCCGCGCGAGGCGTCCACCAGCGAACCAGCGATCTCGATAATCTCCGTTACCTTGCTGGCTAGCTGGTAGTTCTCTGGCTGCACTGGTGCGAAGGTGTAGCTCGCACCCGAACGCGTCTCGCCGCCATACGGCTGAACCAGCGTGATAGCGTTGGAAGAGTCGATGGATTCTACCGGGTAGGTAGCGCCATCAACGATCAAGAGAACGCCGGGGTAGTTAGTTGCCCAGTAGGTGCCAGTTCCGGTAACGGCTCTGGAGCCGTTCGTTAGTGTAATCGTCCCTGCGGATTCAAATATAGCCATGCTACTATTTAGTTGTAGCGGCTCGCCATCGGTTTAGCGCCCAAACGCGATCCAATCAAAGCCATCAAGGTTCTGATCATTTGAGCGCGCGGCCTGTGTCGCGACGTTAGCGCCAGTCGTGGAAGGCTGGCCAATGATCTGAACCCAAAGATCGCGCTCGTTATTGAACACGTTCAAGTAAGGCGTAGCCTGAAAGCTCAAGCAAACATTAGGGAACGGCATTGGGAATGAGACCGTAAACACCGACTCGCTTCGAATGAACGCCCGATAGCGCCCCCACATGATGATAAGGCCACCCGGTAGCATCTGATAGCCACCATCGGGATTGAGTAGCGATTGTCTGTTGACGAACTCGAAATCAATCGCGCCCGCCTTGATGTTATCGGCGCGGACGTTGGGCATGTAGACGCCCTGCGCATCTGCTTGAAAGACCTGAACGGGTGCGGTTACACCGGGGACCGAGATGCGGAAGCTATCAGCGAGGAAGTTAACCGCGCTAATGCCTTTCTCTATCGCGATGCCCATACCGGCTACCGCTGGTGTTCCATCCTGCATGGTCTGAACCTTGAGCGTGTATTCAGCGCCGATGCCGTCAAGCTTGGTGGCGTAGGTTTTAAAGTCCTGCTCAAGAGCCGCGTAGTTCATAGTGTCGAGAGCGGCTTTCAGAATGCGTGTCTCTTCCGCCCGCGCTTCATTCTCTTTAGCGCTCGTTTCCTGATTAACCTGAATGACGCCTTCTACAACATCAACGCGACCGTTAACGCCATTTACCGAGTCCGCGACTTCACCGGTATATTTGCTCAAGTCTTCAAAACGTGAAGAGATGGTATCCACGCGACCAGCGGTAACGCCATCAGTATCAATGATGGTTTGCTCAACCACCTTGATGGCGGCTTCACGCGCTAGCTTTTCGCCTTCAACATCCTCAACAAGCTTAACGCCAAGCTCCTCAATACGCGTGCCGATGATGCCGTCTGCGTCTGCGATGATCTGCTTAACATCGTTGATCTGACCGGTAAGCTTGTCGCCAAACTCCGTGGTTAGATCAACCGCCATCTGTTCAATATCTTCGGCTAGCGCTTCGTCCTTCGATGAACGAACACGCCGTTCCTCAACCATGCTAGCGGATGCGCTTTCGCCATACTTGGCGATGGTAAGAATGATGTTTTCCGCCAGTGCCTTCTCTGAATCCGCAATCGTGCGGTTCACCTCAAGGAAACCAGCTTCAACCGTATCCTCACCTTCCTTCACGCGGCTGGTAAGCTGTGTGATCTGTTCAGAGGTAATACGCCCGCTTTCATCCATCTTCGTCTCAAGCGTCGTAACAGCGAGCGCGTTCTTATCCGAAAGCGCCTTGGTGGCCTTCAGATTGGCTGAACTGGCTTTGAGTTGTAGCGCGCTGATCTTCTCGATTGGCTCCATGATTAGAGCATCAACACGTCCCGGTAGTGTCTTACGAACTAGGTCCGCTGCGGCCTTTGCGGCATCAATCGCCGCCTGTGCATCGCCAACCGTTCCGTTACCGAACGGGGAGTTCGGATCGCCAGAGTTAGTGGCGTTGTCGTCAATGCCATCAAGCTTACCGCCACTTTCTGGATCAAGTTCATTCAGGTTAGTGGGGCGTTCGTCTACGTTCTTCCAGTTCGCGCGCTTGGCGGTCTCGTTGAAGATGGCGTTCTCAAGGTTCTGACGCGCGACGTAGTAAGCGGCAAACTTCCCCTTGAAGGTCTCGGGATCAACAGCCGTGTTATTATCTGTATCCGAAAGGTTAAGCGTATCGATGTAAGCCAGCAAGGCATCATAGGCGGTGGTGTATACAGCCGTTGCCAGACCAAAGCCTTGAGCCGTCGCGGTAAGTCCGCGCTTCTCGGATGTGATCTCTTCGATTTCGCGCTCAAGCGTCATCTTCTCTGTGCGAGTGAGAACGCCATCACCGCCGATCTCCTCAATACGCTTCAGCGCCAGCGCTGCATCAACAGACGCCTGTTCAGCCGCGTCTAGCGCGCCCTGTGCCTTCGCGTTCAGTGCTACCAAGTCCGCGCCAAGCGTGGCGATCAGCGGGCTGATCTGGCTACCAGTCAGGACGGTCCAAGAACGCTCATAGCCAACTGATAGACGCCATGGCGGTGCGCCCTTGGCTTCCTGCGTGATGCTATCGGGGAGAACGAACGGATCGCTTCTACCGTCGCTGCGAAGCATACCGGGTGTTGCATCGCTCTGGTAGCGTCCGAGTTCGAAGCGCCCGCGTGAATCCGCGATCAGGTAGCGCGAACCTTCGAACGCGACCTTCCCCGCAATGTCGATCACTTGCGCCTGATCAGTCAGGTAGAAGTTGGTGAAGCGTCCAGCCGTGTAGCAACTGGAGCCAATGCGGCTGTTCGATAGGCCAGCGAGCTTGAGAAGCTGCACCACGATTGAGCCAACGGTCTGGGGCGTGCCGACATCAGCCGTGATCGCCGCGCCGCCCACGTCATTGGCGATGCGAAACAGGCCGAGCGCTTCACAGGTTGCCCAAGAGCCGTTCGGAAGTTTGGCGTCCTTCAGGGCCGCATAGCTGGTGTAGTTCGTAACGCTTTGCCCGAACGGGAGGGCGTTCGCGTAGATCGTGTTGACAGGGCAGGGGCCGTAGCCGTGAACCTGATAGATGAACCGGATAGGATCGATTAGGATTGGCGTGACGTTGAGCGCTAGGCCAGCCACATAGGGCTTGAGCTTGCCGAGCGTGTCAGCCGGTCCCTCGATATCGCCAGTGCCGCTGTATTCTGTGAGGATATCGCGAGCCAATGCGGCTTCCGGTCCCAAGAGCGCGATGTGGCCTGTGGTGTCGGTGTCGCGGATGAACGGACCAACCGAGCCGGTAAAGGTCTCTTGGTAATCAGCGAAGTCCGCGCCATCTTCACCAACCCAAACCGTAGCAAGCGAACCGTCAAAATCGAGACTTGCCCAATCGAGGTTGTCCATATCCTCGCTTACTTCGAAGTTGATCTGGCCATAGCTAACAGTCAGCGGCTGTGGCTGCTTTGAACCCCACCATGAGAGCGTGGTCTCGTTGCCTTCGGTAACGCAATTCGTCCATTCGAAGCCATCAAGGTAGATGCCCGCGCTGGTTGCTTGGCGTGCGCACATACGCACGATTACGATAGCGCCCGTGTCGGGCTTGATTGCTTGGATTTCTGCTAGAAAGTTGTTCACGGACTATTTAGCGCGTTACCGCGCTCGCCGGTTTAGGGCGCAAGCGCGGTAATGGTCGCGTCAACTATATACTGTTCCGAGGCATCAATCTTGCCGCTAGCCTTGGTCGTAATGCGACCGAACACGGCTTCAGTTTGCCACGCCGTAGAATCGCCATCGAACGGGATGAAGAGAAGCGCGCGAGATGAACCCGCCCAAAGCATCAACGGGTTCCAGAGCAAGCGCCAATCAAGCGGCTTGATCCATGTCGTGGTGAACTTCCACGAGAGGACAACCTGTTTACGGCTTACGGTGTAGTAGCCAGCGCCGCTGGTAATAACTGATTGGTCGTCAAAACCTTGTTCAGCGTTCGGCTGAATGCCACCAACCTTAATCTGTTTGCCGACGACAAGGCGCGTTACCTCAACGGTCGGATTCGTTGATACGAAGTTGACCTGAATGTAACGCTCGTTGCGCTGTGACGGGAAACGGAAGAACGCCTTCGCTTTAAGCTCATCCGGCTTATCCATGCCCGCCCATGCCGAGAGCGTAGGGGACTGATAGGCTACCGATGTGGCGGCTGCGTTAGTTGCGGTGGTGACTTGCCACTGATCGTTTGCGTTGAGGTTCGTGCCAACCAGTGTGATCATGTCGTAGGGCTTATGGTCTGCCCCTAGATCGATGATGAAGCTGCTTGTCCCGTTACCGCTCCAGTAGGTGGCGCGGTCGGTGGTCATGTTCTTAACGCTGCCCATCAGAGGGGCGGGGGACGCTGAAGAGGCGGTGAAGCTCATTGGCTTCAGGAAGATCGCGCTCATTGTGCGCGAACCGTCAATGTGGTGCGGTCTGCAAACTGATTAAGGCGAGCGTTGATTACTGTGTAGATGATGTTCGTGCCTGCCGAGGGGTGCTGATCGAACACACAGACATAGCGGGGCGGCTGCGCAATGAAGTCCTCAAGGAACATCTTGTCTGCGATTGTGAGCGTGAAGGTTCGTCCGGGCGACTTGATCACCTTGAACATCGCCACAGCTAGTTCTTCCGCTCCAGCCTTATCAAGATTGGTGTCAATCGTGATAGGCTGCGAGTTCGGATAGATCGCCAGAATACCGGGATCGGTCGTCTTGTTGAATGAGTAGCGGTAAGGTTGTGTTACGAACGCCGCACGGTTTGCATCTGCCATATGGGTATTTAGTAGACAGCCTGCGTGTAGCGTCCGTTGATCGCCTCAAACTGTGCTGGCTTGTTAGCCGGGGAAACACCACTTGTGGTAGCGCCTGAACCCGCAACAAGCTGGCGGAGGTAGTCAGTCTGAAGGGCCGCTTGCTGAAGCAAGGCATCCGCCTGTGCCTTGGCGGTGTTAGCCGCCGCCGCGATCACGCTAGAGGTGTTATCAACAGCCGTTACGGTCGGGTTGATACCAGCCGCCGTATTGAACTGACTGGTAACACCTCCGATGAATGCGGTGGTGGTGGTCTTCAGCATGTCATTGATTGCCTGAAACTGTGGCAAGCCGGTCGAGTATACCTCACTAGCGCCCGAACGGATGGCTTCAACAAGGCTAGTATAGGCGTCCTTATCAACGCTCATATCGCCCTTGCTGATCTTATCAGCCATCACCTTGAACTCCGCCATGTTGGAGTCAAGCTGTGCAAGCTTCGTCTGTCCCGAACCATCGCCGTTCAGCATCTTCAAGGTTTCAGTTAGACCGCTAACCTGTGCCTTGAGGGCTTCGTTCAGCTTCAGCGTGCGATACTGTTCGATCTGCGAGAGGTCTTCAGTAGTTGCGCCAACGCTGATCATCGTAGCCTTGAGCGAGTCCAGCGGCTTAATGATCGCATCAACAGCCGCACGGATCGGATCAGTCATGGCGGTGTAGTCGTTCATGACGCTGGTCCAGTTCTTGGAGAACTGAATAGCGGCATCAGCGCCTAGCTTACCGAGAGCCTTTTGAACAAGCGGAGCCAAGCCGACGATTGCACCATCAGCGATTGCATCCTTAATAGCGAAGGCGATTGCCGAAGCTTCATCTTCGAACGCGGCAACGCCAGTTAGCTTGCCACCGCCAGAGGTATCGACTCTGAACGCCCCAGCTTTGTGGCCGGGTCGGTAGCCAACGGACACGCCAGAGAGCGAACCGATGGTTCCGCCCAGTTCGGCTGCGAGGCTGTTAAGCTGCTCTGCTACGTTGCCCGCCAGTGCGGCTGCGGTGCCGGTTGCCTTGCTGCTACCGCTAGTAGGTCCAGCAATCGCCTTGCCGTCTAGGACGGACAACGCTGCGCTAGCCTCTGGCGACTTCCCGCCAAAGAGCTTGCCGATCAGGCCACCGCCGAGCGAACCGACGATGGAGCCAACCGGACCAAACAGGCCACCGAGGGTGCCGCCAATGCTTGCGCCCTTGCTGAAGCCCTTGCCCAAGCCGAGCATGTCACCAAGGCCACCGACCATGCCGCCAATCTGGCCACCAGCCTGCATCTTGCCCAAGCCGCTGGCGATGCCGTTAGCGAGGTTGCCGCTGAACATGTCCTTGAACGACTTGAAGCCGTCTGTGAGCGCGCCAACCGGGTTGCTGAACATCTTGCTCGTCTGATCAAGGAACCCCTTTGAGCTAGATTCAAACGCGCCCTTGCCACCAATGATGTTCGATAGCTTCGCTGCCCATCCGGTGCCTTCGCCGTTGGCGTTTCGCGTGATGTCGTTAAGGAAGTCACCAACCTTGGAGAACACAGAGCCGAGCTTACCGCCGAAGGTATCCGCCAGACTGTCGAACATATCGGTCCAGTCGTCGTAGACTTCGTTCTTGATCTTGTTCAGTGCGGCTTGATGCGCCCCGAAGATTTCGTTCTCAATCTTCTTACGTGCATCAGGCGAGAGGTTCGCATTACCGATTGTCGCCATCGCCTCGCTGAAGCGGTTGTTAGCCGACTGCGTGCGTGCATCCCGATCCATCGAAGGGGACATGTCGAGAAGAACCTTAATGGCATCCTGTTCGATCTTGGTCTTTGCGGTGTTGAAGCCAGCAAGGAACTGATCCGCAAAATCCTTGCTGATATCGCCAGAGGCCATGCCATCAACCAACGCCTGATACTGATCGTTCAGGCTCTTCAGGTCGTTTGATGCCTTGAAGCCAGAGGATAGCTGTGCGGCGAACTCGCGCGCCTTCGCTAGAAGGTCGTTCTGTGCATCAAGCGCCTTGTTCTTCAGTAGCTGATTACGAAGACTATCTTCCTCCAGCTTGTAAGCTGCGGTGTTGATGTCCACACCCTTGTTCAGGTTGGCTTCGCGATCCTTGAAGATTTCGTTCTCAACCGCACGCTGTGCATCGGTAAGACCTTTCGCGCGTCCTAGCTCAATCGTGTAATGGTTCTGTGCCTCAAACAGCTTTTGCTTCAGGCCGGTTAGTGCCTTGGCGGTGTTAAGTTCATTTAGCGCATTCGCGATACGCGTCTTCTCGCCATCGTTAAGATCACGTTCGATGATCTTACGATACTCAAGTTGCTTGTTATAAACTTCAGCCTGATTGGTGAGCATGCCAGCCGCTGTGGTCTGGTTCTTCAGCGTCTCCCAAAAGTCGTTTTCACGCTTGGCGCGATCAGCGGCTTTCTTGGCTGCATCATCAGCGCCGCCCTTGCCGCCCTTTCCAGCCGCCTTGGCGGGGTCTACGCCAGCGCCAGCAAGCTGATCGAGTGAGAGGCCACCCTTCTTATCGGTCTTGCCTCTCAAGCGGTCCCAAGCCGCCGCCGCGCCCTTGCTATCGTTGGCAATGCCGTTGGCCTTCACCGCGATCCCGTTCAGGACGTTACCAGCCGCCACGAACTGCGCCTTCAGCGCTCCGCCCATGCCGTCAAAGGCGTTCCAGTCGCCGCTCAAGAACGCTGTGATGCGCTGGCCAACGATGGAGAACGCCCCACCGATAGCGCCTAGAGCGGTGCTGAAGATCGTCTGGAGGTTCTGCGCAACGAACTTGCCAGCGCGTAGAGCGCCAAGAAAGCTGGTGCCGACTTGGTTGCTGGTCTGGCTGGAACTGACACCAAGCCAATCCCAAAGCTGCCCGAAAACGGATCGGATACCTTGCGTGATGCCGCCGACGATCTGCCCCATGGCACTGAACACAGCGCCGACAACCGAGCCGACAACCTGAAAGCCTTGGCCGATCAGGTTGACCGCAACCGTTAGGGTCTCAAGGAAGGTCAATCCCTGCCCACCATTCGAGAGCATGGAAGAGAACATTGAACCGATGCCGGAACCAACGGACACGATACCGTCAACGATACCGCCCATCATCGAACCGACTGCGACCAAGAGCGGCTTTGCCTCTGATAGTCCGTCAGTGATGCCTCTGATCACACCGCCCATGCTATCAGCAAGGCCAGCATCACCAATCGCGGCTAGCGTCTGTGTCCAAGTGTCCTCAAGGTTGCTCATCGCACCATTGAAGGTCTTGGCCTGCTTATCCATCGCACCAGCAAAGTTGGTGTTGCCGATGGCCATCAAGTAAGCCTGAATGTCCTTCGAGTTGTTACCAACCGACTTGGTTACGCCTTGGAAGGTGAACGCGACTTGATCGCCATTCTGCTTGGCCTTGATACCAAATTCTTTGAGGCGTTCGAACTCGGACGTTGATGCGTCGGCAACAGCCTCAATCATCTGATTAAGGTCTTTGCCCATCGCGGATGCGGTATTGCCGTAAGAGGTCATCGCCGCTTCAGATGGCGTTAGACCAAGCGCCTTCAGCTTGATGAAGCCCTGAACCGACTGATCAAGGGAGAACGGGGTTTTAGCTGCGAATGCGGTAAGGCGATCAAACGCCATCCCTGCTTTTTCGGTATCACCTAGAACGGTGGTAAGGCTCGCGCGGTATGTCTCCATCTGCGCGCTGGCCTGAACAGCCGCCGTGCCGAGAGCGATCAAACCGCCAGCCGCTGCCGCTGCACCTAGAGCCGCACCAGCAAAGGCCATGCCGCCAAGAGCGCCAGACATACCCGAAAGGCGCTGCATCGCTGCTTGAGCCGCCGCACCAAGAGCGCCGAAGCGGTTAGCTGCACCACCAGCGCCACCGCCACCACCACCGCCGCCGCCGCCGCCTGCACCACCAGCCGCACCATTAAGCGCGGCCTGAAGAGCGGCGATGTGCGCGGTAAGCGCTGCAATCGTCTGGTTCTGATTTGCGAGTTGTCCGAACGCTGCATTAAGAGCGTTGACGCCAGCTACACCTTGAGCGGTGTCTGTGCGGATTTGAATAACTTTTGCTGAAGCGGAAGCGGCCATGTAACTATTTAGCCGCCGTCTCCTCCGCCTGTTTCTTCGTCACCGCGTTCACATAAGCTATGTCCATATTCGTTATTACGCGAACTAGGATGTTAGTGTGCATCCTGCCCATCTCGTTATACTTGGCGTAATCAATGATCTTATCCCAAGGAAGGCGGAGAACACCCGCCATCGCTGGTGGTCGCATAGTCGCGATCTGGCCATAAGCTCGCCAGAAAGACCATTCGTATGGTGTGAGTTTAGGAATCTTATCAAGGGAACGCTGTGCGCGTTTTGCCTTATGTCCAGAGCCTTGCGCCGTCTTAATAAGGTCTCCGAGGCTGTCGCCCTGCGCAACCTCGAATTCCAAACGGCGTATTAGTTTCCCTCTGGTAGTTCGTCCTGTCCTTTAGGCTGATAGTTCTTCAGGTCTGAAGCGAACGCGAGAACCTTTTGCATGGCGAACGCGCCTTTAGGATGGTTCAAGTAGGCAAAAGCGCGCTCCTTGGTGAACGGCATTTCCTTTCCAGCCTTGTTCTTAACGCCGCTCCAGTCGTTGACACAGATTTCAACGAAGCCCTTGAGCTTCATTTCATCTTCAGTCAGTTCCTTGATCTTGGGATCGGGCTTACCGTCCTTGGTCTTAAACTTCGCCGCCATGTCTTCCATACGAACACGGAAGTGATCGGTCGTCATATCAAACAGCGCTAGGTCAAATATACCGTGGCTGCGTCCCATTTCATCAATCACCTCATACTTCCGACCAGCGGCTAGTTCGGCGTCGTAACGCTCGATGAATGCGAAATCGTCATCAATCGATGCTTTTGCATCAGTCATTATTAATAGCTCCTACAAGAGTTGTAAGCTATTTAGTCAGACGCAATGAAGGCGTGATCTAGCTTCCCAAACCACGCCCCATTCATCGCAACTCTTGTAGGTAGTGCGATTACAGCTTGGTAACGCGCATGGCGAAGCCAGCGACATCACTATAAAGGCCAGTGAGCGTCAGGTTGACTAGCTCGCTTGCGCCCGAGACTTCATGCTTCGGAACCGAAACCAGCATGCGCGGGAACTCATAACCGTAGCCGGTGCCAGCCTTGCCGAGGTTCAAGGAAACTGCGGTTTCGGTCTTGGCATCGCCAAACAGCAACTCGGGGTTGAGGTCTTCACGGTAAGCCTTAACCGTAAGCGTAACCATGCGGTTAGCCGAGGTGCTTTGACCGATGCCGTTACGCTTGCCGAGAGCAAACTGAACTTCGCGCGCCTGATCAACCACGAGTTCAAGCGAGGTGTAATCAACGTCAAGGCCACCGATGTTGATAGCGCCCATGTCCTCACCCTTCAGGCGGGGGCCGGAAGCTGGAATGACATACTCTGCGCCGGTCATCTTCGAAGTGGAGTATTCCCAATCAAGCGCCTGCGTATCGAAAGTCGCTTTAACGTATGCATCGGTTGCAACAGAAAGCGTCATCTTCGTCGCCTGCTGCTCGAAATAGCGGTAATGCATTTCGGTGTTCTTATGACGAATCGTCTTCTCATAAGTGAACGCGCTATCAGTGGTGCCAGCCGTAGTCGCATTGGCGGTGAACGGCTTTGCCGAGATTGCGGAGAGCATCAGCGTTTCGAAGTTGACGCTACGGCTAACTTCAAGCGCGATTGGACCGGTGCCGGAACCCGAAGTGTATGCCATGTCGGCAACATCACGGTTAGCCTTCAAGGCTTCACTGGTAAGCGTCTTGTAGTCGAACGTGATATCATTGCCGTTAAGGTTCTCGATGATATTGAAAACCGGTGCTACCGGCGTTCCGGTCGCCGTATTAGCAACGATTGCGTAGGTTGTATCAGAGGGGTTAGCCACGAGTGTAAGCTCCTAAATTAGTGGTAGGAGCATCGCTCCACACATATTTAGAAGATCAGGGTCGGGCGATTAGGTTTTAGTGTTCCGCTGTGTAGGGAACGCTAGCCGTGATAATGAACCAGTTAACTTCTACATCGTCTGTTCGATATTCAGGCGGATCGCATCGCAAACGATAATCGTCAGTATGCCAGTCGGTAAACGCTGCGCTGAACTGTTCGATCAATGCCCAACCTTCCTCAACGGAATCGCCAGCCGGAACATAGACATCAAGGATGATGCGCCCGATCTGCTTGTAAGAGCGCTGACCAATAGAAAGCCGGTCCCGATTGCCCGGATCAACCTGAAGGTGAGCGTAAAGAACACCCGGTTCCTCTATCGAGGGGTCATTATCCAGTATGTAGGGAATCGATTGATCCCATGTCTGTCTGAAGCGCGCGTTGATCGCTAGAATGTCATCAAGGTTATTCACGATGTATTTAGCGCGTATGCTTATCAACGGTTTTATCAACGAAGCGCGGGACGGACTGGCGCGACTTACGGTTGATCTTTTCCGCATACGGGACGCGGTTATAGACTTCCGGGTTCTTCGGATCGCTGGTGTCGATCTGCCAACCGTTGCGTAGAGCGCCAGATATAACAGGCGTGCCGGAAGGCGGGGACGCGGTAAGATCGATGAAGATATCGTTCATCATATCCTCCATCGCCTCATACATCTCCTCTTCGATCTCGTCGGCGTTGAGCATCGCGGTAATCTGGCTGAAGTCAGCATCAATCTTCATCATCGCATTACAACCTTGCACATCGAAGGCTCGCCGCCGTCTGGTGCCATCTCTTTGGAGCTTGATACCTTGTAGGTTCGATCACTGGCTTCGAACTGGATTACGTCATCGATCTTGATGAGGCCGAGAATGCTAGCGGTGGTTTCGGTAGTGGTAAGCCCGTCATCAGCCTTAACCTCGCGATCCTTGCGAAAGCCGCGTGTAGTGAAGGTGGTGGTCTCTACTCGTGCTTTCTTACCGGCATCGCGTTGCGCGTCCGTGCGGGGGAGGCGAACCGAGCGAGTTACCGTGATGGTTGGCGCTTCAAGAGCATCGAATAGCTCGCCGGGAAGCAAGCGCATCTCTTCGAGGAAACTAGCCATCAGGTTAGCTTCCCGATGATCAGGCTACCGCCGCTAGTAGCGACGGAGGTCTTCAGGAACGCGACATCAGCCAATAGGTTGGTGATCGCGGGGTAGGGGTCGCCAGAGGTGATATCGTCGTAAACGACTTCCTTCTTACCGGCATCGCCCTCAAGCTTGGTGGATTTGATGCCTCGTGCGGCTGGAGGGCCGAATAGGGGGCCTGTGAGGGCGTAGAGCGCTAGTTCAACGGTCGCACGGACCACAGAGGCCGGAACCTGTGCATCCTCCAGCGTTGGCCACTGGAGGGGCTGTAGCCAGACCATGCGGGGCGACTTCGCGCGGTAAAGCGCATCGATGTAATCGGTGGCACGAACCAGCGCGGCTTCGCGTGCATCGTTGGTTGCGTCATCCCACGCGGTGTTCTGTCGAATGGAATGATACTGATCGGCTTCCTGAACCGTCGCGTAGCTATCGTTGATGATCGTCATCAAGTATTTAGGCTGAAACGAGAAAGGGGCCGGTGTTTCCACCAGCCCCTCAATCGTGCGTAATCCGTGGATTACTTCGCGTGCTTGATCGCGCGGAACCCGATGAAGTCGAGGCCAGCCTTACGATCCCACATGTCAGCATTTGCAAGCTGCGCAAGGGAAGGCTTCTCGATCTCATTCTCACCGATGGTGCCGGTGTAGCTGAAGCCCTGCGGAGCAACAACGAGCGAACGACGCGTGCGGAGGATTTCACCGCCGCCGCCGTTACCGGCATCAACGTCACGGCCATACTCCATAGCGACTTCGCCCGGAACAACGCCGGTAGCGAATGCTAGAGCGCCATCGCTAGCGATGATGGTCGTCTCATCACCGAATGCTTCGGTAACGATCAGGTTGTAATCGGCATACTTTGCGAAGTGAATGTTCACGTCCGACTGCGGACCCTGATAAGCTGCGGCGTTAGCCTTCTTCAGCTTGGCAAGCGTGCGCTTGGAAACGATCAGATTCGTTGCCGGTCCATCAAGCTCAACTTCAGCATCGATGATCATATCAACGCTGAATGCCGAGGTGCCACCATCAAGCGTCATCTCTGCGTCAGATGCAATCGCACCCTTCATCGATGCCACTGCAAAGTTCTCCGCAACTTCGTTCCAGAAAAGCGGGATAGCCACTGCCGGAAGATAGGTGTGCGGGTCGAACTTCGTGATGATGTTCAACATGTCGGTGTATGCCCAACCCCAGTTAAGGTCGAAACGGTGAGCCGTGTAGCTTCCGCCAGTCAGCTTGCCGACTGCGCCCTTATCATCGTAGTTGTCATTCGAGTGGTTGAACTGCGTGGTATCAACCTTGTTAATGAACTTAACGCCCTGATCCTGTGAACCACCATTCATCAGCGACTGAACAAGGGCGCTGGTAACAGCGAGGCCGGAAGTGATGAGGGTGTTATTGATCTTGAAACGCTGTGCAACCAGAGGCGCAAGAACGCCGGGGGATGCAACTAGGTCGCTAATGCGGGTCTGTGTGGTCATGTTTAGCTTTTAGCTCCAACTTAAACGGTTAGACGGCCCGCGTTGGAGCCGTGGAGCTTTTCGGCTCCACGGATATTTATTTAACGATGTATTCAGGGATCGATTTTAGATATCGAGAGTAGGCCAGTTCCAAGTTTTAGCGTAAGCCTGTGCTTCGGCGGGGTTAGTCTTGGCAAGCTCCTCAAACTTCTTGAAGTCTTCAGCGGTCTTTGGTTCACCAGCAAACATGCTGCCCTTTGCGCTGGAACCAGCCGCACCAGCGCCACTGTTCATGGGCGCGGCAATGTATGACTTCGCCTCTTTGGACGCGAAGTAGGAGCCGAGGTGATCTTCAAACGAAGTGCCATCTAGCGTCACGGCTTCGCCGGTATCGTTCATGCTGGCATCAGCCTTGAGGGCCTTGGTGAGCATGGCGACATGTTCGGGAAGAACGCCCGCCTTGGCGATAGCGGCGCTGATCGCACCATCGATGGTCTTGGTGGCTAGGGTGCTGTTGAGCTTCTGGTTCAGCGTGGTGAGCTTGTCGATCTCGCGCTGGAGCTTGGCCTGTGCCTTCTCAACTTCGCTCTTGGTAGTGTCGGCTGCGTCGTTCTGCGCGGCCTCCAGTTGGTCCAGTCTGTCCTCAAGGGTCTTGTTAGCCTTGGTGGCCTTATCGAGGCGGCTCTTCAGGTCCGCGTTATTGGCCTTCAGGCCAGAGACATCATCATTAGGCGTTTCAGTTTCGTTGGTCTTATCAGTCATCATTCTCCTGCGGGGCTTCCCCGATGGTGTGCGGGCTTCCCGCGTTGATGCAGCGGGCTTCCCGCTACACCTCTATTTAGTTAGACGCGTTCAAGGTCTTCCACGGTAAGGTTCCCGACATAGAGAGGATCGCTAACGGTAAGCATGATGCCTTCGAAAACAGAGCCGAGGTAATCACTGTCCTCTAGCGGGATATCAACCGCCAGAGTCATGATTGTGTTCAAGTCATCACGGTCAATCTTGTTGCCGCGTTCGCTTACAAGTTGGGTGATTTGATCAAGTGCGTTCATGTCTTTGATGCCTCATCTAGAATTTGTTCAATCAGTGTCTTCAGGTCGGGATCAACCAAGTCCAGTCGCCCCATCATGTAGAGGCCGAAGCTCTCCGCCCACCATTCATGCTCATTGGTTGTAGCATATGTGCTACTCACAAGCGCTTTCTTCGCGCTTCCAACACCGCCACCATTGCCGGGGCTAGCGCCATGGAACTTCGTAAAGAACATCTCTGCTAGTTGCTTCTCAAGCGGTGGTCTTCCGACCTTTGAACGCCGTCCAGCCTTGTTACGCATCTGGTGGACTTGGTGGCCAAACTCGTGGAACATGACGTGGCGAGCGCGATCAATGCCATCGAAGTAATCGGTAGCGATTGGGGGACGATCCTTAACATCATCGCCGGGTTTCCATGTTGATACAGGGCGGGTAGACGCGCCTTCGGTTCGGCGTGCCGCCGTAACCTTTTTATCAAGCGCCATGTATACCTTACGCTTGGCGTTGAAGTTATCGGCCATGCCGTGATACGCGATTACCGCATCCCTTTGGGCATCACCTTCTAGCGCCTTGATCTTCGTCTTTTGCGCATCGATCTCCGCGCGAAGCTCCTTTAGCTCTACCGCTGCCGCATCTCGTGCCGCGATGGCTTTAGCGACTGCGCTAGCGGTCTCGCCACCGCCGATGATCTCCGCATATCCGTTGAAGTAAACGGGGTTCATGGTGAGAACGCCATCGCCCATGGTCGCGACATAGCTACCGACGCCTTGCTTCATGGCGCGTAGACGCGGAACCTTGAAGGCATCAGCCAGCGTATCGAGTTCAGGCCAGAGCGCTGCGATCATGCTAGCGCCCTTGTCCGTGAAGCCGGTCCCCATGGCGACCTTGCCAAAGTCGGTATCCTTGATCGATTTGAACTCGCGAACTGGATCGTAGCGTTCATCCTTTGCGCCATCAGCCACTTTGGCGGAGATGCTTCTAACAGCTTCTTTACGCGGGACTACAGCGATTGTATCCGCCGTTACCGTCTTATCAACCGGGCTGGTGAAGCGCTTTGGCTTCTCCACTTCCGGTATCGAGGCCAGATTGGCTTCATCACGCTTCTTTAGTTCGTCCAGTGTAAGCGGCTTGTCCTTCGATACCTCTTCCTGAACCTCACCAGACTGTTCGGCCTTCCACTGACTGTAAGGCTTGTGCTTCGGCGGATCGGTATCATTCTTACGCGGTAGCAACAGCGAGCGACAACGCGGGTGCGCTGGTGGTGTTACATGCGGGGAATCAATCGGATATATTTTGCCGCTACGGGTCTGGCATATCGGGGAAGTGCGGCTGTCTAGAACAGAGGACCACTCAACGAACTTGATGTTCCGCATGTTACGGAAGGTGTCGAGACGTGCCGCGTTCTGAACCTGTGAGTTCGCGGTTAGTGCGAAGGTCTGTGCGGACCGTCGCGAGATATCCATCAAGCCATCTGTGTAATCTTGCGCCTTCGTGCCTGCGATGCGCTTAACCAGACCGTCTGTGGCCTCACCTTGTGCGATGCCGAGCCTGATAGCCCCCTCAAGGCGCTTGAAGCGTCCTTGGTCCATCCCCTCAACCCATGACTTCAGTAGGGCCGCGCCATGCTGATCAACCGGGATCGGCGTGTTCTCTACAAGGCTCTTGAGATATGCAGCGGATGGCACGCGTCCCGTTAGGTCCGCGCCCGCTTTCTTCGCTGCTCTGGTGGTAAAATCGACTTCGTGTTTCGCCAGTTCGGTAAGATCAGCCGTCGCACCCGAAGCAATCTGCTTGTAAACGTTCGTGTTCACCGTTCGGATTGAGGTCAACATGTCCTCAAAGCGCTTGGTGGTAGCGGGTCCGTTATCGAATCCCTTCGCCTTCATGCTCGCGTATCGGCTGGCGATTGTCTCAACCAGTTCATCATCAGCGCTGTTAAGCAAGCGGACGATCTTGTTCGCCAAGTCCGCGCCAAAACCCTCACTCGCGATAGCGTGGCGAATGAGGGTGTTGGAAAGATCAGTATCGTTGAAGGCCATATGGGTATTTAGGCCAGCGGTGTAGTTCCCTGATCAGCGGGCGGTGGAACAGTAGCGTTGGTCTCTGTCGTCATCGGGATGATGCTGTCTACGGGCGGACGATCTGCGATCTCCTCACCAAGCTTCTCTTGATCAAGCTCGCGATCAAAGCTTTCGGGTAGCGCGCCACCTTCAATCATCTGATCGATCAGCGTATCCTTGCTGTAGACGTTCGCCTTCCACTCCTCCACAAGCTGCTTGCGCTCGTCAGGGGTAAGCTTCGCCGCCTGATAGTCGGTGTTTAGCGTGTAGCTGATCGAACCTTCCTCAAGTCCCAACCAGTAGGCAACCCAATCAAGCTGATCGTTCAGCCAATGGCAGGATAGGCGAGCCGTTCCAGCCACCACGGCGTTCTCTGAAGCGGTTTTGATCGCCAGCGTCTCGCCAGCCTCCACAGCGGCCTTTTCAGCCGCCAGAACGCGGCTTCCTACCTTGGCCATGTCATTGGCAAGAACAGCGACGGACTCGCGCAAGCCGGGTAGCGCTCCGCCAGTCGGCTCAAGCATCCCAACCTTGATTTCAGAGCCGTTAGTTTCAGCGGTTAGGTAGTTACCCGGTCCAAGCGCCATGCTGTTGACCTTCGTGCCGAATAGATACGGGGTCGGATTACCAGCCCAGAATTCGGCAATCTTCAGGTTACGCGATGCGCTGTAATGCGCCAGATTAACATTGACGACATCGCTCAACTTTGCCTTCGCGGGGAGATATTTGCGGTTTGAAGTGACAAGGCTGAACGGGATTTCGTCTAGTGTTTCATTGCCTTTGCGCGGGGTAATCGTCTGCGAGATTGCCCATGTTCCGGCATTAGCTTTCCAGATGTTGACCGAGTAGACACCATCATCAAGGCGTAGCTCTCTGATCGTAACATCGTCTTCAACCAGACGAACGCGGGTAACGCGCTGGCGGTTATTGATGACGCCTGTTTCGATCCCAAGAATGCTTTCAGCCTGATACAGGCCGATGAACGGGCGAACACCTTGAAGCTGTGCCTGTCTGGCATCTAGACGCTTCTCGCTAACCGGATAATCACAAACGAGGCCAACGAAGTTGGTAATCATCAACTCGCTAACAACATCTTCAGCAAGGTGATCGATGCTGTAGCCGTCCTGCGTGATCGTTTCGAGAATGTCGGGGACACCACCATCTTCGATGTTAGCGGGCTTGTGAAAAATCAGCCCCATCAAGCCCTCATGCGTGCGAGCCGCGCCGGGGAAGAACGGCGTAAGAGCTACTGTGTTTTTGTAGACCTCATCCTTCTCATCGCCTTTAGGTGCGGGAGGTGCGGGGAGATACGTGCGGCCCGCTGGCTTAACCATCCGCTCGCCTTCAATGACATCGCGGTTGCGCTTCCAAATAGGATGCCATGCAGCGATGCGGGAGTCGGGAGTATTGATAGCGGAGTTATCGATGTAGGGGATCATGAACATATTTAGCTCATGAAGTTCGCTACCCTGCCGATAGTAAGCGTGGCTTTCGGCTTGTCGCCTGATAGATGCTGTAGAGCATACACCAGCGCGTCTACGCGATCTGGCGAACCCTTGAAGCTAGGTGCGTCAAACTCAACCATCTGTTGCTCAAGCGCGTGAAACTGTCGCGCCTTCATTGCTGTGAATGCCGGGTCTTCACCTTCAGCGCGAACATGCGGAACATGGTTGACCAAGCCCTGCACATACATCGCGGCAATAGGTTCAGCGCGTAGGCGCTTCTTACGTCCACGGCTTTCAACATACTTGACGGGAGCATTAGGAATGGTGCGGCTGATTAGCTCCTCAAGGATATCGCGCGCGTAATCCTTTTCCGAAATAATCCAGTTCGCATCATACTTAACGCGTAGACGTTCAGCTTCCTTGATCCATTCATCAGGCTTACCCTTCATGGTGGCATCTTCAAGGACGTAATACTTACCGTCATGGCCACGCCCTGCCACGATGATACCCGTGCTATCGCTCTTGCTGTTGGAGGTGCCAGCCGGATCGAGCGAGACTACCGTTTCATCCATTTTGTCAGGGTGGGCGTAGAGCCGTCCGATATGCGCCGGGTTGAACAGAGCGGAAGGGTTATCCTCACTCCACATGCCGTGTTCATCGCGCCTGCGCTGCTCATCCGACATCGACTCAAAATCTTCGAAGAGCGATGCCGGTAGGTTCGGCTTGTTGTCGATGGCGTTGATGGTGAGGTAGCGATAGGTCTTGGCGTGGTTGCCAATCGGCGTGCGCTCATCAGGAATGACACCTTCAACGAATGCCTGATAATCCCAACTGCTTTTAACGGTCGGGTTAAGATCGAAGAGCATCTTCGTTTCGAGCATCGGACCATCAACGGTCTTGATCTCTTCGGACAAGCGCCCGCGTAGCGTAACGATGGTTTTGTAATCGACTTGGTTAGCTTCGTTCACCATTACGGTGGAGAACTTCAGACCACGGACCTTTTCAGGGTCATCAAGCCCCATGAAGATGAACTTCGAACCGTTGGGAAGCCGAACGGTTAGATCGCCACCATGAACGTAGTTGTCAGGGTGTAGCTTCAGTTCGGTCCACCAGCCGGGTAGGAGGATGTCGAGGGTTTCGGGAAAGCTGCCCTTGAAGAGATTTCGTTCACAGCTTGTGCGGGTCGCGTGGAAGAACCCATGCGTAGAACCGGGAGCGCGAAGCGCGCGCATGAACATGATGGTGATAAGCGCGATGGTCTTACCGGAACGGATACCGCCAGCCGCAAGGATGTTACGGATCGTCGGATCAGATGCCCATTCGAATAGCTTGTAATGCTTCGGCTGGAACGTTGTTAGATTGAACTCTTGGTTCTTTGGGGATGTTGACACCCGATATTTAGCCGGATGGCGTTAAATCCAGCGCATCTGGAAGAGAAACCGGTCGTCCTCGCTCCTAAACCAGACGTAGAAGCGAGGCGGCTGAAAGTCGTAACGGGTCTGGGGAAGGTTGGCGTCTATCCACTCTGCCCATTCGATAGCGAGGTTGAGGCCACCCTTGGGGATGATGGCCTCTGCACCCTTACTCATTCGGCTTCAGAGGTGTCCTCTGGGGCTTCATCGTCCTCAAGTGGCTCTGGGGTGGCGGGGCCGTCTTCAGCGGCCTCTACAGCCTTCAGAAAGGCATTGGCGTTCGCCGCCTTCGAGAAGGTGAGGGTGATCAAACCCTTATCGTCGGGATGATGGGCCGCGACTGCACCATGCTTGATGGCATCGATCACGAGTGGCGTAAGGTTGCCCGAATGATCGAGCGCGGGGAGGTCTACTGTTTTCATAATCGTATTTAGTCAGGTTGGGAGAGCGGCGCGTCGCAACGCCCTCTCCCCGTCTGATCGTTCCTAGCCTTTACCACCCTTCAATGTTTACCCGCTTTGCTCCAGTGGCCTTGATGTTAATACACAGGCTAGGCTTAATCGGTTCCGCTGTAGATCAGAGGGCGGAACTCGGAGGTAGGAGGGCGGGTAACTGGTTAAACCGGTTTGCTCTTCAGGACGGTTACGCAATCATCAAGCGTGAACTCAACGGCAATCTCGCCGGTAAGGGTTCGCTTGATCATCATATCGCTTGCGTCGTAGATAGTTACTGTTCGTGCGTTGATATCGTAGGCGTAAACCAACTCATCAATCTTGTTGCCATCAACGAACACAGCCGTGACATTCATGGCCATCACATCGCTGGTAGGCGTCATCGAACGCGGGATGCTAACCGGGTCATCACGAAAATCCCAACGATGCGGCGTTACGTCTGGCTTCGTTACCGGAATGATATCGTCGGGATCGCGATCAACCAACGCCAATGCAAGCGTTTTCATCGTAGTCTTGATCATTGGCTTCGCTACAGGAATGAAAAGAACGAACATCAGGCTAACGGACAAGATGGTTACGATATCGCGTAGATTAAGCGATAGAAGAATGATCTGTTCCATCACTTGCCACCCTTCAGCGCTGCTATCGCTTCAATCGCGGTCTGAAGCGCATCAGCCATGCGCTTGAAGGCTTCGGGAAGCTCTACCTTGACGGTTGCGGCATCCAGCTTGGCCTGCGCTGCGGCGATGTCTTCTTCGGCCTTGAGGGCGGCTAGGTGCGCCTGCTCTGCGGCTAGTCGTTCTTCCTTCGCGGCCTGCTCTGCATGCGAGCGGCGAATGCGATCATACATATTGTCGGTAATATAATCGATCACGTTGTCAGCGCGGGGGATGAATACGCTTGGTTCGTCAAGGTAGTCGATACGGTAGGTTGGTGCGGTCCGAGAACCATCGGGGCGTTCGGTCGCTCGCACCTTGATGATGCCAATGCATCGAGATTCGTTAAGGGCGGTAATAACCGCTTCGCGTTCTTTATGGTTCATGGGGAACTCTCCTAATGCTTGAGCCGGTTGTCGCGGCTTCATCGTCTTGCGATGTATTTAGCTTGGAGAGGTCGAAGGGGTGTCAGGGGTGGGGATGCTCCGTGTGTTCGGAATGGCATCACAGATCGAGCGGTGATAGCGTCGCGGTATGGGACGACAGAGCGCGCGGAAGTTGGGGCCGGTATTCAGTGTGGTGGGGATGGCTTGGGGGGTCTACTCCACAGTCACCTCAATCGTGGAGGTGCCGGGGAAGGCGAAAGACTTCGCCAAGCTGCTAGCCGATCCACCAGCAAACCTTCAGTGGTGGTTCCTCGCTGTGTTCATTGGCGTAACCATTTGGGGGTTCTGGCCAACCGGACCTGAAGTGGCTGCACCCGAGGGGGCGTCACAGTCCTCCAGCGGAGCGGGCGCGTTCAACATCGGCGTTGTTCATGGGCCGGTGAATATCGGCAGTCCTCCCCCAGCCGCCACGCAACCGGCTAGGTCGCCATACGGTAGCGGACGCCCGCCCATGCGGATTTCAGCGGATGCAATGAGGGGAGCGGAGAAACTACCGCCGCTGCGTCCGAACTTCAGCCTAGCCAAACTGGTGCCATTGGTTGTGGCAAGCATTCCAGACGAAGCGGACGATAGGAGGATCAACCTCGCTATAGCCGATTGGGTTGTTCAGTATGGCGTATCCGTCTGGGGGCGGCTTGATGATCGTCCAATAAGCAAAATCCACGTCACATATCTGGCTAGAGCCAAGTTCGATCATCGGCGTGACTCGTTGAAGTATGTAACGGAATGGAACAGCGTTACGATGAAGGATGTTCAGTTCAACAAGTCGGAAGTTGATGCATTCTGGCTTTGAGGGTCATTCGTCTTCCTCCATCGGGGGAGGTGTTACGATATTCCACCAAGATGACTGCGCTAGTGCGAGGATACCGGCGAACTCTAGGTTGGAACGGTCCTCACCAAAGCCATAGAAGCCGATCCCGCCATCTTCAGTGATGGTGAAGGCAAAGACGCTTTGCGCGTCTACCTTGCCCTTCTCGATACGATCAGCCAACCGCCGCATCATGGTCGGGATGCTGGCCTGATCTACGGTCTGGTAATCGCTCATGTTGATGACGTTTGTCATAGCTCGCGCAACCTCGCGCTCTTGGGATAGCGGGTCTTGCCATCGTCGTAGTGATCGTGATCTCGATATTCATCAGCCAGCGTCTTGGCGCTGTTCATGATCAGGGTGGAGATACCGCCATCGGATAGGTCTGTGATGCAATACAGCGTGGTTGTGCCATCGCCGTTGCGGATCGTCTGGCCATACTCTTCGAAGTAGTGATCATTCCACTGGCGAGCCTCGCACATCGTGCCACACGCCTCGCAATAGCGCTCTACTGGCTTCATGGGGTCTGGCGGGGTCATGCCTGATCGCCTCTCAAACGGCGTATCCGCTGTGCTACCGTTTCGGTGTGATCGTTGGCGAGAAGCTGTGCGATCTCCGCATCTAGGATGGCGGTTCGCTCTTGCACGTCGCGTATCTGTTCAGGGGTAGGGTCTGGTTGGCTGCTCATCCGGTATTTAGCCGGATCGCCAGAGACGCATGGTGACGCACTAGCGGTGGCTACGGTTAGGTTACTCTTGCCCTGCAAGGATCGCGAGATAGTGGCGGATAGCAGGGGCGCGGTCGGAAGCTGGATCGCAACACCATGTGTCATCATCAGCCAAGTCTTTGATCAACTGGAGTAGCGCGTCGTCATCGTCGCGAGCGATCTTGGAAAGTGGGGTCATACCCATATCAACGAAGTTCATCTTTGCGGCTCCTATGTTTGTGCCGCCCGATCCACTACGTTCTGGTTCAGGCTGCTGTCAAATACTATAAAAGCCTTGACGAATATTAAGATGAGGTATTCCTAAACTGTCTGCGTGATCGTCATCACGGACGGATCGGAGATTCAAATAATGCGAATCAGTGGGGTGCGGTCGTAGCAAGGGTTCGGCGTGCTACTACAACCAAAGGGAAGACCATGATTGAACAGACCAACACCACCACCGCACATATCACAGTTAGCAACATCGTATGGGATGCCACCAGCAAGCGCGAGGTAGCAAAGCTGCCCACCAGCGTGACGATGGAATGGTTCGGGGACTATCAGGAACGCGGATCGGATGCCGAGTTTGATGAGTTTGTTGACGACAAGGTGATGAACCACCTGTCTGATACTTACGGTTACTGCATCTCTGATTGCGAGGTCGTAACAATAGCCGCGTAGGGGCGGCTAGGAGCCTTCAGGGGCGCTTCGGGGACGGTCTGGCCTCAATCGTGGCTAGATCGTCCCCAAGGGGCTGTATGGGGCTGTATCAGGCATCCTTCGGCTTGGGATCGCCATGCTCCAGCAACACCCGCTGAACCACACTGACACCGACGCCTACCGTGCGTGCGATCCAGAGCTTCCCTTTGCCCACCTTGCGATGTGCTAGAATGTTCGTCTCTTTGATCGGCTCCACCTTGTTGCGACCGAGCTTCACCCCCTTGGCCTTGGCTCTGGCCAGACCGGCATTGACGCGCTCCACGATCATGGCGCGTTCGAACTCCCCGAACACCGCCAGCATCTGGAACATCGCCTTCCCTGAAGGGGTGCTGGTATCGAGTCCCTGAATGTGGAGGTAGAGGTTGCACCCAACGTTCTGGATATCCTCTAGGAAGGCCACCAGATGGTTCAGGGAGCGGCCTAGACGGTCTACCGACCATGCGGCGATCATATCGATGTCGCGGCGCTGTGCGGCCTTCAGCATGGCATCGAAGGCGGGGCGCTTGTCCCTGCCCTTGGAGCCGCTGATAGCTGCATCCTCGAATATCTCTACAATGGTCCAGCCTCGCTGCTTGGCTACACGCTCAAGCTCCATCCGCTGGTTCTCTGTCGTCTGCTCTTTGGTCGAAACTCGAAGGTAAATCCCTACTCGCATGGTGGTTGCTCCTATACCGCAATCACTTATTTAGCGTATAGGTGGCAACCCTGCAATAAATGGCTGAAAACCGTGGATCGTATGGCCTGAAAACATAGGGGTTTTCGGTATAGGCTCATTCGGCCTGATCATCGTCCTCAATCACCCGCGCTGGCGGTAGGGCGATCATCGGCAAGACCACAGGCGCAATAGAGTGCGTGACTTCAACACGCGACTGTTCACCAAACTCTGTGCGGTTGCGCTGTGCGATGTTGGTGTTGATGGCCTTGATCAACAGTTCGTCACGCTGGCGATCTCCAGTAGACCAATCGCCGCCCTGTGCGATCATGATACGAAGATCAGCTAGGGTGCGCTGCCCAATAGCTTGAGCGCGTATACGCTGCTCATCTAGCCAATCGTCCTTATCGCACCAGTTATAGAAGGTGCTGTGCGCTGGCATGTGATCATCAAGACAGATTACAGTAACGCTCTGGCCACTCTTGAGGCGATCAAGTATCTCATCAATCATCGCGGGTGTGCGGATAGACGACGATCCGGGCTTCAGGTTGTGAAGCATGCGAAGTCGGGTGGCCATATCGGTTACAGTCTGTCTGCCAAGGGTCTGGAGGTCGCGGCCATTGCCGGTCCCAATCGATTCAGCGGATATCTCGGCAAAGGTGCGGGTGCCGTCAAAGGCGGGTTTCTCGTCCATATCTGGTATTTAGTGAGTTAGTCGATTAAGACGGCTGCGAACGGGGGAAGCATGCAGAAAGACACTAGGAACGGGTTGATCGTTGGCGCGGTCTGGGGCGGGGCCGTTGTCGCGCAACAAGCTGCGCGTAATGACTTCGTGTTCGGTAGGGCGATAAGCGCGTTCAGTTTTGCCCTGATATTCTCCTACGGGATTGTTCGGTTCTTGCGGTGGTATCGTAAGCGCTAGGAATAGAGGATCGATCATGTTTCGGAATCCGTTCGATGGTGCGCGCGCAAAGATTGAGCGCTCACATCGTCATTTTGATGAACTGGTTGCTGAAGAGGCTGCTTATATGCAACCCGAAAAGATTATCATCGATCTCGTTCGGCAGCCAAATGGAGATACCAAGGGATACGGACGGTTAAGTTCGATACCAACCTTGCAGCACTGCGCTATCGTTGCCGATATATTGGGAGCATTTCGCTCATCGCTTGATATCGCTGTGTATGAAGCTGCAAGATCACTCGCAAAGAATGAAATTGGCAAAATATACTTTGCGTTTGGTAAGGATGAGGCGGGGTGGAATAAGGTAGTTAGGCAAAACATGCGCGGTGTTGATAGCCGGGTATGTGATGTCGTTCGTCGCTTTCGTCCGTGGACAGAGAACGGCAACGTCGTGCTTGCTGCGCTTAATCCACTGGTGAACGCCGATAAGCATGTTCAGTTGGTTGGGCTTGCGGGCGGTCCGTCCGAAATGTCCATAGATGGCCTGTCCCTGCATCGCGACGATGGTAAGGCATGCCACTACATGGGCAAAGTTCCCGTGTGGACGGACGCTAACCCGACCGAGATATTCACGGTTGGAGCGCCCGCCACGGTAGAGATAACTGGCGACTGCACGATCACACCGCGCTTTGGGTTTGGCGCTGTGCATGGCCTGCCATTGGTTTCGGCTGTTGCCATACTTAACGAGATGGGATCGATATGCGAGAAGGTGATTGATGCTATGGAAGAGGCGGTTAGATAGTCCACTGATCATCAACCGGCTTCATGCATCAACCCTCGCCAGCGCTCCCTCAATATCCCAATCATGGAACAGGTGAGGTTCATGGGGATCGGCCCATATCTGCCCAAGCTGCGAGATGATGAACAGCATGCGCTCTTCGCTGTCCCTGACATCGATCTCAAAATGCCAGTAATGTTCCCCATCAGCCTGATCGCTGAATGAAGCCGACTGGTGGACCATGCTGAACTCATTATGGGGAAGCTGCTTAACGCTCCAGTTCATCAGGCGCGTGCATGTCGAGGATGAACCGTAGACGGTTAGGGTGAGGGGGTAGGTCATGCCTTCACCGCATCCGAAATCGCTGCGCTTACCGCGTCGATCTCGCTGGTCTTGAACCGGATGAAGTAGCCATCGATACCAGCGCCATTGCATGCGCTGGCGTCTGTGTATCTTTCCGCCCTGTAAGGGCCATCGAACGGCGTAGGCGACACATCGTCATGCCATATCAGTAGCGTGATAATATCGAGCGCCTTGCTGTAATCCTCAACAAACAGTGCGTAGTCATCGCGCGTGAGTCCGCGACGTGGTTCATCGCTGAAGAAATTGTCGTTGTAGTCGTCGGTGATCGGCTTGATAACGCAGTTATACTTGCTCATGCTGCACCATCAGCCTTAACGGCTCCAGCCATCGCGTTATCGAGGAGATAACGGTGTTGGGTGAAATCAGCCGGTAGCGTAACCTTGATCCAGCGGACCTGTCCGCTTGGGTGGCGGAACGTCACGATAAGCTCGTGAATGTTTTCCGCGAAACCGTAGTCAGCTTCGCCGGTGGTAGCGTGTGCCTCCATGTCAACGATGAAGAGGCGGTGGCGTGCGTTCTCGCGAAGTTCTGCGAGGTCGGGGGCGGGGCCTTTGCGTAGCTTTTGCTCAAGCGCGTAGCGCTCTTCCAATAGCGCTGTGTAGTCTTCTCTGCTCATTTTCAATCTCCCTTGCGTGGTAGAGTATTTAGGCAAAGGACGGTTTTCGCTGTAACGCCTCGCAAGTTCCCGATGGCTCAAGAATACCAACGGGAACCCTGCAAGGAAGTAGACTAAAACCGTTTTCAGCCTAGATGCAGTATACCAAAGGCAGATTCGCTTCGCATTATTGGAGCGCGCCATCTCATTACAGTCTGATCAACCGCCGGGGGAGGGCAGTTGTCACAGGTGTCACACCTGTCACACCTTGTTGGCCAGAAATACACAAATGAGTAACCGCGTGAGCAAGAAACGGCTGATTTCTGCCATTTTTTATAAAGAGAGATATACTTCAAATTAGCTTATCTCGGCGTTTTCTCTAAAAGTGCGTGTGACACCTGTGACACCTGTGACAACTGCCCTCTAGGCGTTCAAAAACGGCAGAAATCCCCCGTTTTTACCTCATTCAGTTGTCACAAAAACCCCTTCAGTTGTCACCAGTTGTCACACATTGTCACACGGATTTTCGTCAGTTGTCACACAATCTGTGACAACTGGTGACAACTGATGTGACACCTAATCGGGCGGTTGCTTCATTTTATTAATGCGGGCGTGACACGCGATCCTGTATTCCAACTAAATAGAAATGAAGATCGAAGCTGTGGCGGCACTGATCTGGCAGATTTGGATAAATATAGCGTGGACGGTTGCCCTTGGGTATATTGTCCTTGTTACCTCCAGAAAACGCTCGCTGCCGCCACAGCGGGCGTTTTCTATTTTGGAGGTAATGAAGAACTATGTTTACGATTATGACTACTATCTGGGAAGAGAGGCAGGATGCCCGCCCACTTCTCACCAAGCGTATCACCCAAACCCCTCAAGGCTGGTCCAAGGCCGATTACGATGAAGCGTATCTGTATGATGCGATTGTCGAGACGGACACGCATGATCTCGCCGGGTTGGTTGATCTCTTGCGCGAGCTAGAGGGCGATCCTCATTCGTGCCTCATCCGTGGCGAGCCTATCGCCGCTACCCGTTCTATCCGCCGTGCCTTGCGTGACGATCCCAAGCGCGGTGCTGCGACCATTCGCCCGGTTGATGGTGGTCAACCTTGGGTGATGCTCGATATGGATAAGCATCCCGTCGCCAGCCTTGGGTTCACCACGAACCAACAGCGCCTTGATTATCTGGTTAGCCAGCTTCCGGCCTGCTTTCAGGAAGTCTCCTACTACTATCAGTGGAGTTCATCGGCTGGCCTAGACAACTGGCAGACGTTGAGCGCCCACTTCTGGTTCTGGTTGGACCGTCCGTGGAACTGCCGTGATCTCTACGAGCGTTTCCATTCAGGCGATTTCAAGGATAATGGCGTTGACTATTCACCGTTCACTCCCAACCAGCCCCACTACACCGCATTCCCGATCTTCACGAACTGTGCCGATCCGTTGGGTGCTGACCGTGCCGGATTGGTGATCAAGCCGCTGGTTGAGGCAACGCTTCCGCCGTTCATTCGCGTCATCCCGCCAAAGCCAGAGTTCACGGCGACCGAACATCATCGCCGTTTCCCGTTCACACGGTTTGAGGCGCTGCTTAACGATATTGGTCCCGGCTACCACCACGAGGTGCGCCGCGCGATTGCCCATTATGTAAGCGTGGTGCGCCCGCACGAGTATGATCGATACGATCTCGTGCGCCGTGTCCAAGATGCCATCATGATGGCTCCAGCGGGGAAGAACCGTAAGGCCGATTACAGCAATGATCGCTACCTTAACCGTCTGATCGATGGTGCTGAACGCAAGTATCGTTGGGGGGTGTCGTTCTAATGGCTTTCCCTATTGATGTCCTCCCGCTCGCGACACAGGACGCGATTCGCGCTCAAGCCGAAATTGGTAACTATCCGCTAGAGTCTGTCGGCACTGCCGCCATGGCGATCATGTCGTTTGCCGCACAAGGCATGGCAGATGTTGCCGATCCATCGCAGGATGATCGCGCTTACCCGCTGTCGCAACTCTACATGACGTTGATACCGTCTGGTGATGCCAAGTCTTCCATCTACGGTAAGTTGATGGCGGGTGTAGCTCGCTGGCATAAGTCCGAAGCGCTCAAGTATGATGATGAGGTGATCGTCTACAACGTCGCGCTTCAGACCTATGATCGTGATCGCAAGACCGCGCAAAAGGCTGGTAATGATCAGTTGGTTCTCGCTCTGGATCGTAACAAGCCACAGCCGCCACGCCATCGGTTCAACACGCCGTCAAAGACCACCACCAACGGCATCATCAAGACGCTTCAGGATGGCTGGCCTACCTACGGTCTGTTCAGCGACGAAGGCGGCTCGGTCCTAGCTGGCCATTCGATGCGAGCCGAGAACTCGCCAGTAGAGTTCGCCTCTACGATCACCATGCTGTATGATCGGGGGGCGGCTGATCGCACCACTGGCGAGGTGAGTGTTCGCCTGTCTGGTTGCCGTCTGGCTGGCCTGATCATGGTCCAGCCCGATGTGGCGCGCGAGTTCCTGCAAAACCGCGTGTTCGCCTCACAGGGTATCCACGCACGGTTCAACATCGTCCAGTCGGAGAAGTGGGAGCGCAAGGCTATCGACTTTGCCGATCCTGCCGTGAAGGCTCGCCAAGCCGCCCTAGCGCGCCGTATCGACACCTTCACGAACCGGATTGAGGCGATGCTGTCTGAACCGCTTCCGTGCGATCCTGATCAGCCCTTCGTTCTCACCCCTCCCGTTATCGGCTGGAATTATGCGGCACAGCTTGAGGGCGTGAAGATCAACGCGGAGTGCATTCGCCGCGCCGATCTACAGGATGAGACCTATTGGAAGCGCCTGTTCGAGCATGTTTGCCGCACGGCTGGTGTTCTCGCTGCATTCGAGGGTGAGGCCAACATTACGGTTGATATCCTCAAGGCTGCATGGGCGCTGGTTCAGTTCTACGCTGATCAGTGGAAGAACCTTGATCTAGAGGTTGGTAGCGAGCGTGACACCACGCATGCGATCTATGTCGAGAAGGTCATGAAGGCGCTTCGCCTGAAGGGTCCGACGACTGCACGCGACATCAGCCGCCATGTCCTACGCGGCGTTAACAGCGACGTTCGCGACAAGGTTCTAGCCGGGATGGCCAAGGATGGTCTTATCGAGGCTTATGAGACCGTGAACGGCAACATCACCACCAGCGGATACACGGTGAAGTGATGGAGTATATTTCAGCAGGCTACCGCGTCGGAACACAGAGAGTGTTTCGCGCGGTGCCGATGAACGAGCTAGCCGAGATTAACCCCTACCACGCGATCAGGTTGAGCGAGCTTCCGGGCTTCGTCTACGGTCCCGGCTCTAATAAGCATAGCATAAGCGTTCTCTATGATCTCAACGAAGAGTTCATCAAGCTGGTAAGCCGCTTTGAGTTCATCCGTCAAAACGGTGAACTATGGATCATGCTTGATACCGAAGAGGAGGCACGGATAATCAGAAACCGGTTTGGGCATGACAACCAAACAGCCCCAACCAGCTAAATACCATGCTGGCGAGGACGCTCAAATTCTCCTTATCGCCAGTCTTGCACGCGCTGGCTTTGAGCCGCGCACCAAAGTCCCGGTAGAGCCGACTACACGCGCTCTACCGGGCATCCCCCAGACTCCCTAAATAGGTCGTTATGATCTTTCGTCCTCTCCCCGAGTTCCCCGGTTACGCCGTATCTGAATGCGGTGTTGTTAAGCGTTGCGCTGGTTTGCATCGCGGTAAGATGCGACTTGAGAAAATTCTGAAGATCGCGCCCGTTACCAACATGGTCTATTTGATTAACGATAGTGGTCAAGCCAAGCGGAACGTTAGAATTTTGGCGATGTCGGCATGGTGCGATGCAGATAGTTTGCCTGATTACGCCAAGCCACGCCCGAAGAACCGGGTTGACGTTGCGCATCTGGAGTTTCGCCCGTGTCCCAACTACCCCGGCTTTTCAACGTCGCAATGCGGTTTGATCCGGCGTGATGAATACTGGAAGCGCATTAGGGAAAAGTCGGTTTTGCAACCGGCGATCATCCGTAAGGTATCGAAGTCGGGACAGGTCATTACCAACGCTAGAGCTTTCAACGCTGGTAGAATGGTGATCGATGCTTGGGGTGCGTGTCCATCCAAGCTGCCCGAAAATGTTGCTGTTCCCAAGAGCGGTGATGTTCCTCCCGTAGTAAGGCCGTTTTCATGGGATCGTCGCGGCTACTGCCATGAAGCTGGTGTTAGGGTGCGCACGGTAAAACAGCCCCCAGCTTAAATACTGTATGCGAACACCAACCCATTCTGAAGCCGCTGATCTCCTCAACCGTCTTGAGGGAAGCCCTGACATCAAAGCCGCCCTTGCCCTCTACATACGGATGAACCGCGACGTAGAGGGTTGGGAGCTTCCACAGGTGGCGAGGGTGGCGGATGCGGCGGATAGGCGCGCGATCCGCGCCGAAGCGAGGGTTGAGACCCTACTGGGGCGTGTTGACGCTCTAGCGGCCCTACAGGGGCGTTTGGAGCGCCTTGAGGAGTTTCTAGACAGCGTTAGGAACGGTTAGCCGCCGCTCGCTTCAGCCGGTCGCGTTGCTTCGTGACTTTCTCCAGTTCGGCTGTGGTTTTCCTCAAAGCGATGCTGAAGCGCGCTAGGTCGCGCTCCAGTTCGTTAATCCGCTGGAGGTGTTCGCGCGTGCTGTCGATTTCGTTTGTCATGATCACCAAGCCATCTTGAGAGTGCGGAAGTCATCAGCGTTCAATGGAGGAACGGGACGCCCATAGGATCGCTGTGAAACTGGCAACAAGAGCGTTTCAAGTTTGGCCTCCAGCTTCGCCGGGGACCGCGCCAACACCATCTCTTTGACGATGGCCATCATGGTGCGAACGGATACCTGATCCATGTTCCACAGGTTGGCAGTGAACCACTCAAGAGCCTTCGCGCGATCAGCGAGGCTGACCGTTTTACCCGCAACCGTGTTGATCACGTTCTTCTCCATGGCGAGCCAGACGCAATATTCCCACGCCAGCAATCGGTCATCGGGGATGAGGATTGGCTGGATACGGGAGAACAGCGCGTTAGCGTGGCTAACGTTGGCTTTCGGCATGCTGTGGAGGTTCGTGTTCGTCATGATGAAGATCGGGGCCTTCAGTGAAACGCCCCAATGAGGGACTTTCTTGATACCGCCTTGGGGGCCGATCTCTTCGGTATACCAGACGTAATCGCTGATATACTTTTTGCCGATGCCATCGGTGGCCATCTTCATGATGTTGAGGTTGCGCGGGTTCTGAAAGATCAGGTGCGCTTCGTCCATCACCAGCGGGAGCGCGCGCTTGCGCCCGTAGGTCGCATCGTGGAACCCGGCTAAAACGGTCTTGTAATCCTTGGGGGAATCGATGCTCACCCGCTCACCTTCGGGAGCATGGGAGCCGATCACCTTATCAATCACATGGTTCTTGCCCAGACCGCTACCGCCAAAGCAAATCAGCGCATCTCGCTTACCGTCCATGACATCTTCCGCTTCGTCGTTCAGCGTATCCATCGTGATTGCGATCTTGTTGTGTATGGGGACCGTCTTGAAGTGGTCCAGCCTTTCATCTTGTGTTGCGATGCTGTTCATCAGTCTAACCTTTTTGAAGTGGTGCGCACCACGAAGCCATCAGCCGAAGCATCAGACACCTCAACTTCCGTCGAGGGTGGGGGTATTTCTGGTTGGTAGCAAGAGTTCCCTCCGCGCTACCGGGTATTTCTGGTGCCGTTCGTCATTGAGACTACTTGGCGGTTTGTTGCTCTTCCGAGCGTCCCACTGAAAGCGGGGTTGGTTAGGCTGGCCAGCATCACCGTTTGCCGAAGCTATTGGCTCCGACGACTTGTCCTATACATGGCGCGTTTTGGTTTTTCGCCTCGACTTCACAGACGGTGGCGGTTCTGTCACAGACGGTGGCGAGATGGAGGAAGACCGTATCAGGGGCGGGATCGCCACCGCCGATCAGCGTAAGCGTGAAGCTGTCGCGTATGCGCGCAAGGTGATGCCGATGATGCGGCAAGCCATCGGCGCTACCCGCAAACCCAATGGCGACATCAACATGAGTGCCGCCGCGCGTTGGCTGAATGAGCAAGAGCCGCCAGTCGCGACATTCTCCGGGACGGGGAAGTTTGGAGCCGAGACGGTTAGCCGCGTTATCTTCAAAACCGAGGAGAGCGTTCGCTCTAATGCGGAATACTCATGTTCGCTGGCTGTTCGCCTCATCAATCAAAAGGCTGAAGAGCAAGGGCGCGAACCCGACGCGCAAGGAATCGCCCGCCTAGAGGCGGAGCGGGATGCGGCGATAGCTGAAGGTGTCCTATTAGGTCGCCAGTTACGCTGCGAAGATATCGCGCCGATACAGGCAATGGGTTTAGAGGACGCGGCGCGGTTGATCATCCTGCAAGTTGATCACCGCAAGCGCGGCAAGGGTTGGGATACTAACCAGCGTTCCTATGGCGATGGCGTAAGCTTTGAAACATGGGTGCGAAATATTCTGTTGAAGGCGCTGAACCAGCCTGATCAACCCGAGAACTAAACCGGACTAATCTAAATAGGGGATGACGCCATCCCCTAACGCTTACAAGCTAATCAAACATTTTGAGGGTCTACGCCTCAAAGCCTATCTCTGCTCTGCCGGGGTCGCCACTATTGGTTGGGGGCAAACCGGGAAGGACATCAAGCTAGGCTTGGTGATCACGGAAGCCGAGGCCATCGCGCTTCTAAACCGCGATCTCGCAACACGCGCCGCCAAGCTCAACGAACTGCTCGCTGGAGCAAAGACCACGCAAGGCCAGTTTGATGCTATGCTCTCGCTGGCGTTCAACATCGGTAACGGCGCATTCGCGTCATCGTCCGTGCTGCGTAACCACAAGGCCGGTAAGTTTGCCCAAGCCACCGCATCGTTCGGCATGTGGGTCAAGGCCACCGTGCGTGGTGCCAAGGTTACTCTACCCGGACTGGTAACGCGCCGCGCTGCCGAGGCGAAGCTTTACGCGTCCTGACACCCCAAACCCCTTGCCGGTATAAATAAAAATGCAAGCAAGGGAGTTTTGAAAATGAGCGATTACCTACCCGCGATCATAGGGCTGATCCTATTGATCAATGAGCTAACCCTACCACCGAGGGTGTCGAAGTGAACGACGCCCGACCACTCCACCTGATCGAAGATCGCGAGCATCTTGCCAATCTCGTTGCCAGCGCCAAGGTGCTTGGCCTTACCAAGACGCCATGGCATCACCAGCGCCTTCGCAAGCTGTTCGTTCATACCACACCATGCGAGTTCGCCATTGATGAGAACGGGCGGATCGTCCTTACCGATGATGATGAGATGCTGTTCAATCTCAAAATGATTTGACAAGCTCGTGATTAAGGGAACAGACACGCTCCAGCATCAATGGAGCGTGTCATGTCCCTTAAAGCATTCCTTACCCTTACCGATAACAAGCTTCGTGAAGCGTTCCTGAAGCCTGAATATGATCCCACCAAGGCGAGGGCAAAAGTGATCGCCAGCCTCGATAAGGCGGTTGAGCAATTTGGTCGGATTGAGCCGACCAAGGGTAAGAAAATGTGGAAGGTGAACAATAAGAATATTGAACTCACCCTTCCGTTCGCCATCGACGGCGAGCATGTGTTTTACAGCCCCGCTGAACGGTTTCCCGATCTGGTTAAGAACCTCAAGGCTGCTATCAATGCCGGAGAACTCGATTCGCAACTCGAAGAGGGTAACACCGCATCGCCGCAATCGTCCGTCACACAGGTTGCGGGCGGAGAGAAGAAACAGCGCGCTGGCTGGTCGCCAGAGCGCCGCAAGGCTCAAGAGGCTGCTATCGCCGCCAAGCGGGCTGCTGCGGGCAAGTAGGACGCTCACACAGCGCTAGAAACGATCACAGGGGCCTCGCGCCCCTGTTTTTGTATCTGCCGTCCTCAAAGCCACCGCATGCCGAAGTTCATCTTCTCTTCGATGGTGTTGAACCGATACCGCCACCCCTTGAGTTGACCGCGCACGCTGTGGCTGGTGCGGTCATGATCGATAGCGTTCGCTGTGGTCCACCGCTTCACCGCCTCAAGGTCCGTGGTAGCGGGTAGATCGATTGTCATATGTGGCGCTTGGTTCATGTCATCACCCTTTGGTTAGACCCTGTATAAGCCCCGCTGAAGCGTATTAACAGGGGAGGGGGTAAATCCTTGAACCTAGTCCCTCGCGCGCTTCATCAGGGCTAACAGGACGGCTCTAGCGGCATCGTCGCGAGCGTTGTCTAATATGGCTTGCTGTTCGGGAGTGGGCGTAAAGGCCATCACTTCACCCGCGCCCGCAAGAGGGTCTTATGAAGGGTGCGTAGATCGTCATCGCTTATCAAGCGCCAGAATGGCAAGAACTCTTGCGGTAGGTCATCATCACCCGCCGCACGTCGCCACTTGATGTTCATGTTCGATACGCTTCTACGGGAGAACTCGCGCATGACGGACATCATATACATCCGCCATACGCGATCCCGTTCCTCTACTGTGTCGGCTTCATTCCGATCTTCAAGGTAGAGGTCATTGATGTTATATTTCACGAAGTTATTTAGGTGCATTAGCCTTTTTGGCTGTCTCGATGCGCCGCGTAGTGGCTTCAATCGCTGCCTTAACCTCTGGCGTGTAGTCGCCATCTGCGTGGCGTCGTCCCGGCTTATGCATGTTAACGAACTGCGAGCTACCATCGTGGTTGATGAAGACCGCACCAAGGCCACCAACCAGCCCGACATCAACCACCTTCGTAACCGGATTAAACTGCATGTCCGTGATGATATCCTCAAGCGCCGCCTTAACGCGCTGGCGTGCTTGATACTTCAGTTCAGCATCCTCGCTATCGAGAAGCGAGCGAACCTCACTAACGCGCCGAACATGTTCTTCAGGGGATACCGCCCCGCGTGCTGCTGCTAGTTCCTTCTCCGCCTTCTCAAGCTTGCCCTTGGCCTCAACCAGTTCTTCGCGACGGGCGCGGTAACGATCCTGCGCATCGCTATCACCATCTTCGATCATATCGAGCAACCGGTTAACCCGAACCTCGATATCCTTAACCCGCCCCTTGGCTGCTAACACCGCTGTCTCAAACGATGACACATCGGTATCATCGCTCGTGAAGTGCTGATCATCCATCGCCAGCGTAAGGATATGATCAAGTAGCGGGCGTTCGATGCGGTCATACGTCCAGCCAATCTGGTGCGTGCATCCTGAACCCTCTTTAGCCGCGATGCAGTAGAGGAAGTAATGGCGCGTCTTGGTGCCATCGGCGTTGAGCTTGAAGCCAGCGCTTCCCTTTGCCGACATTAAGCCGCCGCATACTGCGCACCTAGCGCGCCGCCCTAGTAGGTTGGTTATACCCTTGCCGCGTCCTTGATGGCGAAGCTGTTGCGCGATCTTATCAGAGTTAGCGGCGGCAAAGTCGGCTTCGCTGATCACAGCGGGATAGAAGCCAGAGATAGGCTCACCAACCGGCTTACGGACTTCATCACCGCGCGCCGAACTGTAGGGTTGCCATTCGCCGAGAACAGCGCGGTTGCATAGCACGCGACCAACGTAGGTGGCGGTCCAAGCGATAGCCTTTCTAAATGTCGGAACCTTGCGCTCGTTAAGCGTCTTGGCGGTCATGCCCTTACCAAAGCCTTTAAGGCGCTGATCAAAGATGAACTTAACGATCTCCACCCGTTCGGGGATTAGATCAAAGCCACCCTCTTTAGGCTTGAGCCAACCGGGATGACGATGCGAGGTCACAACAGGTAGACCCGCGCGAGCATCACGCCGTTTCTTATCCCACGCCGATGCAACGCGTTCGGATTTCTTACGGGATTCCTTGTTCGAACCAAAGGCGGTGATCATCAGCATCATCAAGCCGCCCATGTCGTGATCGAGCATATTGCTATCGATGATCTGCCCGGTTTGCGTCACGCATATCGAGAGGCCAGCGCGCACCAGCGGGGAAAGCCATGTCATCATCACATCGGCTGGCTGGCGGCTCAAACGGTCCAGTTCCTCCACCACCAAGCGGGAGCCTCTAGGAACCGCGCCAGACACCACCCGCTTGGCAAAGGTGCCGAGATTGCCGCTGGTGATGTTTGAGCCTGTGTAGGCGCTCCTACCGGCGTCCACGATGGTTTCAGTAACCTCCCATTGGCGCTGGTCCACGTAGGCTGTGCAATTCGCGATCTGGCGTTCCAGCGTGGAGCCTGCGGTTTGCTCCAGCGAGGACCAACGTGCGTAGATGTAGGTTTGCATGTCACCACCTGTAACTTGATAAGGGTGACATTCCTAGACCGAATCGACCTGCACATCGATGTGGCAGCGGTCACGGCGGCGGATCTCGTCCTGCCCCAGGCCGGCGAGGGATCGGCAGCGGTGGCAGTGCGAGTGGCCGCCGCCCGCAGGGTGCAGACGGAGCGCTATCGTGATCATCCCGTGCGGACGAATGCCGAGGCGGACGGCCCGTTGCTCGAATCGGTCGCTACCCCCGATGCGCCAGGACAGCGTCTGCTCGTGCAGGCGGCGGAGGCGATGCGGCTGACCGCGCGGGGTTATACCCGGATACTGCGCGTCGCGCGGACGATCGCGGATCTGGCCGGCGCCGATCATGTGGCGCGGATCCATGTCGCGGAAGCGCTGAGCTATCGCCGCCGTCCACCAACCAATTGACGCATGTTTGCACATCTACAAGATAATTGATCTATGATAATAAACTAGTACTACTCATTCTGTTAAATGTTGTAGATTAACAATGACCTCACCGAGTTTGGAGTGAGGTGGCGTCGCGCCGGTCCTCATGCCCGTCCGGCCCCGACAGAGCGCGGTAAGGAGCGACAGTGACATTTATCGACCCCGCCCCATTCCGGGCTGCAGCCCGCGCTCCTGCGGACGCGATCGCACCAGTCGAGACGGCGACCCGTCTGACGTGCGGTGCCTGTGGCACCGGCAGCATGCTCCCGTTCGATTTCACGATGGCGTTCCAGCCGATCGTCAACATCGCGACGGAGCGGGTCTGGGCCTATGAAGCGCTGGTTCGCGGCACCGACGGTGCGGGCGCGGGGGCGATCCTCGACAGGGTGTCGGGGGACATGATCTACGGGTTCGATCAGGCTTGCCGTGTGCGCGCGGTGGAGATGGCTGGCGCGCTGTACACGCCGGGCGAGGACGTGAAGCTGTCGATCAATTTCATGCCGAACGCGGTCTATGAACCCAATGCCTGTATCCGGGCAACGCTGGGGGCAGCGGCGCGGGTCGGCTTCGACAAGCGCAACCTGATGTTCGAATTTACCGAGAACGAACGCATGCGCGACGTGCCGCATGTACGGCGGATCATCGAGGCGTACCGTGCGCAAGGGTTCGTGACCGCGATCGACGATTTCGGCGCGGGCTATGCGGGGCTGGGGCTGCTCGCCGAACTCAATCCCGATGTCATCAAGATCGACATGGCATTGATCCGCGGGATCGACGGGTCCGCCGTGAAGCGGTCGATCGTCGCTGCGGTAATCGCATTGTGCGATGAACTTGGCATCATCCCGATCGCCGAGGGGATCGAGACTTCGGGCGAACTGGCGGCGTTGCGCGCGCTCGGGGTACGGTTGTGCCAGGGCTACCTGATCGCGCGTCCCGCGATTGCGCGCCTTCCGGTCCCCTTCGCGGATGCCGCAGAGGTGGTCCACGCCTGACGGTCCGGTGCGGCCCGGGCGCGGTACCGGGCTGCGCCGATCCGCGTCGCCGCGGCGATGTCGTGACCGCCGGCGGAACGTCGCTGCGCACGGCGGGTTTAGCCGGCGTAACGATCAATATGATCCAGGGGGATTTGCGGTGACCATCTCGGATGTCCGTGCGACGCAACTCGCACGTCTCGGCTTCGCCGCGCGCGGCCTGGTGTATTGTCTGGTGGCCTGGTTTGCGGTCGATGCCGCAATGCGCGGCGGGACGATCGCCGACAATCAGGGTGCGATCGGATCGCTGGCGGACGAGCAGCTAGGCGCCGTCCTGCTGGCCGTCATTGCCGCGGGTCTGCTCGGCTATGCGGTGTGGCGGCTGACCGAAGCGATCGCCGATCCGGAGCAGATCATGCGCGACGCCAAGGGCGCCTTGACCCGGATCGGGCACGTCGTCAGCGGGATCGCTCACCTCATCCTTGCCTGGAGTGCGGCACGTCTCGCCTGGCAACCAAGGACGGGCGGCGGCGGGCAGTCCCCGGGTGACGAGAGCGCCCGCGACTGGACAGGCTGGCTGCTGTCGGTGCCGTTCGGACGCGTGCTGGTTGCCGTGGTCGCAATCGGTATCCTCACCGCGGCGGTGATGCAGGCGAAGAAGGCTTGGAAGGGCGATTTCGTCAAGGACCTGCACAATGACGGCTCGCTGCCTTCCTATGTCTGCACGATGGGGCGGCTGGGCTATGGCGCCCGCGCAGTCGTCTTCACGATCATCGCCGGCTTCTTTGCGGTCGCGGCATGGCAGGCGCACGCCACCGAAGCCGGCGGCATGGCCGACGCGCTGGCGATGCTGCAGGACCAGCCGGGGGGCAAATGGCTGTTGGCCGCGACGGGCGTCGGGCTGGGATTGTTCGGCGTCTACAGCTTTGTCGAAGCGCGCTTTCGCCGCGTTCAGGTTCGTCTGCCTGGCTGAACGTCGCAGCCTAAGGCGCGGAAATAGCGCGTGATCTCATGCGTTCGCTTGTGCACGTGAGACATCTTGGGCAGGTTGAGCCGATGAAACGCCTCCTGCCGCTGCTGCTGCTCACCGTCTCGGCCACTACCGCCGCCATCGCCGCTGATCCACGGCCGCCCATCCTGTCGCCGGACCGGATCAAGGCGGACGTCAAGACACTGAGCGCGGATGCGTTCCACGGGCGCGGGCCTACCCAGGCGGGTGAGGCGGTCACGCTCGAATTCCTCGAGCGACGCTTCAAGCAACTCGGGCTGAAACCCATTGTTGGCGCCAGCTATCGTCAGCGTGTGCCCCTGTTGCGCTGGACCCGCGATGCCGCAACCTTCACGCTGCAACTCGGCGACCAGTCGGTGCCATTACGGCCGGGGATCGAGATCGCGGCATCGTCGCGGATCGTCGGCACGACCGAGCTCGATCATGCCGATATCGTGTTTGTCGGCTATGGCGTGGTCGAGCCGAAGCTCGGCTATGATCCGTATCGCGGGGTCGATGTGCGCGGCAAGATCGTCGTCGCTCTTGCCGGCGATCCCGATGTCGAGGCGGGGCGCGACCTGGGATTCGGCGGACGCGCGTCGAGCCCTGCTGCGCGAACCAAGCTCACCGAGGCGCAGAAGCGCGGCGCTGCGGCGTTCCTGACGATCCACGAGACGTTCCCAGCCAGCTATCCCTGGCTGCAGATCGCGAACGGCGACGCGGTACCGGGCTATGCGCTCGACACCGGGACGGTGCCTGCGGCGTTCGGACTGCGCGGCAACCTGCGCAACGACATCGGAATCCGTCTGCTGCGGCAGGCGGGGCTGGACTATGCCGCGGCGAAGGCTGCCGCACAGCGCGCCGATTTTGCTGCGATCATATTGAAGGGGGCGACCCTGTCGGCGCGTGTTCAAACGCGGATGGAGCATGTCGCGAGCCACAATGTCGTCGGCCTTCTTCCGGGCACCGATCCCGCGGCGGGCAGTATTCTCTATGGCGCGCATTGGGATGCCTATGGGGAGAACGCGTTCGATCCGCCCGCGGACCGGATCCGCAACGGCGCGATCGACAACGGGACCGGCACCGCGACGCTGCTCGAGATCGCGCACGCCTATGCGGGCGCCGCCCGGCCGCGGCGGTCCGTCGTGTTCGCGCTGTGGACTGCGGAAGAAAAGGGACTGCTCGGCGCAAGCTGGTATGCCGACCACCCCGCCCTGCCGCTCGCGACGACCGCAGCACAGTTCAATCTCGACCCGCATGTCGTGCTGGGGCGGACGCGCGATCTCGAGCTGATCGGTGTCGGGCGAACGCCGATGGAGCGCGATCTCGAGCGGGTTGCGGCGGCGCAGGGGCTGCGGATCGTGCCCGAGGAGAATACCGAGGCGGGCTGGTATTACCGCTCGGACCATTATGCGCTGGCGCAGAAGGGCGTGCCGGGGGTGTATTTCCGCGCGGGCCGCGATCTCGTGACGGGCGGGGCGAAGGCGGGCGAGGCAATGCGCGATCGGTTCAACGCACGATGCTATCACCAGACGTGCGACGAATTCGACGCACGCTGGGACATGACCGGCGCCGCGCAGGAGGGTAGCGTCGCCTATGCGCTGGGCCGCGAGGTCGCCGAGGGGACGGTATGGCCGGTCTGGAACGCGTCCGAGCCGTTCGCGGCGGCGCGCGACGCGACTCGGGCGGCGCGCAAATGACGGGCACGGCCGCGCCCAGGCCGAAGGGGGCGTTGCGCCCTGCGATAGTCGGCAAGGCGGCGGGAAATATCGCGTCGTCCGGGCTTTATTCAGGCTAGGGCGATATTGCCCGTGCGACGCAGGACGCGATCGCTATAGGGACGCTATGCAAAGCCTTTCAAAGACAAAGACGAACGCCCCCTGGTTCGGCACGATGCTGAGCGGTGCCGCGGTGGTGGCCCTGTTGCTCCCGGTCGACGCCGTTTCGGCCCGAGCGGTCCAGGAGCAGCTGGTGCCGCCGCAACTGTTCCAGACCCAGCCGCAAAGGCCCGTCGCCCCATCGAACCCGCCGGCCAGCCAGCCTGCGCTTCCGGCGCAGGCGATGACGCCGCGCATGGCGGTGCCGCCAGTGGTTCCTATCGTTCGCATGCCGGTGCTGTCCGTTGCCCAGGTCAAGCAGCTGCAGAAGCTGCTTGCGTCGGACACGATGGGGCAGGGGCTTGCGCTCGCGCGGCCGGCGCTGGTGCTCGACGTCGACAACGATACGTTGGTCCGCGAAGCGCTGGACCACGCCCGCGCGGTGCATGCCGGGCGCTTGTCCGAAGCCGATTTCCAGCGGGACTGGGGCATGCGCCCGCCCGCCTTCGATCCGCTGCCGGGCTTTGCCGATGCGGTGAAGCGTGACCGGATCGCCGCGTGGTTCGCTGCGTTGCCGCCACCCTATTCAGGGTATGACGGGCTCAAGGCCGGGCTCGAGCGCTATCGCGCGATCGCTGCGGCGGGCGGTTGGTCCATGCTGGCGAGTGGCCCGGATATGACGATCGGCGCGACGGGCCCGCGTGTGACTGCGCTCCGCCAGCGGCTTGCGGTCGAGGACAAGGACGTATCGACTGGTGGTGACCGGTTCGACGCTGCGCTGCTCGAGGGGGTACGTCGCGCGCAGCGGCGCTACGGGCTCAATCCGAGCGGGATCGTGTCGGGGCAGACGCTGGGTGCGCTGAACGTCTCGGCGACCGATCGCGTCCGCCAGATCATGGCGAACATGGAACGCTGGCGCTGGCTGCCGCAGGAGCTGCCCAAGGATCGCATCCAGGTGAACATCGCCGCCGCGGTCCTGACGGTATTCGATGGCGACCGGCCGATTACCTCGATGCGCGCGGTCACCGGGCGCCCCGGCGACGAGACGCCGATGCTGACCTCGACGATCCACAGCGTCGTGATCAACCCGCCCTGGAACGTCCCGACCTCGATCGCGACGCGCGAACTGTGGCCGAAGGAAAAGGCCAATCCGGGATACCTGAAGCGCAATGGCTTCAAGGTGATCGGCGGCACGCGGCTGCAACAGGCCGCTGGTACGCAGAGCGCGCTGGGGCGGTACAAGTTCGATTTCGACAATCCCTATTCGGTGTATCTGCACGACACCCCGTCACGCGCGAAGTTCGCGAGCTTCAGCCGCCTGGCGAGCCACGGGTGCGTCCGGCTCGAAAAGCCCGCCGAGCTTGCCAACCTCCTGCTGGCGGGTGATCCACAATGGACCCCCGAGATGGTCGCGGCGACGGTCGACAAGGGCACGACGGTGCGGGCGCGGCTCAGCAAGCCCGTGTCGGTCTATCTGCTCTATTGGACGGCATTCGCCAGTGGTAACGGCCAGATGAACTTCCGCGCGGATCCCTATAGCTGGGATTCGACACTGGCCTCCAAGATCGAGGCACGGTCGGCGGCGCAGGCGATGGCAGCACGATGAGGGACATGACCATGACGACCAAGGCATATGCGATCCGCTTCGCGCTCGGCGCGAGCCTGTTGGCGACCGCGCTCGGCGGCTGTTCCCCGTCCGAGCCGGACACCGCACCCGTGACCGAAAACAGCGCGTATGAGGAAGAGGCCCCCGCCGAAGCCGAGGCGCCGGCGGTGGTCGAGGAAGCGGCTGCGCCCGCCCCTGCAGAGGTGAAAGCCGAGGCCCCGCCCGCTCCGGAAATCGCGCCGGACGTTCAGATGCAGGACGATGCCGATGCGACGGGCATGACTGCGCGCGTCCGCCGCGACGGCAGCAGCGCGAACGAACCCGCCGATGACGTGCCCGCCACGAACGAGATGGAGCCGCAGTGAGGCTGATGCCGACCGGCGCCTATCAGCGCCGTATCCCGGCCGTGCTGGCGGCGCTGGCCACGCTGGTTCTGCCCATGTCGTCTGCGGTATCGACGGCGTCGCCCGCCGGGGTGGCGAGCCGCGCCGCGCCGGTTCCGCTGGCGGCGATTCCCGGGACGGCAATGGCGGTTCCGGCTTTGGCGGAACCGGTGCTCGCCGCGCCATCGCCGGCGGCGGCGCGGACGGTGTCGGCCATCCTGATCGATGCGCGCGATGGCCGGGTATTATATGCGCAAGGGGCCAATCTGGTCCGTCGACCCGCGTCGCTGACCAAGATGATGACGTTGTTCCTGGCGTTCGACGCGCTCGACGCGAACAAGCTGCAGCTGTCCGACACCGTCAAATTCTCGCGGGCCGCGGCGAACCAGCCGCCGTCACGGCTCGGTCTGCGGCCCGGTGCCGGACTGACGGTCGGCGAAGCCATCCGGGCGATCGCGGTGAGTTCGGCCAATGACGTGGCGGTAGCGCTTTCCGAAAAACTGGGTGGCAGCGAAGCCAGCTTCGCGCGGCGGATGACCGCAAAGGCGCGAACGCTCGGTATGCGGCGGACGTCGTTCACCAACGTCACCGGATTGCCCGGCGCCAATCTCACGACCGCGACCGACATGGCCATGTTGTCCAAGGCACTGATCGACCAGCATGCGGATCGCTATGCCTATTTCAGCACCCGGTCGTTTCGCTGGGCGGGACGGCAGTTGCAGAACCACAATCACATGCTCGGCGCCTTTGACGGGCTCGACGGCATCAAGACCGGCTATACGGTCGAGGCCGGGTTCAATCTGGCGGCATCGGCCAAGCGCGGCAACCGCCGACTGATTGCCGTCGTCCTGGGAGAGCGAACCGCGCGCTCACGCGATCGGCTGGTCGCGCAGATTCTCGAGCGCGGGTTCAACGGCGGCGAGGGCGCCCCGAGCTAATCTGTTGCGGCTCAAGCCAGGGCACCCTGTACGCCACGGCGTACGGGGTGCCTGATTGGCGCGAGGGCGTCAGGTGCGTTCGATCAATTCGATCTCGGCTTCGACCTCGATCTCGTCATCCTCGCCGCCGCCTTGCGTGCCGTCATCCTGTGGGATGATCAGGTCGACGGTCCAGTCATAGACCTTCTCGCGGTTTTCGCCCTGTACCCAGACGCGCACCGCGCCCTTGGTGATTTCTCCACCCATCTGCCCGACGAAGTCGGAGATGAGCGTCTCGGCGGCATCCTCGTGATCGGTCGCGCCGGAGATGCACGCGGACTGCATCTCCTCTTCGAAATCGATCAGCTGTGCCCAATATTGTTTCGCCATGTGTCGGTCCTCTTCGTGGGGCGCTGCGTGCGCCGGGTCAGCGTGCGATACCGCCCGCCGGGGGCGAGACCGGAGCGATTTGCCCCGACGCGGGCAGCAAGGCCAGCGCCGTCTTGTAGCAATCCTCGATATGCGCGTTGCCGACCAGCTTCATCGCGCCGAAGCTGATCGTGGCGGCGAAGGCAGAACCGACGAACGGTACATATTTGGCAAGTGATCCCGCCGCGACCCGCGCACCGACGCGCCGCAGCAGCGCGGCGACCACCCGTTTGGTGACCATGCGCCCGATCACGTTGTTACCCATGCTCGACGCCATCACCAGCACTTGCTGCGCGAGATGCGGCTCGAGCTTTTGCACCTGTTCGTGATCGAGCTGGAACATTTCGCTGATCTTCGGCAGCAGGGTCGTCAACAGGCCGACATCCGCGACCAGGTCGACGCCCGGAATCGGAACGACCGCGGCGCCCGCCGACATCAAGGATCGCCGGGTGACAAGCGACCGGCTTTCGGCGCGGACCCGCTCCAGATCTTCGAGCCGTGTAATCATCGATGTCGATCTTTCCAAATGGTTGAATTGCGGCGCGATACCACAGGCTTTGCGCCTGCGCGACGTGGCTTGTTCGCTGCCGGGAGCAAACTGCCGTGCCGGGCCGGTGCGGAGATATAACCAACTTGGCATATTCAATTGACCGGCTGGGGTGGATGTCGGACTATAGGATCGCGTTTGGGGCCGTCGGCCGCGCGACTGACGGGGCGGCGCGCGAAATCACATCGATGCGCGCCTCGACGTTCCGGGGAGGGAGCAAGCCGTGGATTTCTCGGATTTCGAGCCGCATGCCGGTGGCGGGGTGACTGCGGAGGAGCGCGCGGTGCGGCTTGGCCCAAGCCTGTCGGGCACGAATCTTGAACGGGCGGGCGACTATAACCAGCGCGTCGTGCTCCAGGTCATCCGTCGAAATCCGGACATTACCCGGACCGAGATCGCGACGATGACCAACCTCACCGCGCCGACGATCGCGAATATCACGGGGCGCCTGTTCGAGGCTGATCTCATCGTCGATGCCGGGCGCCGCAAGGGCGGACGCGGCCAGCCGGCGGTGCGGTTGCGGATCAACCCCGATGGATGCTTCGCGATCGGGTTGAACATCGACCGTGATCACGTCACGCTCGTATCGCTCGATCTGGCGGGGCAGGTCCGGTCCCGGTTCACACAGCAGATCGCGTTCGCGATGCCCGACGACATCATTGGTATCGTCGGCAAGGAGATTGCCGAGATCCGGCGATCGGACGTGTTGCGCGCCGACCGGATCCTCGGCGTCGGCGTGGCACTGCCCGACGATCTGGGGCAGGTGGCGTTGCCGCATCGTCCGGCGGGCTATGAATGCTGGGGTGCTGTCGACCTCCAGGCACTGCTCGCCGGTGTCGTTCCCTGGTCGGTCCATATCGATAATGACGCGGCGGCGGCGGCGATCGGCGAGGCGCAGTTCGGCGGCGGGCTCGATCATGCGAGCTTTTTCTACATTCTGGTCAGCGCAGGACTGGGGGGCGGGGTCGTCATTGACGGATCCTATTATCGCGGTGCCGATGCGCGGAGCGGCGAGCTTGGCTTTCTGCCGCTGACGGGTATGCCGGGACAGGTACTTCAGGACGTGGTGTCCTTGTCCGCACTTGCCGCGCGGCTCGAACAGGCGGGCCTGACCACGCCGTTCGACCCGGCGCTGGAGCTTGCCGAGCAGTTCGGCAGCACATTGGATGCATGGGTCGACGAGTGCGCGAGCGCCCTCGTGCCTGCGCTGACCGCCGTCAACTGCCTGATCAACCCGGCCGCGGTGCTGATCGGCGGACGTCTCCCCGACCTGGTGCTCGACCGACTGGCGTCGGAAACGACGCGCAAGCTGATCGCGGCGGCGCCGACGATCCCGGCGCGTGCACCGATCCGGCGCGCCACACTGTCGCGCGATGCGCCCGCCGTGGGCGCTGCGATCCTGCCGTTTCTCGACCGGATCCTGCCGTCGGACGCCATCCTGATTAAGGGCTGATTGTTAAAGCAAATTGACTTTATCTTTCTCGCGGGCAGGGTGCCTCCAAACCAAAGTCAGAGAGAGATGCAGTGATCCAGATCGGTATCGATGTCGGCGGCACGAAGATCGAGGCAGCGGCCCTTGACGCCGACGGCCAGTTCCTCGCCCGCGTGCGCAGCCCGAACCCGGGAAATTACGACGACGCCATCGGGACGATCGGCGAGCTGATCGCTCGCGCCGAGAGCGAGGCGGGCGCCATGGGCTCGATCGGGGTCGGTACGCCCGGATCGATCAGTCCGCGCGACGGGCTGATGCGCAACTCGAACGCCACCTTCCTCAACGGCCGCGCCTTTCGCGAGGATCTGGAGACTGCGCTGGGCCGTCAGGTCCGGATGGCCAATGACGCGAATTGCATGGCACTGTCCGAAGCGGTCGACGGTGCGGCAGCCGGGGCGCGGTCGGCCTTTGCTGTGATCGTCGGGACCGGCGTCGGAGGCGGGCTGGTCGTCGACGGGCACATCGTCGAGGGTGCAAACGGCATGGGGGGCGAATGGGGCCATGTCCCGCTTCCGTGGATGACCGCGGCGGAATATCCCGGTCCGTCCTGCTGGTGCGGACAAAGCGGGTGCCTCGACATGCTGATATCGGGGACCGGTTTCCGGCAGGATCATGCCGCTCGGTCGGGGAAGATGCTCGACGGGGTCGCGATCGTCGAGGCCGCGCGGTCTGGTGAAGCCGACGCGGTCGCATCGCTCGACGCCTATGTCGATCGGCTCGGACGCGCGCTGGCGATGATCGCCAATATCGTCGACCCGGACGTCTTCGTGTTCGGCGGCGGCATGTCGAATGTCGAGGCGATCTACGCCCGGCTTCCCGCGGTGATCGATCGCTACAGCTTTGGCGGCGACTGGAAGGGGCAGGTGGTGCCGGCCCGTTGGGGTGATTCCTCGGGCGTGCGTGGCGCAGCGCGGTTGTGGCCACGCTGAGCCTCCTGCGGCGGAGCCCGCGAGGCGCCTAGCCGGCTGACCGGCGGTGCGCCGTCATCCGGCGAGGGTGCGGTTGAACAGCGCGATGACCGCATTCAGCGTCTGGGCGAACAGCGCGGGATCATAGCGTGGCCCCTCGTCACGCAAAAACGCGTGCTGGCCGTTGACCTCGAGCCAGCCATAAGTGGCGCCGACCTCCTCCAGCCGTGCGCGGATCGTCTCGCGCGCGGCAAACGGGACATGCGGGTCCTGCCGCCCCCAGATGAACAGCGTTTCCGCCTTCAGCTCATCCATGCGCGCCAGACTGTCGTCCTGCTTGCCCGCACCGAGCGTTCCGCCGTGGATGTCGGTCGCGTAGAAGCACGCGGCCGCTGCGACGCGGGGATCGAGCGCGGCGCGGTAGGCGAGATGGCCCCCCAGGCAGACGCCCATCGTCGCAAGCCGCCCGGTACAGGCGGGGTGCGCGGCGAGGCTGTCGAGCGCTGCGACCGCATCCGCGTCGAAGGCGGGAACCGGTTTCGTGACCTTCAGCGCGTTGCCGCGATCGGTGCCGGCCGCGTCGTAGCGCAGCACCGTCCCGGGTTGCTCATACTCATGATAGACCTCGGGCACCGCGACACAGAAGCCGTGACCGGCGACATAGGCAGCAAGCCGGCGGATCGGGTCCGTGACCTGGTAGATTTCCGAGAACAGCAGAACGCCGGGATAGCGTCCCTCGACCGCGGGGCGGAACAGGTGCGTGCGCATGACGCCGCCTGGTGACGGCATGGCATCATTCGAAGGAGTGCCGCTGGCGATTCGAGGGATATCGATGAATTCGTCGCTGCGGATGATCATGGGGTAGGGGGCTGTCCTGCGGGGGAATGGGGGATGGTCAGCACGCTTTGTGCGCCGACCGGCTCAGCGCTTCTGACGTCGAAGCTGCCACCGAGCTGTCGCGCTAGCGTGGTGGCGATCTTCAGACCGAGGCTCGTCGAGCCGCGCGTATCGAATCCCTCGGGCAGTCCGGCGCCGTCGTCGGTCACGCAGAGTTGCAACCCCGTGGTGGTCTGGACGAGATCGACCCGGATGCTGCCATGATCGCGTCCCACCAGTCCATGCTCGATGGCGTTGGCGATCGCCTCCGCCATGATCAGCGCAACGGGGATCAGCGCGTCGGGGGGGAGCATGACGCCGGGCGGTGCTGAAACGGAGTGGACGATACCAGGATTGCCGCCCGCCTCGATCACGTCGGCAGTCAGTTGGTGGAGGAACTGGTCGAGCGCGATCAGCGATCCGCTGGTATCGTAAAGCTGCCGCTGGATCCGGCCGATCAGCGTGATCTTGGTCGCTGCATTGTCGAGCGCGAGGGCCGCGGCGGGGTCGGCGATACCGCGCTTCTGCAACGCGAGGACGGCCCCGATCATCTGGAGATTATTCGATACGCGGTGCTGCAATTCGCGGAACAGCACTTCGGTCCGATCGGCCAGCAGCCCGCTGCGCAGCGCAAGGTCGGCGTTGCGTTCGCGCTCGTCGCGCAGCCGGTGATTGGCCTGCTGCATCCAGTGGACCAGCGCGATGTCGACGGCAGCAACAGCGGCATAGAAGAGCAGTGCTACCGCGGTATCGACGCCGAGTGTGAACCCTTGGCGTGGCGCGATGAAATAATACCAGGCCAGCACACCGCACAACAGTGCAGCCGCTGAACCGGGACCGCGCCCGAGCAGGAAGGACGATATGATGACCGCCGGGAAGAAGGTCAGGAACGGAAAACCGGGCGGCAGCAGGTGATCGACGCCGATCCGGATCGCGCAGGCGGCGATGGAGAGGGCGACCGCAACGCCGTACGCGATGGCGCGGCGATCCCATAGCAGCGGCAGACGTTCGAGGAAACGGAGTGGGGTGGCGGTCACACGGGTGTCGTAACAGCGTAGCCCGCCGCTTCCAAATCTTGGATGCGGCGGGTGACACTCTGCGCGGCGATCAACGGGGTTTGACGAACTTGAGCGTCATCCGGTCGCTTTCGCCGATCGCGGCATAGCGCGCGCGGCCAACATCGCCCTCGGCGTAATTGGGCGGCAGGGTCCACACGCCCTTGGGATAGTCATGCGTATCCTTTGGGTTCGCATTGACCGCACTCTCGCCTGCCAGCTTGAATCCTGCCTTGGTGGCATAGGCGATGACCGACGACCGCTTCATATAGCCGCTCTTGCCTTCCTCGATCTTGCCCGACGCTTCGGGCAGATGGTGTTCGACAAGGCCAAGCGTGCCGCCGGGCTTGAGCATCGCGAACATCTGGTCGAACGCGGCCTGGGTCTGATCGGCGGCCCCGAACCGCCAGTTGTGCACGTTGCGGAAGGTCAGCACGACGTCCGCCGAGCCTGCGGGCACGGTCGGCTGGCCGGCGACCGCCGGGAACATGGCATAGCGCAGCGCGCGATAGGCTTCGGGCATCGCCTGGCGCTTGGCCCGGACAGCTGCGAGACCCTTCTCGCTCGGCGCAGCGGCATAAAGCGTGCCGCGGGCCGCGAGATAGGGCGCAAGGATCTCGGTATACCAGCCGCCGCTGGGCCATATCTCGACGACCGTGTCGCCAGGCTTCACACCGAAAAAGGCGAGCGTCTGGGCGGGGTGGCGGAAGGCGTCGCGCGCGACCGTCGCGGGCGTTCGCGTCCCGGCTTTGGTTGCCGCGACCAGGGCGGCGCTCGGCGCGGGATCGGGTGCGGCATATGCCGCTGTGGCGGCCGACAGGCCGGCAGCGATAACCAAGGCAAGGCGCGTCATAGGACCTCCAGTCAGAAGCCTGCAACATAGCGCCCTAATCTGACGGGCCGCAACCCGCGTACAGTCTCGGTTTCCCGTGACTATTTGCGAGGAGGCGCGACGACCAGCAGGTGAGGTTTAAACTAAGGATCCGCCGGGCCGACGACGCTTTTGCCGGCCCGGCCTCGGCATCAGTCCGCGCGGGGCTGGGCCGGCGTAAATCCGCCGTTCTCGTCCATCACGCGCAGAATGCCGTCGTCGATTGCAAACACCGCGCCGCGGATCTCGAGATCGCCGGCAGCCTCTGCATCGCGGACGAACGGGAAGGTCCGCAGATTTTCAATCGACGTCCGAACGGCAGCCTGCTCCATCGCCTCGCGAGCCTCTTCAGACTTCAGATCGGCATGATCCTTGGCGACGGACTCGCGTGCGCCATCGAGCAGATGCACCCAGTCACTGATGAAGCCACCCTGGCCGCGCTCTGCCTTGTCGAACGTGCCTGCGAGCGCCGCCTTGCAGCCGCCGCACTGGCCATGGCCGAGTACGACGATCTCGCCGACCTTGAGCTGCGTGACCGCAAATTCCACCGCGGCAGAAACGCCGTGATAGCCGCCGCCCGTCTCGAACGGCGGAACGAGGTTGGCGACGTTGCGGACGACGAACATCTCACCAGGCAACGTGTCGAAGATCTGCGCGGGTTCGACCCGGCTGTCCGAACAGGCGATCACCATGACGCGCGGTTCCTGTCCGACTTTCAATTTCTCCCAACGGTCATGCTGGCGGCGCCAGTCGGACGTCCGAAACCGCTGGTATCCATCTACAAGATCGGCAAAATCAGTCATTGTGTATCGTCTCCCGGGATACGGCCAAAACGGCCAATTTCAGAAACCCCTTGTCATGCGAGCGGTTCCCCGGGAAGCCCGCAACACTGCCGATCCTGCGATAGGGCGAGCGATCTGCCCCGCGAGTGGCGCAGGTACGGGGGAATCGTAGGCACGCCCCCCGCACGGAGGAATTGCGCGACCATGGGGTTGGTCAGGCCCTATGCCATGGGCAGGGGCTCCGGCGCCATGGACAGGGCGCTGCCGCGCGCAGCATTGCGCTACGAGGATATTTTGCGCTCGCCTGATCAGCGCTTTCGCTGGGGCTGGTAGCGACACCCGCCGCGCACAAACCGCATGGCTCAGTGGACGCCGCAAACATCCTATATTGGTACGGAGTGTTGCCCTTATTCGGGGTTCGCCAACGGATGCCTCGCGAGCCTAAGCGAGTATTAGATCCGCTGCGGTCGATCTTGGCGTCAGCTGCCGGGGTCATGATGCGCTAGCGCCTGTCAGTAAGCGTGGGCAAGTCCCTCGACGGGCAAAGGAATGTGTCTTCGGCTCGCGACTGACACCATCTTCCGAAACGTGGAGTACCTTGGCAAATTGATGCGCTGACGCGTCTTGCCTTGTCGAACGAACTCGGCCCGGGCCTTGCTGGCGTCAGGTCCGCAGCCACGGGGCAACCGCCGGACTGGAATGTGCCCCTCCCAGAATTGGTAATAAAAAGGTAATTTTCGCATTAGATTCGGAAAATTAATTTGATATAGGTAGCGGCGCCTAGACATCGACCTGGCTACCAAAAGAATACCGGGCGATTCGCGGGATTTACGGGTGCAGGCATGGGCTGCATCGGGATGGCGCGATGGCGCCTATGAAAAGGGGCTTTGACCAATGGTTTTTCCTAAGCAGATGTTGCTCGCATCCACCGCCGTGGTCGCCAGCGCGATCGCCGGGCTGATCGCGCCTGCGGGCGCACAAACCGCGCCGTCATCCGCCCCGCCAGCCGCCGCCGAGCAGCCCGTATCCGCTCAGACACCTCCCACGCAGGCCGCCCCCTCGGGGGACGCGGACAGCGACATCGTCGTCACCGGTATCCGCGGCAGCCTGCGCAGCGCGATCGCGGTCAAGCGCGAGGCCAATGCCGTGGTCGACGTGATCAGCGCCGAAGCGATCGGCAAGTTTCCTGACCGCAACGTCGCCGAATCGCTGTCGCACATCCCCGGCGTGAGCATCGATCGGCGCTTCGGCGAGGGCGAGAAGGTCGCCATCCTTGGTACCGATCCCGCGCTCAACCGGATGCTGCTCGACGGTCATGCGCTCGCATCGGCGGATTGGGGCGGTAACGACAATGACCCGTCGAGCCGCACCTTCAACTATTCGTTGCTCGCGCCCGAACTCGTCGACCGGCTCGAGGTGTACAAGTCGCCCGAACCGCGGATCGAGGAGGGGAGCCTCGGGGGCACGGTCATCGTCCGCACCCGCCGGCCGCTCGAGCTCAAGGCCAATTCGATCTTCGCGTCGGGCGGCTATTCGTACAACGACCGTTCGGACAAGGGCAATGTCCGCGGCTCGGGGCTGTACAGCTGGAAGAATGATGCGGAGACGTTCGGTGTGCTGGTCGCCGCGACCTATGACAAGCAGAGCCTGACGCGCGCCGGCGTGGAATTCTTCGGCTATGACAATGCCGCGGCGAATGCGGACGGCACCTATAACAGCCCGTTCGTCAACCGCGCGCAGGACGGCACGCTTAGCCTGAAGAGTCCGGGTGCGACCATCACTGGCGGAACGATTGCGGATCTCTACAAGGCCGCGTCGCCGTTCGGCATCAACTACGCCTATTTCCAGCAGACGCGCGAGCGCAAGAGCGTATCGGGCACCGTTCAGTACCGCCCCAGCTCGGAGCTGACGCTGACGCTCAACGGCCTGCACATCAACGGCAATTACGACAATTACAGCCAGTCGATGTACACCATTCCCGGGGCCTGGACGGGTAACGTGCTGCAGTCGGTCAATATCAGCAACGGGGTCGTCAACGCCGCGACCTTCGGTGCTGCCACGAGTCAGAGTGCACAGCTCGACACGCTCGTCCGCAAGACCAAGCTGACAACCGATAATCTGAACCTGTTCGCGGATTGGGAAGGCGATGACGGCGCCAAGGTGTCGTTCGCGGGTGGCTGGAGCCGGGCAAGGGGCGGGCGCAATCCCGAATATCTGTTCAACGTGCAGACCAGACTGCCGTTCAGCTATGCCTTCACCAACGATACGGCGACGGTCAACTTCACCGGCGACCCGACCAACCCCGCAAACTACTTCACCAACCCGAACAACAATCCCGCACAGATCGAGGGCAGCCCGGTGCTGGTCGGCGGCACGCAGCTGAACGCCGCGCAGATCGGCGGCCTCGATTACAGCGTGACGACCGATCGCGACATCTTCGGCGGCTATGATGCGACGATCCCGGTTTCGTTCGGGCCGTTCACGCAGCTGATGCTCGGCGCACGCGTCACCGACCATGTCAACCGCATCGACGGTCGCGGCATCAACACCTATCTCACGACGTCGCAGCTTGCATCGCAGCTCAACGTGCCGACCGCGTCGACTCCGGACGGCACATTCAGCGGCAGCGGCGGGTTGGGCAACGCGACGCAGTATCTGAACCTGTCCGAACAGTCGGTGATCGATATCCTGGCGAATGCGATCAATTCGCCGCTGATCCGCAAGATCGGCGCGTCGACCCGGGTCAAGGAAACCGTCGCGGCGAGCTATGCGCAGCTCAATTTCGAGCAGAGCGGCTTTCGCGGCAATATCGGTGGCCGGCTGGTCTATACCAAGGACGTTTCGGACTATGCGCTGACGCTGTCGACGGCGGCCAACCCCAACCCCGTGCCGACCCCGACGACGACATCGACCGACTATCTGAAATTCCTGCCGAGCTTCAACATCGCCTATGAGGCGAGTTCCTCGCTCATCTTCCGCGGTGCGGTTGCCAAGGTGATCTCGCGGCCACGCTATCAGGATCTGGCGGCATCGATCTCGCAAAACGATACGACGCGCGATGCGGGTGGCGGCAACCCCAATCTGAAGCCGTATGAGTCGACCAATTACGAGCTGACCGCGGAATTCTACCCGCGTCCGGGCAGCCTGCTCGCGGTCGAGGCCTTCCGTCGCGACATCAGCAACTACATCATCACCACCCGGACCGAGGGGGTGACGCTGTTCAATTCGCTGACCGGGCGGCTGGAGAACAATTACAGTGTTTCGCAGCCGATCAACGGCGGCAAGGCGAAGGTGAACGGCATCCTCGTTTCCGGGCAAAGCGAGATCTGGGGCGGGTTCGGGCTCCAGGCGAACTATACCTATCAGGACAGCACGACCTCCTCGACCGACGCGTCGGGCGCCGATCTCAACCTTCCCTATCTGTCGAAGCACACCGTCAACGTGATCCCCTATTTCGAAAGCGGACCGTTCCAGACGCGGTTGAGCTACAATTACCGGACGAAGTATTTCCGCACGATCGGCCGTCTCGGCTCGCGCGAAATGGTCGCCGCGTATAACCAGCTCGATCTGTCGGCAGGGTTCAATCTGACCAAGCAGGTCACGCTGTCGCTCAACGCGCAGAACCTGCTCGACGAGACCTATCGCCAGTATAACGCGACGCCCGATCGGCCCACGGCCTTCTACAAGAACGGGCGGACCTATGTCGCGTCGCTGTCCTTCCGGCTGTAGGTCTGGCGGCCGTTAAATAGGCCGCGCCTAGTCTCGCTCGCCCAGAGACCGCCTGTCTGCAGACGGCTCTGTGGCGAGCGGGCGTTCATGGCTTAACGGGGTGGCGTGGCGCGCCGGAGCGCTAACGCCGTCTTAGCTGGACCTCCATGAAGAAGCAGACCACCACCCGGGTCGCTGTTCAACCAAGGGCCGCACGATCGCCGGACGTGCCAGGCTCTTTGGACAATTGGAGATAGGCGGGGTCGAACGCGGCCAGATCGACCAGCGCCGGCCAGTCGTGGATCGTCAGGCGTCGGGCCTCGAGCGACAGCAAGCCGTCACGGCGCAGCTCTTGAAGCGCACGATTGGTGTGGATGGATGTCAGCGCACAGGCATCCCCCAGATGAAACTGGGTCAACGGCAGCGCACAGCTGCTGTCCTGTACCAGCCCAACCCGGTCCATTCGCAGATATAACTCGCACAGCAGATGCGCGATTCGCTGTTTGGCACTGCGTTGCCCGACATTGAGCGTCCAGGCGCGCTGGATCGCGGCGGCGGTCAGCGATTCCCACCACAGGGCCTGCGTCAGGGGCGGGTGGTCGATCGCAAGCCCGGCCAGCATCGGGGCATCGACCACCGCGACGCGTGCAGGGGTGATCGAGGCGATCGTTTGGTCCATCCCCGCCAGCAGGAAGACGTCGAAATCACAGACATCGCCCGGAAGATAAAAGGCGACGATCCGACGGCGCCCATCGACGAGCATCGTGTAGCGGCACGCCCAGCCGTCAAGCAGGACATGGATCCCGCTTGGCTGCATCCCCCGGTCGAGCAACACCGTTCGTCCGCAAATCGGCCCGGCCTTGGCCGCAAGCAACGTGTTAAGCGCGACCTCCTCCGCAGCCGACAGGGGATGCCGGTCGCGCAGCTTCCGGACGAGCTTGTCCGCCGCGGCACTCCGCGTCGCAAAAGACGTGCGTGGGCCTGAGGTGCTGCCGGGGCGATGTTCGGATAAGACGCTGGTCATCAAGTAGGAACGAGAACGCCTCAGCGGGGGATGACCGGGGAAGGGTGTGATGCGCTCGGCTCACCGTTCGAATCGCTCGACTTATGGAATATCCTGATCCCGCTCAGTGGCAACGCACTTGGATCGCGTCGTTTCGTCGGCCGGCTCGTACACTTATCGCTGACCGGACCCTGTTCCGCGCCGTTGGGGGCGCAGAACGCGCCAGCCTGCAAAAATTGCCATAAAAGTGAAATTTGCGTTTGACGGGATTGGGGATGGGCCCTAGAGGGGTGTCACCGCAGCGAACGGCCACACGGTCTGGTTGCT